>JBMHCW010000162.1:0-5403 GCA_049889715.1 Akkermansiaceae bacterium | reverse complement strand
AGCCACGAATTTTTCGGTGGTTCGGGCCACTCCCTGCATCAGCCTGCTTTCCCCGATCAAGAGTTTGGGCATCATCGGGCTGTTTTTGGTCAGGAGCCGGAAGTCCTCGTAATTCGAATTTAAGGTTCTCTGGATCCAAGGGTCCTTGAGAGCGGTATCCAGTTTGTCCTTCGGCACAAACTTGATCAGCCGTTCCCGCGCCGCCTCGAAATCCACTACCGGACGGGAAAAGAGAATCTGGTGGGCTTCTTCAAACTGATCGGGAGCAGCCTTCCAGACAGCCAAGCCAAGTTGGGCCAATTCGCAGGCGTGTTTGTGATCCGGCATTCCGGGGACGAGATACGGATTGCACTGGCTGTTGATCGGAGTAGGCAGAACGATAACGGCGACTTCGTCAGGGTATTTCTCCATGAGTTTGGCTAAATCTCCCTCGGCATCACGACAGGAGGCGCAGGTATAGTCGAAGTACTTTACCAAGATGTGTTTGGCCTCCGGGGATCCGATCAGGGGAAATTCGGCGACCCGGAATTTCTTGGCTCCTCCCTGGAAAGAAATGACGCGGTCGCTCTGCGGTGACTTCTTGCCTTCTTTGGAGGGCGGGGGAGGAAGAGTCTCCTTGTTGGCTTCAGCAAAGGCCTTGTTTTCAACGACTTCGTGGGTTTCCGGTTCCGGCCCCAGGATTTGTCCCAACACCATTCCCAGAAAAAGGGCGATCCCGGCGAAGGTGGCCGGCCAACTGGAGTGCTCCTTTTGTTCACCTGAAATTTCCTTCAGAATGAAAATGGCCGTGAGAATCCCCACCACATGGGTGGCACAGCACCAGGGGCAGAAGGATTTGATCGCGAAAATCTGCAATCCCACGAACCAAACCGCGGCCAGAATCAAGAGAACTGCGATGGCCTTGAGGATATTTTGGGAAGGCGTAGCTTTGAAAGTCAACGCTATCAATCCGCCATAAAGCAGGGTGGAGAATGCGCTCACCGGAATGCCAAACCATTGTGACCATTTGGAGCCGAGAACATTCTCGCACCCCCCGCTTCCACCGCACCCCCTAATGGAAGTAATCGAGCCGGTCAGTTTCATCACGAGGAGACAACCGCTGATGGCAAGACCGATGAAGGCCAGAACCTTGACGACGCGCATGGCTGATTATGTGTGGAGAATCAAAAGATCTCACGCATTTTTCTCGAAATTGGTTTCTTCTCGGACGAGGTCTCACTAGGAAGTGCCCATGAATTTGAAGCTGAACTTCGAGGCCTCCGAGATCGACGGACTAGTGTTGGCAAAAGTGGGCAACCCCTCCCGCAACGAACCCCTGCAGACTTCGAAACAGCTCTTTAAGGTCAGCGAGGAGGATCAACAGCTCCTGAGCCCGATTTTCTTGCGTCCCTTCCGCAATCTCACCGGCCATCGCTTCACGCATCACAGCTCGCTGGACAAGAACGAGGTCAACGTGAGCGCCCGCGCGATTTTCGAAGATTCCGGAAAGCTCCTCGAGCAGGGATGCGAGATTGCTCAACGGCTCTATTCCAAGTCTTCGCACCCCAACATCAAGTCGGGCGACCTCTGCATCTCCATGATCAACATGGTGGAAGTGGAAGGGGAGATGAAGCGGGCCCTTTGCATTTTGAAATCCGAAAGCGTCACGCCCTTCCTCAGCATTTCAGCCCGCGATGGCGACCTCCAGCTCTCGACCGAGCAGGGGATCAATCCCGAAAAGATCGACAAGGGATGCCTCATCGTGGAGCACCTCGAACGCAAGGGTTTCTATGTTCTGACTTTTGATCGGGCAGGATCGGAATCGCGTTTCTGGGTGCGCGATTTCCTCGGCGTACGGCCCATTCCCGATTCCGCCTTGCTCAGCAAGCGGGTCGCGGAAATGGCAGTCACGGCGGTCTCTCCTGAATCCGCTCCTACCGACGACAGCCCTCCGTGGAAGGCCAACGAACCAGCCCAGGAAGCCATTTCCTACCTGCGTGACCAGAAGAATTTCAGCCTGCAGGAATTTGAAGAACAGGCCTTGCGGACTGAAGCCGCCAAGAACCGCTTTGCCGAAGAACGCAAACGCGTCGAGGAAGAGGAGGGGATTGTCCTCGAGGAAAACTTCGACATCTCGAAACGAGATGTATCCAAGGCCAAGAAGCTGATGAAATCGATCATGAAGCTTGATACCGGCGTGGAAATCCGTCTCCGGCCCAAAGTCGTCGACAAGCCGGGTGACGTCCTCGAGAGGGGATTCGATGAAGGAAAAAAGATGAACTACATCAAGGTCTACTACAACGAGGACCTGGCCTGAGGGATTTCCTTTGGCGTCGTGAACAAAGAAGCCAGGGAGCTACGCTTTCTCTGAGTTCATGAAAGCCATTCCACCTCTCTTGTTCCTCTTTTTCACCCTCATCGCCTGTGGCGACAACGAACCCGCGACCAAGGGAGAAAAGCTGGTCGCCGTGGCCAAGGAACAAATCGGGGTCACCACCAGCTACGATCCGGCTTACGTAAGCCTGAAATACCCCGGCGGAGACATTGCGAAAGAAAAGGGGGTTTGCACTGACGTCGTGATCCGGGCCCTCCGCGAAATGGACTTTGATCTTCAGAAACTGGTCCACGAAGACATGAAGAAGAACTTTTCGAAGTATCCCAAGATCTGGGGACTGCAGAGGACCGATCGCAATATCGATCACCGTCGCGTTCCCAACTTGAAGACCTATTTCAAGCGTCGGGGAATCGAGATACCGGTCAGCAAGAAGAAAGAAGACTACCTGCCCGGCGACTTCGTTACTTGCACCGTGGCCGGACGGCTACCGCACATCATGATCGTTTCCAATAAGAAGAAAGACGGCGTGCCGATGGTGGTCCACAACATCGGCTCCGGTGCGAAGGAAGAGGCCTGTCTTTTCGACTATCCCATCACGGGCCACTACCGGTGGTTCAAGTAGGACTACTCTTCCTTGAGATCGAGGCAAACTGCACTTCCGCGGTTAGTGCGGATAAAGGCTTTTCCGTCCCCAATCGCGATCGGCGCCCAGCAGAGTTTGGTGAGAACCTGATGACGGCTGGACTCGGTGAATCCTTTCTCATCGGCCTTGCCAAAGACAATCAGCCCGTTCTCGCTGAGGATGACCAGCGTGTCACCGATCTTGGCGGTGGAAGCCCGCGTTCCCGGAATAGCATACTTCCAGAGGACCTCGCCGGTCTTGATGTCCATGCGGAAGAGCTCGGCCCTCCTTCGTTTGTCGCCGAAGCAACCCATCACGTCATCTCCCTCTAAAAAGGCATTCTGGAAAATCATGGGAAGATCGCGATCGCGGTGCACGAGCTTGGGTTCGGCTCCGCTGATATCGAGCACCGCATAACCCATTCCATATCCGGAGGCGAAGAAGACCTTCCCGTCGTGGTAAACCGGATTCGACGCATTCACATCGTAAGGCGTGCGCCATTGGTAGGTGAACAAAACCTCACCCTCTTTGGTCAGATCATAGCCAACAATACTGCGTCCGTGGAAAACGATGGCAGCATCGTTTCCCTTGTGCTTATAGAAAACCGGCGCGGCATAGCCCGGACGGGCGGTGTTGCTTGATTTCCACTTCAGTTCACCGGTTTTCTTATCGAGAGCGACCATCGCCGCTCCCTTGTCGCAAGGGAGACAAATCAGAAGATTTCCAAAAACAGTGGGAGACGCCGAATATCCCCAGGTCGGCATGTTTCCACCCAGATCTTTCTTGTAGTCGACTTTCCATTTCTCCGCGCCACTCGCCAGATCATGGCAGGTCAGGCGACCCGACTTGGAAAGAATATAGACCACATCGCCATCGATGGTGGGCGTGGCACCCGGTCCGCCATCATAGTATTTCGGCGCGAGTTTCTCAGGATAGGTTTTCTTCCAAACCACATCTCCCGACTTGGTGTCAAAACACCAAACAGTATCCTGTTCATCGGTATTTCCCGTGGTGATCGCTTTGCCTTTCGAAATGGCAAAGCTCGAACAGCCTCTCCCGATCTTGGCTTCCCAGAGGGGTTTGGGCCCCAGCTGTTGGATCTTGGCCGGAATTTCGCCCTCGGCCGTGCCATCGCCATTGGGACCAAGATATCCTGGCCAATCCTGAGAGAGTCCGGTTGAAACAAGGAGGGTGGTCAAAAAGGCAACTTTCATGCATCTTCCTTACCTGATGTTGCGCAAATTGCCAATCGAGCGATTTTCAGGTTACCAAAAAAACACGATCCACAGGGAACTTGTTCCCGACGTACCGGGGAGTGGATAAACCATTTTTATTTTCTTCTTCTTCTTCTTAATGAGAATAACTCTTCGAAATCCGAGTTCCACGTTGAAACCATCGATGTTCCACCTGAAGAATAACTCGTGAAAACCGAGGTGAGGAAGATTCCGGAAGTCGAAGAATCCTGCGAAAAAGAACTTTTGACCCCAGCTATCGAGGAGTTGTTCACAGACTTGCTCGCCTACCTTTGAGACGACCATCATGCCGGCCCCTGACGACGAATTCTGGATTCGCGAAGCCCTCTCCGAGGCAAAACGCGGGGTGGGGCTGACCTCGCCCAACCCTCCCGTGGGCTGTGTGCTGGTCCGTGATGGCCACGAGCTCTCTCGAGGGTGGCATCAGAAGGTAGGCACGCCGCATGCCGAACGAAACGCCCTGGCTGAATTGGGGCAGGGTAAGGCGAAGGGAGCGACTGCTTATGTGACGTTGGAACCTTGTTCGACGCATGGGCGGACGGGAGCCTGCACTGATGCTCTGATCGAAGCCGGGGTGGCTCGCGTGGTCTACGGCGCGCGTGATCCCAATCCTTCCCACGAAGGAGGGGCCGATCATGTGCTGCGTGAGGCGGGAATCGAAGTGACCTCGGGGATTTGCGACCAGGAATGTGCTCACCTCATCCGCGGGTTTTCCATGGTCCAGCGGGAAGGGCGGCCCTGGGTGATTGCCAAGACCGCGATGAGCCTCGATGGCCGGATTACCCGACCGCCCGGCGAAGGGCAATGGCTCAGCGGTCCGGAAGCCCGTGAAGAAGTGCAGCTCCTGCGAGCCGAGGTCGATGCCATCATCACCTCGGGAGAAACGGTTCGGAAGGACGATCCCGCGCTCACGCTCAGGAGCGAAGCCATTTCCCCGGCCAAAGAACAACCGTGGCGTGTCGTATTGACCCAGAAAGGAATCCAACAAACTGATTATCAGTTATTTCAGGACATATTCGCCGATCGAAGCGTCGTTTTCAAGAAGATGGGGATCTGCGACGTTCTATCGACTCTCGCAGACAAGCAGTCGGCCAATACTGTTCTTTTGGAGGCTGGGGGAGGATTGCTTGGAGCTTTCAACGATGCTGATCTCATCGATGAATGGGTGATCTATTTGACTCCTTTCGTTGCCGGCGGTCCGACGCCCGCTGTTG
>JBMHCW010000161.1:0-10069 GCA_049889715.1 Akkermansiaceae bacterium | reverse complement strand
GTGCTTGCGGGCGGTCATGAGCCCATCACCCACACTCTTGAATGTGATCGTCACCTTGGAGTCCTCGATCTTGTGCGATTCATAGAGCGGACCACTGTAAACAAGATCTGACTGCCCGTAATCCTTCGCCAGGGCCCACCTTGCCAGTCGCTTGCCGGGATCAATTTTGTTCCGTGGATGAATGTCGCGCACTTCCCCGACATCATTGAGCACGGCCATCCCGACATTCTTGTGATCCAACACTTTCCGCATGTCGTTGCAGACATCCACCCAGTAATCAGTCTCGATCGGAGCGGCTGGCGCCATTCTGAACTGGGCAAGCTGGCAGTAGTAGAACGGAAAATCACCCTGTCCCCAACGGTCCCTCAATCCATCAATCAAAGCCCGAAGATAGACCTCGTAATCAAAGACCATGGCCTTGGGATGCTTGGCATTCGATTCCCCCTGATACCAGATCGCTCCTCGCATCGCATAAGGAACCAAAGGATTGATCATGGCATTGTAAATGGTGCCCGGAAAATTGGGATCGTTCTGCGGATACCACCTCTTGGGAACAGGCGGCGGCCACTTGCCCGCAGCCTTGGCAGCCTTCGACCGTTCGTGCCACCTTTTCATGATGGCTTTGAACTTCGCTTCCTCCGCGGCATCATCGTAGGAGGCAATTCTCGCCTCGATCTTTTCCAGCTGCTCAGAGTAAAACTCCGACAACTTGGCATCTTTCTGATACTGGCTTTGCGGGATGAAGGGCTGGATTCTCTTCGCTCCCCAGGCCGCCACCATCACACCGACCGGAACATCGAGATTCTTGCGCAACTCCTTCGCGAAATAGTAGCTCACTCCAGAAAACTGGTTCTTGTTTTTCACCGAATCGGCCTTCGACCACTTGCCTTCGAATTCCGTCCGCTCTTTATCGTAAGAAGTGGCGATAGGCACCTTGAGCTGACGAATCAAGGGATCGAGATTCTTGCCAATCTCCTCCTTGATCGTCCAAGCCACCTGCTGATCCTTCTTGTCCAGCGTCTTGCGCCCACATTCATCGAGGTTCATCTGCATGTTGGATTGGCCCGATGCCAACCAGACCTCCCCGACGACCACATCATTCAAGGTCACGGACTCCTCGCCCACTTTGATCACCATGGACCGGTTGACGGCCGACGCTTCAAGCGGCGTCAAGTCGACCCGCCAGCTGCCATCCTCCTTGACGCTTCCTTTGACAATCTGGCCCGCAAACTTCACCTCAACCGGGTCCCCGGAACTACCCCAGCCCCAAATCGGAACCTTCATCTCACGCTGCAAAACCATCCCGCCACTGATCACGGCAGGCAGTTTCAGCTCAGCCCAAAGAGGACTGCAGGACACCAAAAGAAAGTAGACAATTGCTCGAAGAGACATGATGGAACTTGAAAGTCTGAATGGAAGGCAACCGACTGAAATGATTTCCAGCGCAATCGCCCGACGCCTATCAACGTTTCCACGCTCTCAAAACTTTCGGAGTCTCATCCCACGCACCTCGAGTGGGATGGAGATGCGTCCTACAACATCGCGATCAAGGCACAAACCACCGCCGCCAGCCCCATCGCCAGCCAAGTGACATCTCAAAGCTTCCGACTTCTCATCGCCGACTGCGGAATTCCCAAGCTTCCGATCACTCCGGCGATGACTCCAAAAAACATCAACGCTGCTGTTTCTGCAAAGCGCAGCACCCAAATCTCCGCTGCGGACAAGAAATGCCCCGGACCACTTTCGCCATAAGGCTCAAGCGAGTCCTCGAGATCCCGCACCAACGGCCGCTCAAAGAACAAAAGAAGCACGAGATTCAGAACCGGGGCCACGGCAAAACAGGCAAGCCCAACAACAAGGAACCAGTCCTTTCGACGCTGAAGCTTCGGCTTTGCCATTCAACACTGGCCTCACTTTACCTCGCTCACCAGATAAGGTCCTTGAGCCTGAAGATAAACTGTCACTCCACCGTCCTCGCCCGTCGAGATCCGAACCGTCTCCTTTCCCTCCACCGAAAAATACTCGCCCGCTTCGAAAGCCTGATCTTTGGCACCACCAACCGAAGACTTCATCGCACCTTTCACCATCACGCCCCGGAGAACTCCTTCCTTCGAAGTCAGTTCACCGACGAAGCCCTTTGGTAACCGAAGAAACGAACCGTTCTTCGCCCCCTCGACTGGCTTGCCCCATAAGAAAGCAATCTCGGGTGACTCCTTCCCCTCTCCTTCAATCCACGTCGTCTCGGACCGGGACAACCAAACGAGATTGGACGGATCCACATTGACCGGACGCTCTCCCTTGTCAAAAGCCTCCTCCTTGGGAAGGACGAGATACGGCCCCTCATCGATCTCGATGTATGCCATGGCATCTTGTCCCTTGGCCGCCGTGATGTGAACCTCGCCGGCCGGCTGCGTCCAAAATGAACCCGGTGGCATCCACATTTCCTCGGCTTCAGGATCGTCATTATGAATGAGCCCGCTGAGAACCACTCCCCGGTAAGTCACATTGTGGATATGAGGCGGCGACGAAAACCCATCGGCAAACCGCACCAAAAATCCCGAAGCACTTTTCTTCGTCCGGTCGTTCCAAAGCGCCCCGGCCCTCGGCCCCTTGTCACCCCGTGCCGGGTTCAACGCTCCCCAGGGAACGTCAGACGCTTTCACCACCGCCGGTTCCTTTGGCTTCGATGAATCAATCGCGACCTGCGCAATCACCGCCGTCGCTGCCATGCAGGCCATCAAAATGGGAATCGAACGTTTCATAAGGGTCTGACCATCAAATAGCTGTCCGAAGAAGCTCCGTAAACATCGAAAGCCATCCTCATCCTCGCCAAACGTTTGATTCATGCCTCAGCCAGGCGAGAGGACTCTCCGTCAATCCCGCTAGGTCGAGAGCGACCAAGTGCCCGTCAGCGACGAATAATCCCAGCTGCGATCAAACCCACACTCGATGATGAACTCGAAGTGTCCCGCCTCGGGTTGGTAGAATCTCCTCCCTTCCAACAACCGGGGAAGCTCATCCTCTCCAACCAATTCCTCCTGTGAGCGAGGATGCCAAAACTCACCGGTCTTTGGGAGGCGACCAGCTTGGATCAGGTTCTCGCAATAGGCTTTCGCCTCGGCGATATCCTGCTCGAACATTTCCTGCCCTATCATGCGGACGAAGAACAAATTTCCTCCCGCAATCGCCAAGGCCAACGACCGGAAGACATTGTTCCGCCATCGATCACTCCCGTTCCCAGCATAGATCACATAAGAGATGATCGCCGCGATCGCTCCCCCACCCCCAAGCCAAACCGCCGAGGGACGCAAAACCAAATGGTCGAACATACCAGTTCCTCGAGACTCAGTCCCAAAAAGGATCATTGCATCAATCAAAACAGCGACACCCCCAAGAACGACGAACTCTTTCTTCATCTCCTGATGAAACGCTCTACGCTCTCATCTCAGTCCATGAATAATTGGAGATTCGGAAACTTGAACTCACTTGGAGGGATAGAACTTTCCCTACGCCTTCAGGCGTTGATTTCGACAGTGAGCTATCCCCGATCATCCAAGGACCCTGAAGAGCTGAAGAAACCCAAAGACCACAATCAGCGGACTCAACACTTTCATCATCCCGCCATATCGTAGCCTCCACAACTCCATCTTCTCCGGCTCCTTCGGATTTCTTGGAAGAACACCAATCGCCATCAGGAACCCATAGATTCCGATCACGATCGGGATGAGTCCGGAAAAGTCCAATTCGTTCATGATCAATGTTCTTCTTTAGTGTGACGGCGAATCGTCTGACGGGTCGGATGATAGCGATCACAATGACAAACGCAGCAACGGATATCCGATTTCTTGAGCCCGACAGGTCGGCCCCTCTTACGAAATCTGCGGTCAACTCCGAACAGAGCCCCCGTCATCCTCCTGAGTCCTCGAGACAATACCTAAAATGACGGGCGTAGAAGTTGATGTAATTCGACCTGATCCGGCAGGAGGTGATTCTGGCAGCCCAGCCTCGATCACCCGGGATACGACTGACCCATTTGCCTATCATCAACAACTGAACACTTCTCCTGAGACTTCTAAAAAATGGAAAGTCCATGAACCTTAGACCCGCCCGAGAAAAGGAACATGAAAGACAGACCATATCGTCTCAACGAATCCCCGAGCATAGGGCGGAACTCGAGGATCCTTCCTTCATCAAATTCGTTCTTTACGGAGGAAGCCTAAGGTTGCGCTACCTTTTCAGCTACTTGAGTGTTCCGTCCTTTTGCCATTCCATGATCATGGCGCCATATTCTCTACTGACTTCAGAGGTCATGAAGCTTGGCTCAAACAAACCTCTGGGATTTTTTTTGAGGAATACGACCACGTGACTGACAACACCGTCGTCCTTGGTATACTTGATGAAGCATAGCGCTCCACCAATTGTGCCCCCCTCTCCGGCCTCCTTGATCTCAAGAGTATACTCGATTTTTAGCTTTTCAGGATCAATGTCCTCCCAACTTACCTGATCCTCGTTCTGTAAAAGCTCACGGGCCCGCTTTAAGTCTGAAAAAGACCCATCCTGTTTCAGTTTTGCCATTGTCTTGATCGCGGCTTCTGGAGTGCGGTAGTCTAATGAAACTCGGGTGAGCAGATCAGAATGAAGTGCAAGCGAGAGGGCCGCAACCAATAGTGCTACTATCGATATCATATTGGTTTGAGTGGGATTTTTCATCTTTCTGGATGTTAGACCTAGAGAGAAACTTTTGGCGACTTGTATTTCATTTACAATGAAGGGTGTGGAGTGATCACAATGATCGGTTACGGTAAAGTCTCATAAGGCCAAGAAATTAAAAATCAGCAAAGGCAAGGCGACTAGGATCAGCCAAGGACCTTACGTGTGAGACTTTTTTGATTCCCCAAAGTCCTAAGTGTTGGCTTTTGAATCTGCCTTCCAGGTTGAATGACATGAAGGACAGAAGATCCGTCCGAGAAGCCGAACATGAAAGGCAAGCCAGATCGTCTTAACAAATCCGAGAGTATAGGGCTCTGGAGTTCGGCCTGCGGTAAGACACTCAGGACACAACAACTCTTCTTTCACGGACGCCAGATAGGAATAATGCTCGGCGATATACTTAGCAGCATCGGCGGTGTCCTCGGGGGAAACTGTCACCTGAACTCCAACAGCAGAGCGAGGAACTCGAGGAATCTTCCATGATGCTAGGTTCTCCTCACGTATTGCCGCATCGACTCCCACTGATCGCAAGTCGAAGCAAACAGATTGCGCTTCTTCGAGAGACTTGCATCTTGCGACAATATTCACTGTGAACGTCAAAATCTTCCCATCCATGACCAGAATTGCCTGATCATGTTGGAACGGGAAGTCGCTTCCAAGCTACAGAAAGCTCCGACAAACTCAAGCGCGGGTCATGGATTGGGAACGATGTCTTGTTCGCTGTTTGTTAGTTCGCGGTTGAGTTCGTCGTCCGTTAAATCAGTAGAATTGAGTGGCGCAATTATTCGCGGCTCACATGTGAGTGGTATTCCACGTTCACACTTTTCGGGAAATCCAAATCGCTCAAAAGCCTTAGAGAGCTTCCAGCCAATGGATAGTCTAGGCATCTTCTTAAACTGAATCTCGATATATCGTCCTCTTCCTCCGTCATGAAAAGCCCTAAAGACGCGGGCGAACCTGATGTTGCTCCTTTCAAAGTGACTACCTCGAATGGAAACTAATTCGTTGGTTATCTCGAATTCCGGAGTCTTTCGAAACGCGGCCCAGATAAAAACAAACCCTCCAAGAAGAAACCATGCAAGAACAGCCCACAAGCCAGTCTCAGCTCTATCGAAGCCAGGAAGAAATGGAGTGCCTATTGCGACAACGAAGCAGATAGCTCCTAGAGTCAAAGGAATGGGCCTTTTTACATGCGCCGTCATTTTCTCGAGCGAACGTCGAAGCGCTGGCATCCGCTACCGGGAGCGCCCCTCCGATTCTGGTTTGGGGTTTTGATCGCCCTGCGAATCCGACTCGGGGCGAGGTAGCGGATTGTCCAGCCGCGCCTTGTTAGCGTTCTCTTTGTTAAGGAGCAGGGAAACAGCGATCTTACCAGGCTCCCAGTAGGTATCGTCTCGAACCGAGACCACGACCCCTCCCGCTCGGTAGCTGTATGTGTGGTGTGCGTAGGCATTCGCGATGCGTTCGAGATGCTCAGGGTCGCCACCACGCGCGTTTAACCACCCTCGAACGCTCGTTAGAACGTCTTCAATAGGCATCGAAGTATGGAACGAAACGCTCTCGGAATCTAGGCGTCGTCCGTCAGGACTGAGCGACTGAGAGTAGGTCAAAGTGCCGTCCTCTGCTCCCATCCGGGGGAATGCGAGAAGCTCCTTCGAAAGCTTGATCCGGAAGTCGTCTGGCTTCTTCGAGTCCTTCGCCCAGAATGCCATCTCTGGAAATTCAATCGGCATGTCACTAGGATGAAAGCGGAATCCGCATTGCTTACACACGACCTGAGATTTCGGTGAATGCTCGTGCAGAATATCGCCACCAAAAACGATCTCACCCCGATCTCTTCGATCACGCAGCTTGCGATCATCTTCGGTGTAATCCTCAGGCTTCTTGTAGAGCGGTCCGACATGTCCATAGACGATCGGAACATCTACGAGTGCCTTGTGACCATCGGGGCAGTGTCCGAAATCGGCTGCGAGTTTGTGTGTGAAGGGCCGTGGCTGGACCTCTTCTTCCGCGTGCAAGAAGCCGAGGCTGAACGCAGCAAGAAGGCAGAGCTGAGGTAGGCGTCTCATTTTCTTCGCTAACAGTATTTATTAGTATGACGATTGAGGGCATCTCCCTTCATCTTTCTGTCTTCTACATAGAAGGTGCCTGCCTCGGTTTTATTTGTCTATCGGGAACTTCAGAGCCCTTCGTTTGATCAGCTTGATCGATAGGAAATCCGCAAGAACTCAAATCGTTCCTGTCGGGTTAGTACCGCTTCACCTTTCCTAACCATTTAGACGGCCAAATCACTTCAGGAGCCCCATCGCGAATCAGCTTTCTTCTGGCCACTCTTGGCTCTTGCCCTCTTGGGCAGGGATCCTATCATACAAATATCCACCACTCATGAATTCGATCTCCAGACGCCATCTTCTCGCCGGACTAGGTTCGGCAGCCGCCGCCGGCTCCCTTCCCGGTGCCGAAGTTCCTCCACCCACTCCGCGGAAGGGACGAATCAAGCAGGTCATCGCAGCCTGGCCCTTCATGAAAGGCGCAGGGTGGACCCACGAAAACCTCATCGGCTACACCCATTCCCTTGGAGTTGCCGGGGTCGAGCTCTTCTCTGCCGAGGAGCTTCCCCTGCTCAAAGGAACCGGACTTGTTTGCGGAGCGACCAAATCGCACTCCTTCGTCCGTGGCATGAACAACAAGGGGCATCATCCCGAAGTCTTTTCCATTCTTGAAAAAACCATCGAGGCCACGGGAGCCGCGGGCTTCCCTAATGTGATGACCTTCACCGGCATGGCCGATACCTCGAAGGAACCCAACGGCAGCGTGGTCTCACTCGAAGAAGGCACCAAGAACTGCATCGAAGGTTTCAAGAAGATGGCCAAGATCGCCGAGAAGCACAAAGTCTCGATGGTTCTCGAGCCCCTCAACTCACGCGCTACCGAAGCGATGAAGGGCCATCCCGGATACCAGGGTGATCACATCGACTACTGCGTGGAAATTGTGCGCGCCGTTTCCTCGCCCGGCCTCAAGGTCCTCTTCGATGCCTATCACGTCCAGATCATGGATGGCGACCTCATCAAGCGGATCAACCAGCACCACGAATTCATCGGCCACGTCCAGATCGCCGGCAATCCCGGTCGCGGAGAAATCGGCGACGACCAGGAAATCAACTATCGCGGCGTGATGAAGGCCCTTCTCGCCAACAACTACCAAGGCTATGTGGGCCACGAATGGATTCCCACCGGCGATGCCTTGAAGGGACTTAAAGAAGCCATTGAAATTTGCGATATCTAACAGACTTTACCGAAAACACTCCCATGCGAAAAATCCTCTCTACTCTCCTTGCCACCGCCTCTCTGGCCTCGGCCGCTTCAGTCGACGGTTCCAAGCCCAACATCATCGTGATGCTTTCCGATGACCTCGGTTGGAACGAGGCCGGATTCAATGGTGGCGACAAGGCCCTCACGCCTCACATCGACCAGCTCCGTGCCGACGGCATGAGCCTGAAGCAATTCTACGTTCACGCGGTCTGTGCTCCCACCCGCGCGGCTTTCCTGACCGGACGTTATGCCTTCCGCACCTGGTCGGACTGGCGCTCGGAAGACTTTGGCAAGCCCAGCTACCTTGCCATGCTCGACATGAAGTTGGTCAAGAACGCCGAAGGCGATGAAACCCGTCGCATTCACGCTCTCGACACCAAGGAGCGCACCGTTGCCGAAGTTCTCAAGGATGCCGGATACTTCACCTCCATCTCGGGCAAGTGGCATTGTGGCGAGTGGCTCCCGGAACACCTGCCCATGGGTCAGGGCTTCATGCACCAATACGGCCACTACGGGTGGGGCATCGACTACAACAACAAGACCATCCCGCACAACGCGCCAGCCCGGTTTGCCGTATACGATTGGCATCGCAACCAGAAGCCCATCTTCGAGCCCGGATACAGCACTGACCTGATCGCCAACGAAGCGGTCCGCGTCATTTCCGAACATCGCATGGAGCGCACCAAGCAGCCGCTCTTCATGTATGTCGCCTTCAATGCGGTCCACGGTCCGCTCGAGGAAATCCCACGCTACCGCGACCGCTACGAAAAACGTCAGGCCGCCATCAAGTGTCTCGATGACGCCGTCGGTCGCATCGTGAATGCCGTCGATGAAGCCGGATACGGCGACAACACTCTCGTCATCTTCACCAACGACAACGGCGGACTGCGCGAGAACATGAATGCTCCCTATCGTGGCACCAAGAACACCAACTTTGAAGGTGGCGTGCGCGTTCCTTTCGTCATGCGTTGGCCCGGCAAGGTCAAGCCTGGCTCCACCCACGACGACATGATCCACATCACCGACCTTTACAACACCTTCGCGACTCTCGCCGGAGGCTCGCTTGAGCAGGAACGCCCCCTCGATGGCAAGAACATGACCGATTCCCTCTTCGAAGGAGCCAAGAGCCCGCGCGATGAAATCATCTTCGAGATCACCGGCAGCGTTCGTTTCCCTGCCGTCCTCAAAGGACAATACAAGCTCATCGGCAAGGAGCTCTTCGATATCAAGAACGACCCTTCCGAGAAGACCGATATCGCGGCCAAGCATCCCGAGATCGTCAAGGAACTCACTGCCATCGTGGAGAAGGCCGCCAAGGAACGTCCACCTCTCACCGGGATGGACCGCCTCATGTCCCCCGCCCTTCCCTGGGTTTATGGACAGGAGGAGAACGCCAACACTCCTGAGTGGGTCAAAGCCGAGGTCAACAAGATCCGCGCCACCCAGCCCAAAACCTGGGCGCCTGGCAAGACCCCCTGGCCTCAGGCTCCCAAAGACGGAAAAATCGAATACACCGGCGACGGACGTTAGCAGTCGGAACTTTTCATTGGCCCTCGGCCTCTGATTCAGATGGGATGGCGGGATGAAAATCCTAGCCATCCTTTTTTTGGGCCTGTCTTTTGTCCAAGCCGAATGGATTGATCTCTTCGACGGCAAGACCACCGATGGTTGGACGCCCCGCAACAAGGTGATCAACTTCGAAGCCAAGGATGGCGAACTCCACCTCCTTTCCAAAACCAACGTCTGGGTCACCACCAAGGTGGAGATGGCCGACTTCGAAGCCGAGCTCGAGGTTCTTCTTCCCGACTACCAGGGATTCAACTCCGGCCTCGCCTTTCGTTGTCAGGGAGCGAAGGGAAAACCGAAGGGATATCAGATTGAGATCGACCGTAAGATTCCCGGCGGCGTTTACGGCATCGGACTGGGTGGATGGCTCAGCGAGAAAAAGGGCACTCTCAAGGAGGGCGAGTGGAATCATTTCCGCGTCAAAGCCGAGGGCGACCGCATTCAGACCTGGGTCAATGGAGAAGCGGTCTCGGACATTCGCA
>JBMHCW010000160.1:0-2805 GCA_049889715.1 Akkermansiaceae bacterium | reverse complement strand
CGGAAATGTAGTCAGAGCAAGCCACCAAGACGGCATCGCAGCTTGCATTGTCTTGCGGATTCTTCTCACGGAATCTCAAGACACGACAGGCTCCATACATTCCGTTTTCAAGTTGAAAGGCAAATGCGTCTCCGACTGAAGGTAGTGTCCTTTTGGCGCTCATTACGCTGTCATTTCTTGTGCGATCCGTGGTGTCTCCGGGACTCTAAAGAACCTCAATCCAAGCTCTTCTTCTCTAGAGAGCAGGAGACATCAGGTCACTTGTTCAGGAAGAGATTACTCTGAACAATGAGGTGAACGAGATCGCGGAGGCGGTTGTTGTTCTTCTTGAATTCGGCGACGATTTTGTCGATCTCTCCGCGGTCGCTGGCTTCGAGGAGGCGGCCGGTGGCGTAGGTGAGCATCTTTTCGGTGAGGCAGTGGGCGACTTGGGATTCGCGCTCGAGGAGCATGGCTTTGAAGTCGGAGAGGTCTTTCACTTCGCGGCCATTTGAGAGGACTGAGGTGGTGTCGACCGGGAGAGCCTTTTTGGCTTTCTTGTCGACCTTGGGATAGGTGTCGCGCCAACGGCCGATGGGGTCGAAGTTTTCGAGCGGGAAACCCATCGGGTCGATTTTCCGGTGGCAACTGACACAGGCTTCCTGATTCCGGTGGGCGGCCAGTTGTTCCTTGAGGGTGATCGTTCCGCGAAGGTCGGGCGAGAGAGGTTCGACATCGGGCGGCGGGGGAGGAGGAGGCGTGCCGAGGATGTTTTCGAGGACGTAAACGCCGCGATTGATGGGCGAGGTTTCCACGCCGTTGGAAGTGACGGTCATGATGGCGGGCAGGGTGAGGAGACCGCCGCGTTGTTGGTTCTCGAGTTTGACCTTCTTCAGGTTTTCGCCCACGACCTTTTGTTTGTAGATCAACTCGCCGAGGAGTTTGTTCATGAAGGTGTAGTCGGAATCGATGAAGTCGCGGATGGGGCCATTGCGTTCCAGAACGTCGCGGAAGTAGGCATCGACTTGCGGGATGAGGTAATCCTTCACGCGGAAGTAATGTCCGTATGGTCCGCGTTTGTCGGGCTCCATACGTCCGAGCTCGTAGAGCTTCAGCCAGCGCTCGGGGAAGTGACGGATGAAGGCGGCGGACTTGGGATCCTTGAGCATACGCTCGACTTGCTTGGTCAGTTCCTTGGGATTTGAAAGACGGCCGTCGCGAGCAAGCGCGGTGAGAGTGTCATCCGGCATGGACGACCAAAGGAAGTAACTCAGCCGCGAGGCGAGGGCGAAGTCGTCGAGTTTTCCGGGTTCCTGCCGAAGATAGAAAAAATCGGGCGAGCAAAGAATGGCGGTGTAGGCGCTCTGCATTGCTTGCTGGCGGGAGTTGCCTTCGGACAGAAGTTTTTCGACGAGATCGAGATAGATCGTGATCTCCTTCGGATCGACCGGACGGCGGTAGGCGCGCTCGGCGAATTGATGGAAGAGCGATTTGAGATCGGCTTCCTCAATGGAGCCTTTTCCGTAAAGCGCGGTGTGGCTTTTGGGTGGCCATTCACCCGCGATGGGTTCGATGCGAAAGCTGTGCAGGCGAAGGGTTGGCCCGAGATATCCTTTTTTGAAGAGGATCTCCGCGACGTCCTTTTTGAAGCCCTTCTTCTTGGTATCGATCTTCTCGTATTCTTTCGGATACCACTGCTCGAGGAGGATGTGGAAGGCGTTGTGCTGAATCCACGGCCCGTTTTCCCAACCGATCCACGCGCTCCAGGGATCGTCGATCCAGGTGTCGTAGAAGAAGGTTCGCTTCTTGCCATCGGGGGGCAGGGTCCAGTGCTGGATGCGATGCTTGCGCTCACCGCGGAGGTGTTCGTGGCGTTCGAGATAGAGTCCGACTTCGAAGGGCTCATCGAGGCTTTCGCGACCCTGGTGAATGAGGCGACCTTCGTTGACCGTCCAGTTTCCCCACTTGTCTCCTTTGGGATTGTGAGCGGAGATTTCCACGGTGATGCGGTAGTGATTGGGACGTCGAATCCCTTTGTGATACTTGTCCGGGCCGATCCGGTTGTAGCGATCCCAGCGTTGGAAAACTTCGTCGTAAGGGTCGCCCTTGTCGCGTTGGTATTTGCCCAAGGTATCGCCGTGCAAAGTCTTTGTGCAAATGGGAGCGGTGAAGGTTTTCGCTTCGAAGGGCTTTTGCGCTTCGTTGACGGTTGCCATTTCGATGGTCTCCTCGGCGGCTCCGATGAGCATCTTGAGAAGAAAATCGGACATCACCAAAGTGTCGCCGATGTTGTCGAATCCCTCGGCTTCTTCGTCGTCCTGGAAGCTGCGGGTCGGCTCGATGGTCTTCTGCGCGGTGATCCCGTTGCCATTGAAATCGTAGAGTCCGGAAACGACGGTGGGATCGAAATCGGGGTGATTGAGATAAAACAAATCGCGCAGGGTGTTGCGCAGTTCGAACTTGTTCAGTCGTCGAATCACGGCTTGCCCGCCGGTGCTCTTGCGGGTGGCGTAGGCTTTTTGCAGAGCGGGTGTGAGGGTTTCGATGACCTTGGCGGTTTCTTCCCGGGAGGGTTGTGCCTGTTTTTTCGGCGGCATTTCGCCGAGGTTGAGTTGGTCCAAAATGCCCTGCCAGAGTTCGATGGTTTGCAGATCGGAAAGGTCGTTCTTGAGAAGGTCGAAACGGTAGTCGCCCTTTTGTTTATCGGGACCGTGGCATTCGATGCAGTGTTGCTTGAGGAAAGGAGCAACAGTATTCAGCGAGGGATCGGCTTCGCCGAAAGCGAGCAGAGTTGTCAGAAACCAAACTGGAAAGAGTTGCTTCATT
>JBMHCW010000159.1:0-7545 GCA_049889715.1 Akkermansiaceae bacterium | reverse complement strand
GTCTTGAAATCGACTTCATCCACTTTGGTCACGCCCTTGGTCTTTCCCAAAACGGACATCAGATGATTCGCGCAGCTCTGGCAAACCATGTTCTTCACCTGGTAGGAGGCCTTCTTGCCCACCGCGTTTGCTTCGATGAAGGGGGAGAGCGGAGCGACTCCGGTGGCCGAGGTGACAGGTAGTAAACTGACGACGACAAAGAGAAATACTTTCATGCGCGAGATCCTCATGGGGAAAGGTAGTCTTCGGAATTCATTTTTCAACTCCGTGTGGTCGACCTCCCTCCGGAGGGGCGATGGAAGAGGAGGCGAGTCCCCAACTTCTCAGGTCTTTAAAAACTTAACGCTTCCGCCGTCCGAGGAGGAAACCAGAAGCAAGCAAGGCAAAGAGTGATGATGAAGGCTCTGGAACAGTGAGGGTATCGAAGTTCTGTTGGACTTCTGCCAAGCTCAGTTCGCGGTTGTAATAACGCAGGGCCGCGATGTCTCCGTTAAAGTTGGTAAAGGTGCTTCCGACAACGCTGTTGTCGATCCCGGTAAGGCTGCCTCCGCCGAGACCCCCAAGTCCGGTGGTGTCTCCTCCTGCAAAGTCGTTCAGGACTCCGGTGGCGGAGTCTGATCCGATCAGGCTATCATTGAGATAGAGAGAAATGCTGTTCGAGCTGCCCGTTGGATCCAGATTGATTGTTCCGACGACCTGATGAAATAGATTGAGATCACCGGCGGTGAGAGTGTGGATGACCTCGGCATCGGCAGCATCGGTCGGGCCATTCTGGGCGCGGAAGACAAGATCGGAACCGCGGGTGAAAATACCCAGTCCGGCACCATTCCCACCGGTTTCAAAAAGGAAGTAGTTGTTGTTGAAATCAGTGGGACGGAAGATGAGCTCGAAGCTTGCATCCTGGGAGCTCGCATTGCCTTCTCCCGGGATGGTGATGGTGTCAAAAGTGGTCATGGTTCCTCGGGCTCCGGGCATGCTGTAGGCCCGCTGAACTCCGGGGAAATTCGATGATCCGGATACGTCGGTCGGGCTTTGAGCACCATTTGGAAAGGAGAAGGAAGTGTTTCCAGCGCTGTTGACGGACGATTCCCAAGAATTGTTGCCATCGGTGTCCAGTCCGGCGTCCCAGTTGAGAGTCGGTGCCACGATGGCGGCTTGAGTGGCAGAAGCGGCCAGCAGGATGGGGAGAGAGGCTTTGAAGGACCTGATTTGGTCTTACTTGTTTCAGGAACGGTTGGTCAAGTGAATAGGGGGTAGGATGACCTAGGGGCGGTCGACTATCACGCGAACAAAGAAGCGTGATTGATTCGGTGGGAGGTTCAAGGTTTCGGTCGTGGTCTCGTTGTCGGCAGTGAAGGGGCCGGCAAGCTCAAACCAATCCTCGGTCTGCAGACTGGTCGAAAACTCGACAAGGTAGCTTTGGCCGTTGATGGAATTCCAGGTGATGGTCAGTTCATCGGTCGGATCGTTGAATGAGACATCGGTAATGATCAGTCCGGCCGGTCCGCTGCCAATGGTGGCCACACGATCAAAAGCGGCCTGCTGGTCAGCGGGATCGAGGACGCTGTCGTAGATGTTCAGGATGGCGATCTCTCCTTCGAATCCGGTGAGTCCGGCTGGTGCGGCTGCCGCGGCGTCGGTGGAGCCCCCGAGATTGAGAGAGGCGCCTCCGAGTGGTCCGGCCGCCCAGACGAAGAGCCCGGCGGCATTCACCCCGATACTGACGTCGGAGGTTTCACTCACGGAGCGGACATTGCCAAAGGTATCGCGGAGAGTCGCGTTGTAGGCGTCCGTATCGGCATTGTTTGTGATGATGAGCTGGAGGAAATCATCGAGGTTGAGCCCGTCGATGGGGATGGTCACATCGAGGTTCCTCACGTCCAGAGTGGTTCCCATCAGGCGGAGAGTGCTTTCGGTGATCAGGGCCGAGACTCCGTTTTGTCCGCCTCCTGTTTCGAAGATGACCTGATGGTCCGCAGTGAGGTTGCCGGGGCGGAACCAGAGTTCGATCGTAACTTCGGAATACTGGAAGGACGTTGTCGTTCCTCCTGTGGTGGTGCCTCCCGAAGTCGTGTAAGCCGCGGTGATATTGGTATTGGCGCTTGGGGTGGCGAGTGTCGGATTGAGCGTGGCGTCGGTCATGTTCCAGTTGCGGAGACCGATCTGATCAATCCAGGTTCCGTTCGAGTTGCCGGAGAAGGAAGCGACGTTCCGGTGAATCGGGATGGGCCCGGGAAGAACCTCCACCGCGATTTCGGCATTGGTTGACCCGAAGGAATTGGTTGCAGTGAGGGTGTAGGTGGTGGATTCGGTCGGAGTGAGGCTGATCGTGGTGGTCCCCGTGACATCGGTGGCTCCCGGGTCGAGCGTCAGAGTCTCGGCTCCAAGGACTTCCCAGGTGAGATCAACGGTCGCACCTTGTGAAATGAAGGTCCCGGAGGCATTGAACAACGAAATCGTGGGGGCTTCTCCCGAGACGATCTGAATCCGGCTGGTCTGTTTGCTGCCGCCGAGAAGGGCGGTGAGGGTATAGGTGGTCGTTTCCGATGGAGTCACCATGGTCGATCCCATCCCGGCGGAGGTTATCGGAAGCAGATCGGTGATGTTGCCATTGCCATCGTCGAGCTCGAGGGAATCCAAGGGGTCTGCAACCTCCCAGGAAAGGGTGGCGGGGTTGCCCGGAGACGAGGTGCTGCGATCCGAGGTGAACGAAGTAATGAGCCCCAGGTTCGGGTCTTCGGTAATCGCGTCAAAATTCTGTTCCACCTCGGCCTGGGTCAGCTCCCGGTCGTAATAACGCAGGGCCGCGATGTCTCCGTTGAAGTTGGTGAAGGTGGTTCCGACCAAGCTGTTGTCGATTCCGGTGAGGCTCCCTCCTCCCAAAGTTCCCAGTCCGCTGGTATCTCCGCCGGCGAAATCACTCAAGACTCCGGTGGCCGAGTCCGTTCCAATGAGGCTGCCATTGAGATAGAGGGAGATGCTGTTGTTTCCTGCTGCGGCATCCACATTGATCGTTCCGACGACTTGGTGGAATTGATTGAGATCATCGGGGGTGAGAGTGTGGGTGACTTCAGCATCACCTTCATCGGTCGCACCGGTTTGAGCCCGGAAGACGAGATCTGTCCCTCGGGTGAAGATTCCAAGTCCGGAGCCATTGCCGCCCGTCTCAAAGAGGAAGTAGTTATTGTCGAGATCGACAGGGCGAAAGATGAGCTCAAAGCTTGCGTCCTGGATGCTTGCGTTGGTTCCGCTTGGGATCGTGATCGCGTCAAATGTTACTGCGCCACCCCGGGCACCTGGCATCGAGTAGGCCTGCTGGATTCCGGGGAAATTGGAGGAAGCGGAGACGCCGGTCGGGGTTTGCGCACCATTGGCAAAGTTAAAGGAAGTATTGCCGCCGCTATTGACCGAGGAGACCCATTGGGCATCACCACCGGTATCCAGGCCGGCGTCCCAGTTCAGAGTTGGGGTGACGATGTCTGCATGTGCAGCGGACACCGCCAGAATGAGAGGACAGAAAACTTTCACGGACATTAATGTGGGATACGGAATAGAGCGGGAGCCGGTCAAGCCAATAGGCATCAGGTTCGTCCTTTGTCTCGGGAACAAGAGGCTACGAATCGTTTTTGATCTCGGATGGCAGGCTGATTTTTGGGAACTTCCGCATCATGATCCGTCGTCGGTTTTTGCAGACCTCCCTGGTGGCGGGGTTGCCATTCATCTCCAGAATCAAGGCAAAGTATCTCCAGGCTGGTAATGAGGGGTTTGATGAGGCGAGCCAGTTGTTCAATTCGGACCTCAAAGGCAGGCCGGCTTATGTCGCGAAGTGTCGAACGGAAGGTGAGGTCCAGGCGGCGATCGGGTTTGCGATCGAGAAGGCCCTGGCGGTTTCGATCAAGTCGGGTGGGCATTGCTTCATTGGCAGTTCGATGAGCGAAGGAAGTCTGGCCATCGATCTCTCGGGAATGTCGCAGCGGGTGTATTTGCCCGATTCACAGAAGTTGATTGCGGGGCCTGGAGTGACGCTCGGGGTGTTATATGAAACCTTGTTGAAGCATGGCCGGATGCTGCCGGCGGGGTCGTGCGCCGGTGTCGGGTTGGGCGGTCTGACGCTGGGTGGGGGCTATGGCTTGTTTGCGAGGCAGTGGGGATTGACCTGTGATCACATGACCCGGGTGAAGATGGTCAATGGAGTGGGCGAAGTGGTGGATTCGACCGAGGACCCCGAATTGCTGTGGGCCTGTCGTGGGGGAGGGAATGGAAACTTCGGCGTGGTGACGTCGATGGAGTTTGAAACACGTGAGGCTCCCAAGACTCTCGGAGCGCAGAGGTTTGTCGCCACCGGGTTGACGGAGTCCAGGGTCATCGGATTGATGAAGAGTTGGTTCGAGATTGCCGCGACTTTGCCCGATCCCATCTTCTCGGCCTTTGTCTTCAATGGACGGCAGATCTCGATTCTCTTGACCTCGAGTTATACCACTTACGGACCGGCCTTCCGGACAGCAGCAAAGGCATTGAGTCAGGCTGGCTTTTCCGCGAAGAGCGCGACGAACTCTCCCATTTCACGAGCCCTCAAACGTTATCATGGTCAGGCGGGACCGTTGCCCTTCTACAATGTGTCCGGAGGCTACTACCACGGCTTCAAGGATGTGGAAGATGCTTCGGAATTGATTGCCGAGAAGGTGTTGAAAACCCCGGGGCTGATCTTCCAGGTCAACACCCTGGGAGGCGAGATTACCCGGGGACCCGATTCGGCCTACCCTCACCGGGAATATCCTTTCATGGGTGAGATCCAGGGATACTGGGGCAAGGCTTCACAGCGTGATGGTTTGGTCTCCGCCGTCACTGAGTTGAGGCAAAAGATTGGGGCGAAAGCCCACTACCGGAACTACCCCGACATCACCCTCGAGGATTTCAAGGTGGCCTATTACGGAGAAGCCCTGCTGAGATTGCAGGGCCTCAAGGTCCGGTATGATCCGGAGAATCTGATTCGTCACGCGCAGTCGATCTAACTGAGCAGATCGACAATACGGGATTTGGGTCGGCCGATGATGGCCTTGCGGCCTTTCACGATGACCGGGCGCTGAAGCAGTTGCTTGTGTTTGACGAGGATGTCAACGACTGCTTCCGGGTTGTCGACAAAGTCGTCCGGGTTGAGTTCTAGCTTCTTGAACTTGGCATCCTTGCGCACGAGGTCCTCGACGGGGTCTTCCAGAATCTTGACGATTTTGGTCAGCTCTGCGGCATCGGGCGGAGTCTTGATGTAAAGGATGACTTCGTGATCAACTCCCAGTTCCTCGGCGACCGCCAAGGCATTCTGTGAAGAGCCTCAACCCTTGTAGTGATAGATGCGAACTTTCGACATGGAGAAGAAGTAACATCGAGGGCGATGTCGTCAAGAAGGGGAGCTGGAAGCTGGTGATTAAGCAATGATCTCGGCGATCGGATCAGCGCCTTCGACGCCGACGAGCTTTTCGTTGAGGCCGGCGTGGTGGAAGAAGAGATTGTTGGGGTCGACACCGAGCTGGTGGAGAATAGTGGCGTGAAGGTGCTTTACCTCATAGGGATTCTCGACAGCGGCTGAGCCGAGTTCATCGGTTTGGCCGACGCTGACGCCGCCCTTGATGCCGCCTCCGGCCATCCACATCGTGAAACCGGCGGAGTTGTGATCGCGTCCGGTTCCCTTTGCGTATTCGGCGGTTGGTTGACGTCCAAATTCTCCACCCCAGACCACGAGGGTTTCTTCGAGAAGGCCTCTTTGTTTGAGGTCCTTCAAGAGACCGGCGATGGGTTTGTCGGTATTGCCAGCGTGTTTGTTGTGGTTGGTTTCGAGATCACCGTGGGCATCCCAGTTGTCATCGTTGTGGGCGCCGCCGGAGTAGAGCTGGATGAAGGGAGTGCCGCGTTCGACGAGGCGACGGGCGAGAAGGCACTTCTTGCCGAAGTCGGCGGTGCGTTCCTGATCGATGCCGTAGAGCTTCTTTGTCGCTTCCGATTCTTCATCGAAGTTGATGGCCTCGGGAGCGGTCGACTGCATCTTGAAGGCTAGCTCGTAGCTGTCGATGCGGGCCTGCAGGTTGGTGTTCCCGTGGCGTTGCGACAGATGGTTGGAGTTGAGCTGGTTGAGCGACTGGATGATGCGGTATTGCTCGTTCTGCTGCATGCCGCGGGCGTGCTTGAGATCGAGGATGGGATCGCCCTTGGAACGAAGAACCGTGCCCTGGTAGTTGGCGGGCATGTATCCCGAGGACCAGTTCTTGGCTCCGGAGATGGGGCCTCCGGTTTTGTCCAGCATGACGACGTAACCGGGAAGGTTCTCGTTGATGTTGCCGAGGCCGTAATTGACCCAGCTTCCGAGGGAGGGCTTGCCGCTGATGAGGGAACCGGAATTCATCATCAGCATGGCGGAGCCATGGATGGGGGAATCGGCGGTCAGGGAATGGATGAAGGCGATGTCATCGACGCAGGTCGCAACGTTCGGGAAAAGGTCGGAGACCCACTTGCCGCATTCTCCGTATTGTTTGAAATTCCACTTGGGCTCGACGATGCGCCCTTCGTTCTTTTTGCCGCCGCGCCCGAAGGTTTTGACCTTCACCGTTTTGCCGTCGAGGCCCTTCATCCCGGGTTTGTAGTCGAAGGTATCGATGTGTGACGGTCCGCCATACATGAAGAGGAAGATCACGCTCTTGGCCTTGGGGGCGAAGTGGGTTTCCTTCTTCTCGGCCTTGGCCATCATGCCGGTGAGGGCGAGGGAAGTGAATCCACCTCCTACGGTGGAGATGAATTCGCGTCGGTTGGTTTGTCCGCAGAAGTTGTTCATGGGGATTAGTCGAGGTAAATGGTTTCGTTGAGATTTAGAATGAGGAGGCAGAGGCGGGGCATGAGCTGGTCTTCAGGAACCTGGAATTCGGTTTGCAAGTCCTTGGCGAGGGTTTTGAGTTCATGCATTTCGCCTTCGTCGATGTCACGGCTCGTGGCGAGTTTGAAGGCTTGCTTGATCTTCTCTTCGAGCGAGCCGTTGAGGCGGGCTGAAAACTGTGAGGCAAATTCGTTCATGCGCTCGCTGTTGAGCATTGTGAGCGCCTGGGTGGGCACGGTCGTGGCGAAGCGCGAAGGGCAAGAGAAGTCTCGCTCGGGCGAATCGAAGTTGGCCAGCAAGGGGAGTTTGATGGAACGTTTGACGTGAATGTAAACCGCCCGCCGGTTGGCCGAGTCTCCCCCCGAAGGTGGCCAAGCGGCTCTGGGCCGGGAAGCAGTCGCGAGGACGGCATCGGGCATCTTGGGTCGGACCGGAGGACCGCCGAGGGCGAGTTTCATCTGACCGGTGAGAATGAGATAGGTGTCCCAGATTTCTTCGGCCGTGAGGCGACGCGAAGTGTATTTCCAGTGGAGTTTGTTTTCGGGGTCTGTGTTGTTGAGTCCTCCTGAGGATAGCTGATAGGTCGAACTGTTGAACATCAGGCGGAGCATGTGTTTGGTACTCCAACCCGAGCGGACCAGCTCGGCGGCCAACCAATCGAGCAGAGCCTGGTTGGTCACTCCGGT
>JBMHCW010000158.1:0-8699 GCA_049889715.1 Akkermansiaceae bacterium | reverse complement strand
GCTAAGAGTGAGCGGGCACTGGCCGAGCAGGGACTGGAAGCAGCCAAGTCGAAGTTTAACGAATTTGAGCGCACCCGGGACGAGATCGTCGGTCTGCTCGAGGAGCAGCTTGCTGAAGAAGCCAAGGTCAAGGCCGTGGTTGCCGAGTTCCAGACCCTCTTTCCTGACACCGACCTTGACGACGTTCCCCGGATTCATGCCGAGCTTGTCGACAAGCAGAAGAAGCTGACTGCCGAGGTTGAGTCGCAGGAGGACATCAAGAGCCGTCTTGAGTCCGACGTCGCCAAGAACCGGACCGAAATCACCCGGGTTGAAGGTAAGATCGCCGAGAGCAAGCAGCGCGTTGCTCGCAACACTTTCCAAGCCACCGTGACGGCCGTTGATAACAATTGGGATTTTGTTTCCATCGGAGCCGGTGAGCGTTCCGGTCTTTCCATCGAGTCTCGCCTTCTCGTGATGCGTGGCGGACGTCTTCTCGGAAAGCTTGACGTGACTAAAGTGGAGGCCAACACCGCGATTGCCGATGTGGTTCCCCGCTCCCTTCGCCCCGGCGTTGCCCTCCAGCCTGGTGACCAGGTCATTCTGGAGGAAACCAACGCCAACTAACTTTTGGTTGGGTTTTCCAAGTTTCTGAAAAGGCGGTCCGTTTGGACCGCCTTTTCTTTTTGAGTGATTCCAAATGAGGGATCCGCCCGGGGGAGATCCGTTCGGTCCTTACTCAGACGGGGTGAGTTCCGAGAGGCTGGTGGTGAAGATCAGTTTCTCAGGGGACTCTCCCTTTTCTGTGACACACCGATAGGTCACAGTCGGATCGTCGACCGAGAAGTCAAAGTCCACCATGCCGAAGAAGTTTCCCTTGTTGTAGGAAAAGAGGGAATTTGGATTGGCGTTATGAGTGTGGATGTTGGTGACCTTGGCCGTTTCAAATTCGTAGAGGGGGTAACCGGCATCGAATTCCATCTTGAACATCTCGTGCCGATGACGGTCGCCTGAAAGGAGAAAGACACCGGGGATCTTTTTGTCCCGAATGAGGGAGAAGATTTCGTCTCGATCCTTGCGGTATCCCCACCAGGAATCACGACCGCCCTTGTCGGCCTTTTCCGTCCACAGGGTTCCCGAGCACAGGACCTTGAAGGAGGACTTGGAATTCGAGAGGGTTTTGAGGAGCCAGGCTTGCTGATGGGGTCCCAGCATACTCTTTCCCTTCTCCCGGTAGTAGCGCCCGTCGGTCATGATGAAATGAACGTCGCCTAGGGTGAAGTCATAGAAGCAGCCGGGTCGCTCTTTGCCCCCGGCGTAAGGTGGGTTGTTCCAGTTTTGGGCGAAGACTTCGAAGTTCTTGAGTTTCCACGCCGGCTTGTGGACGTCGGGGCCACCCATGCTGTCGTCCTTTCCGAAGTCATGATCGTCCCAGATGGAATAGATACCGGTGGAGGCCGTAAGCGTCCGGTAGGAAGGGTGAAACTGCCTCCGGTAGTAATAGACACGTTGCTTCTGTTGATGCTGGGGGAGATCAATATAGACATTGTCTCCGAGGGTGAGGTAAGCGATCGGATTTTGCGCAGCCATGACCTCCCAGATGGGTTCGGCATCGGGCACGAAGCGGGAGCACGCGCCAAAAGCAATGGAGAACTTTTCCCGGGAGCCCGGCGCGGGCGGGGTTTTGAAGGATCTCGTTTCCGGAGCAGGGGATCCATCCTTGTCGTCGACCAAGATTCGGTAGGAGTGGTCCGAGAAGGGTTTCAGGCCGGTGAGTTGAATGGTGCCGGTGAGGTCGCTTTTGAAGCTGGTCTTGGTTGGTCCAAATGTCTTGTCCCCAATGACAATCGTCACGGATGCCGGTTGAGCGGTGCGAAACCAGACGACGGCGCTGGTGGGAGTGAGCTGTCCTAGGGTGGGCCCACCCAGCAGGGAAATCTGATGTTTTTTCAGCAGGGCTTGATAGGCCGGATGATCTTCGAGGGCTTTGAGCGAAGTGGTGGGATCCTTGGCATCGTGGACCTCTTTTACCCAGAGCGGTTCGAGTTCCCCGAGGAGGGGGAAATCCGGAGGAGTGGGGATCAGGGGTTTGGCGGATGCGATGGCCGGAAGGAAGAGAAGAGCGGAGAGTCTCATGGCATTTAGTTCTTGGTTTTAAACTGAAGAGTGCCCTGCAGACCTTTCAAAGTCTTGGAGAGACTTTGGGTGTAGTGGTTGAAGCGGTCTTTCGGGTAGAGCCCTTTCTTGATCTCCACCGTGTTGCGGGCCGACTTGCCTCCTTTGGAAATGAGGGAATGGAAATACTCGGGCGAGTCGCTGCCGGAGTCCTGCCAGGCGGGTGACACGATCTCGATGGATTCGGGGATTTTCAACGAGATTTGCGAAGTAAGTTTGACCGGGACTTTGATTTCAAAAGGGGTATGGCGTTTTCCGCTCTGGTTGATGCGCAGATAGAATTCCTCCCAGATGGCTGGCATGATGGCTTCGGTGGTCTTGCCGCGGTTCTGGAAGGAATCTTTGACAGTGTAGGTCATTTCCACGAGCAGGGGTTTCTCAGGGTCCTCCAGGTTCTGGAGTTCGAGCTCATCGATGGCAAGGAGGACGCGGTTTCCGAGGATCTGTTCGAGAAGGAGATTTCTTTCTGCCTTGTTGATACTGCGAAGGTAACCCCGGAGTCCTCCGGCGTAGCTGCCATGGAGGGTGATATGTTTTTGAATCGATAACTCCTCTTTCTCGGGATGGACGGTGATCTCTCGTTTGCAAATGACTTCGTGTTTGATGGCTGGGGCCGAAGGGATTTCCATCAGCCTGCTTTTTCCTTTCTCAAGGATGAGTGCGTCGATTCCGGCGAGAGTGACTGTAGAACGGGTTTCCACCGGGGTGTTTTTGCCGGTGGCGTCGAAAAAGGAACCGCCCCGGATGGAGGGGGCGTAGACAATCATGTGATTGAACTGGTCGAGTGAAGGCGAGCGGTCCACGGGTGGATTGTAAGTATGGACAAGAGCGAGGTGAGCCGGGATACCGGATGACTTGAGAAGCTGATAAATGAGGAGGCTGTGGTCTTTGCAGTCGCCATATCGATTGCTGAGGATGCGGGAGGTTCTTTCAGGGATTCGTCCGCGGACCCCGAATTCGATGGCTTGGTAAACCAATTGATCCTGGATGTGTCTCACGATCGCGGCGGCCTTTTCATCGGGAGTTTCCAGACCCTTCGTGAGCTCATCGGCGAGTCGGGTGATTTCGTCGGTCGATTCGAGGCGGTCGTTAAGGTCCTGAAGGTATTTGTCCCCCAGCTCCGACCACTTCGTTCCCTGTGGTCCGATGGCGACGAAGGGAAGAAAGGTGTCGAGAGAAGGATGATGGGTTTCCTGATGGTATCGCGGACATTGTTCGAGATACCACGAGCGGTGATTGTCGTCCGAGGTGTTGAGAAAGGCGGTCTGACTGGTATTGACCGTAATCTGATCGAGGTCGCCGGTGATGAAGTGTCCGATGGGGCCGCCCGGAGACAGTGAGGCCAGGAGACTGAAATCGAAGGGGAAGTGATCGGAGTTCCCCAAGGTCTCCACGGTGAATTGATAGCGGAGCGTGCAACCGGGTTTGAGTCCGGGAATTGTCGCGGTGACTGTGCTGGCGGTGGTAGCCATCGCACCGTCCTGAGCGCTGGTATCACTAACGTAGGACTCAACCCGTTGATCCTTGGAAAGGATTTGACCTTCGGAATCGGTGACCTCGATGAGATTGATGAGTGCCCGTTCGTAGGTGGGATCGAAGTCGAAGCGAATGCTCTTGTATTCTTTGACCCCAGCCTGATTGAAAACCTTTACGGTGCGCGTGCGGGTGGAACGGAAGGGTTCACCCTTGCGGAAATAGTGACCGGTCAGGTCGCGGAGGATTCGGGTGTTGAACCCCTGATTTTCGGTTGGTTGAGTCACCTTGCTCAGGGCCTCTGCCAGAGGGGGCGGGATCTCGACAGGCTTGATGGGAGTGCGGATGGAGGATTGGTCTCCCTGGCCGAGCAGGGCGGAGACAATGGCGAGAGCTTCCCCGATGGTTGGGTCTCCCGGGGCCGATTTAAGAGCGAGCTCGTAGTGCTCTTTTGACTTTTGGAAGTTCTTTTCGACCTGGAAGGCCCGGCCTTTCTGATAAAGGAGGAAGGCCTCGTTCGGAGTCTTCGTCAGAAGGGCGTCGAGGGTTTCGTGAGCTTCCTTGCCTTTCGATGCGTTGATCAAAGCAATGGCAAGGTCGGTCTGGAATTGTTGGTTGTTGGGGAATTCAGTGGCGAGTTCCTGAGCGAGAACGAGCGCTTCGTCATCTCGACCGGCCTGAGTGTAAATCTGGTGTTTTCAACGGCGGACGCGAAGCGAAGCGCCCGCGCCATTTTGAAGAAAGGAGTCAACGGTTTCGATGGCTTCCTCAAACTTGCCGAGTTCGGCCAAGAGGGTGAGAAAATCGAGAAGTTCATCTTCAGCGCGGTAGCCTTTTTTGAAGACCTCGCGGTAGGCCTCGACGGCTTCTTCCTTCCTCTCAAGCGCACTGAGAAGAACAGGGCGGAGAGATTTGATTGAGAGGTTGCCCTGGAAGGGGGCGTGATGTTTCTCGTAGATTTCGAGAGCCTTGGCGGGATGGCCGGTGTTGCGATGAGCGAGGACGAGATTGTTGAGGAAGTTTGCTTCGGTGGTAACTTCCTTGAGGGCGATTTCGAAATATGGAACTGATTCCTGAAAGCGCCCTTTGTTGAAGTAGGCGAGACCGATCTGGTTGACCAGCAGGGCGTTCATTCGGGAGTCCTTGCGGTGTTGACGTCGTGAAGGAAGATCCTGGGGCGGCGCGAAGCGGAAGGCATCCATCAACTTGGTAAAATGGGCCAAATCCTCCTCATTGAGATTGGCTCCGATGGCGTAGATCAAGCAGGCGGTATCCCCGTTGCGCAGGACCCGGACCAGATAGTCTTCCGATTGGTTCTGGACTGGAAGGCGGCAATTGAAGGTGAATCCTGAGGCTGTTCCCTGAGTGTGTGGGGCGACCTTGGTGACATCATTTTCCAGATTCAAGCCAATCAGATTGAAGCAGGCGGCCTGAAGGGTGTTGTCATCCGGAGACAATCCCTCGAGGTCGATCGGGATGATGGTCATGCCCCCTTTTTTGCCATACCTGATTCCGTATTTGGCCGCCGGGTATTGTTCCTCGAGTCCGTGGCCATGCCAGGGAAATCCCGAAATGTCGGGCGCGTGCATCGTGATTCCGAGGGGAAGGTTTTCATAGGGCTCGACGTGGCCCTTTTCGCCGGCTTTGCGATTGCGATCAATGAATCGAAAGCCCTTGAGCAGGTCTTTGGACCTGGCAAAGGCCTTTTCTTCCGTTGCTCCCGGAAAGTTGAAGAGGAGTTGGCAGACGTAACCGTTGTGCGAAGTCACGTAGGAGACGTAATGGATCTTGTGGACTCCCAGTTTTCCGGAGATGGGAATGGCGGTGAAGGTTACTTCGTCGATCTTGTGAGGGCGGCTTTTTCCGACTCTGGGATTTTGCAGCACGGCCTTGAGGTTGGAGATGGCCAGATTCTTGATTTGCTCGTTTGAGATAAACCCTTCGCCCAGGGGGTCGACGATCACGGTGATGCCTTCCCGGCTCTTGCGATTGCTGAGAATAAGGCTGGCGATGGGGTTGATCGTTTTTGGGTCGAGTTTCAGATAATCTTCTCCGGGATGATCGAACTGAAAGTTCAGGTCTTCGAAGGTGTGCACTGCCGGTTCGTCGACCGGGGGCTTCTTTTTGAATCCAAGAAGATTGGAAAGGAAGGAGGGTTTCTCGGTCTTTTCGGGAGGGGACTTTTGATTGTCGAAGGAGGCTTTGAGGTCCTCCCGGTCGACGATCCGATGGTTCTCGAGGGTGAGAGTGAACGAGCTAAGCATGGACCGATCGGGGAAGGCCAAGACATTATCCGCGATCGTCACCTTGGGGTCTGGTCCGATGCTGCTCCAGAAGATTGGTTTGGAGCTCATGAACTGGCCGTCATCTTTGTTCGGAGTCTCCTTGTGAGGATGGCCGATGAGGGTGCGGACGGGAGTCCGCCCGTCGTGGAGAATTTGCCAACGATGTAGAGGCCGGTTGGTTCATGAAATCGGAGCAGTTCCGATTGGAGGGGCACCATCTCTTCGTTGGAGCGAAGGATGACGAGGTGACCGTCTTTGGTGGCCTTTGTTTGAATGAACTCTTTTTCGAAGGCAGGCTTGCCGTCGCCTTTCCGCATGACGATTGCTTTGTTTCCAAGTGGGAAAATGTGGTAGTGCTTGAGTTGTTTGTGTGGGGTGCCGTCGGGTTTTGCAGATGAGACCAGATGTTGAATCTGTTCGTCATTGAGAGGATCGGGAAGGGGATTTCCCGATCCGTTTGATATCAGAATCAGCAGGCAGGGAATCAGATTGATGAAGATACGGCACACAACAGAAAGATGGTTGGACTACCGGGAATGGAAGGGTCAGAGCAAAGGCAGGGCCCCAAAAAAGCCGATACCCGCGAAGGCATCGGCTTTGGAGAAAGTCGTTCGACGATGGCTCAGGAAACGTAAGCAAGCGATGCTGCGGTGGTTTCGATCTGCTCGTTGTTTTCCAGGAGTTCGGCAATCGGATCGTATTTGCCGGAGAGCAGGGCCTGACGGGCGGAATCGGGCATGGTGACCGGAATGGTGATGTCTCCACCGCTGACTGTCATGGCTTCGAGATCGACGATCACCTCGATCAGAGGATCGGTGTCTACCGCGGCCTTCAGAGTATCGAGGTCGTCCTTGGCTGCGATCACGCAGGGCATGCCGAGAGTGGTGGAGTTCCCGAAGAAAATTTCGGCGAACGATTCGGCGACGATGGCGCGGAAGCCATACTTGGCGAGCGATTGGGGAGCGTGTTCCCGGGAGGATCCGCATCCGAAATTAATGCCGGTCAGGAGGATACTGGCATTGGTGAAGCGTTCGTCGTTGAGAGGATGGTCGGTTCGCTCGCCCGACTCCGGGTTGAACCGAACGTCGTAGAAGGCAAATTCGCCCAGTCCGTCGAAGGTGACGCACTTCATGAAGCGAGCAGGAATGATCCGATCGGTATCGATATCGGCACCGGGGATGGGGACGGCGGTGCCGCTGACTGTGGAAATAGGTTCGATGGCCATTGGTTGAAACGTGGAGTGGGCAGGGATTATTCTTCGTTCTTCTTCGCCTTGTCCTCGAGGATCTTGGTGAGTGCTTCCTGGAACGGGCCGACATGTCGCTGGGCGATGGCCGTGCTGAACTTGTTGGCTTGGTTCATGATGGTGGGAAGGGCGGTCAGGGTCTTCTTTCCGAGGGGCGTCTGATAGAACTCGATGAGTTCCTCGAGCTCGTCGGGGGTGAAGGTTTCGTTATAGAGAGCGGTGGTCTTTTGAATCAATTCGGGGTCGGCGGCGACGCGCCCCATGTAGTCCATGAAGGCTTGCTTCACCTTGTTCATTTCCTCGTCGGTGAGGTTCTGGGCAGCGAGCTGCTTCTTGATCATCTCGAATCCGGCTTCTCCGCCTTTCATGACGGTTTCCTTGAATTCGGTGACTTCGAGGAGTCGTTCGGCGGGTGTCTTGGCCTTGTCGTCCTGGGCGGACAAAGGAAGAATGAGAAGGGCGAGGGCGAGGATGGCTTTCATATTGGAATGGGGTCAGGTTGGGGTTGGGATCAAGCGACGGCGGTGTCGTTGGCGACGTCGAAGGTTTCGCGTGCGTCTGCGATGGCGCCTTCAACAGCAGCAGCAGCGACCATGACGGGAGACATCAGAACAGTGCGTCCGATGGGGGAGCCTTGGCGGCCCTTGAAGTTTCGATTGGAGGACGAGGCGCAGATTTGGTCGCCCACCAGTTTGTCAGGGTTCATGGCAAGGCACATGGAGCACCCGGCGGCCCGCCATTCGAATCCAGCTTCCGAGAAGATCTTGTCGATCCCTTCCTTTTCACATTGGATGGCCGTGATCTGGGATCCTGGAACGGCGATGGCTTTGATGCCGGCCTTGACCTGGCGTCCCTTGAGAAATTTGGCGGCTTCGCGGAAGTCGGAAAGGCGTCCGTTGGTGCAGGATCCAATGAAGGCCACATCGATGGGGATTCCCTTGATGGGCGTTCCGGCGGGAAGCTTCATATACTCGAGAGCCTCCTCGATCGTGGTTTTTTCCACAGGATCGGTGACACCGACGGGATCCGGGATGTTCTCGGAGATCGAGATACCATGGTCGGGAGAGATGCCCCAGGTGACGGTGGGCTCGATATCTTCAGCCTTGATTTTGACGACGTCGTCGTAGACCGCATCGTCGTCCGAGGCGAAGGACTTCCAGCGCTCGACGACTTCGTCCCATTCGGCTCCGGTGGGGGAGTAAGGGCGGCCCTTAAGGAATTCGAAGGTGGTCTCGTCCGGATTGACGTATCCGCAGCGAGCACCGCCTTCGATGGCCATGTTGCAGACCGTCATACGTTCCTCCATGGTGAAATTATCGAAGGTGTCACCGGCGTATTCGTAGGCATATCCGATGCCACCCTTGGCACCGAGAAGACGAATGATGTGAAGGGTGACGTCCTTGGCGTAAACGCCGGGGCGAAGTTGTCCGGTGACCTCGATGCGGCGCACTTTGAGCTGTTCCATGGCCATGGTCTGGGTGGCGAGGACATCGCGGACTTGCGTGGTGCCGATGCCGAAAGCGATGGCTCCGAAGGCACCG
>JBMHCW010000157.1:0-3743 GCA_049889715.1 Akkermansiaceae bacterium | reverse complement strand
CGAGCCTGACCTTCTTCTTGACCACGCCAAAAAGAAGAACAAGTCATCCAGCCATTGGAAAGCCGAACTCGTTCCCGGTCTGCGCATCGACCACATCTTCACTTCTCCGTCCTTCAAAGAGGCAACCGTTGTCGTCGATTCAAATGGCGACGGGAGAGGCAACGCCGCTTCGGATCACCACCCCGTTCGTCTGACTCTTCCGCTGAAGTAATTTTTCGTTCTCCCTACTCCAACGCCTTCAGCACTTCATCGAGCCTCTGCCAATCGGTAATCTCCACGGCAGTGCTCTTCCCTTTGGTCCCTTCGGGCTTGATGACCTTGGGTGCCAGAGCTTTCGTAGGAACGGTGTAGATGAAGGGGACATCATCGCCCCCGAGACGCGCCTTGAAGCTCTTGGCCAGGGCTGTCATCTCAGGGCCGAAGTTTGCGCCCTTGTCTTCGGACACCATCGATTTCCCAGTCAGAAAAACTACTCCGCTTAAAACCGCAGGCGAAAAGCTGTCGACGTAAACGTTGTAAGTCCATGTCGCCTTACTGTCTCCCACTACCGGTTGCGGAGAAGGAAAATGCCCCCACGAATTTCCGTCCGGAACCGCTCCGGTCGTCATCATTTGCGGGATGTTCTCTCCCCAGAAGTCCTTCCACTCGGCAATGTAGCGTCGCACATTCGCGAGGTAGTAGGGATTGTCAAAGTAGCAACTTCCGACGGTCTTGTAATCCTCCATCAAGCTGGGAGAGTCCTTGAGAAACTCGGCGGCGATCCATTGCTTGAGCGGCGCCTCCTTTTTGCTTTGCATGAAGATGATCCCCACTGGCCGACCGGACTTCTTTGCCAAACGATGCCCGAAAGCCGCCGCCACACCCTGGGCGTCCTTCCAGTAGGAGGCGAACCGGTTGGTCGGCTTCCCGTTTTCATCAATCACCCGCGGAGTTCTCGACACACAAACACTGAAACGACTCGGACTGTCCTTACCGTCGCGCTTTGATTCGTTGACGATCATCCGGACGATCTGGCCCGAAGGTTCAACCGCCGGAGCGGATAGCTTTCCGGCAGGGGCTGCAACATACCAGACGTCCCCGAAAACAAGTCCGGTCACCGTTCGCTCATGAGCCAACTCACCATCAATGGTGAAACGAACCGTCATCGAGTGAGGCTCGGGACCCGCTTTCATTGGGGGCAGAGTGACGTTCCACTCGGCCATCTCGGGAGTCACCTCGATCACTTTCTTGATCTCTCCAAACTCAAAGTGAACTTTGCAATCCCCCTTCTCCGGTTCACTTTGCCACTCACCAAAATTTCGGGTCGACCCCCAGATCGTCACGGGCTGATCAGCCTGCAACACGGCATTGTCGCGAAACTGGGTGCTCAGGAGCGGCATCTTGCGATACTCATAGATCTTCCCCACCGTGGAGGGATCTACAACTTCTCCGGCAATCTTCAGGGCTTCGTCCGGCCAATCTTTGCTGGTCACCATCTTGTGATCAAACAGGATGAAGGGCGTCATCGGGAGGAATGCCTTGTTGTAGAGATTCGGAACAAATCCAATCCCGCCTGAGCCATAGGACACACCGCGAGGCTCCTTGACACCGGGAGAAGTCACCACTGCTTTCTCGCCCTCGATTTTGACCGAAGCCGGATGCCAGACCCGGTTCTTGTCCGCCAACCAAAAGCACTTCACCTGATCCTCTCCATTTGGAATGACCTTGGGATCGGCAAAGCCGGTCGCCCCTTCGCTCTTGCTCAAGTTCGTCGAGGTTTCCCCGACCACCAATCCCCCCTCGGCGTGATCGAATTCGACGATGACCTTATTCCCTTCTACCGTGTATGACTTGAACATCGGACCGTCGACAACGAGGTCCTTCTTCCCGTATTGATTCTTGAGGGCATGCAGAGCCAAGCGCTGACCCGGCACAGCCTTGGCCTGATAGTGGATGGCCCCGCCAATATCAATCTGGCTTGCCATCCCCGTGTTGGGAATGTCTCGAGCCATCCAGGTCCCGAGTCGCATCTCGGACGTTCCGTCAACACTTGGTCGACCCGTGAGGTTCCCTGACTTGGGACAATAGAATTGATGAAAATAAACCGGCAGGCTCGGACGGTCCCAAACGATACGCCAACCTCGCACCAGGCTGTGAAGGTTGTGATAATAAGGAAACCCTTCACCCATGTTGGCATAACCTTGATTCCAGATCGCCCCGCGAATGGCATAAGGCACGACCGGACTCATGCGGCCATTGAACAACCAACTGGCATCCCGGTTTCCCCTCAGATTTCCGGGAACCGGTTCGCTGATCTCTTGGGCGGGTTCTCCCTTTTTGATGGCGGTCTCGCTGGCTGCAATCTGGTCCTCCAGCGATTGATAAAACGAGGTCCACGCTTTCTTGTGCTCGGGTGTCGTGGGATCCGTCATCAGACACAGCTGATGGATGGCCTTGCTGTAATCATCTTCGGCCGAAGCAAAACCTTCACGGGGCACCCAAGCTTGAATGGAAGTCTGGCTGAAAGAGCAATTCAGGATCCCCACCGGAACCTTGACCTCGTGATAAATCCTGTGCGCAAAGGCAAAAGCGATCGCGCTGTAATTGGAATAGTCACCCCGCTTCCACTCTCCCGTTGCCTTTCTGATGGGGTGCAACTGGGAAGTCACTGAGGTTACCTCGAACTCACGGATTGGCACGACCTGATTCTCGTTTTGCGTTGCAAACTCAGCAGCCAATTTGGACACCCGGCTCTTCCCGACGGTCCATTGCATGTTCGATTGCCCCGAAGCCATCCAGACCTCTCCGACAAGGATATCTTCAAGAGTCTTGTCCTCTCCACCCTCTTCACGAATGAGCAGCGATGAAGATTCAAAGCTGGCCTTCAAATCGTCCAACTCAACACGCCACGCCCCATCCTTTCCGGCCGTGACCGACTTCTTTTGATCCGCGAACTCAACCGTCACCTTCGTTCCCGGAGCACTCCAACCCCAGACCGGCACCTTCATTCCCCGCTGCAGAACCGCGCCACTTCCGAAGGGAGCTCCAAGAATCAACTCTGCCTGGGCAAACCCACATGGAAACCAAAGCAGCACAGCTACCAACCAAACTTTCACTCGCTGAATCATGATTCTTTCTACTTTTTCTGAAACACCTTGTGCTTCTTGTTCCCGCCTGAAACCAGATAGGCCATCAGGTCTTTGAGTTCATTCTCGTTCATCGAGAAGATCGTTCCCATCGGCATCATGGAGGTTTGGGAGGGCTCGATGGACTTCACCGACCCTGCCGGCTTCTTCACCAATTCTCCAAGATTGTAGGGATTGGGCGCAACCGCGATCTCCTTGTCATTCTTGTAGATCACCCGACCGTAGAGGCCCCCTCCCTCCTTCAGGTGAACTTCACTGGCGTAATACTGCTCCGAAACGGAATCACTCGGCTCACAAATCGAGACCAGAATATCGCGAATGGAGAACCGTTGCCCCACCGAACCCAAATCCGGTCCACTGTAGCCTCCCTCACCCTGGAATCGATGGCAGGCAATGCACTTCCCGGCTGAGAACATCTTCTTGCCATTCTCAAAGTCTCTCCCGCTCAGCTCCTCCTTGAAATGGACCATCGCAGAATCCACCGTCCACGCCACAGGCGGACCCTTGGCAACCGGCAACTTGCTCAGATCGATTGTCGCGACGTCTCCCAACAACCACGAAACCGCCGCGGCATCTTCCTTCGGCAAATGCTGAATGGCGTCCTCACGAATGGCTCGA
>JBMHCW010000156.1:0-3255 GCA_049889715.1 Akkermansiaceae bacterium | reverse complement strand
TCGCAGACAAGCAGTCGGCCAATACTGTTCTTTTGGAGGCTGGGGGAGGATTGCTTGGAGCTTTCAACGATGCTGATCTCATCGATGAATGGGTGATCTATTTGACTCCTTTCGTTGCCGGCGGTCCGACGCCCGCTGTTGAAGGCCAGGGAGCCTCATCCTTGGTCGATCGCCACACCCTGAAGAACCTCAGCATTCACCAAGTCGGCAATGATCTTTGTGCGAGAGGAATTGTCGATCGGTCGGGCCCTTGCGATCTTGAGAGATAGTTCACCGTTGAATCAGTCCGTCTTCTTTTCGAACTCTTTGAGTTTCTTCTGCATGGCGCGGATGGACGCTTTGAAGTTGTCCGGGATATCCGGGTTCTCGAGAATGGACTCGATCCCGGCTCCGCTTGTTTTCAAATCGACGCTTTCGATGGAACCTTTCCCGAAGTTCTCCAACATAATTTCAGGAACCTTGATGACGTCATTGCTTGGCTCCTTGCCTAGATCGATGGAGAGATCGACCCGTTTCGCCTTGCGCATGATGGTGACTTTGGTTTTGTCGCCCACCTTGTAATTGAGGAGCTCGGCAGAGAGTTGTTCCGGGGAAGAAACGGGGGATTCTCCAAGAGCCAAGAGGAGATCACCGACTTCGATCTTGGCCTGTTGGGCCGGACTATTCTTGGTGACCATCTCAACGACCAGCCCTTCGTTGTCGGCAAGGTCCAGTTGATTCCGCAGGACTTTGGAAACGTCAGCCACCCGGAGTCCGATCCATGGGCTGGCGCTTTGGGCTGATTCTTCTCCGCCGCTTTCGGTGCGCGTGGTCTTGCCGTTTTCATCGGTGGTTTCGGTGACCACCTTCTTGACGCCATTGACAATGGTGACGGTGGTCTTGACTGTTTTTTTACCGTCCGACGTCGTGGTGACCGATCTCGAGGAGGTTCCGGAGCCGGAGGAGAATCCAGTGCTGGAGTGAGTGGATTCATGTTGGGAGAATGTGGTCTGGGCCACACAAGAGGACCAGGCTGCCAACAGAAGGACGGTAAATAATTGAGGCTTCATGGGAGCGATGGGTTCAAGGTTAGTGGAATTCGAGTGGCGAACAAACGATCTCGCGCCTGATCACCGTGGAGTTGAGTTTGACGGGGCCCGCCGAGCAAAGAGCCAAAGTATCGTCGCGCCATTCTTCTTCGGAAATTTCCCAGAGTCGCCCTTCGACTTCTTTGATCGCCAAAGTCCGGCTGTTCAGAAGGGTGGAATCTGTTTTCAGTACACTCACCGGTGTTTCAGCGATGGGCATCGGGGTGTTGGCTGTGGAAGAGGGGGCTTCCTGAGGTGAATCCATGAGGTTCATGATAAACACACTGAAGAGGCCGACGGCCACGACTGCAGCGGAGACGAGAAGAAGTTTCCATTGGGTTACGGCAGGTTTGGGACGCATGGGTTCCGGCGACAAGCGCTTCTTGAGATCGGCCGGGAGGGGGGCCGGTTTCAGACTGCGCATGAGATTTTCCAGTTCGTCGTTTTTCATGGTTTCAGTTCAGTGAGGGGCGTGCTCTCCCGGAGTCGTTCGATGGCATAGCAATATCGGGAAGTGGCGGTGGCTACGGGAATCTCGATCAATTCGGAGATGGCGGGGAAAGTCAAACCTCCCCAGACCTTGAGGATGAGGACCTCTTGAAGGGTGCTGGGGAGGGATTCGATGGCGGATGGCAGCTGGTGTCTGAGATCATACATGGAGTAGTCGGGGACGAACCAATCCTTGTGACCTTCGGCAAACTTGGCTTCGCGGCGGAACCGTCGATCGAGGCTGCGTCCCTGATCGATGGCGCGACGTCGGATGGTGGCAAAGACATGGGATCGATCGGGCACGTCCTTCGCGGTCCGCCTCCAAACTTCCGCCAGAGCCTCTTGCAGGATATCTTTGGCATCGGCCTCGGATCGACATTGTTGTTTCGCAAACAGGAAGAAGGCTTCTCCATTTGTTTCGATCCAACATGCCCAGGCATCGTCTGCTTTCATCGGCCGCAAGGGAGGAATGAGGAAGAGTGGAGCCGGGAGGCCGGGAGTTATCGTTGGTTCATCAGTTTCTTGATGAGCTCCTCGTGATCGACAGAAGGTTGAGCCTTGTTGGAATCGGATCCCGAATGATCGTCCGGATTCTTGGATCGTTTGGCTGGAGTGACTCCATCTGATCTTGTGGAGACAAAGGCCGACTTCTCCTTCCCCACAAGGATGGTCGGGTCCCTTTCAAGTTTCTGGTAACCGATCATGGGATGTTTGATCGAAAAGGCATTTGCAGTGAGTTCGGCCTTTCTTGTTTTCCGGAGAAGAGATCGCCCGATTCCATCGCCAGATTGGTGAGCATGAACGGGTTGTTGGATTGGGCGGCCTCGATTTTTTTTTCGTCGTATCCCAACTCTTCGAGGCGATCACGATGAGCCCGCTTGACCACTACATTGACGGAACCGGGGGAGTCTTCCATTTCGGAAAAGAGATCCTTGGCGAAGGTGATTTCGCTGAGGAGATCTTCGGCGGAAAGGAATCCTTTGGCGGCGTGGAAGATTTTGCCTCCGGGCGTCATGAAGATCGTCTGTACGTTCTGGCTTCCCACCCCGCGGGTGCAGTTGCCGGCCAGGTCATCAGGCTGGTGCCAGATCGATTGGCCGGACGTGGGATCACCAGTGGTGTTGGTGAAGGTATTGATGAATTCGTTGTTCAGGAGGTGGCGGACCTTGCTGTCAGAGAACGACACGGTTCTCATGGTATGGCCGGCACTTCACATGCCGTCGTCCAGTTTTCCGAGGACACGGAACCACATCACGGGACGGTTCTTGCCTTTGGGTTGTGCGAGGGCGTCATCGATTTCCGGTTGCCAGGTGATTCCATAGAGTTTGACAGAATCAGCTGCCTGGCCGGGAGTGGCGTTCTGACTGCGGATGAATGTTTGATCTGCGGAACTGAGTTTCAAGAGGGGGACTTTGATCGAGCTTGAGTCCTTCTTTGTCAGGGTGACTTGGTTGGTGATCGAGTTGAACGACTCAAGGGAGGCCTCGATGGTATGTTGCCCGTCTTTGCTTTGCCATTGGCGTAGGAGGTTTTCTTCTGCCGAAGCACAGAGGAGGGTCACAGAGGAGGGTCAATCCGAGCGCCGCTGCGCCCATTCGTTTTTCAATTGGTCTTGGTCTCATAGGTTCAGGTGGTTGGTTGTTGAGCCCGGAAAATCCCCGGTCTCAGTTGTAAAAGCGGCACGCCGGGAAAAGCCCAT
>JBMHCW010000155.1:0-2831 GCA_049889715.1 Akkermansiaceae bacterium | reverse complement strand
GAATCGACGACAACGGTTGCCTCTTTGAAGGACGGAGAAGTGAAGATGTGGTCGATGCGCAGACCGGGAACGAGTTCGGCTTTCCAATGGCTGGATGACTTGTTCTTCTTTTTGGCGTGGTCAAGAAGAAGGTCAGGCTCGAGAAATTGCGTGATGGCCGGGTTTTCGACGGTGGCATTGAAGTCACCCATGAAGATGTATGGATCTTTCTGATGGAGGCGGGCCTTCATCTTCTTGAGCATGAGTTCGCCGGACTTAACGCGTGATGGCTGGCTTTGGTGGTCCCAGTGGGTGTTGTAGACGTAGAGGGCTGTCCCTTCTCCGGGAGGGGTAATCTTGATGAGCCGTGCCCAAGTGCAAATGCGGTTGTGGTGATTGCCCCAGGTGCGGGTGGCAATGACGTCCGGGGTGTCCGAGAGCCAGTAAGTCCCGTGTTCCTTGGGGTCGAGTTTCCAGGCCCGCTTGTCAAAGAAGATGGGGGAGTATTCCCCGGCGGTCTTGCCATCGTCGCGACCCACTCCCACGGAGGTGTGGTGAGGAAGAGCCTTGGCCATGTCGAGGAGTTGGTTGTGCTTCACTTCCTGCAGGCCGATGATGCTGGCTTTGTGATCTCGAAGGTAGGCAACGAGGGTGTTCCTGCGGTCAGCCCAGTTTCGGGGGCCTTTGTCATTCGGATTGTCGTTCCGGACGTTATAGGAAATGACGGTCAGGGATGTTTTCTCGTCACCCACAATCATCGAGGTGGCGAAGAGAAGGAGGCAAAGAATCCGGATCATGAGATGAGATTGTTTTTGTCGTTCCCCGACCTAACCGGAAAAACGTTCGATTTCGATGCCGGTTTTTCTTCCTTTTGTGATCTTTCAATGGAGCGGACAACGCTATCTTTCCCGCTTTTCTGAGCCTTGGGGCATGCGGTTGCCGGTAATCCGAAGCTGACACGGACGGGCATTCCGGCGGAGGAATTTGCAGAAACATAAGCTTCGTTGAGCGGACTCTCTTAACTGGGGAGGATTTTGAGGGTATCGGGGATCCCGGGATCGCGTCGGGGTGATCTTACTGAAAGGTTCTACAGAGGGAACGCGTTTCTTATTTAGAAAAACTGCTAAATCTGCTTCTTGCATGGAAACCAAGTCTCATAATATTGCGATCGAAGAATCTCCTGGCTCCGTTCCGGCTCTGGATCGAACTCTTGATATTCTGGAGTTGCTGAGTGATGCGCCAAAAGGTCTCACTCTCTCGGAATTGAGTCAGCGGCTGGAGATCCCAAAGAACGCCGTGTTCCGCATCAGTCAGACTTTGATGGCGCGACGCTATCTCACCAGAGACCCGGAAACGATGGCATTTCGGCTGACCGGGCAATGGCTGAAACTGGCTACCCCAAGGTTAGGCGGTGTAAGTCTTGCCACTCTCGCACGTCCGGCGATGACGGCATTGCGCGATGTTACAGGCGAAACTACTCAACTTGGTGTGCTTTGCGCCGATGAAGGGACGATCATTGAGCAAGTCGAAGGCACACGGTCTTTGCGCATTGTCGTGGATTTGGGACTTCGTTTTCCTCTCTACAACAATGCGCCTGGTAAGCTCTTCCTGGCTCATTTGTCAGATGGTCGGCGGAACGAGATGATTGCTGATATGGAACTGACTCCTTGCACGCCGAGGACGATTACCGATAAAGCGCTGTTACGAAAAGAATGTGAGAGCATTGTTGCGAAGGGTTTTTCTGTCGATCATGCCGAGGCGGATGAAGGAGTACATTGTATTGCGGCTCCAATAGTGTGCGAGTTTGAGGGGGTGGTCGGTGCATTGTGGATCTCAGGTCCGGCCAAGCGCCTTCCCAAAAGTCGTTTCCGGGAGCTTGGTGAGGAGGTGAAAGACGCGGCCCGGAAGGTTTCTCAACAAATTGCACAGATGGGATGATCAGGTTTTCTTCCATAGCATTGACGATAACGCTCAGTGGGTTTTTCGCTGGCAGCCTTATTGCTACAGATGAGGAGGTCCGCGAGATTGTTGAGCACTATTGTTTCGACTGCCACGATGATGCTTCCGCCAAGGGAAACTTCAACATGGAGAAGCTTCTTGAGAAGGGAGACTTCGACGGGACCCTGATGTTTGAGAATTTGTTGACGGGAAAGATGCCTCCCTCCGACAAAGAGCAGCCGGGCGCGGAGGAGAAAGAGATCGTGCTCAAGTGGTTGGCGGAAAAACAAGCGGTCAAAAGCGGGAAGTCGTTTCGTCGCATCAGCCGCCATGAATTCGTCAATTCGCTCAATGATCTGCTGGGAGTTGATCTGGATTTGGCGGGGCAGATTCCCGAGGACCGCGGGACGAATGACTTTGATTCCAATCGCAAGATTCAGCTGAGTCGCGAGATGCTGGGATCTTATTTTTCGGTGGCCGGGGAGATGATCGAGCAGGCTTTTCCGTCCGAAGGTTTTCCGGAGGAACGGACATGGGTGACGAACAAGGTTCGGGACAGTCATGAAATGTACCGGAGTTATCATCGACCCTATCGTGACGGCACTCTCTTATCGTGGACGCGTTCCAATAACGGCAATAGCTATTCCTTCTTCTATGGGGGTTTCAGTCCACCTGTAGAGGGTTGGTATGAGTTGACCTTTGATGCTGCCAAAGTAGCGGAGTTTGAAGACGACATGAGCCTGCAGGTTCACGCGGGACGGTATTATTATGCCGATGACCGGCCGCAACCACAGCGCTTGCTGGGTGTGATTTCCCTGGGAAACAAGGAGCTCGAATCAAGAACGATCCGGGCTTATTTGAAGCCCGGCGAGAGCGTCTCGGTCCACTGTTACTCCCGTCACAATTATCGTCAG
>JBMHCW010000154.1:0-4001 GCA_049889715.1 Akkermansiaceae bacterium | reverse complement strand
ACATGAAGGCCGCGATGGTGGAAGCGGGAGTGCCGGCAGAAAAGATTGTGTGTGATTATGCCGGCTTCCGCACGCTGGATTCCATTGTTCGGGCCAAGGAGGTTTTTGGGGCGGAGGAGATCGTCCTTGTTTCCCAGAAGTTCCACAACGAGCGGGCTGCTTACATTGCGGAGTCGATAGGCTTGAAGGTTACCGGCTTGAATGCCGAAGCGGTCACCGGATCCGCTGCGACCAAGACCGACGCCAGGGAAAAACTCGCCCGCGTCAAAATGTGGCTCGACGTCAACCTCTTCGGAACCAAGCCCAAGTTTCTGGGCAAGATGGAGAAGTTGCCGCTTTGAATCATCGGTGCAGGCCGTAGCTCTCCATGTTAGCGCCCATTTGAGCTTCTCCCAAGTCCTTCACTTCGCTTTACCCAGCGAATACAACTGTGATTCGGTGCGCAGATACATCACGCCATTGGCGATGGCGGGAGTGGCGAAGGTCTTTTCATTGAGTGCCACCCTGCCCAGTTCTTTGAACTCCTTGCTGGCGGCGAGGACGATGACTTCGCCGTGCTTGCTGATTCCGTAGAGGCGACCATCGATCCAAACCGGCGAGCTGTAGCAGCTGTGGCCCACTTTTTCCTGCCAATGGATTTTTCCGGTCGGGGCATCGAGGCAGGTGACGACCCCATTGTCGGCCCACAGGAAGAGGAGGTCATCCTTGACGACAAAGCTGGGAACCAAAGGCACTCTTTTCGTGATCTCGTAAACGAGTTCACCTTTCTTCTCCCGGGCCTTGTCGGGGCGAACTGCTACGAATCGTTGTCCGGAGAGTCCCTGTCCGAAGCTCCCAAAGACCAGGTTGCCGTGGAGCTGGGGGGAGGTGACCGTGCGGTCATCCCAAAGCTTGTCGATTTCCCAGCTGATTTTGCCGCTTTGCAGATCAACGGCGGTGATGCCGTGAGCGGTGCTGGTGAAGATGGCTTCCGGTCGAGCGCCAACGCGCCGGATGCAGGGGGTCGCGTAGCCAGCGAGCTCGGACTTTCGGTCGATCTTCCAGCGGGTTTTACCGGTCTTGCGTTCGAGTGCGATCAGAAAGCTCTTCCCAGGATTCCAATCGGTGTCTTCGGGGAGGTAGAATGAGAAGCGCTTGGGGTCCATCTGATCGTTCGCAAGGAGCACCAATCCATCGGCGATCACGGGAGAGCTGGCAGAGCCATGCAATCCTCTGAAGGGGCCAAGGTCCCGACGCCACTTCTCCTTCCCGTCGAGATCGAGAGCAATCATGAGCACCTGTTTGGGGGTGGACCAAACGACGATCACGCCGTCTTGATCGACGCAGGGGGTGGCGGAGGCGAAGTCGTTGTCCCGATGGAGGCGGTAGTCGTCGAAGGTGCAGTCGCGACGCCATTGAATCCGGCCGCTTTCGGCATCGAGACAAAGGATGCTACGTCGATTGTTCTCTGCATCGTCTCCGGTGAGGAAAATCTTGTTGCCCCACAAGACAGGTGAGCTGCTCCCCTCGACAGGCAGCTTGGTCTTCCAGTTGTAGTCGTCTTCGGTCCAGGTGACCGGGATTCCGGTGGCCGCACTGATGCCCGATCCGTTGGGCCCCCGAAAGCGGGTCCACTCCTGGGCTTGGGAGCTGGCGGCCAGAAGAATCAGGATCAGGAGCAAAAAGGAAATGATAGGTGCCGCGCGCATGTTGGCGACCTTACACCAAAGAGGTTGGCCTGTTCAATTCCTCGCGACCGGGCTCGTGAATCAAACTTCTGCACCCATTCCTAACGGGGGCGTCGGAAAACAGGGTCGCCACTGCCTACTTGAGTTGCTTCAAGAGTTGTGGGACCGGGATGTGGATGATCTTTGGCCAAGTCCCCTGTTGGTTTCCGAAGGAGACGGCGAAATAGCAGTGTTTCGAGTCGGAGGCTTTCAAGGTGACGGTGGTAACATGCCGGGAGTCTTCAAGTTCGCGACAACGCAAGTTGAAGCGCGTGGCAGGGGCGCTGATCAGGAGCGGTCCGTGTTCGATGGCCTTGAGCGTTCTCAGGTAAGACACTCCAAAGAAGTCTTTCGTGTATTTGAACTCACCGTCGGTGAAGGTGTAGGAGGAGGGAATGACCAGATTGAAGGTCACCAAGCCCTCCTCAGATTGTCTGACATGGGTGAACTCAAAGCCGATCTTCTTGAGCTTTTCCAAGTCGCCGATCACGACATTGCCCACAGCAAAACTTTGATGAGATGCAAAGACGCTCATCATCAGAACCAGAAGCCACTTCATTGCGTTCATGTCAGGCCGTTTGACGGAGGATCCTGTTCGATCTTGTGCGGTGGCAAGGTCTTGGTGAAGTAGAGCTTCTCGTGCCCGTGAGAATCCCAGTCCGGAATCCGTCCTGCCACCTGATATCCCAATCGCTCGTAGAAGCCCGGAGCCTGATAGCTCATGGTATCGACAAAAGCGAATTGGCATCTCCGCGTTACGGCGATCTCTTCCGCTCTTTCAACAAGTTCGGTTCCCGCGCCTCTTCGCCTATGGGAAGGGTCCACGGCCATGATGTCGATCTTGAGCCACTTGTGAATGATGGTGCCCTCAAGACCGCCAATGACTTTTCCGTTTTCGTCCCTGACAGTCAGGAATAGAGGGATCTCCGTGCCTTCGATCTCGAGCGATCTCATGAAGTCGCCATTCCGCTCGTGATTGTAATCGCGCAGCCACGAGTAAACGGTTTCTTTTTCGCTTTCGGTTATCTCGAGATGATCCATGTTTTGACCAAGGTTTATAGCCACCCATCCACTACCGGAGGGCGAGCATTGACTCGGAGTTAAGGGTTCTAATCATCTGGAAAACTCGATTTGGAGCAGGTCGTGGATTGGTGTGCGTTTCCTTGCTAGCCTTTTGATTTTGAGGAAGGAAAGGCTGCCCCCAACGCATCAGCGATCGAACTTGCGACTCGGTTCGGTAGTCTCTCATCTATAGTGATCAGCCGCTCATTCGTGCGCATGACTACGCCTCCGTAAGCCCTGCCATCTTGCACATACTCCGAGATATACTCGATCCTTTCCCAGGGATATTTTTGAGTGGATATTCCAAGCGGAAAGGTCCGCTGAATCAATATTCCGGTAGCGTCCGCTAAGATTTTAAGCCGGGAAAAGGCCCGTAGAAATCCTGATCGAATAAAGAACCCGCCTCCAACAAACCATAGTATCAGCCAGATTGATAAGAAGAGTCGGATACCACCTGTCATCGTCTCAGGTGAAATCTGCCCCAACACTCCAACCAGGCCAAATAATCCGAATGCAAACCAAGGGATCACCCATGCTACGAATGCGGCAATCTCCAACCACGGGTGTTTGGCGAAAGTAGAGATATCTACACTTCCCTCTGAGCGGTCAATAACGGCATCTCTCGCAGGAAACATTATTAGGCCAACAGTATAATTAGTAGCATGGTCGAGGGCCCTTCCCTCACCTTTTCCGTCCTTGTAGGGAAGCCTGACGATCGCTGTATCGTTTGTCTATCGATAACTGGGACGCCCTTACCTCCCTATATCTGATCATTACTGATTCTCGAGAATACCAATCCGTCTCTTATTCCACGGTGACCGACTTGGCGAGGTTGCGGGGTTGGTCGATGGCGCAGCCTTTGAGGCGGGCGATGTGGTAGGAAAGGAGCTGGAGGGCGACGGTGGAGGGAAGAACGGCGGTGTGGAGCGGGCAGGCGGGCACGGTGATGTAGTCAGCGACGGCGGCGATGGCTTCCTGGTCGCCTTCGGTGACGATGCCGAGGACGCGGGAGTCGCGGGCCTGATATTCGGCGACGTTGCCGAGGGTTTTGTCTTTGCCGGGACCATCGTTGCAAAGGGCGATGACGGGGACGTTTTTTTCAAGGAGGGCGATGGGGCCGTGTTTGAGTTCGGCGGCGTGGTAGCCTTCGGCATGGATGTAGGAAATCTCCTTGAGCTTGAGCGCTCCTTCGAGTGCGACCGGGTAGAGGTAGCCTCGTCCGATGAAGAAGGC
>JBMHCW010000153.1:0-16806 GCA_049889715.1 Akkermansiaceae bacterium | reverse complement strand
TCTGATCGGCGGAGAACGAGCTGATGCCGGGATCGGGAGTGGACATGTCCAGTTCCACAAACCCGCTGGAAGCCGAAGGCGCAGTGCCGGCAAAGTTTGCTGTGCTGATGAGTTCTCCAGGGAGCCCGCTTCCGTTGTCGGAATGGATATTGACCGTGAAATTCTCCAGTCGATCGGCACAGCAGGTATCGGCACGGCCAAAGATGCGGACGGATCCAATGTCTTCGGTGCGGCCGAGGTCCAGCATATAGCGGGGTAAGGAAGCCTGGCCGGACAAAGTCGACCAAACCGCGGCCCCTGATTCGAGATCTCCATCGTAAACTGAAGTTGGAGAACCGTGTTCCAGCGTGGTGGTGGTGGGTGGCGTCTCGGTCGAGGGCGTGCCTGCTTGAACCAGATCATTGCTACTGGTGCGGTCTCCATCGGCTTCATCCGGTGTCACGCCAGGCGCGAATGCCTCAATTTCGGAAATGTGGAGCCGGGTGTTGGACGGGGTATTCTTGACCACTTCAATGAAGCGCCCGGTGGAGGGGATGATGCCGGGGGCGTCCTGCACCGCGACGTTCACTTGGGCGTCGACGGATCCCGACGCGTTGCTGGCGGTCAGGGTGTAGGTCGTGGTGACGAGGGGCGAAACGAGGATCGAAGTTTCTCCGTTTTCGACGGGGAGAGCATTGATGGTCAGACTGTCGAAGGATGAGACATCCCAGCGCAGGGTGGTCGAGCCTCCCACCGTAACGACTGGATTGTCGACGGTGAAGCTATTGATGACAGGTAACTGCCCGAAAAGAATTCCAACCGAGAGCAAATAAAGTGTGCTGGCGAACCGAAGCATTCTTCAGGCTATGGCCTTTCGAATCTTCGTGGCAAGCGGATCAAGCCGTTAATTCAGTGAGATTCGGAGGCGTAGGAAGAGCCGAGGCTGATTACTGGTGGAACGAACAATGTGAGTTGTCGTTCCGTCTCCATTGTCAACTGGGGTTCCGTGGGGTTGGGTAAAGGGGCTGCCGTTTTGCCAGAGACTCATGTCGGTCGACGTTTCCACCACGAAATCGAGCTCCTCCGAACCATTTCTCACTCTGAACTCGAGTGCTGGATACGTGTTTCCACCGTCCTCAACCGTGATTAATTTAGGGAGGACACTTTCGGGGGGCAGACCGGGAGCCAAGTCCGCTCCGAGCCCGAATGCCAAGAGGTTTGAAAGTGAAGAGCCTTGATAGCTGGCTGAAGGATCGCTCTCTCCCATGGCTGCAAGCCAGGTTTCAAATGGAGAGGTCGGCTCGATTTCCCCGGGAGTTCCGTTCTGCGAATAACTGGATCGCCAACTTGAAGCCAATGCGTGATCAGGAACCGACGATGGCTCAATCAAAGTCAGGGAGGGGCCCGAACCATCGGGTTGAGCCGGCCAGGGGGAGGAGTCAAGATAAGTGAAATCGCGAATGGTATCGCCTGCCCCGAAGGACAGTTTGACACGATCGGATGCGTTGTTGAGTTTGTCGTCGGGATCCCACTCTCCCGCAATCAAATGATCATTGCCGTATCTCAGTTGGAAGGCTGGGATACTTCGGACGACCAAAATCGTCGCGCCAGCAGGGAGGGTCGTGACTGGCGAGTTGATGAAATCGAAGTCCACTCCTTTGGTGAACCTGAGGTCGGTGAGATTAAGAGGAGTGGATCCGACGTTCTGGAGCTCGAGGTATTCGAAGTAGTCATCGTCGTTGAAGCCAGCCTGGGCTTCGGCCAAGGTGGGGTCGGTCGGGTGATACATCACTTCCGAGATGACGAGGTTGTCGAGATAGATCGAGAGGTCCGGAACGGTGGTGGCGAATTCAATGGGGGAGGACCAATGGCTCCACCGTCCGGTGTCGTCTTGATGTCGCACGCGGACGCGATAAATCGACCCGGAGCGAACGGTGGCGGTGGGGATCTTGACGGTGTTGGAGAAGGTTGTCATGGGACCTGATTCCCAGGTGGAGTCGATTTCGAGACTTCCGGGTTCTCCAATCAGAGCGAGCCGCCATTCCATTGCTCCGAACGTTTCGCTCCCCTGAGGGTCGCCGAAGGACGACGATTGGAAGGTGAGGGCATTGGTTGGGAAGCTGGCAGGGCCGGTGTAAGTGAGGGTTGGGGTGGAGGGGATGAGAGATCCTTCGCCGTTGTTGCCTTGGAGGAAATCAAGATAGGCATCGCGCCCTTGGGTTCCCGAAAGAGAATTGTCTCTGGCTTGCGTCAGCACGGGGTCGTTTCCGCCTGGCCAGCTGCCACCGGTAAAGGCGAAGTTTTTCATATCCTGGACGTAGGCGTCGAGGGAATTGATGCCAGGTCCACCGAGGTGATTGTAGTTTCCGGCATCGCTTGGGGCGTTCTTCCACCTCGCGAAATCGGCGGGGGCAAGAGGGGAGATGATGGCGGCGAAGTCATCGATGACTTGCTCGAGTTCCGGTTGCTGCCAGAGGAGGTCGCGCATCTCCCGCACGGTGTTGTAGTATCCCGGCCAAAGAGTGGGATTGCTGGCATTGTCGCTTCCTCCACCTGCGGCATCGAAGAGAGCGTTGTAGACGACATCGTGGCCACTATTCCAGGAGGGTCCCCAAGTGGAATCGGTGTCCCAAGGGAGGATCCAGAGCTTCCCTTGATTGTTGTTGGCGGGGAGGTAGTCGGGTTCGAAGTAGTAGACCATGTTCTTGTTGGCGCTGGGCCAGTAGTCGTAGTGCCGGATGGCTTCAGACATGGCGTGGTAAGCGTAATACTTCTCAAGGTTGACGTGGGCATCGACGTATTGCGGGGTGTCGTTACCGTCGAGATTACTTTCGATGGTATTGTGATCACTACCGTTGAAGGGGGCGAACTTGCCTTGATAGCGTTGTTGTTTTTTCCAGTTGGTGGTTTGGTTGATGAGCTTGTAGAGGTTTCCTTTTTCGAGATTGTGTTCGTCGAGGAACCGGACGTCGTAGGTTTCAGATACGAAGTAAGTCCCGTGGTAATCGCCACGCCATTGATCGGGCGCTTCCTGGGCATCGTCTACGACGCGCCACTGGATAAAGAGGGGGGTGGCAGAGGGGACGCCCATCTTTGCAAAGAGATGGTAGTTGACGGCTTCGTTGAGGCCGTAGGTCATGGTGCCTCGGTTGCTCTGTCCTTTTCCAAGGGTGAGGGTACGCCACCCTTCATCGAACTTCTCACCGTTTTGATCACGCGCTTCCAGGAAGTTGCCGTCGTTGAAGCGGACCCGCATGGAGCGTTTTCCACGGCCTTGGTAGCGTCCGTTGGCCCCTCTGAGGCGGTAGCGGATGTTGTCGTAGACCTTGCCGTCGTAAACCATGGTGGCGGTCCAGTTGTAGAAGAAGCGGGCTTCGGTTCCCTGGTTGATTTGTTGGCTGCTGTTGTAGGCGATGGCTTCGGCGTAGTCGGCGCTCCGGGTCAAGAGGTGGTAAACGGGCAGGCTTGTGCCCATGGTCGCGGCATCAATTCCCTGGTAGGCGGGAACTCCATTGTAAACGAAGTAAGCAAAGTTCAGGGAGGGATCGTCGTCATAGGGGACGGTGGCGGATTCACCGAGGGAGTCAGTGACAATGATTCGGTAGCGGACGAGGTGTCGGTGAGGATTGGCTGGCAGGGTGGAGGAGTAAATGTCATCTCCTCCGAGCAAGTCGCCGGCGCTGCCGTTGTCGACCATGGGAAGAGTGATCCACCCGGTGTTGAAGTCGGGATTATCAGGGAGTTCTCCAATGGAGATGTTGTTGTTGACGATGGGAAGGGGGAGTTTCGAAGGGACGTAGGAACCGGGAGCGACGACTTGGTATTCCAGTGACACCGAGCTGACAGCATCGGAATCGGTGACCAAAGCGGTCACTAGCACGGGGTCGGTCGAGGTCGGTTGTTCTGGAGTGTGATTGACCTTTCGGATGTTGGGGGCTGCATTGTTGGCGAAGGAATGGTTGCGTCCGCCGGGCGTGGGAGAGCTCACGGGAGGAGTGCGTTTGAGTTCGAGATCAAATTCGAGATCGCTGCTACTGATGTTCTGGTTGAAGACTTGAACGGCAATGGTGTTAACGCCTTCCACGAGGTAGCTTCCGGCATTGAGGAGAGTCGCGGTTTCCAATGCACCTTCGGTGCCAAGGCTGCTGGCGCTGTCATCAATCGTCGGATCCTCGTTGTCATCGAAGCGCAGGCGTTCGACTTCCTGGCCGTTGATCCAGATGATCACTCCGTCGTCGATCGTGAAGTTAAGTTCGAGAGCGGAGGGGATTTCGCCCGGAGCGATGGTGAAGGTGTTGCGTAAGAAGATGCAATTGAACGTGTCCCGCATGTCGGGGACGATGGTATTGAGGGCGATGCCGCCGACGTTGCCGTATCCGATGGGAGTTTGAATGTTGCTTGTCCAGGATCCGTCGAGAGTGAAGCCCGGCAGGGTCCAATCGGAGGTTGGGTTCGAGGCCTCGCTGTCGCCGGGACGCCAACTCCAGTTTCTATCGGCGAAGGAGAGATAAGTCAGGGGTGGCAGGCTGGATTTGGGAATGGAGGGTCGCCACGAGCTTCCGAGGGAGTTATCGAGCGCGGGATTGATGAGTTCGAGGGAAGGGCCGCCTCCATCCGAGGCTACGGGCCAGGGGAAGCCGACTTTGAAGTCGACTTCATCAATGACGTTGTCGGCGGCATCACGCAGTCTCACGGTTTCGCCGGAGGAAGAAAGATTGCCGGCAAAGGGGCCGATGGCGGAAACGCCGAGGTTGGCGAGGAGATCCGAGGGGTTTTCGGCGACCACGAGGTAACCTCCTGCAGGGATGGTGGTGCCCGCCGGAAAGTCAAAATCGATCGCGCTGCTGAAGCGCCAGCCGGTCAGGTTCTTGGGGCTGGCCGACGGGTTGTAGAGTTCGACAAACTCAAGCGGGATGTGGTTGTCAGGTGGATTGACGTGGAGCTCGTTGATGACGATGTCGTCGGGAGGATCGACGACGGTCATCGAGAAGCTTTGTTCAAGTGAGCGACCGGTTTGATCGCTGGTTCGCAAGCGAATGCCGAAGCTGTTTCCGGTCTCACCGGAGAAGCCGGAGTTGGCCCGGAGTTGATTGGAAACGATACTGAAGAGGTTGTTGTGAGTGCTGCCTGCTCCTGCAACGAGATTGTAAGTGTGGGTGTCTGCCGGGTTGGGGTCGACGGTGCTCAGGGTCGCGAGGTATCCGCCCAAGGGAACGTTGGAGGGGATTTCTAGTGAGCTCAGCGTAAGGGACGTGGGCGCGGTGGGAGCTTGGAGGACTTCGATGGAAATCGTGACTGCGGGCGAGTCATATTTTCCATCGTTGACGGTGAAGGTGAAGGAATCAGTGCCGATGAATCCATTGTTGGCGGTGTAGGTAAGATTGGGAGGAGTGCCGTTCAAGCTTCCTTGGGAAGGAAGCGAGGCGACGGTGTAAGTGAGAGAAGGGGAAGGGTGGTTGTTAGGGTCGTTTCCGGAAAGTGTGAGATTGAGAGGAGTAGTCTCGGTGGTCTGGAGAGACTGAGGGGTGGCGGTGGGAATTCCCGGGGTGACGTCGATTTCGACCGAGCGGGTGCGGACGTCGCCAGGAGTGTCGCTGTCCCAGGTGCGCAGGGTGTAGGTGAAGGTTTGGGCGGTGCCCCCCGTGTCGCCGATGGTGAGTGGCGTGTTGCTTGAGGGATTGGAGGAAGAGTGAATGACGGTGTTTGAGGGGTCACGGATTTCGACGGACAGGGTGCCGGAAATGTTTGTGTCATTGATGATCCAAGTGAGGGTGGATGATTCGCCTTCCTGGCGAGTGGAGTGGGCTCCGGCGAAGGAGGTAATGATGGGACCACTGCCTGGGAGGTCTTCGGGTCCGGAGTTCAGGCTCGCGGTGACTTCGCTGGCGGTTAGTTCGCCTGACCAGATCCGGAATTCATTGACCGACCCCGACATTCCTGGATCGTTCCAACTGGTGGCTCCGATGGCTTCGAAGGCGGTGGTGACATTGGAAAGATCGTTGGTATTGGTGTTGGTGAGTTTTTGGACACCATCGACCCAGGTGTTGAGGTTGCCATTCGGAGAGATCGTAATGACGAGGTGGTGCTCTTCGTTCTGAGTGACCTGTTCGCCGAGGAGTTGAGCCCCATCCCGGTCGACCCCGCTTTGTTGTCCGTTGCCCCGGGTATGGGTGTATCCAAGCTCCTGACCCGCGGAGTTGTTCCCGAACTGAAAGAGCTTTCCCCAAGTGCCTGTCCCGGAGTCGGTGTACCAAGTCTCGATCGTTACCCCGGTGTCTCCGAAATTGGAGCCGATATTGACCGGGGAGCTGAAAGTCATCCGGTTGGCATTGGCTCCGGTTCCAAGCCCGGGGAGAATCAGTTGAGTCGAGGAAACACTGGCGCCTCCCTGGAGGACTCCTGTGTTGCCTGCGACCGAGTCTTCGGTATTGGAGGTGAACGACCATCGGTGCGCGAGGGTGGCGGCGTCCGAGGTCAGTGATGAAAATGGCAGCCCGGTCAGGGCCAAAAAGAGCGAAAGGAAAAGTCTCATTGCAATAATGGGGAACCAAAACTCCGGTCATCCGGGGCGCGGCTCAACCTGAGGATTGGGAAAGAGTGCTGGAGGGTGTGGTTCTTACCGGTTGGTGATATCTTCCACCCGATAAAACAATCGATTGCCGGAGGCCGTATTGTCCGTGAACGAAGCTGGAGAGGCAGGAGCGATGAATTCGTCCTCCACCGAGGTCCAAAGAAGGGGGGCGGTTGCCAGATCTTCAGATCGAAGAATGCGATATCTGCGTCCGCTGATGGCATTGAAGATCAGGGTGACCGCTCCGGTATTGTTGTTGCGAGAAATCGCACTGATGGCCAGGTCGGCCTGTCCGCCGATGGCGTCGGGTCCAAGGGCAAAGTTTTGTGAGACCTCGCTCTCGGTCAACAGACCTTCCCAAACCCTGAACTCGTTCACCGAACCAAGGTGGCCAGGATCATTCCAGGCGGTCGATCCGATTGATTCGGTGTCGGTAGTGATGTTGGAGGGATTGTTGGTGGCGGCGTTTGTGATTTCCCGGACTCCGTCAATCCAGACGTTCGTGGTGCCGTCCGGTGCCACACTGATGACGAGATGATGTTCTTCGTCGAGAGCGAGGCGGTCGTTTGATCCGAACGGGATGGAGGCAATCTCCTTGGCTCCGTCCCGGTCGAGTCCAGGAGCGGCGTCGGCATTTCCCCGGATGTTGGTCCAAGCCAGTTCATTGCCGGCAACAGCGCCGCCGAATGTGAAGAGTTTTCCCCAGGTGGGCGTGCCAGCATCGGTATACCAGCTTTCGATGGTGACCCCATTGGTTAAGAAGTTCGTTCCAATATCGATGGGTGAACTAAAGCGCATGCTGGAGGCTGCATCTCCGGTCCCGGCGCCGTCGAGCTGCAGCTGGTCGCCTGAAACGGTGGCGGTAGCATTGAGAATTCCGGTATTGCCCCCGACGGAGTCGACGAGCTCGGCTCCCGCCGTAAACGACCAACGATGGACCAAGGTCGGATTGAATAGACCTGGGTCGTTGATGTCGTTGGGGTCGGTTCCGTTTTCGATTTCGGCTCCATCGGAAATAAAATCGCTATCGGAATCAACATCAAGCGGGTCTGTGCCATGATTATTGACTTCATCGCCGTCCGTCAGGCTGTCGCCATCCGAATCGTTGTCGAGAGGATCGGTCAAGGTGGTGTTGACTTCCATTCCGTCGGTAATTCCGTCGCTGTCAGTGTCATCATCGTCCGGATTAAGATTGGGATGGTAGTTGAATTCCTCAAGGTTGCTAAGGCCGTCGTTGTCCGGATTGTCGTCGGGCTCTTGGGAGAGGTTCCCGGGGCCGAACCATTTTTCCTCCCATGAATCAGGGAGTCCGTCGTTGTCCGTGTCCAGATTCCCGGGAACTTCGTCGGGTCCGGCCGCGCCATTGGCCACAACATCGGAAGATATGAGCTCACCGGACCAGATGCGGAATTCATTCACGGATCCGGTCATGCCCGGGTCACCCCAGCTGGTGGCTCCGATCGCTTCAAAGGTGGTATTTACGTTGGAGAGATCGTTGGTATCGATGTCGGTGAGCTTCTGTTCACCATCGACCCAGGCGTTTAAATTTCCGTCGGGTGACACTGTGATGACAAGATGGTGTTCTTCATTTTGGGTGACCTGCTCGCCGAGAAGTTGGGCTCCGTCTCGGTCTATGCCACTTTGTTGTCCGTTGCCGCGGGTGTGGGTGTAGGCCAATTCCTGGCCGGCGACGTTATTTCCGAACTGAAAGAGCTTTCCCCAGGTGCCGGTGCCGGTGTCAGTGTACCAGCTTTCAATGGTGACCCCACTTGCTCCGAAGTTTCCTCCAATGTCCACCGGGTTGGTGAAGCTCATACGGTTTGCGGTTGTGCTGCTACCCAGGCCTGTGAGTTGGAGTTGACCATCGTTGATGGTGGCGCCGTCGTTGAGGATCCCGGTGTTTCCTCCGACCGAATCGGCCGGATCGGTATCGAACGACCACCGATGAGCCAGGGTGGCTGCAGAGAGAGGAAAGGTTAAAGTAAACCCAATCAGTAGGACGAGATCTCTTGAAATGGTTCGTTTGTGCATGGTTCTAAGAGTCAAGTGTGCCCATGAACGGTAGGGAGTATTGCTTGAAGTGTCAAAAAACGGACACATGGGTTGATTGTTATCTAAAGGGTTTATTGTAAGTGTATTAGGGGGGATGTATTCGACGGGAAGAATGGGGCGGATTGTGCCAAATATGGAAGGAAATGCGCAAAAAGCCCGCAACCGGTCAAGGATGCGGGCTTGGTGAATAACGGGGTTCGTTCGAAGGCTTACCGACGGCGTCGCAGCGTGAAAAAGCCTCCGGCGAGAGCCAGAATCAATGCGCTGGGTTCAGGGATGACGCTGTCTGGACCTGCGGATAAGTTTGCGCTGACTTCGGCGGAAGTGAGCTCTCCCGACCAGATGCGGAATTCGTTAACTTCTCCGTTCATCCCAGGATCTCCCCAACTGGTCGCACCGATGGCTTCGAAGGCTGTGCTGACATTGATAAGGTCGTTCGTGTCGAGATCGGTGATTTTTTGTGCGCCATCGACCCAAGTGTTCAGATTCCCATCCGCGGAAACCGAGATCACGAGGTGATGTTCGACATTCTGCGCGATTTGTTCTCCAAAAAGTTTGGCTCCATCACGGTCGACTCCGGTTTGTTGTCCATTACCGCGGGTATGGGTGTAGGCAAATTCCTGACCAGCGGAGTTGTTCCCGAACTGGAACAGCTTTCCCCAAGTGCCGGTTCCGGTATCAGTATACCAGGACTCGATGGTGACACCGGTGGCTCCGAAGTTCCCTCCGATGTCCACTGGATTCGTGAAGCCCATATGATTTGCCCCGGTGCTGGATCCAAGACCTGTCAGGATCAGGGAACCACCTCCGGTGGTGGCGCCATTGTTGAGAACTCCGGTATTCCCGCCGACCGAATCGACGAGCTCCGATCCAACATCGAAGGAATAGCGATGAGCGAGAGTCGCCCCTGTGGCCACGTGAGATGCCAAACAGGCACCTAAGGCCAGAAGATGAGTATTTTTTTTCATGAGACTATGCGCGTTGATTGATGGTGATGGTGCATTATGCGAAATGGTTGCAATCATTGTCAAATTTTGAAGAAACGCATTACCCTTCCATAATAGGCTGTTGGATAGTTCTTTATGTTTAGTTTTGGTCGAAGGGGCGGGAGGTTTCGTGCCAAATGTGAAAGGTTTTGCGCACATGAGGGAAATCTTGCGACCGCTCCCCGGCCTTCCGGGAAAACGGATCGGCAGACCAAGCGAAGGCCGTTGAATCTTGGTTGAAGAACCGCTGTTCTCAAACTATAGACATCTTATGGCATTGCTCCGGAGGTGGATGTTGAACTCAGGTCGATGGGCGATTCTGGGTGTGTTTTGCTTGTTGGATTCATGTCGGGATCCCTCTGAAGCGGAGGTGGGGGACGAAGCGGCATTGTCGGCTGATGAGACTTACCGCTTGATGGTTGAGCAGGAAGAGATCATTGCCGAGCTGGTTGGACCTACGGCGCGGCTGAACCGTGCCATCAGGAATCTCGAAGTGGGCTGGAGTGAAGCTCTTTTTGCGAAAGGAGCGATGATCATTGATCTCGATGGACCCGAGCTCAAATCAAGCGAGGAGTCTCCAGCATTTCGTCGCGTTGACTGGCGGATTTCTGAAGAGGAACAGGAGTTGGCAACGGTTGAAGGTGGGATGTGGACGGAGTTGTGGAAGGTGGTGTGGGCTTTTTCGGACGTCAGACTGGGGACGCTTGAAGGAAAGATGGGAGAGTCCGAAGGGGCCTTCGTGACCAAGCTGAAGTTCAGTGCGCGAGGGGTCACAGTCGATGGAGAGCAGGGATCGTGGAAAGGGAAGATCAAGGTGAAGTGGCAAAAGGAGGAGGATCGATGGTTGATTACCCGGATCGAGCCGCTTGAGCTGAAGAGCCAGGTGAGCCCGAAAGCGTTGTTTTCCGAAGTCCTGGATCGCTCGCTTCGATCAAGCGAGGACCTGGCGAGGGCGCGCGAGTCTGTTCATGAACGCTACATCCGTGAGGTGTTTTTTACCGGAGGGACAAAATTCACCTATCCCAAGCACTATTGGGAATACATCACGGGTTGGGATTCGTTGGATCAACATACGTCGGTCTCGGTGGTCGATCTTGATGAGGACGGCTGGGATGACTTTTATGTCACGGCCCGTTGGGGGAGGAATCAACTCTGGCGAAATCGGGGCGATGGCACCTTTGAAGAGATCGCGGCCAAGGTCGGTCTCGACATCAACGGTGTCTGCAACTGTTCTCTCTTTGTGGACTTTGACAACGATGGGGACCAGGATGTCTTCATTGGAAGGAGTCTCGAACGAGGGCGGTTTTTCGAAAACGTTGACGGAATTTTCCGCGATCGTTCACTTGAGAGTTTCGATCAGGAACTTCCCTACTGGATTTCATCCGTGGCATCCGCCGATGTGGATGGCGACGGATTGTTGGATCTCTACCTGTCCACCTATCGCCTTCCAATCACAAGGCCTCGCAACATCATGGCGGAGAAGTTCCTGAGCGAGGAGGAGCAGATGGAATGGAAGAAACGGAGGGTGGAGGATCATCCGGTGTTTCGATTGACCGGTCCACCCAATGTGCTGCTGATGAATCGAGGTGACGGAACTTTTGAGCGTGTGCCGGCGGCGGGAGGGGCGGACCTTTGGTTATCGACCTTTCAGAGTACGTGGTCGGATTATGACAATGATGGTGATCCTGATCTCTTCGTCGCCAATGATTATGCGCCTGACTACATCTTCCGGAACGACGAGGGAAGCTTGGTTGATGTGACCGGGGAAGTAGCGGGTGATCAGATCCAGGGTTTCGGGATGGGGGTATCGTTGGGAGATTACGATAACGACGGGTTTCAGGACCCCTACTTTACTTACATGTACAGCAAGGCGGGGAGCCGGATTACCGCCATGTTCGAGCAGCTTGAAACAAGGATGTATGAAGGGGTGGCAGGGAATAAACTGTTGAAGAACACGGGCCCTGCTTTTGTGGACAGCGGGCTTCCGGTTGCTCAGGCCGGGTGGTCTTGGGGCGGTCAATTTGCCGATTTCAACAACGATGGCTTCCTCGACATCTATGTTGCCAACGGTCTTTACACGCCCCCGCGGGAAACCGAAACCGAAGTGGATTTGTGAAGTAGTCTCTGGCGCTCGGTCGTGCGCTCGGATTCGAATCTCTCAAGGCAGTTTCAGGAAGAGGGAGTGGATGCCCGGGAATACGGGAGCATGCCCGGAGTTCTCGATACCAGCAAGAAGGTGGATGGGAAACCAGTCCTGCGCAGCCATTCCTTCAGCGGTAATGAAAGCAATAGTGTGTTTCTCAATTTGGGAGGGGAATCTTTCGAAAACATTTCAGGAATCAGCGGTCTCGACAGCCTGGCCGACGGGAGAGCCTTTGCCTTCTTCGACTATGATCGCGATGGCAAACAAGATGTCGTTCTCACCAATACTAACAACCCCCAGCTCCAGTTGTTTCACAACAGAATCAAGGAGGCGGGAAACTCGATTCAATTGCGATTGACCGGTGGGGCCCGTGAAGGAGGTTCGCCGGGGGGGTGGAGTAATCGGGATGCTTACGGTTCACATGTCGTTCTCAAGACCAAGAGTGCGACGTTCCGCCGCGAGCTCCGGTGTGGAGACGGATTTGCGGCGCAGAATAGCAAGACCCTCTCAATTGGCATCGGGGGGGAGGAGGAAGCAGAGGTTACCGTCCTTTGGCCATCGGGTAAAATGACTGAATTGGGCAAGGTTCGGGCCGGGAGAGTGGTTTCCATTTTTGAGAACCCGGAAGATGGAGCCACGAAGATCGTGGATCGAGAGGAAGCGTTGCTCTCACCGGACGGATTAAACGTTCCATTCAAAGGGCGTCTCGATTTACCATTGAAGCATGACGTCAATGTGGTGGTGACGATGACAACGTGGTGTCCCGTGTGTCTTGGCGAATTGGAACACTTACGACGGCTGAAAGCGGATAGTGACAAAGTGGGCTTTGTGGGTCTTCCCATTGATCCTGAAGATCATTCCGAAAAGCTGATCACCTTCAAAACGGAAGCTGGGCCACCCTATGAGATCGCTATCCTTGAAGATGAACAGAGAAAAGTGGCCGAGGATCTCATGAAGAAGAGCTTCGGCGAACATCCCTTGCCGGCAACTTTCATCGTAGACCGCGATGGCCATGTTCTTGAGGCCATGAAGGGAACGCCGACCCTTTCACAGGTCAGGCTTATTCGTTCAACTCGATGAATCCCAACGCTAGGGGGGGCGAATGGTCGGAGGTTTTACCTGACGGCCACCGAATGTGGATTTTTTCGATAGACTCCCCCCCTGACAATGTCACCGGGATCCATGATGCGTTTTGGGCAGACAACCCCTGACCGATGGTCTTTTGGAATACCCTTTTACCATGATTGGTCGTGACTGTCATCAGGGCGCCGCAAGCGTCGCGATTACTCTCGGTGCCGGTTAATTTGATTCGAACCATCCTATTTCCATCGGGAGCATTCAGTCCTATCTGGTTTCGAAAAATGCGTAGGCGAGGGGCGTTGGCACTGGCCAGGGCGATATCGAGCCAGCCATCCCGATCGAAGTCGAAGAAGGCAAAGGAACGGGCGTCTTCCTTGCAGTCGACATCGCTGACGAGTGAGAAGTCATTGAATCCCACTCCATCGGAAAGCAGGAGGCGGTTGCGTTCATTACCACTGAGTGAGTTGCTGCGGTAGGCGGGCCCTTTGGAGGACTCATTTTGAACGCGAAGCTGAAAGTCCAGGTGAGGAGATTGCCAGTGTTTGGAGTTTAGGAATTCTTTGGATTGAGTGGGATCTGAGAGCACGACCGTGCTCCAGAAGCAACTTCACAAGTCGACTTCAGTGGCCACTTTCCTGGGGGCCGAATAGTAGCCCGAAGGGATGTAAAGATCGAGGTTGCCGTCGTTGTTGAAATCGGCGAACTGCCCTCCGAAAGACCAACCTGTTCTGGTTTCGGGGGCATCGGGGCCTGCGACCTGTTGGAACGTTCCACCTTCGTTCCGGTATAGGAAATTTCCGCGTGCTGCTACCTTGATGCGAGGATCGACCTGGCCGACAAGACCGATGATCCGGTTGCCGGCTTTGGAATACATGTTGGAGATGAATAGATCGAGATCACCGTCCTGATCATAGTCACCGAAGGAGGCCCCCATGCCGAAGGCCATGGAATGGTCTGGGAAAGTTTCGGTGTGGGCTTCAACAAAGACCGGCTCCTTTGCTCCGATCGGTGTTTCATTTCTCAGGTAGGAATCGGGAGCGAAATCGTTGCAGACATAGAGGTCGTCATCGCCATCTCCATCGATATCGCCCCAGGCAGGTTGGTAACTCTTGCGCCAGAGTTTGACGACTTCGCCACCCGCCCGTTCTAGCCTTCCTCCGCCCCGGTTCATGAGCAGAACGTTGGCCCCGCCCCGGTCGTCGAAGTAGGGGTGGGCGGATTCGGAAAGCTGATTCAGTCGTTCCTTCTCCCCGGGAGGAAGATAACGCTCCTTCCAGATCGGGAGAACGTCTGCGCCTGGTGTGTAGGTGGTGAGGTAGACGTCAAGGAGGCCGTCCCGATTGATGTCGGCCGCGGAGGCGGATACGACGAAGTGCTGGTTTCCAAGATCACATAGCTTGTGTGTGACGTTCTCGAATCGCCCCTCGTTGTTTTGATAGTAGAGAGTGGGTTCGAGTGAACGGCAGAACAGGGCGTCGGGATCACCATCGTTGTCGAAGTCGGCAAAGAGAGCAAAATTCACACAGTTTCCAGGGGGGATTCCTGCTTCGATGGAGACATCCTCGAAAGTGCCATCGCCTTTGTTTCGAAAGAGTTGCGACGGGCTGTAGCGGGCAGAGATGAAGAGGTCGTCATGGCCATCGCTATCATAATCAACCACACTGACCGAAGGATACTGGTAGGCACTCTCCATGTCAGGTAGATCGGCGTATTCGCGCTTGGGCATGACGAGATTCTTGTTCGCGAGAGCCTCTTCAGTGATCTCTTCGTGTTTCGAGCGCTGGGCATCGTCGCGAGCAAAGCTGCTCGGAATGACGCTCTTGGTCACATCTTTGAACAAGGCCGTGGGAGCCTTTAATAATTTGACTTCGAGGGAGATCCATTCCTGAAGCGTCCATTGACCGTGATCGAGAGTCCAAACCAGCTTCTGCTTGGAGGATAGGCCGGATCTTTTCATGTCTTCACATTCCAAAGAGCCTTCGAACTTGGTCTTGGTGACGAAAGATCCTTCCTGGAAGTTGCCGGTAAGAACTCCAAATGAAGCGCTGAGCCACTTGTGGTTCTTGGTCTTGCTCAGCCACTCTTCGGGAAGGTCGACTCCGACTGGAGATTCCGAAGCGATGCGGAGACCGAGTTGCCTTAGAAGGGGGGTGATCTCTTGGACCGTTTCTTCGCTACGGATGAGATTCTGGACAATCTGGTCGGGAGATTCGATTTCAACTGAATCCGGAGGGTTTTTCCCTGGCTCTTCGCAGGATTGCAGGAAGGCGAGGGTGATCAGAAACGGGATGAGACGGGAAAGAGTCATGGTCTGAGGGTGCGCCTTGTGGACTCATCGCGAAACTTGGCAGGCGTTGAGCCGGTGTGTGTTTTGAAGGTCTTCGAGAAATGCTGACGACTTCCAAAGCCGGAGAGTTCGGCTACGGTTTCGATGGTGTATTCCGGGTTGCTCAGAAGGCGTTTTGCGATCTTGATCCGGGCGTTAAGGATGCATTCGTGAACGGTGCGACCCGTGATATTACGGAATCTCCGTTGAAGTTCTCGTCGAGAAAGAGGAACGGAAGCCACCACTTCGTCCACTCCGATCGGGCTCCCTGCGTTACGGTAGATAAATCGGGAAGCTCTCGCGATGAGAGGGTCGGTGATGGCAAGTTCTCCGGAAGATCCCCTGACAATGAGTTCCCGAGGAGCGATGTTTTGACGTTGTCGGGGAGGTTCTTCTCCCTCGATGAGTTCATTGAGCAATCGGGCTGCACGGTATCCAATTTCAAAATGGCTCGCGTCGATGCTCGACAAGGTCGGGCTGCAGACGTTGCAGGCGACGGTGTCGTTGTTGACTCCAACGACGGCGAGGTGTTCGGGGATCGTAATTCCAAGTCGGGCGCAGGCTTCCATAACCAGCGGTGCGATGTGATCACATGAAACAAAGATGCCGATCGGAAGGGGGAGTGAGGAGATCCATTGTTCGACACGTTCAGCGTCGCAGCCCCCTTCCTGATGAGAGTTTTTCGAGGTGGCGATCATGTGAACGTCAATCCCTGCCGAGCGGGCTAGTTCCTCGAAGTGCTGACCTCGAAGTATCGACCAGCGCGTGTTTTCGATTCCACAAAAGGCCAGCCGGTTGAATCCTTGGTCAACGAGGTGTCTAAGGGCGATTCCGGCAATACCGGCGTCATCGGTATGGACGAGGGGAATGGACCGGTCTTGGTGATCTCCAAGAATGTCGATGACGGGAATCCCTTGCTGGATGAATCCGCGCGCTCTTGACCTAGTGGCCTCGTCATAGATTCTGGTGATGATCCCGTCGATGTGATCATTGGCCGACAAGGGCTCGATGTGTGAGGGGCCGGAGATCCCTCCGTGGAGGGCCCAATGACCCGCATTGTGGTGGACGTCCCATCGGTTGATCTCACCCACGAACTTGGCAATGCCACGAAGCATGTCCCGCCCTGGAGCGATGGCAGTCTCGACCTCAAGGAGAATGCGTCGGCGATGATGTCTTTGCTCTGAGTCCATTGGATAGCGGAATGATGAAGATTGTTCTTGAACAACCCAAGATGGGTCCCACCACCTAGTTGAGGCTAGCCGGAATGAAATTCCAAGCTCAATGGGCTCATTTCAAAGCCTTCGCTTTTGTATCAAGATCTCGTGCAGGAAGAATGCCTTCCCTTATTCAATCAGGCCAACTGTGACGCGGGTTGATCGTTGATCTCCGGAACGATCACGATTCCCTCTTCGCAACCTAAAGCATTGGAGCCACTTTTTCATCCACTTTGTAGCGGGTGCTGTTGATGGCAGCCTTGATCTTTGTCTCGTCAGTGAGATCCGGGTTGTAAGTCACGGCGACTTTGCCCGTCTTGAAATCGACTTCATCCACTTTGGTCACGCCCTTGGTCTTTCCCAAAACGGACATCAGATGATTCGCGCAGCTCTGGCAAACCATGTTCTTCACCTGGTAGGAGGCCTTCTTGCCCACCGCGTTTGCTTCGATGAAG
>JBMHCW010000152.1:0-2578 GCA_049889715.1 Akkermansiaceae bacterium | reverse complement strand
TCTGATCGGCGGAGAACGAGCTGATGCCGGGATCGGGAGTGGACATGTCCAGTTCCACAAACCCGCTGGAAGCCGAAGGCGCAGTGCCGGCAAAGTTTGCTGTGCTGATGAGTTCTCCAGGGAGCCCGCTTCCGTTGTCGGCATGGATGTTGACAGTGAAGTTCTCGAGGCGGTCGGCGCAACAGGTATCGGCGCGGCCGAAGATGCGAACAGATCCAATGTCTTCCGTGCGTCCAAGGTCCAGCATGTAGCGGGGCAAGGAGGCCTGTCCCGACCGGGTGGACCAAACTGCCGCCCCTGATTCGAGATCACCATCGTAGACCGACGTGGCGAGTCCGTGTTCCAACGTGGAAGTGGTGGGTGGGGTTTCGGCCGAGGGGGTGCCGGCTTGTACGAGATCATTGCTGCTGGTGCGGTCGCCATCGGCTTCGTTCGGAGTTACTCCGGGCGAAAAGGCTTCGATTTCCGAGATGTGAAGTCGGGTATTGGAAGGGGTGTTTTTGATGACTTCGATGAAGCGGCCGGTGGCTGCGATCACCCCGGGAGCGTCTTGCACGGCCACGGTTACATTGGCGCTCACGGAGCCGGAAGCATTGATGGCTGTCAGGACGTAGGTCGTGGTGACAAGAGGGGAGACCAGGGTGGAGGTTTCGCCGACTTCGACCGGAGTGGAGTTGAGGGTGAGCGTGTCAGAGGATGAGACGTCCCAATTTAATGTGGTCGAGGCACCGACGGTGATGACGGGATTATTGACCGTGAAGCTGTTGATGACCGGAACTTGTCCGAGCAGGATTTTTGTTGAGAGAAGAAGCAGTGCCGTAGTGAGCCGAAGCATTCTTCAGGCTATAGACGATCGAATCGGCGTGGCAAGGGCAGATCAGAAATGGGGCAAGAGGCGAGCTACGACGGTCGGGGCGAGAGTCGGACGGATTCTTCCTGGAATCTGGCCGGGGTGGAGCCGGTGTGTGTTTTGAAAGTCTTTGAAAAGTGCTGGCGGCTCCCGAAGCCCGAAAGTTCGGCCACCATTTCAATGGTGTACTCCGGATTGCTCAGGAGTCGTTTGGCGATGTTGATTCGGGCATTGAGAATACACTCGTGGACAGTTCGTCCCGTCAGGCTGCGAAATCTCCGCTGCAGCTCTCTTCGGGACAAAGGGACGGATGCGACCACTTCGTCCACTCCGATGGGACTGCCGGCATTTCTGTTGATGAATCGTGAAGCCCGGGCGATCAGCGGGTCGGTAATGGCCAACTGCCCCGAAGAATCGCGCACAATCAATTCACGCGGGGGAATATTCTGGGGCGTTGCGGGCATGCTTTCGCCTTCGATGAGGAGGTTGAGAAGACGGGCGGCTCGATATCCGATCTCGAAATGGCTTGCATCGATGCTGGATAAGGTGGGGTTGCAGACGTTGCAGGCGACGGTGTCGTCGTTGACGCCGACGACGGCGAGGTGCTCGGGAACGGTGATGCCGAGACGGGCACATGCTTCTGTTACGAGGGGTGCGATGTGGTCGCAAGAAACGAAGATCCCGGTTGGGAGTGACAGGGACGAGATCCACTCTTCGACTCTCTCGGCATCGCCCGATCCGTTCAGTTGGGGATTTTTGGAGGTGGCAATCATGGCGACATCGATTCCCTGAGCCCGGGCTTTCTCCTGGAAATGCTTTCCCCGGAGGATGGACCAACGGGTGTTCTCGATACCGCAGAATGCGAGGCGGTTGAACCCCTGCTCAACGAGGTGGCTCAGGGCGAGGTCAGCGATGGCAAGATCATCGGTGTGAACCAGTGGGATGGAACGGTCCTCGTGATCGCCGAGAATATCGACAACCGGAATGCCTCGTTCGATATAGCGGAGGGCTCGCTCGGTGGTGGCCTCATCGTAGATCCGCGTAATGATGCCGTCGACATGATCATCAGTGGATAGCGGTTCGATCCGGGAGGGGCCGGAAATGCCACCATGGAGAGCCCAGTGGCCGGCGTTGTGGTGAACGTCCCAGCGGTTGATCTCTCCGACGAACTTGGCAATGCCTCTCAGCATATCACGGCCCGGAGCGATGGCGGTTTCAACCTCCAGAAGAATACGGCGGCGCAGATGCTTTGTTGCGGAGTCCATGGGAAGTGGGGCTGTTGAAAGTCTGCCCTTCAAAAGGTCTGAACGGGACGTGAGTCTAACTGGGATCAGCCCGGAAGGAAACCCAAGCTATTCCGTAAGTCCGACTCCCACTCTGATGAATTGCCCCTGCCCACTCATTGGAACGGTGATGGTTCCTTCCTCAAGATCTCCAAGTGGGTTGGTGGAAATCTTGTCTGGTGCCGGGATCAGCTAGGGGCTGGGAACGGCCTTTTCATCCACCTTGTAGCGGGTGCTGTTGATGGCGGCCTTAATCTTGGCGTCATCGGTGACTTTTGGATCGTAAGTGACGGTGACCTTGCCGGTCTTGAAATCGACTTCATCCACTTTGGTCACGCCCTTGGTCTTTCCCAAAACGGACATCAGATGATTCGCGCAGCTCTGGCAAACCATGTTCTTCACCTGGTAGGAGGCCTTCTTGCCCACCGCGTTTGCTTCGATGAAG
>JBMHCW010000151.1:0-41785 GCA_049889715.1 Akkermansiaceae bacterium | reverse complement strand
GAGTGATGAAGCGACGTCGATTTTTTATGAAAGGGGCTGCGGTGGCGGCCGGGGCGAGTTTTTGTGGGGAAGCGTCTGCCGTGGAAGAGGTTGGCGGGTATGATTATCGCTTGCCGGGATTTGAGAAGGGAAGCCGGTTGTTGTTTCAGGGGGATTCCATCACCGACATGAAGTGGGGACGGAATCAGGCCGACCGGAATCATTATCTGGGGCATAGTTACGTTTATCTCATCGCGGCTCGTTTGGGAGTGGAGCTTCCGGAGGCGGAACTCGATGTCTACAACCGTGGAATGAGTGGTCACAAGGTGGGTGATTTGCGCAAGCGATGGCAGCGTGACGCCCTTGAGATGAAGCCGGATCTTTTGAGCGTGCTGATCGGAGTGAATGATGTTGGACGGAATCTTGGTGGCGTGGACGTGGTGAAGTGGGAGGAGGATTATCGCTTCATTCTCGAGGCGAGTCGCAAGGCGAATCCAAAGCTGCGGTTGGTGCTACTAGACCCTTTTGTGTTGCCTTCAGGGAGATTTGAGGATGCGGAGCTTTATAAGAAGTGGAGGACGCAGGTGGAGCGGTTGATTCCCATCGTGGATGTTTTGGTGAAGGATTACGATGCGGTGCAGGTGAAGATGCAGGAGGTGTTTGATGCGGCTGCGAAGAAGGTGAGTCCGCAGCATTGGTTGTGGGATGGAGTGCATCCTCTGCCGCAGGGGCATGAGCTGATTGCCCGGAATTGGTTGCAGGAAGTCAGTGGACGATGGGGATGAATTTCGGGTCGAAGAAAAATCGAGAGCGCTTCGAGCGGGCTGTTTCCTGGTTGGGTCTGTTGATTTTCCTTTTCTTGTTGATCGGAGGAAGGCGGTTGTTTGGCTAGTCCTTCGGGGTCTCGTTTGTGGCCGCCATGGGATATGCGGCGATTGTATTCATCGCGTAGATGTGGTTGCGGAAGAAGCGGGCGAAGAGGATGGGGTTTCGGAAGGACTCTGTGCTCGGGACGGTGTCGATCCGGAGAGACGGTTGGGAGGGGGAATTCAGGCCTGCCTCGATGCATCAGGATTTGGGCTATATCGTGGTTTCAGGTGAGGGCGATGACGGGCCTTCGGTGGTGCAGAAGGCGACTTTCGTGGAAGTGAAAGATGCTTGGGATCGGTGGATGGAGGTTTTGGAGAAGGCTCTTGATCAACATCAAGATCCCACCGTTTCCGAGCGCCCGAGGGATCTTTGCCCCGACGACATCATTCTGGCTGAAGATGAGATGGCGTGGAGTTTTCGTTTCTCGATCTCAGGAGAGAACGAGTTCCTGAGTCTCTTGGCGGAGTTCAAAGAGGGAGCAGTCCGCGTGAAGATTCTTGATCGTTATCCGGATGACTAGGATTCAGCGGGCGAGGCGGTAGAATCGTTGTGGCTCTCCGCTAAGTAATGGAATTGTGAAAGGGCTGGTGGCCTCGGTGTGATCGATCCAACTATCAGGATCGAGATTGGGAGAGGACTGAAGCATGAGGTCGTCGTCGCCTTCCCAGAGGAGAATGAGGTCATCCTCGTTTTCATGAAGAAAGAAGGTTACGGGTTGAACTGGATTGGCAATGAGTTCGAGGTCGAAACTGACATCGGATGAGGTGCTGCTGGCCTGATGGATTTCGACCGCGATGATGTTGTCGCCGACCTGGAGATCAGAGGCGGGGATGGTGTATTCAACGTAGTCGTTTTCACTACTGACAACGTTGCCGGTGAAGTCATCGAAGGCGATGGGACCGTCATCGATGTTGCTACGGAATTCCTCGTCGCCGTTGAGGTAGACGATGGCGCCGTCATCCCGGACAAGACGGACGGTGAGTGAGTTGAACCTTCCGGGGTTGGTGACATTGAAGGTATGACGAAAGTAAGTGGTGGCAATAGCGGTGCCGTCGGTTCTTTCGTCCCTGATGACCTGGTTTTCATCGCCGTCGCCGTATCCGAGTTGGCCGGCGCCGGTGGGCCATTCGGAGTCATCGAAGGAAAGGGCCTGCCATGCCGTTCCCTGGTCGCTTCCATCATCGAGATAACGCCAATCGGATTCGGCGGCGATCAGGGTTTGCGGTTCACTGGCGGCGATGGAGTCGGGAAGGAAGAAAAGGGTGTTTGGTTCAGTGAGTGTTGATGCAGTGGAACCGGTGAGGGAGACGAGGGCAAATTTTCGGGCAGGATTGGCGAGAGTCGGAAGGGTGATCTTCTTCCGGAGTTCACCGGGTAGGAATTCCACGGTGCCGGTTTCGACGACGAGGTTGTCGCTGACGACTTCGTAGTCGAGGGAAACGGTTTGGGTGTTGAATTCGCTGAGGGACAAGGTGACGCCTTCGGAATAGGACGACATGCTCTTCTGAAACTCCCATTCGCCAAAGCCGCTGCCGGCATCGGAAGCCGGTGTTGGGATAAAAGGCTCCAGCAAGGCGGAGTCGACTGCCCCATTCCAAACGGTGTTGGCGGGATGAAGAGGATCGGGAGTGGTGAGCTTGTTGTTTTCGATCGTCATCTTGTCGAGGCGGTAAGTCCAGGAGTCCCATTCCATTCCCCAGATGTTGCGATCATTGAAGAGGGAGAGAGAGTCGGAGACGTTGAGTTCTCCGTCATAATCCCAAGTATAGTTGTCGCCGAAGCGAAGGCCGATGTGGTTGCCAACAGTAAGCGAGTTAGTGACATCGACGACAGGGCTGCCGTTGTCGGCGGCGCCGCTCCATCCGGCTTCGATTCCTTGTCCGCAGTTCATGGCGACGGTGTTCTTGACGGTGATGGACCGTCCTTGGCCGGACCACGCCATTCCTTCGTGGAAGCAAGCCTCGAACCAGCAGCCATCGACATCGACTGAGCCGGAGTTTCCGGAACCGGCATCGACGCCATCATCTCTGGCCCAGCCGATGAGAGTGTCGATGAGTTGGTGGGTCCCGGCGGTGAAGTAGATGCCATCGTTGTCGTCGTCGCTGAAGACGTTGGAGTGATCGGGGAATTCGATGAAGGCGCTTCCGTTGACGGTGACGGCTCCACCGTTGAATTGACCGACGGTGGGAAGGCGCTGAATGAGGCAGTTGGTGATGACGATGGTGGCGTCCTTGCCATGGAGCGCCTGACCGGGAACATCGATGAAAAAGCAATCGGTGAAAGAGCCCTGGGTTCCGGCATCAAAAAGGAAAGTGGCTTGTTCCTTTCGATGGGAGGAGTATCCGGATCCACTGAACCAATTGGTGTCCGCTCCTGATCCGGTGAAGATGGCTCCGGTGACGTTGGCTTGGGAGTTGGCTCCTCTGAGGAAAAAACCTCCCCATGGAGATTGGCCGGGAATATTGGTGAAAAAAGCCGGGCTTTCGGTGGTGGCGCGGATAGACAAGATGCCATCGACCTCGATGTCGACGCCCGGTGCGATCTGAATGATGCTGCCTGGTCCAATGGTCAGGGTGGCACCATCGGCAACCGTGATGTTAGAAGTGATGCTAAGACGGGCTCCTGCACCATAATCAACAGTGGAGGTGATATCTGAGGAGATTTCCGTCCAGATGGTGACGGGGTCAATAAAGAGATCTCTCGTTGAGCTCAAACCATGGTAGTTCGGGTTCAAGGTTATCGGGCCGAAGGTGTCAGGTGCGGTATGGAGACGGCTTCCGAAACCACGGAGAATCCGGATGGGTTGGTCGGGAGATTCCGGAATAGAGAGTGTGGCATTCAGGCGGAGACTTTTTCCGGAATTGGCATCGGTGACCCGGGCGATCATTGGAACCGGGAATCCCTGGGGAAGATTTCGAGGGGTGATGAATTCCAAGTTAGCATTGGAGAAGGCTCCGGGGGCTGAGTCGAGAGTGGGATAAGGCGTCCAGTTGATCAGTCCCCATTCCGAATTACCGCGGGAGCTGTCGCGAACGATGAACTGGATGGTTTCCGATTCTTCGGTCAGGTCCGAGTCGTTGGTCTTGGTGAGATCGAGCTCATAGTAACCCGGGGTGGTGATCTCGATATTGGTATCGAGGGCTACGGGGGAGTCATTGAGAGTGGCCTCGATGGTGAAACCGGCTTCGGAGGGAATGCTGAAATTGACCTCGTTGGCTTCAACTTCTTCGTCGGAGATTCCGTTGACGGTGATGGCGGACCAGGATGATTGGGGGAGAACGAGCAGGATTGGATAGATCAGTGAGCGCAGGTTCATGGGGCGGGGACAGTCTAGGGTGGAAGGCCGGGTCTGTAAAGTTGGCTACGGAGGGAGTGAAGTTTGCGTTTCAATTTTGAGGGAAAGCGTTTATCCCTCGGGCGCGATGACCAGCGAGGAAATCAAGGATCAGGTATACGGAATGGGAAAGAAGGCCCGGGCGGCGGCCTTGGCTCTGGCGGTGCTTTCGGAGGAGAAGAAGAATGAGGTTTTGAAAGCGATGGCAGCTGGCATCCGGGCGGCGGCCCCGGCAATCCTGGAAGCAAATGCCAAGGATATTGCCGCTGGTGAAGAACGCGGGCTGACATCAGCCATGTTGGATCGTCTTCGTCTCGATGAGACTCGTCTCGAAGCAGTGGCTGCTGGTGTGGAAAAAGTGGCGACTTTACCCGATCCCGTGGGCGAAATTCTTGGGGAGTGGGATCGGCCCAACGGTATCAGGATTCAGCAACTGCGGGTGCCGATTGGAGTGATTGGAATCATCTACGAGAGCCGTCCCAATGTCACCAGCGATGCTGCCGTGCTTTGTTTGAAGTCGGGGAACGCCACGATTTTGAGGGGAGGTTCGGAAGCGATTCATTCGAATCGGGCTCTGGCAGATGCCTTGCAGTCCGGTGGTGAGGAGGCGGGCTTGCCGGAAGGGGCGATTCAGTTGATTCCCTTTACCGACCGCGAAAGCGTGGCGGTCATGGCCGGGATGGATCAATTTCTTGACCTGATCATTCCGCGAGGTGGCAAGGGCTTGATTGAGACGGTCGTTTCGCTGGCGCGGATGCCGGTGATCAAGCACTACGATGGCATCTGTCATGCTTATATCCATCCCGAGGCTGATCTGGAAATGGCGGTTGGGATTGTTGTCGATGCCAAGACCCAGAAGCCCAGCGTGTGTAATGCGCTCGAGACTCTCTTGGTCGATGAAGCTGTGGCGGCGGAATTTTTACCCAGGGTTGCAGAGGCTCTGGCGGCAAAGAATGTCGAGTTGCGGGGCGATGAAAAGACGCGTGGGATCATCGAGGTCATGGAGGCTACTGATGAAGATTGGGTCACCGAATATCTCGATTACATCCTCGCGATCAAAGTGGTGTCTTCCCTCGAGGAAGCGGTTGATCATATTAACATCTATAGTTCCCAGCATACCGAAGTCATCGTGACCAAGAATCAGGAAGCGGCTGAGAAGTTCATGCGGGAAATCGATTCCGCCTGTGTCTTCCACAACGTCTCGACACGCTTTAGCGATGGTGAAGAATTCGGCTTCGGAGCTGAGATCGGGATTTCAACCGATAAGCTTCATGCTCGCGGTCCGATGGGTTTGCGTGAGTTGACCTCGTATCAATATCGAGTGCGTGGAGACGGGCAGCTGAAGGCGCCGCAATAGGTTAATCAGGAGGGGGCGCATTCAGCTCCCTTCTTCAAGTAGCTTTGCTGAGTAGCTTGTTATGCTATGGCAAAGCGCAAGGGTGGCGATCGCGAAAAGGGTCGAGATCAGGAGGTCACGATTTGTCCGGGAACGCCGCAACCGCTGATGGTAGAACGATGATGATCGAGGGGCCCAGGAGTTGATATCATCAGGATCGTTGCCTTCGGTTTTGGTGATTCTGTCTTCCCCTGCGAGGTAGAGTGGCGTGCTCCCCAAAAATTGAGCCATCTGTTATGAGAGTCCCCGGCGTAGGCCGGGTTAACGACTCTTATGAAAAGAAAAAAGACATACCCCATAACAGATCGTCAAAAAGCTCCGCACTGCCAGTGAGGAGATCGGACGAGGAAAAGAACTCGGCGAAGTGTGCCGTCAGCTCGAAGTGAGCGAGGCGACCTATCACCGCTGGAAAAAGCAATATGCCGGAGCTCAAATGGAAGCGGTGAAGCGCCTCAAAGAATTGGAGAAGGAAAACGCCCGGCTCAAAAAATTAGTCGCCGAGCAAGCCCTCGACATGGAGATGCTTAAGGAGGTGAACTCAAAAAAGTGGTAGGCCCGACCAGAAGGAGAGAAGCTGTGAATCATCTCGAAAAAGTCTTCAAAACCAGCGAGCGTCGGGCCTGCAAAGTCATGGATCAGTCACGATCAATCCAACGCTATGAGGGAACCAAGCCCACTTCAGACGGAGCGCTGATCAAAGCGATCGGAGAGATCGCGATGCGGCTTCCTCGGGCGGGATACCGACCCGTCACGAGGCACCTTCGACGCGACGGATGGCAGGTAAACAAGAAGAGAGTTCACCGCCTTTGGAAGCAGGAAGGGCTCCGAGTTCCACCGAAGCCAGCCCGAAAGAAGGCACGTGGAGGCTCGGAAGGCTCTACCCAACTCAGAGAGGCCGAGGCAGTTGATCATGTCTGGAGCTACGATTTTATCTTTGATCAAACCAAAGATGGTCAACGCTTGGCCCGAAGGGTGGGGAGATGCGAGATTACCGGTTTATTTCGTTCAGTTGCCGGGCCTCAATCGGGATTGGGAATTGTTTCGGGAAATGCAGCTTGAGATTTCACAGACCGTGTCCGACGTGGGAATGGCGGTGGCAATTGATGTCGGGCATCCCAACAATGTCCATCCGGTCGACAAAAAGCCGGTTGGAGATCGCCTGGCAAGGTTGGCGCTTGCGAGAACCTATCGGCTGGAAATCGTGGCTTCCGGTCCTTCACCTACCGGGATTGAGTTTGGAAATGGGCAGGCAAAGGTTGTCTTTGATCAGCAGCTTGAAATTGGTGATGGCGATCTTGTGAAAGGGTTTGTGATGGCTGGAAGTGATCGTGAGTTTATGCCCGCCACCGGTTTGATTCAGGGAAAATCGGTCATTCTCAGGTCGGATATTAATGGTCCGATCAAAGCGGTCAGATACTCTTGGGACAACGATCCCGAAGGAAGCCTGCGCAACAAGGAGGGGCTGCCTGTCGGTCCTTTCCGTAGCGACCAGTGGCCGGTGCCGTCCGCCGGGAAGTAAGTTCTGCGGCAAAGGAAAGTTGGACCGTTGGATCTTCCGGCGATAGTTTGGAACCGTGATCGGGTTACAGGAAGGAGCGGTTGATTGGCAATTGATTCTGGCATCAGGATCTCCCAGGAGAAGGGATCTGCTCCGGGAGGCAGGGCTTTCGTTTCAGATCTTGTCTCCCGATGTCGAGGAGCTGGACGGATCGGATTTGCCCCCCCGGGAGCTTTGCGTTGCCAATGCCCGGTTGAAGTGTGACAAGGTCGCAGGCGAGAATACGGAGGCCATGGTGATTGGTGCGGATACCGTGGTGACTTTGGGAGGCAAGGTTTACGGGAAGCCGGTTGATCTTGAAGAGGCGGCCGGCAATTTGAGGGAGTTTCGTGGCCGAGTGCACGAAGTCATGACCGGCGTCGTGTTGCGCCACGCCAATCGGGCTCTGGAGTTTGTGGAGACTTCGTATGTCAAATTTCTCGATTTCTCCGATGATGTGATTGAGGAGTATTTGAGACTTGTTCCGGTTCTGGATAAAGCCGGAGGGTATGCCATTCAGGATCATGGTGAGATGTTGGTGGAGCGGCACGAAGGGTCGTTCGACAATATCGTGGGATTGCCGGTGGCAATGGTTCTGGACCAATTGAAAAGGATGGGTTTTCCTTTGCCATCGACGAAGAACTGACAGAGTTGCCTCCACGCTATCCGTTGATCCTGAATCCGCGGGCCAAGAGTGAGAAGGGGCGCCGGGCGCTGAACTTCATCATGGAGAATGCGACCCGGTTTACGATCTACGCGACCCGTTCCCGGGAAGAGGCGATTCAGCTGGCTTGTCGGTTTGTCGAGGAGGGCGAGAAATTGGTCATCGCTGCCGGTGGCGATGGGACTCTGAACGCGGTGATTGAAGCGCTGGCGGGGTCCCAGACGACACTTGGTGTGTTTCCGACCGGGACCATGAATGTTTTTGCCCGGGAAATGGGGATTCCATACGACAAGCTCCAGAACGCGATGGAGATCATCGACGAAGGGCACAGCGAAGAAGTGGACTTGTTTGCGATGAACGGAACACCGTTCGTTCAGATGGCCGGGATTGGCTTTGATGCGCAGGTGATTGAGGAAACGACCTGGGAGCGCAAGAAACGCCTCGGCCCCTTGGCTTATTTGCTCTCCGCGACCAAGGTTTTGGGAGAGACTCCACCCCAGCTTGAGATTGTCTGTGATGACGGGAGGACATTCGAAGGGGTTTGTTTGTTGGTCGGAAATGGTTCGCTTTATGGTGGTCAGTTTCCTCTTTTCAGAAAGGCCGACAATTCCGATGAGTTGTTGGATGTGGTGATTTTCAAAAAGGCGGGGTATCAGTTCGTTCGGGCTACCCTGCGAGGTCTTGCCAAGGGTGGCATCGACCCTGATTCCCCCGGAACTTCCGTGGAATACGTGCAGGCCCGCTCTCTCGAGGTGACCTGCGAGGAGACCATGCCCATCGAGGTTGACGGAGAGCTGTGGGGGCGATCGAAGAAGGCTGTTTTTGCCCCGACCGGAAAGAAGCTCCAGGTCTTCGCTCCCAAAGAGCCCAAGGTAAAACTGCGATATGCCCTGCTGAAGATCCTCACTCCTTGGTCACACTAAGATTTCCGGGCGTCAGAACGTTCCCAATGATTGGTCGATGAATTCTGCTCCCTCTGCTGTTGTCACTCCGAAGCGCATCGGGGCCCACAACCGAAGATGTTTGGGAAGAATGCTTCTCTGGAGTCTTGCTTCAGGTTCGGTCTTTTTTCTCGGCTTTGTTTTCTTCTGGCTGCTTGCGAGTGCGGTTACCGGAGATCGTTCCATGAATCCGGTTGTGGGAGTCACCTCGACGGTCTTCGCAGTGGCCTTCTTTTATGTTGGAAGAAGGCATCTTCAAAAACATGGCCCTCAAGATTGGTCGCGAGTGGCACAGGCGCCAACCCGCACTCCGGGAATGAGAATCTTCGGGCGCAAGAACTTCGAGTACGGACAGGCTGGGATTGGCATCGCGACCTTGTTGCTGGCAGGGCCGGAATGGTTGGAGAAGGCGAGGGAGGAATGGCGGTCCAGAGTGCCCGCGACCAAGGAAATGGCGGAACAGTTGGAAAGTCTGCGACGGAATCTCGCCGCGAGGGACAGCTGGTCTCCGGTGCAAGATTTTTCCACTCATCGGGAAGAGCTTTATCTATTGGCAACTCTTGAGATTGTTGCAATCCGGGAGAGTCTGGGGCAGTGGTTTTTCCATGTGACTCTTGAGGGGAGTGCCCGGTTTGGGCTGGGGGCAACATCCAGCTGGGTGGAGGAACAAGCCGAGGTGGAGGTGGAGATTGAAGGGTGAGGTGTGATTCCGGTTGAATATTCTACGGGAAAGGTGCATCTTACCGATAGCCTGTGGGGGCGTTCTGGTTTCGACTGAATGTTGGCATCGCTGGCTGCATGTAGAGGTTGATCGGTTGGCCTCTTTAAAAGCCGATCAAAACAAATAATTGCAGACTCTAACGAGCTCGCACTTGCTGCTTAATTGACAGCAACGTCCCAAGCCTGACGCCTGTTAGGGTGCGGGGCGACGATTTAACAGGCTGGCAGCCAAGCCGGGGATCCGGGCGAGGCTGTGAGATTCAGCAGGGTCATCGGACCAGCGAACGTGCCGGATGAGGCTCGCCGGTCCTAAAGCAGCAAACATCCGGATAAACATGTAGATGCTTTCGAGAAAGGCATTTAGGACACGGGTTCAACTCCCGTCGCCTCCACCAATTTTAGAAACCCGCAAAGGGCCGCCATCCGGTCGTTTGCGGGTTTTTCTGTAGATGGAGCGATGACAATTGCCCTTTTGAGCCATCACGAAGAACACCGCTCAGAGAAGATTTTCCTCAGGATCGGGATTCTCTTGCGGTCTCTTCCAAAGGAAAATTTGATGGCGACAGATTGAGCGGCCAACCTCCGTTCGAGCTTTGAGATTAAAAAAATGACAACCAACCGATCCGTTCTCGTCGGAATCGATTTTTCGGCGACCTGTGTCGACGCGTTGAAAAAGGCAACCCATATCGCCCGGGCCCGCGGGTGCCGGGTCCTTTGCTTCCATATTTTTCATGAAGAAGTGCTCAAGGATTTTTACAAAGACCTATCCCTGGAAACTGCAGAGATTCTGGAGGCAGCCAAGGAGAAGTTGTCCGAATTTATTTCTGATAGCGTGGGGGTGGATTAGGAAGTGGATGCGGTTGTTGAAATCGGAAATCCCTTTGCCGTGATTCTTGAGTTGATCGAGAAATACTCGCCCGGAATTCTTATATTGGGATCCCACGGTCAGAAGATGCCCTACTTCGAGCAAGTGGGAGCTTTGGCGGCCCGGTGTATTCGGAAGGCCCCGGTTGAGGTCCTCCTTGTTCGAGACGGACAACATTCGACCTGCAAGAGAATCGGAGCCTGCGTCGATTTTTCCGAAACCTCGATTCGGACCGTCCACCGCGCAGCCGAGATCGCTGTGCAGGATGGAGCTTAATTGTGTCTGATGCATGTGTTCCAACCCGCTTCCTACAAGGACAGTGGAATTGGCTGGCTTGGCGCCAGGTTCTCGAAGGTGGATGAGGGCGAAGTAAAGGCAGCCAAAGAGGAGGAACTCAATGCCATCCGCGACGAGCTACTGGCAACATATGACCTCGAAAATATCGCGATGGTTGTTGAAGCCGCCCCCAATGTCGCCAGGGGGCTCTTTCTGAACTTGAAGAGCATTGATGCGGATCTTGTCGTTCTTGGAACACGGGGCCGGACCGGACTGAAGGGTTTTTTCCTTGGGACGACTGCCGAAAGTCTCATTCAAACGACACCGTGTTCAACCTTGGCTGTGAAGCCGGTCGAATTCCTCGAGGCCTCGTAGAGCTAGTGGAAAGCTCCTGAGTTCTTAGATCTAGTCGGCTGTCTCGCTGTCAGCGTGAGGGCGGGCTGGCACATGATCCATCCTGATTTCGTCGATTTGATTCTCGATCAGGTCTGGTGGAATCCGGAGGAGGTTCAAGACATGACTCGCGATGAGTAGCCGCGTTTCCAGCATTTCGGGAACAACGTGACTTGCTCCGAGGGAGACCAATTCTTCGAGGTGGCCTTCTTCGTGGCAGCGCACAATCACCGGAGTTTCCCAATCGGTGTGCCGGATGCGTTTCAAAGTCCGCATGGCCGAATCGTGAAATCTAAATGTGAGAATTGCGAGTCGGGCGGCATCGATATGGCAGCTCTCAAGGAGTTCGATATTGTTGCAATCCCCGAAAATAATGTTCACGCCCTTTTTGCGAAACTTCCTGACTCTGCTCGGGTCATTTTCGATGGCGATGTAGGGGATATCATTCCTGTCGAGGACTGAGGCGACCGTTTGGCCAACCCTGCCGAAACCACCAATGATGACATGGTCGCTTTCGTGAAGTTTAATCTGGGTGGATTCGTCTTCAGTGTCATGCCTGCCTGAAGTCATCGGCAAGAGCGGAAGAAGCCAATCAGTGACCACTTCGTTCTTTCTGATCAGGAGGGCGCTTGTCGCCATCGAGAGGAGTGCGAGAATGATGATGAATGAGGCCTGATCCTCGGGGATGATTCCATTTTTCTGGGACAAGGCCAGAAGGGCGAGTCCAAATTCTCCGGCTTGGGAAAGGGTGATGCCGGTGCGGAGGGCATTTCGTTTGGTGTCTCCCATCAGGTTGACCACCAGGGCGACAATTCCCATTTTCACTGCGATGAGCACGAGGGTGAAGAGGAGGAGGCGCGGCCAGTATTCGGCGAGTAGATCGATCTCGATGCTCATTCCCATCGTCACGAAGAACAAGCCGAGGAGAATGTCCTTAAAGGGGCGCAAATCGATCTCGATTTGATGTTTGAAATCGCTTTCGCCCAACATCATTCCAATGATGAATCCGCCAAGTGTCATCGAGAGATGAAGCTCATGGGTCAGCCATGCGGCGACCAGTCCGATCACCAGCGTGCCAAGGACAAAGACTTCCTGGGACTTTGTTTTGCTGATTTCCCGGTAGACCAGAGGAAGAATCCAATGTCCAACGCTCATTAGAATGGCCAAAAGGAGAGCTCCTCTCCACAAGGCTGAGAGCAAACTATCGCCAAGGCTTGTTTCTTGAGCGGCGGCGAGGACAGGCACCAGAATGAGAAAGACCAGCGCGATGAGATCCTGAAAAAGCAGGACCCCGACTGAGAGCTGGGCATACCGTTGGTTGAGTTGTCTATGTTCTCCGAGTTCCCGGGTGACAATAGCAGTCGAGGACAAGGCGAGAGCCCCTCCGATCATCACCGATGCCTCCAGAGAGCATCCCCAAGCGTAGACCGTGGCGGAAAATACCATCACACAGGCTGCCACTTGGGCGAAACCAAGACCGAAGACGATGTTCCTGATCTGGATCAGGCGACTGAAGGAAAACTCAAGTCCCAGGGCGAAGAGGAGGAAGACAACTCCGAATTCTGCCAGAAAAGAGAACTGATCGGGGTCTTCGATCAGGCCGAAGGCGTAAGGACCAATGATGGCGCCTGCGATCATATAAGCCACGATTGTCGGTAGCTTCAGGCGACCGAAAACGAGGCAGGCGACCAAGGAGGCACCCAGCATGATGAGCAGTTCTTCAAGGAATTGAGTCAAGACGGCTGAGATACGTTAGATTGATAAAGAGCCTTGCGATGTTTCATCTGCTCATGAATTTGTTGAAACGCTATTCTTCGATTGTTACCCGTATGCGAAGAAATACTGGAGTTTCGTCTTCCCTTGGAAGGCGGGCTGTCACGACTTCGACTCCCCAGTTATCGGTTCGTTCGGTGCTAAGGATCTCGATTTCGTTGTCGCGACACTCCTGCCATTCGTTGAGATCAAGCGATTTCTCAATGATGGCTCTGCCACCTCGAGGAAGGTTTCGTCGCTGAAACTTGATGAGAATCCCGTTATCTCCGGGAATAAAATCGATCAAGGGGCGTTTGTTTGGAATCTTGGGATGACGGCCCGTTCCGAATTCCAAAGCGTTGCTCAACTCATCGCGATCGAGGTCTGACGAGGGGAGCGTCCCGATTCCGGCCGCCAGTTCTTCTTCGGAAAAGTGTTCGGCCAGCCATGCTTGATAGGGGCTGGATGGTTCGGTCACCTCGAGAATCTGATCGACGGCGACATCGGTATACTCTTGTTCGATGCCACTTGGCCAGCGGACCCGGACGGACCGGACCGGTTCGGTCGAAGGGCCCAAACCGAAGTGTGCGATTTTCTCGCTCTGGGTCAGGTAGTGACTGCCTCCACTGATTTCGCGGCATTGGGTGGGACGGCCATTGCCGGGATCAATGGTCACAACTGCCCCGATGGCATCCCGGTTTGAGAATTGGCCGCGAGGTGCGATCCGCAGCCAGTGATTGCCGTTTTCGGAAGTGTTTCGGTAGAGAATGGGAGTTCCTTTGTTGTTCACGATAAAGAGATCGAGATCTCCATCCTTGTCGTAGTCAAAGACGAGCAATCCTTTTCCCATCCCGGTGTGGGTGATTCCCTCTGTCTCGGAAACATCCGTGAAGATTCCACCATCGTTCCGCCAGAGTTTTGTCGGGTCGGTGTGGAAGGGGACTTCGGCCGTCAATCGATCACTTTCGAATCCATTGGTCATGGACAGATCGAGATCGCCGTCGTTGTCATAGTCAAAAAATGCGGCTCCCCAGCCCCACCCGCCATTGCGGACGCCACCGAGGTCGGTGGTGTCTTCGAAAACGCGATTTCCGGTATTCCGGTAGAGCCGGTTTCCACTGAGCCCCCATCCTGAAAAGGGAAGGACCGGTGTTCTCGCTTCAAAAATCGAGGTGAAAAAGAGATCTGGCAGCCCATCGCCATCGTAGTCGCCGACCGCCAACCCCATTCCGTTTTCATCGCCGCCGATCTTGGCCGCTTCAGTGCCATCGATGAAGGTGCCGTCTCCATTGTTCCAAAAGAGGCGGCTGGTTTCAAAGTCGGCGGCCACAACCAGATCGGGCCAACCATCAAGGTCAAGATCGGTGAGTCTGGAAGTAAAGGCCTGGCTGGTGAATTCAGGTGGACCTTCCAGCTCGGGGTCGTCCCACATCTCCACCCCGGCAGAAATGGTGGTGTCGATAAAGCCGCCTTCCGTTCCTGTGTTCATGAGCAGGATGGACCGATTGTCCGGACCAGTAACGGCCCATTGACAGGAATGAATATCCAGCAGGCCGTCGCGATTGTAGTCGCCGAAGCAAACACTGAAGCCAGAGTGGTAGTGGGGAACTTCCTGATCAACTCCCCATTGGCCAGCTTGCTCGGAAAAGGTTCCGTCGCCATTGTTGATATAGAGAAGATATTTCAAGGGGTCGGCTGCTTCTGCGCAAACACTCACATAGAGATCAGCATCTCCATCGTTGTCGATGTCTCCCCAGGCAGCTCCGTTGGTTGTAGTGACCACATTGATTCCTGCTTGTTCCGAGACATCCTCGAAGGTGCCGTCGCCTTGATTGCGGAAGAGAATATCGGACTCCCAGTATCGGGTGACGAACAGATCGGGCCATCCATCGTTGTCATAGTCGGCGACCGCGGCGCCTCCGGTCATGGTCTGGGGGCTGTGTTTGATCCATCCGGCGGGAGGGTTCCATTGGATGTATGAGGTCCCCGAATCAATGGTGACGTCCTGAAAGGTCTCCTCCGGGGTCCCATTGGACTGGAGACATCCGAGTAGAGCGAAAGCAATGGCAATGGCCGGGCAGACGTGGGGGGGCTCGTTACCAATCTCAGGTCGTTCCACGGAGGTAAGGTGCCTTCGCATGGCCCCCTTGTCTATGGAAATTGGGAAGGATGAGATCAGGAGGAGAGTGAAAAGGGCCCTTGATGACTTGGCAGACCTGTAGGATTTTCTGGCGTTCCTTCCAAAACGACACTCCTTGATTGAATCGTTCCGCTGAACGTTCTATAACGGGGGAACAGTCACTTTGATTGCCACCAAACAACCACATGAGCACACACATCACACATTTTGCCCTTATTCTTGGGATCGCCCTTTTTTCGATGGTGGGCATGAACGCCGCTCCATTAACCGACGCCAGAATTAGTGAATTTGTCGCCAATAATGATGACGGGCTGACCGATGAAGATGGTGACCGAGAGGACTGGGTTGAGATTTGGAATACTTCGGGAGTGGCTGGTGATCTTGGTGGCTGGTATTTGACCGATGATCCGGCCAATCTTACCAAATGGACTTTTCCGGAGGTCGAACTGACGAGTGGCGGTTATTTGGTGGTGTTTGCCTCCGGCAAGGATCGGGCCGATGCCGCTGGTGAGCTTCACACCAATTTCCGGTTGCAGCGGGAGGCCGGTGGTTATCTTGCCTTGGTGAAGCCCGATGGCGTAACGGTTGCCAGCGAGTTTGCCAACTATCCCGACCAATCCAAAGATATCGCTTATGGTCTTGGTGCCGAGGCCGGAACCCCGCTGACCTTCTTTTCGGCGGGCGCCCAGGCAAAATGGCATGTTCCCACGGGCCCGGTTCCGGATTGGGAAACCACCGGGTTTGATGACTCGGGATGGCTGGGTGGGGCGACCGGAATTGGATTTGATGTTTCGTGGGGGGATTATCTGCCCTTGATCGGGACTGGTGGCAACGTGAAGGCTTTTATGGACGACAAGAATGCCACCGTCTACATCCGGATTCCATTCGAGGTGGACGATCCGGCCGGTATCAGTGATCTCATGATGCGTCTTAAGTGGGAGGACGGTTTTGTGGCCTATCTTAATGGCACCGAATTTCATCGTGAGTCCGCACCTGAAGATCTCGCTTGGGATTCCAGCGCCACTGATGGTCAGCGCAACGAAGATGACGCTGTCACATTTTTCAATTATCCCGTCAATGAGGGTGGGCTGGTTCTGGGCACTAATGTGCTGGCGATCCAGGGGTTGAACAGTAGTGCGGGGAGCTCGGATGTCCTCTTTGTTCCTGAGTTGGTTGGAGTCTTCAAAGACCCCGGGAATTTGGTCGTCGGTTATTTCACAGAGCCGAGTCCGGGTGGAGAAAACGGGGCGCGCTATGATGGCCTGGTGGGTGATACGAGCTTCAGCGTTGATCGCGGAGTCTATGAAACGGGTTTCAATCTTGAAATCACGTCCTCCACCGAAGGAGCAGAGATCCGCTATACAACTGATGGTTCCGAGCCCACTGAGAATACCGGAGAAGTTTATTCGGGACCGATTCCTATAGCAGACACCACGGTCGTCAGGGCGATGGCTCACAAGACTGGTTTCCGGTCAACAAATGTGGACACCCAGACTTACATTTTCCCGTCCAAGGTTTTTGGGGCCGGACTTGTCGATTCCCTGACGGCTGTTCCCACGATATCGTTGGTGGCGCAGCCGAATTATGATCTTCGTTTGATGTCCGTGGCATCGACGAGTGAGTTGCCGTCGTCCAGTGTTGATCCTCCATCTCGTTCTCAAGTCATCGTGGCCTTGGTTGGGGGAAGTCTTCACGTGAGAATCATCGATGTCCACATCCGGCGGAATCGGGAAACCAACACGACCCAGCGGTCGATCGTTGTCGATAAGGCGGACGCGAGTCTTGTGGATGCCGAGGTGAAGAGCGAGCTCTTGGCTTTGCTGAACCAATCTCCCTTTCCAGACGCCTCGGGTTTCACCCCGGAACTGCAGCGGGAGGTGATCGACAAGGCCATTCTTGTATCGGGACACGATCCGAGAATCCCTTTCGTAGAGGATAGCAACAACGACTATATTGAGCACAAGGCGTCCATTGAAATGATCTACCCCGACGGAAGTTCGGGGTTTCAGGAAGAAGCGGGACTCGCCAATTTCGGTGGAGGATTCACTAATTTTCCCAAGAAGAGCTTTCGGCTCTACTTCCGCAGTGAGTACGGTGCAGCCAAGTTGCGTCATCCAATTTTCGATGGGTTTGAGTATGAGAATTTCCAGCCTGTTGAAAAATTCGATGCCATTGATTTGAGAAGCGGCTCCCACGACATGTCGAGTCGGGGCGGCTACATGGCTGCCCGGTTTGTCGATGACACGATGCTTGAGATGGGGCAAATCGCTCCCCACGGGCGTTTTGTTCATGTCTATCTGAATGGCGAATACTGGGGGCAGTATCATTTGCGGGAACGTTGGAATGCCGATATGGGATCAAGCTATTTTGGCGGAGAGAAAGAAGACTACGATGCCATCAGTGCAAACAACTCGGGCTCTGAGTTCCAAAGCGGTGTCGCTTATGACGGAACCGCTGCTTTCTGGAATGAAACAAGAAGTTTATTGAATGGCGCTGACCCTTTCACCAATGCCGCCAATCACATCGACATCGACAATGTCATCGACTTCATGTTGTTGTGGACCAGTGGTGAGTGCGAAAGCGAGTTCCGGGCTTTTGGCTCCCGGTCTCAAGGGGTTCCCTTTAAATTCATGATCCGGGATCCCGATGGCTTCATGCCGTCCGGCGGATGGAATCACGATCATCCCGTCACTCACAATGGTCCCATCAATGCCATGACAAGGCTGCGAAATGGAGGGAATTCTGATTACCAAATCCTGTTGGCTGACCGGATTCACAAGCACTTTTTCAATGGCGGAGCGATGACCGCGGAAAAGAGTGTCGAGCGTCTGAGGAAGCGCTATGAAGAGATGCGCCCTGGGTTTGCGGCCGAGTCACAGAGATGGAATTTCCGGTCGGTCAGTTCTTGGGAATCCTATGTGAACAGCTGGCTCAATAGTGGTCTGTCCACGCGGACCGCCAGCACCATCCAGAGGCTCAAAGTCGCTGGAATGTATCCGGATATCGAAGCACCGTTCCTTTCTCAACACGGCGGCTCGGTTCCGGTCGGAGGAGGGGTCACCATGACGACCAATGCTTCTGCTGTTTACTACACGGTCGATGGGTCGGATCCCCGTCTTCCCGGCGGTGGTATCAGTCCCACCGCAATTCTTGCGCCCTTTTCCGGCGATATCAGGGATCCTGAAGACTTTGTGGTTTCAGGGGGTATCTGGAAGTATCTGGACGATGGGAGTGATCAGGGAAGTGCCTGGAGGGCTGTGGGCTATGATGACTCCTCTTGGGATAGCGGCCCTTCCCAACTTGGCTATGGAGACAGCGGTCTAGGAACGGTTGTGGGATTCGTTGACACCGATCCGGTGACAGGCGGAACCCAGAAGAATGCCACCACATACTTCCGCAAAGAGGTCATGATTGATGATCCGGCAGACTTCTCTCACTTTGTCATCGGATTGCGTTATGACGACGGAGTCGCTGTCTATGTCAACGGAATCGAAGTGGTTCGAACAGCGACTCTTCCAGCCAATGCCTCCTTTGATACTTTTGCGACAGGGAATACTCCTGACGAAAATACCTATTTTGATTACGAGGTTCCTTCGTCGAGGTTTGTTGATGGCTCCAACACGATTGCCGTCGAAGTTCACAATCGAAGCGCCGGGAATTCAGACATTCGTTTCGATCTGACGCTCAGAGGAGAGATTGATTTTTCGAATGGCACCAACATCACCCAACCGGTGATGTTCGTCGGCCCCACGGTTTTCAAGGCAAGAAGCTTTAACAGTGCTTCCAATGAGTGGAGCCCACTCACCGACACCTTCTTCTCGCTGGATACGATTCCTGCCGATGCCTCGAATCTGGTGATTTCCGAAGTCCACTACCGTCCGGCCAAGCCCGCCACGGCTGCTGAGCTCGCGGTGGCCACAGATCGGGATGAGTTTGAATTCATTGAACTTCTCAACACGAGCAACCAGTCCATCGATCTCAGCGGGGTCTATTTCGACGACGGGATAGGATTCAACTTCGCCGACAACACCGTGATCGAATCAGGAGGGCGCATTGTCCTCGTTGAGAATCTCGAAGCCTTCACGGCCCGGTACGGTGACCTTGGTGAGGGAATGATTGCGGGCCAGTTCACTGGAAACCTGAACAACGACGGAGAGCGGATTATTCTCCGCAAGACGGGCGGGGAGGTTCTTGCAGACTTCACCTATAACGATCAATTGCCGTGGCCGGTTCTTGCTGATGGCAATGGTTATTCCATGATTTTCACGGGAGGGAATCAAACCGAGGGATCTTCCTGGTCGGCACATTCGACAATAGGTGGTGCGCCAGGGGCTGCCGATGGCGCTTTGGTTCCGGGATACGAAGAGTGGAAGCTGGTCTATGACATCACTGACGATCAGAGTGACGGTGACCTGGATGGACTGTCAGCCTTTGCCGAATACGCGACTGGAAATGATCCGACTAAAGCCAGTCACGGCTCGGCGTCTCCGGGAGGAGTGGTAACAGTCGATTCCGAAGGGTATCTCTCGATTACCTATCAGAGAAGCCTGACGGCCAACGATGTGACCTTTACGATTCAGGAGTCTTCGGATCTTGATCAGTGGACAAATGTTGTCTCGCCGGTCCTGGTTGAAGAACTCGTCGACAACGAAGCCCAGACCAAATTGGTGACCGAACGGCTTCCTTTGCCGATCACTTCTGGAGAGAGGAAGTTTATCAGAGTGCACATGTCCCGATAGCAGGGTTCATCAATGAACGGGGGGCTCACCCCGATACCGAGATGGCGATATATCGTTCCCAACGAATCATCTGACCGTCCCAAGGGAAGATCTGAACCCGGGATCGACGAATCGAGCTTCCCAATAGGATTGGGCAGTTCCTGGGCTTTTCAGTGTTTGGTGTCGTTTTCGTCAGATGCTTCTTTCTGGAGGAGGGAGGCCAGACCCTGTTACTCCTCTCTCTTCCATGGCACGTAAAGGACATCCTGAAGAGGGATCATTTGGAAGAGATCAGCTTCCGTTCATCCCGCTTCTCACCCTGTTTTCAATGCTTGGTGCCGGCGTTGCCCGCGCGGAGCTCCGATTCGTGAAGTTTGATGACAAAACGCAATGGACCGCTATCTGGTGCGCCATGATCCTTGCTGCCGGGATGGTGATTTCCGCATTGATCCTTCGTCGCCCAAAATAGTCATTTTTCCATTCATTCTTATAGTCTCCCAACCCCTGAACTCCCATGAATCATCTTGCCCGTCCCTTCCTTTGTCTCACTCTGCTCACCCTTTCACCGAGTCATGGTGGGGTTGTGATCTCCGAGATTGACCTCGATAACAATAAGATCGAACTCATTAATACCGGAGGTGCTTCTGTTGACCTCAACTCGCACTGGCTATGCAACCGTGTCAATGGTTCGCCGTTTTACTCGCAGATTACGAGTTACACAATTGATGTTGGAAACTCGACCGCTGCGTCTTTCAACGTCGGAGCCGGTGAAATCCTTGTTCTCAATCTGACTGCTGGTCTCCTTCCCCACTCCAATGGGGAAATGGGACTGTATAATACCAATTCCTTCACCAGTACTGCGGCGATCGATGATTACATTCTTTGGGGAGCCAATGGCATTCGCGATATCGTTGCCGAGGGTGCCGGGATCTGGACGGACAATAATTCGATTGATGTTTCCGGTCGTTCAATTGGTGAGACTCTTTAGCTGAATCCGGCGGAGCCGGGGAATAGTGCCTCCGAATATTTTATTGCTCCCAGTTCGATTGGTTCCGTGAATATTCCCGAACCCAGTTCGCTCTTGTTCGTTTGCCTGGGAGCATGGGGTTTTGCCTCACGCCGCCGTCGATAGAAGGCTGGCAATCTTTTCGAGCCAATCATGTCCGAGCCTGCTCAACTGCACACTGATCCGATCGTTCCCGAGATCGAGCGCGAGTTCTACCAAACGGAGTGTTTTCCAGATGAGTATGTTTTACTCTCGCACCTCAACCAGCAAGGGTGTCGCCTCGATGAAATGATCAAGTACGCAGGGCCTGAGATTTCAGAATCGATTTATTTCTCGGCAGAGGAGATGAAGCAACAGGTGGTTTTGGCCGGGGAACTGACGGGGAACCTCGACGAATCAAAGTTCGAAGGAATGTTTGGAAAAGAGGGATTTCTCGAAAGTCTCGATGAATTGATTCCTCTTCTGGATAAGGCGATTGTGGCGCGGGCGAGAGTGGGGCTTTTTGTGGCCGGTTGAAGCGAGTGATGAAAAAGAAAAACCCCGCCTTTCGTGGAAAGACGGGGTTTTCATAAAGTGGTGGCTCATCCCGGAATCGAACCAGGGACACAAGGATTTTCAATCCTCTGCTCTACCAACTGAGCTAATGAGCCAATCAGAAGTGTGCGGGCGGGTGATAAGGCGCGTTGGAATCTTTGGCAATAGAAAACGGGGACTTTTTCACAGGAAATTTCTCAGGGACTGAGTCGCTCCATGATCCAGCGATCTCCTTCGGGGCGGTAACGGAGGCGGTCGTGGAGACGCCCCTGGCGTCCCTGCCAGAATTCAAGGTAAGTGGGAGTGAGTTGGTAGCCTCCCCAGAATTCAGGACAGGGTACTCCCGATTCCTCGGGGAACTTCTCCCGGAAATCGCGGTCGCGCTCTTCGAGATAGGCACGGTCGGGGATGACTTCTGATTGTCGCTCCGAAACCCAAGCCCCGATCTGGGACTCGTAAGGGCGGCTGTGAGCGTAGTCTTCGGAGTTCTTGCGGGAGGTCTTCTCGACCGTGCCCCGGATACAAACTTGTCGCTCCAGTTCCTTCCAGAGGAAGGTCAGCGAGGCGTTGGGGTTGGCTTCGAGGTCGGCAGCCTTGCTGGATTGGTAGTTGGTGAAGAATTGAAGCTGGCGATCCTTGATTCCCTTGAGAAGCAGGGTTCGACCGCTGACAATTCCTTCGGCGTTCGCGGTGGAAACGGTCATGGCATTGGCATCCTTGATTCCGGCATCGCGGGCTTCCTGCAACCAGGTGGCGAGTTGGTCGACCGGGTGGGAAAGCATTTCCGATTCGTGGATGCCTCCTTTGGTATAGTTTTCGCGGAGATCAGCGAGGTTCATGGGTCTGTTTTATCTGGGTCGTCTTCGATTTCCATGGCGACGTAATCATCGCCCTGAAGTTTGAGGCGGATGTTGTTGATGCAAAGAACAGCGATCAGGCCTAGAAAAGCGAATGTGCCTTCGAGGAAGAAGGGCGAGAACATGAAGCCCGCGATTTTTTGGAAGAGTTCACCGGTAAATCCTGGGAGGTTTCCAAGAAGGAAGACGCCGATGATCACTCCGGCGACCAGCAAGATCGGGATCAATCCGACGAGGATCAGGCGTGTTCGACTTTGCACGGAGAAAGAATGACAGAATTCGAGACACTTGCAATGGCGGGTGAGGGCGGGTAATGCTCGGGCCGTGAGGTTGTTTGATACCCTGAAGCGTGAAATTGTCCCCCTGGAGCCGGTCGATGGAAAATCGTTTCGTTTCTACTGCTGTGGTCCCACGGTTTACGGACCCGCTCACATTGGGAATTTTCGGACCTTCGTGATGCAGGATGTTCTTCGTCGTGTCCTGGAGCTTGGAGGAATGAAGACCAAGCACGTGCGCAACATCACGGATGTGGATGACAAGACCATCCGGGATTCAGTGGCGGCCGGGAAAACCCTCGAGGAATTCACCTCGGCTTGGCGTGATAAATTTCACGAAGATTGCGAGGCCTTGAATTGCTTGAAGCCTCACGTCGAGCCTAGTGCGGTTGCCCATATTCCCGAACAAATCACCATGATCGAGGAGTTGATCGAGAAGGGACATGCTTATGCGTCGGATGACGGATCAGTATATTTTAAGATTTCCTCGTATTCAGAGTATGGTGCGTTGTCGCATCTGGATACCCGCGATCTGGACCTGGGGAAGACCCAGAATGAGCGCGCCAATTCCGATGAATACGACAAGGATAATCTTGCTGATTTCGTGCTTTGGAAAGGGCGTCGGGAGGAAGATGGCGAGAACTATTGGGAGAGTCCATGGGGGCAGGGCCGACCGGGTTGGCATCTCGAATGTTCGGCGATGATCCGGAAATATCTCGGAGTGACCTTTGACCTGCACAGTGGAGGGGAAGATCTGATCTTCCCGCATCACGAAAATGAGATCGCCCAATCGAAGTGCTCATGCGGAGGGGATTTCGCGAAGAATTGGTTCCATTCGACGCACCTTTTGGTGAACGGAAAGAAGATGTCGAAATCGAGCGGGACGCTCTACACCCTCGGCGATTTGGCCAAGGAGGACTGGACTGCGATGGAGGTCAGATACGTTCTGATCAGTGGACATTATCGCAAGCAGCTCAATTTCACCTTTGAATCACTCCATGCAGCCCGGGAGGCTCTCGCGAAGCTGGCCAAGGCCGCGGAAGGTCAGGAGGTACCGAACTATCGCTCTCTTCTGAAGTTGACCAGCTATGGAGTTTTCCAATCGGCGATGGAGAGGTTGAATGAGGACTTGAACACGGCGGGAGCTCTCGGAGAATTGTTCGGGAACCTGAAAAAGGCCAAGAGCGATGAGGACTGGAAGGGGTTCTTTGCGGTTATTGCGGCGCTGGGACTGACCCTTCCCGAGCCTGAAAAAGTCGAGGCTCCTGAAGAGATCAAGGAGCTTGCGGCCAAGCGTTGGGAAGCTCGTCAGTCCAAGGATTGGGAAGCCTCTGACAAGTTTCGTGACGAGCTCGCTGAGAAAGGATGGGTGGTCAAGGACGGTCGGGACGACTATGAATTGATGCCTCGATGACTGTCTGTGTGGCTTCTCCATATCCCTTGACCGATCTCAAGGGGAATTCGGTGACGACCCGCCGGGTGGTGGAGATCCTGAATGAGGGCGGAATGGAAGCCCGGGCCAGTCATGGATACGACGGAAAGCCTGCGGATGTCCTGATCAGCTTGCATGCCGTGAAAGGCGCGCAGACGGTATTGGACTACAAAGAGAGTCATCCGGAGGGGAAGGTGGTGGTTCTCATCACTGGAACCGATATTTATCAAAGCCTTCCCAAGGGCTCGGATTTGGGTGAAAGAGCGTTGGAGCAGGCGTCTGCAATTGTGGTGGTCTTTGAGCGGGCGATCCAAAGTCTGGCTCCGCGATGGCGGGACAAGACGGTTGTCATTCCCGCGAGTCTCGATCCCATCGGAGTCAAGGCCGAGCCGGTTTGTCCACCATTCGCGATCTCGGTGGTAGGGCATCTCAGGGAGGTTAAACGTCCATTTATGGCCATCGAAGCCGTTTCGAGGCATCCAGATTGGACCGATGTCGAGGTCTGGCAGCTAGGGGGAGCCTTGAACAAGGAACATGCGGAACAAGCCCGTGAGTGGGAACAGCGGGACTCAAGATACCGGTGGTTCGGTGGCCTTCCGCGCAATGAATCCCTGGCGCTCTGTGCCAAAAGCTCATTGACTGTGAATAGTTCGATCCTTGAGGGAGGTGCCAACGCCGTTCTCGAGGCAATGACCATGGGGGTGCCTGTGCTGGCCAGTCGGATCGAGGGGAATCTTGGGCTGTTGGGGGAAGGCCACGGAGGATATTTTGACGAACGAATGGACGAAGTGCTGGAGCAAGTGATGGAAGATCGAGAAATTCCGGCGATTTGGGCGAGGGCAGCGATGGAGAGACTTCCTTTGTTTTCGAGGGAGAGGGAATCAAGATGCTGGCTTGAACTGCTCGAAAAATTTTCTTAAGTGAAGTTAACTTTATGAATCAATTGGAAGAGGATATCGCCGAAATTGGAGCGAAGTTTGCGATCGGCGGTGAATTTGTGAGTGGAGAGGAAATCGAGAGCGGGCACATCAATACGACCTATCTGGCGGCTTATGCTGACCAAGATGGTGAGGTTTCGCGGTATATTCTGCAGAGGATCAACGAGCATGTTTTCACCGAGCCCTTGAAGGTGATGAAGAATGTGGCCCGTGTCACCAAGCACATCAACCAGAAGGTTCTTCGGACAAAGAGGGATTTTGGGGGGCAGACCTTGAGTTTGTATCCGGGGCGTGACGGGAAGGATTGTGTCGAAGGAGCCGGGGGAGGGATTTGGCGATGCTACAACTTCATTGAAGGCTGCCGAACTTATGATGTCGTTGAAAATACCCGCCAGGCTTACCAAGCCGCCAAGGCTTTCGGTGCCTTTCAGGATCTGGTGAGCGACCTTCCCGTCGGCATGGTCGAGGTCACCATCCCGGGTTTTCATGATACACCGGCGCGTTATCGTCGCTTGATGGAGGCCATTGAGAGTGATTCCCACGGGCGGGTGAAGGACGTGGAAGAGGAGATTGCGTTCATTCGGGAGCGTGAGCCCATCGTGGGGACGTTGCTCGATCTGGTGGAGAAAGGAGAGCTGGAGGAGAGGGTGACTCACAATGATACCAAGCTGAACAATGTCATGATTGACGAGCAAACGGACGAGGCGGTTTGTGTGATTGATCTCGATACCGTGATGCCGGGACTGGCCTTGTATGATTTTGGAGACATGGTCCGGGCGGCGACGAGTCCGGTGGCCGAAGACGAAAAGGATGTCAGCAAGGTTGAGATGCGCCTGCCGATGTTCGAAGCCTTGCTCGAGGGGTATCTTGAGACCGCACAAAATTTTCTGACCCAAAGGGAAATCGAGCTATTGCCCTTTTCGGCCAAACTGATTTCCTTGGAAACCGGAATTCGTTTTTTGACCGACCATCTTGAAGGGGATCAATACTTCAAAGTTCATCGGGAAGGTCACAATTTGGACCGGTGCCGGACCCAGTTGGCTTTGGTGAAGTCGATCGAGGATCAGGAGGACAACATGGTCGAATTCGTCAGGAAGTGGCGGGCTTCGTGAAATGGGGCTTTTGTTTGAGGGGCCGGCTCGTTAGAGCTTGGGCATGTTGAGTGCCAGCGATCTGAGCGAAGAGCAAATCGAGGAGATCCGGAAATGGGTGGCCGAGGGCGCCCAGATGGCGGATGTCCAAAAGAGGCTGAAAGAGATTTTTGATCTGAATGCCACGTACATGGACACGAGATTCATCTCTCTGGATCTGGGTTTGGAATTTGTACAGGAGGAAGAACCAGAGCCCGACCCTGCCGAGGATGGAGCCTCTGATGAGCCGGAGATGCCGGAGCAGGTGGCGGCGCCGGCCAGTCCCATGGTTGAGGTCTTGCCCGAAGATGCAGGTGCGCCATCGGTATCGGTGGGGCTGGATCAGGTGGCGATTCCCGGCTCGATGGTCAGCGGAACGATCACCTTCAGCGATGGTGAACGGGGACGTTGGATGATCGATGACATGGGTCGCTCTTCCATCGATCCGGAAACGCCGGACTACCAGCCTACCCAAGCGGACCTGGAGGATTTTCAGGCCAAGCTGCAGGACATTTTCGAGAATCAAATGTGATGATTCCCGTCGCGGAGTCTACTTTTCTCCGTAGACCTGATCCGGATCGAAGGTGCGTTCGTTATCGACGAATTCGAGGTCGACCGGGTTGTTTTGCGGGAAGCTGACGGCCCGATAAAAGCATGAGCGCCGGCCCGTGTGACAAGCGCCGGCACCTTGCTGGGTAACATAGAGAATGAGGGCATCCTGGTCGCAATCGGTCCGGATCTCGTGAACAACCTGCGTGTGTCCGGACGTCGCCCCTTTGTGCCAGATCTCCTGACGAGAGCGTGAGTAGTAGACCGCTTCTCCTTTCTCGATTGTCATCTTGAGCGATTCCTCGTTCATGTAGGCAAGCATGAGAGGTTCGCGGGTGGCATGATCGATGGCCATGGCCGCAATCAGGCCGTCGGAGTCGAACTTCGGGCTAAATGCAAGGGACTCGTCGAGTTCCTTTTTATCGGGGCGTGGCGAGAACTTCAGTTCACTCATGGCGCGGGAAGACTTGTCGGCATCGGCGGATTGGTCGAGACCTAATCTTGCAATGATGGCGAGAGGAATTTTCGCCTGAAGTCGAGCCGTAAGGATTCATTCTCATCGTCGCTCAGGCTGGGTTGACAAGGAGGGATCGCGCTTCCACAGTCCCGCCGTGAGCGAGATCCTCAAGATTTCTCCCCTCGATGCCCAGCATCGCGAACTCGGCGCCAGGATGGTTTCTTTTGCCGGATGGGACATGCCCATCATGTATGATTCCATCATTGCCGAACATCAGGCCGTCCGGGAACGTTGTGGAATTTTCGATATTTCCCACATGGGGCAGCTTTTCGTCACCGGAGGTGAGGCGGAGGCTAGGCTCGACGGTTTGCTCACCAATGAGGTGGCTGCTCTTGGGACAGGTGAGGCGCACTATACCTTTTTACTTAACGAAGAGGGTGGGGTAATCGACGATCTAATCCTCTATCGTTTGGAGGAAAATACCTTTCTGCTGTTGGTGAATGCTTCCTGTATCGAGAAGGACCGTGAGTGGCTGGGTTCCCGGCTCGTTAAAGGAGTTGAACTGGAAGACGATAGTAGTTCGTGGGCTGGGATGGCGGTTCAGGGTCCGGAAGCCCCTCAGGTTTATACAGCTGTCACCGAAGGGAGGACTCTTCCCGCCCGCAACGGAGTGGATGAAATTTCAATCGAGGGGAGCCGGATCCTGGTGTGTCGGACCGGTTACACGGGTGAGGATGGCTTTGAATTGTTCTGCTTGTCCGGAGAGGCACCGCGATGGTGGAAGTCCTTTCTGGAAGTGGGCGTGAAACCCTGTGGACTCGGGGCGCGCGATAGTTTGCGTCTTGAGATGTGCTATCCCTTGAATGGGCAGGACTTGTCGCCACTTCGTTCGCCACTCGAAGCCGGTCTAGGTTTTTTCGTTTCCCTGGATAAGGGAGACTTTACCGGATCCGATGTTCTGAGGGATCAGAAAGAAGGAGGGGTGCAGGAGCGACTGGTGGCAATCAAGCTCACCGAGCGATCCGGTCCGCCTCGCCCCGGATATCCGGTTCTCTCGGAGACTGGGGAAGCCTTGAGTGTCTTGACCTCGGGAGGGGTTTCACCATCGCTCGGGGAAGGAATCGGGCTTGCCTACCTGCCAGTCGATAAGGCTAAAATAGGAACGTGCGTTTTCGTGGAGATGCGCGGGCGTAGATATTCGGCGAAAGTGTCGAAAAAGCCTTTCTTTAAAAAATAGAACATATTTAACTTTCTTCAGATATGACCGCTCCCGACGATCTCAAATACACCCGCGAACACGAATGGATCCGCCTTGAAGGCGACGTTGCCACCATTGGAATTACCGATCATGCCCAGGAGGAATTGAGTGATGTGGTTTTTGTGGAACTGCCGGATCCCGGTGAAGTCGAGGTGGGTGCGGCAGTGGCTGTCGTTGAGAGCGTCAAATCGGCCAGCGACATTTATGCTCCCCTTTCTGGCGAGATCATCGAAGTGAACACCGACCTCGTCGTGGATCCATCCAAGATCAATTCCGAGCCTTACGAAGGTGGCTGGATCTTCAAGTTGAAGTTGGGCAATCCATCGGAAGTCGATTCCTTGATGGATGCCAGTTCCTACACTTCCTTCGTTTCGTAGGCCAAAGGGATGAGTGACCCGTTTGTGAATCGCCACCTCGGTAGCCGGGGTGCTGCGCAGGAAGAGTTGTTAGATGAAATCGGTTTTTCGTCGGTGGATGAACTTGTGAACCGGGTGGTTCCGTCCGCCATCCAGTGGGAGGATCTTCCGGACCTTCCCGATGCGTTGAGCGAGAGCGAGGCCCTTGCGAGGCTGCAAGAGATCGTTGGCGAAAACAAAGTTCTCAAGTCGATGATCGGGCAGGGTTATTATGGAACGATCGTTCCTCCCGTGATCCTGCGGAATATTCTCGAGAATCCCGGGTGGTATACCGCTTACACTCCTTACCAGCCAGAGATTTCCCAAGGGCGCCTGGAGGCGTTGCTGAATTTTCAGACAATGGTGGTGGATCTTACCGGGCTCGATATCGCCAATGCTTCTCTCTTGGACGAAGCAACTGCCGCAGCCGAAGCCATGAGTCTTTCGCTCACCGCCAATCCGAAGGGCAAGGTCTTTTGGGTTGATGAAGAGTGCCATCCTCAAACCATCGATGTGGTGAGAACACGCGCCGAGCCTCTGGGGGTTGAAGTGGAAGTCGGGGCCATAGACAACTTCGAGGCAAGGGAAGGATTTTTCGGTGCACTGGTCCAGTATCCTTCGACGCTGGGAAATGTCCGGGATTTCACCGACTTCGCTGAAAGGGTTCATGCTGAGAAAGGCCTTCTGACAGTAGCGGCTGATCTTTTAGCGTTAACCGTCTTGAAAGAGCCGGGTGCGATGGGTGCTGATATTTGTGTAGGGTCGAGTCAACGATTCGGGGTGCCTCTCGGCTTTGGTGGACCCCATGCCGCCTACATCTCTTGTGTTGATCGCTTGAAGCGCAAGTTGCCTGGAAGAATTGTGGGCGTCTCGCTGGATTCGCTCGGCGGGCAAGCTTATCGACTTTCTTTGCAGACCAGGGAGCAGCATATCCGCCGGGACAAGGCGACTTCCAATATTTGCACCGCTCAAGTCCTCCTAGCGGTGATGGCTTCGATGTATGCTGTTTGGCATGGCCCGGAAGGACTGAAAGCCATTGCACGGAGGATTCAAAAGATGACCGGAGTTCTTGCCGGTAGTCTCGATGCGGTCGTCAATGATTCATTCTTCGATACCCTGACAGTGGAGGCTGGGGAAGGTCTGTTGGAGGAGGCCAGGGAGGCGGGGTATAACTTTCGTGATTTTGGTGACGGACGGGTTGGAATTTCTCTCGATGAAACCACGACAGAGGATGATCTCGAAGTGATTCTGAAGCTCTTTGGGAAGACAAGGAGAGAAGCCAGAGACTCAGGAACCCTTGCTCGCGAACGTGAATTTCTGACTCAGGAGGCGTTTCGCTTGTATCGGAGCGAAACCGAAATGATGCGCTATTTGCATCGGCTTGAAGCGAGAGATCTGGCCCTGAATGAGTCCATGATTCCCTTGGGATCCTGTACCATGAAACTGAATGCGGCGGCTGAGATGATCCCGGTGTCTTGGCCTGAAGTCAGTCAGTTACATCCATTTGTGCCCGAAGATCAGAGTGTTGGTTATCGCCGAATGCTTGATGAGTTGGCCGATTGGCTGGCGAAGATCACGGGATTCGCAGCGGTGTCCCTGCAACCGAATGCCGGTTCCCAGGGAGAGTACGCCGGCCTATTGGCCATTCGATCTTATCATCGATCGCGTGGCGATCTTGATCGGACGATTTGTTTGATTCCGACTTCTGCCCACGGGACCAATCCGGCTTCGGCGGTGATGACCGGCTTCAAAGTGGTGCCGGTGGCATGTGATGAAGACGGAAATATTGATCGAGTCGACCTCTCGTCAAAAATTGATGCGCATCAGGGAAATCTCGGGGCCTTGATGGTGACATATCCTTCGACTCATGGGGTGTTCGAGGAGGGGATCGATGAGATCTGCCGGGAAATCCATGAAGCAGGTGGTCAGGTCTACATGGATGGCGCGAATATGAATGCCCAGGTTGGGGTGACCAATCCCGGCTTGATTGGTGCCGATGTTTGTCATCTGAACCTGCACAAGACCTTTTGTATTCCTCATGGTGGAGGTGGACCGGGTGTCGGTCCGATCGGAGTGGCGGAGCATCTGGTGGAGTTCCTGCCTGGACACCGCGAAATGGAGTCGGAGTCCAATGTCGTGTGCGCGGCTCCCTACGGCAGTGCGTCGATCAACGTCATATCCTGGATGTACATTGCGATGATGGGAGCCCGAGGGCTACTCGAGGCCACCGGAACCGCGATTCTCAACGCCAACTACATCGCTTCCCGTCTTCGTTCCGCCTATCCCATTCTTTATACGGGCGCCGATGGGCTGGTGGCACATGAATGCATTATTGATCTTCGTCCTTTGTCCGCGAAGAGCGGGGTGACAGTCGAGGATGTGGCCAAGCGATTGATTGACTACGGCTTCCATGCGCCAACCATGAGTTGGCCGGTGGCGGGAACGCTGATGATTGAGCCTACCGAGTCCGAGTCGAAGGAGGAGTTGGACCGGTTCTGCGAGGCCATGCTTTTGATCCATGCAGAGATCGAAGAAGTCGCAAATGGCAAGGCGGATGGGTCTGATAATCTTTTGAAGAATGCCCCTCATCCTGCGGCCATGGTGATTTCTGGTCAGTGGGAGCACCCCTATAGTCGGGAGAGGGCGGCCTTTCCGGTGGCCCGCCTGAAGAAACACAAATTCTGGCCGGTGGTAGGAAGAGTCGACAATGTCCATGGAGACCGTAATCTAGTCTGCACCTGCGACACGGTAGAGTCATATGCCCGGGACGAGTGATTTAGAGATTCCTGATTGGAAAAATTGGACCCCTGATATTGAAGCAACGCTGATGTTTGTTCATCAGGGATCAAAAGTGCTTCTAATTGAAAAGCTTCGCGGAATCGGGGAAGGAAAAATCAATGGCCCTGGTGGCAAGATCGATCCTGGTGAAACTCCGGAGCAATGTGTGATCCGCGAGTGTCAGGAAGAACTGCATATCACGCCTGGAGATCCAGTAAAACGGGGGGAACTTTGGTTCGCCATGTCGGACCTTCCCGATATCCATTGTCACGTGTTTACGTCGACCAAATTCGAGGGTGAGCCCACTGCCACCGACGAGGCCATTCCCTATTGGTGTGAGATCAATGAGATTCCTTTCGAGAAAATGTGGGAAGACGACTCATACTGGCTTCGTCAGGCTCTTGATGGTCAGACTTTCGATGGCAAATTCCTCTTCACCAAAGAACAGATCATTTGGGATGATATTGTGTTTGGAGACGAGGGCGCCCGTCGTTGGCGGGACTAGTCTTTGAAGAGGACGCTCTCTTACTTGGCAGCGTTGTATTGCTGCTGGAGTTGCGCGACTGCCTGCGTTTGTTCCGCGATTTTTTGTTCGAGCGCTGGAGCTTCCGTAGGTTTCTCTTCCTTCACGACGGGAAGCTCGGCTTGGAGGGATTCAAGATCCGATTTTGCAGTGATCAAGCGGGTATTGATGGCGGCGGCCTGCCATTTCTTGACCTTGGCTTCGTGAGCGACGAGGAGTCCCTTTGATCGCTCATACTCGTCCTTGGCTGCTTTGGCGGCCGCCGACTTTTCACCGATCACCTTCTTGATGGGCGCGATCTGTTTGTTCAACTGAGGGATCTGTTTTCTTTGGTTTGCAAGAGCTGCCTCTTTGGTGAGTTTCAGCTTGGAGGTCGCGCTCTGGTCGTTCGCGATGGTCTTTCGCTCAGCGACAAGCTTGGCCACCTTGGCATTCGCATTGTTCAGGATATCCGGAGCCTGCTTGGTCTGCTGATCGAAGGTCGCCAGTTTCTTGTTCTGGGCATCGATTTTTGGTGCAAATTGCTGAGTGAGTTGGCGTTGCTGATGTTCTTTCTTCTCGGCTTCGGCCAGAGCAGCTTTCTTCTCCTGGTTCTCAGGATCCTTGTTGGAGGCATCTCGTTTTTCCTGGGTTTCGCGGGAGGCGTTGGCAAGGGCTTGGTTGGCTGCTTGCTGTTCCTTTTTGGTGGCTTCCCGCTCCGCGATCAACTTCGCCCTTTGGTCAAGCAAGGCCTTGTGGGTCTGAGCATGTTTCTGGACTTCGCTCTTCGCTCCCTGGATTTCGCGGTCCTTCTGGGCCAGCGAATTCTTCAGCTGATTGAGTTTGCCTTTCAGGGTGCCAATTTCCGCGATGAGTTTTTTCTCAGTGTCACGGGCCTTCGCAATGGCGGCCTCGGTGGCGGCCAATTTTTCAGTCTCCGCCTTCAGAGCGGCCGCAGCTTGGTCGGATTTCGTCTTATTGGCGGCGATTTCGGCATCCACCGCAGCTCGGGCTTGAGGCATTCCGGCGAGTCTGGTCTCTATGGTTGGAGGGACGGCACTGAGTTCACCGATCTTCTTGACGGTGGTTGAATCCCAGACCTCGATCTTTCCATTCCAGTCTGCGGTAAAGAAGCGCTTGGCATCATGGGAGAAAGCAACTTCGGTGACCAAGTCGGCAAAAGGTTCGCCCTGCTTTTCAAGAGTCAGATCGGGCTTCCAGAGTTTGACTCGTTTGTCACGACCGACCGAGATCAGTTTGCCGTTTGAGGCATAGTCAAGGGCGAGAACACCTCCGCCGTGGGCGGTTGCCTTCTTGATCTGCTTCCCTTGGTTCATGTCCCAGAAAATGATGGAGCCGTCTTCCGAAGCTGTAGCAACTAGATTGGAGTCGGCCCGCCATTTGACATCCACGATTCCTTTTTGATGCCCGCGAAGGGAGTGGAATTCATTTCCGGTTGCGGCTTCCCAGATAATGACACCGTTGTTGCGGTCTCCAGTGGCAAGCAGAACTCCATCTGGCGAATAGGCCAGAGCAGTGACCCAATCCGTGTGTTTTTTGATGCTCTTGATCTGAGCGACTTCCTGAGTATCCCAGAGCTTGATCAGGCGGGAAGGACCTCCGAGGGCCACCCCGCCAAGATCGGCACGAAGATCAGCTGCGAGGACGGAATCGAATTCCTTGCCCATGGTCATCATTTTCTTGCCGGTGGTTACATCCCAGGTCACGGACGTTCCGGATTTGCCGGCAATGCCCCCGGCGGCGAGAAGATACTTCCCGCTGGGGTGGAAGGAGACTATCTCGGGTTGACCCTTTTCAAAAGGCAGGATTCCCACGAGCTCGAGAGAATCAGTGTCATAAAGAAGAATCTGGCGCTGGCCGGTGATTGCGATCAAAGGAGCCCAAGGGCTGGCGTCGATATCGGCGACGACAGTGGCCCGCTTTGGGGCGACCACAGGTTCAAGAAGAAGGGCGGCAGGCATGGGGGGAGGACCCTCGGGCTTCTCGTTGGTCGCGGTGACTGCAAGGTCGAACTTGGGTTTCTCTTTTTTCCTGGCTTTGGAACCCTTGTTTTCCAGAAGGCCGCCGTCAATCCATGCCCTGATCAGGTCAGCATCCTTCTTTGGGATCTTGTCTCCCTCGGGAGGCATGACCGGTTCTTCGGTGTGAACCGTCACCGTGAAGAGTTTGGAGGCGCCTCCTTCGCCGGCGAGGGCGACCTTTCCACCCGAGCCACCTGCCATCGTGCCGAGATAAGTTGAAAGGTCGAGATCGCCTTTCTTCTTGTCGGGGTTATGACAGTTCAAGCATTTCGATTCAAAGATCGGAAAAACGTGATCGTCGTAAGTGATCTTGTCCTGGGCGAGCGCCGTGGAAAGGACAAGGGGGGCGAGGATGGAGCGTCGCATGGAAGTCTAGTGGTTGAAGAGGTATTCCTTGGAATTCAAGAGAGCCCAGAAAATGTCTTCGAGAATCAAACGGGTCTCGTTGGCGTCCTTGGCTCCGGCCAGGGTGGCATTGAGCTTGGTCACCTCCGCGGTATTGGGTTCCCGTGACAAAGTGCGCAGGTAAAGTGACTTTACGATCTCCTCAGGAGTCTTTTTCTCCTTGAGCATGTTCTGAACGACCCGGCCCTGGACGATTCGATTGGTCACTGCGTCACCGTTCAGAAGATGGAGGGCCTGTGAAAGGTTCGGTTCCATTTTAACTTCACAAGAGCAAACGGTTTTGCGGGTAGCGCGTCCGAAGGTGGTAAGGAAGTAAGTCGAGGTGTTGCCATCGGCAATGTTGACGGCCCGCGATCCGAGTGGAAGGCCCCGAAACTTGTTCGGAGTCTCGGTGACCTGTGCCAAGGTGTCGAGAAGAACCTCGGCCCGCATCCGGCGAATCTGCCCGTGGGAGAAATTGGTGAGGTCGCTCTCGTTGGTAACGTTGGTCTGAGTGGACAGCTGATAAGTCCGTGAGGTGCAGATGTCGCGAACCAACTTTTTCATATCGAAGTTGTATTCGGTGAATTTGGCACCAAGAGCATCGAGCAGCTCGGGATTGGTGGCCGGGTTCGAAATCCGGACATCGTCAACAGGATTGACGATCCCGATCCCGAAGAAGTGGGACCAGACAATGTTCGCGGCGTTGCGAGCAAACCATGGATTGCCTGGTTCGGTCAGCCATTCGGCCACCGCCTGGCGTCGGGTCTTGCCCTTGGTGTCGGCGGGACCACCTCCGAGATAAGTGGGAACGGCATTTTGGTTCGTGACCGGATTCTTAATATCACCGCCTCCGTCGAAAATGATTTGTTCGGTGGGATCCTCTCCTTGCTTTCGCCTCACCTGGGTGAAGAACGAGGCGAAACCATAGTAGTCATCCATGGTCCAGCGATCAAAGGGATGGTTGTGGCATTGGGCGCACTGGATGCGGGTGCCCATGAAGATCTGAGCAACGTTTTCGGTGAGCTTCTTGATGTCGGTTTCCTGCTTGAAGAAGTTGGTCGCGGGGCTGTCAAATGATCCTCCGGTTGAGGAAAGGAGATCGTAGACGATTTCGTTGAGGGGGCGGTTTTCGGCGATCTGAGCGCGCAACCATTCATACCAAAGGAGAGCCGACTTGTAGGTGACGTCGTTGGCGTTTCCTCCGGTGGTGCGGATTTGAAGGAGCTCGGCCCACTTCATAACCCAGATTTCGGTGAAATCCTTTCTTTCCAGTAGACTGTCCACCAGGGATTCGCGTTTCTTGGGGTTTTGATCGGCCAGGAAGGCTGCCAGCTCTTGCTCGGTGGGGAGAAGGCCGACGATATCGACGTAGACACGCCTTGCGAAAATTTCATCCGAACAAACCTCCGATGGAATGATCCTGAGCTTGTGGAGCTTCTCATGGACGTGCTCGTCGATGTAGTTGAACTCCGGAAGTTGAGGCCTGATGTAGGCGAGACTGTCGGGAATCACGATGGCCTGCGTTCCTTCGGTGAAGGTGTGGAAGCGTCCCATGAGGAAGGCCTCTCCACGAGATTTGGAAGTGGTTTTCCCCGAGGTCTCCTCGATCGAAACCGAGCTATCATTCGAGGTGGTGAAGTGAGTCAGAGTGGTGACGTCACGATCGCTCCCGTCCGAGTAAGTGGCCTTGACCGTCAAGGGGAGCATTTTCCCGCTTCCCTCGAAGAGAACCTGCTTCGGTTCGATGTCGATCTTGGTGGGAAGGGCGATGCCATCTTTGTCGTAGTGTGCTCCGTCTTGAATCCACTCGTGAAGGGTTTTGTAGAAAGGATGATCGGCTTCGAAGAGTTTGCCGCCGGTGTGCGGGACTGCGCCGATCGCTTTGGTGAGTAGAAGGGAATCTTCAGGAATCGCGAGGTTGATGCGACGGCCCGAAAGTTCACGTGTCAGGCGGTGGTAGTCGCCTTTGGGGTCATATCCGAAAAGGGAAATCATGAAGCCATCCTGTCCGCGGGCCGATCCGTGGCAGGAACCAGTGTTGCAACCAGCGGCAGTGAGGACGGGGATGACGTCTTGTTGGAAACTAACAGGACGGTCTTTGGCGGATTCCTTAACCGCGACAGGCACCGTCAGATTTTTGCCCCGGAAAGTGATCTTCACCTCGGTCACACCATCTTGCAGAGGATAGAGGGTGGTTCCTTCAAGTCGGGTGACCTTTGGATCAACGATCTCGAGTTTTGCGGAAGCGGTCACGTCACGGGTGACGGCATTCTTATCGGTGGCCAGAATGATCAAGCGGTGATAGTCGCGTTTGGTTTCAAGGCTGACTGAAGACGGGTAGACCGCAATCGACTCAAGGTTGGGATCTGGCTGGTTGGGATCTTCTAGCGGAGCGCTTCGCTCCCGCTGTTTCAGTGCGGGGCCTTCGGGCCAGGGAGCACCGAGGTCAATCCAAGCCTTGATCTTGTTCACCTCGGCCGGCGTCAAGGGGGAACGTTCAACCTTCTTGCTGGAAGGCGGCATGAACTCATCATCGTCGTGCGGCAGGGTGATGCGACGAAGAATTTCCGACTTGTCGGGATTCTTCAGGTCAACGGCATCAGCTGTTTCTCCTCCCTTGAAGAATTCAGCTTTCACATCCATGCGGAGGCCACCTTTATCCTTGTCGGCGTTGTGGCATTCGACGCATGAAAATTCAAAGATGTCCTTCACTGCGGCGAATTCGGAAGATCCGGTGGCCGGGAGAGCGAGGGCGATTGAGGTCAGGGCGATTTTCGAAAAGGCTTTCATTTTGCGTTTTGCAATCGAAGTTGTTCGAGGCGGGAGAGGGGTTTCTTAGTGGGAGGTTTCGAGACCACTTTCGGTGGTTCCTTGGTCGCAGCGGCCGGCTTTTTGGGAGCCGGAGGCGGAGGATCGACACGCAAGGTTCCACCGTGACCCACGTTATGAGGGATGGGGTGTCCGTCTTTAGAAATGATGACCTGGCAGAAGATGTTGGCGTGCTTTCCTTTGCGGGCTTCGTCAGTGACTTTGAGCGGGAAGGTGATCTCCTCTGACTTGGTGTTGATGCTCTTTTCCTCGCTGGTCACCCCGTGAGGAAGGGCATGGAGAATGACGCGGGCATCTCCGGGGAATTCCTGGAGTTGTTCGACCTTGGCAATCATGCTGGTGTCGACGCCGGGATTTGTGGCTGCCATTTCGAGAGCGAGAGTCACAAAAGGCTCGGAGACCTTGAGGTCGATGAAGTCGGAGGAAACCCGAACCCGCCCTTTGTCGGTATCGGATTGTCCCGTCACGAGAAGTTGCCAGTCTCCAATCGGGGCGTCTCCTTTGGCATTGAGTGTCAAAATAACTTCATTTTTTCCTTCGGGAATTTCGACCTCATTCGGGGCGCCGATTCCCGGTGGCTTCCAGGGAAGCGACACTCTGATCTTTTTGGTGAAACCTTCGGCGCGTCGGGCCGTGATCTTGAGATTCATGGTTCCGTTCCGAACAATGGGGACGGGAGGGGCGACGAGGTCGAGATGGAAAGGAGCTTCTTCAATCACCGCGATGGAAAGCTTGTTTGTTCGAGTGACCTGATAATCTCCTTGGTTGTTCACGTAGACGTGCGAAATGCTTTCCTTGAAAGGACCGCGAAGTTTGGTTTTCGGGTCTTCGATCTCCATGCTGTAGAGCCCCCCGGCGATGGGTGCATCTGCTTTGGCCTCAAAGAGAATGGGAAAGTTTCCCAGGCTCCGTGGAACGGGCGGATTCTTCACCGAAACTCCTTGGGGAAGCTGGGGGGCATGGAAAGTGACGTCGCATCCGATGTTCGAACGGGCGATGTTGGGGGCGATGGCCAGCCGATTCCCGCGGGGAATGTTGATCATCTTGTTCAATTGGGTGTCATTCCGGTCAGCGGACGGTAGCGCGACTGAAATTTCCGGTGCCCGGTTGATGATTTCGATTCGATAGACAAAATCCGGTCCACTGCGATAGAGTTGGTCGCGGATATTCAAAAGGTACTCACCGTCTTCGGGAACTTTGAAATCAATCCGGCTATCGGGAACACGCGCCGTTTGATCATCGTTGGACGAGATCATTTTTCCATCTTTGGCGTAGCGGAGGATGAGGACGCTATCGAGTGGTGATCTGATTGAGCGGGCAATGACCTGAATGCGAAGATTCTGGTTCTTCTTGGCGGTGAAGCGGAACCAGTCTTTGTCCTCCTTCTTGGTCAGAATGCCATGAAAGGCACAAGGAGCTGCCGGCGGGTTTTTGACGGGGATGGCTCCCTTGCTTCCCTCGTTGGGTTCGGTCTCGTTGATATAGTTGAGAGGAGAGATCTCAACGACATTACCGGAGGGAGAGGAGTAGTTTCCGGCTTTGGCGAAGGCGGAAAAGGATTCGCTGGGAGTCTTTATCTTGGATTTGATTTCGCCGGAGGGATCTCCAATGAAGGTGAATTCGACTTCTTCGTTGGGCTTGGCGGCTGGAGGGTAGATGGCGGTGGGTCTTGGGAAAGTTCCCACGTGAAGACGATATTCGCAGTCCCGCGAACCCTGGTAGGAAGACTCGCGGACAAGAATGGTGTAGGGGCCATCTTCAGGAACGATGATTGAGGTGGCGCAATCGCGTTTCAAAAGTGCCGAGTCATCGCTCACCGCGAGTTCGAAACGATTCTTATCAAGGATCGCAACATAGGGATCGAACATCACGCGACCCAAACGCATTCCTTCGACTTCGACCGAAAGGCGCTCTCCTTTTTTGGCCTGAACGCGATAGTAGTCGGCATCTTCCCGGTCAGCCCATCCCTGGACGGTGGTGTGGAGATTGATTTCCTGGGGCTTGTCGAACTCGTTGTTCATGTCGCGCTTTCCATCCTCGGTTCGCGCTTCCATCACGGTCTCAAATTGACCGACCCAAAACGTTCGCATGTAAGTGATGCCGTTTTTGCATCGCAGACGAACAGGGTGCTCCCCCAAAGGAGCATCCGGGGCAATCACAAGGACGGCTTTGGCTGACTGATCGTCTTTCCCTTTCTCAAGGGATTTTACCGTGATGCCTTTTTTATAAAGAAGGACTTCCTGTGGCTCGAAGAGTCGGTTCCCGAGAAAACGGATCTCGACCTCCGAACCCTGTTTGCCGCCGCGAGGCTGGACGTAACGAAGATCGGGACTAAAAGCGGCCGCAGTCAGTGCGGAAGCTATCAAGATGGCGAACGCACGAATCATGGTCGGTCGATTGGCTTAGGCTTTTTTGGCAAGGACCTCGTCGAGGACACGTCCGCCGTCGACGATTTCCATCGGTCGGTCACCCGGCGACATCAATTCCTTGTCTCCGGTGATGCCAAGTTGGTTGTAGACAGTCTTGGCGAGATCTTCGATTCCCACCTGATCTTCTTCCGGCTCGGCTCCCAGAGCATCGGAACTTCCGTGGACAAGACCTCGGTGGACGCCGCCACCGGCAAGGGCGACCGAGAAGACGCGAGGCCAGTGGTCGCGACCTCCGGTTCCATTGATTTTCGGGGTCCGGCCGAACTCCGAGGTGACCATGACAAGAGTGGAATCGAGGAGTCCACGCTCATCGAGATCGGAAAGGAGAGCGGCGAGGGCTTGGTCGACCGGTGGAAGGTTGGACTGGATGCCGTTCTTGATATTGTCGTGGTGGTCCCATCCACCGGCGGTGAGCGAAACGAAACGAGTTCCGGCTTCCACCAAGCGACGGGCCAGAAGCATCCGAGAACCAGCTTGGTTCTTTCCGTAGCGGTTTTTCATCTCCTCGGTCTCGGCGTTGAGATTGAAGGCCTCGCGGGCCTGCTGGGAGGAAATGAGCTTGTAGGCGTGTTGGTAGAACGCGTCCATCGAATCGAGGGCGTCTGAACTTTCCAGTTGGCGGAAATGATGATCGACCGTGTCGAGGAGGTTGCGTCGGCGCTCGAAGCGATTTTCGTCGACACCATTGGGCATGTTGAGATCGCGAACCTTGAAGTCCTTTCGGTTGGGATCGGCTCCAATGGCAAATGGCCCGAAGGCCGAGGAGAGGTAGCCCGAGTTGGCAAACTCGTTGGGAACGTTCGGAACACAAACGTAAGGAGGAAGGCTGTTGCGGGTTCCGAGTTCGTGGGCAACCACGGAGCCCATGGATGGGAAAATAATGGCCGGGGAAGGGCGATAGCCAGTGAACATGTTGTGGGTGCCTCGCTCGTGAGCCGCTTCTCCGTGAGCCATGGAGCGGATGATGGTCATCTTGTCGGCGACCTTGGCGGTGTGGGCCATCTTCTCGCTGAACTTGATGCCTTTGATCGAGGTGTTGATGGCATTGTAGGGGCCACGGTATTCGGAAGGCGCGTAAGGCTTCGGATCCCAGGACTCGTGCTGTGCCATGCCACCGGGGAGGAAAATCTGAATGACAGATTGTGCCACTCCTTCACGGGTTTTGTAGTTCTTTTGGGCGGCTTGGGCTTCCATCTTGAGAAGCTGGGGGAGGGTCAACCCAAGGCCTCCAAGGAGGCCGACATGGAGAAATCCACGACGGGAGAAATCGTTGGCGAAAGGGTTTCCGGGGCAGGATTGGTTCATGAGCGATACTGGAGTTCTGGTTGGTTACGGTGCAATTGTGACTGTTTAATCAAGAGATTTAAAGTTCTGATTACGGGGACGGCTGGACATTCTCAGTCGATCGTTCACGATCATTGCTTCTCAGTTGGTAATGGATCTCCCGAAAATCAGTGGACATACGATCATCGCCGAAATTGGCGAGGGGGCAAGTGGGGTCGTTTACGAGGCAAAGCGGGACGACGGGGGTGCCTGCGCGATCAAATTTTTCGAGGGGATGGCCTCGAATCCGGCCTTGCTCGATGGTCGGATCTCACGGGTGATTGAGGGGGAGGCCCGAGATATCACGGTGCCGATTCAGGTCAAGGCTCTGGAGATTCGTCCGGCCTGTGTCGTGATGCCGCTTCTTGGGGAGAGGGATGGGGCCGGATTTCGTCCGAAAACCCTGCAAACTCACTTTTCGGATTATCAGGCAACAGATCTGACCTGGCCTTTTTTGATCAAATTGGCCAATCGTCTGGCGACTCTCCACAAGGTGAAGGTGGCTCACGGGAATCTCAAACCCGGCAACATATTTCTGGGGCCGAACGGAGGGCCGCTGCTTGCGGATTATGCCAGCGGATTGATGCCGGGGGTTCATCGCATCGGGTACAGTGATGCCTTGCTCTATTCTCCCCCCGAGCAGCTCAGGGATCCTGATGGTTATCTTGAGGAAGCTGGCTATCGATGGGACGTCTTTGCCTTCGGAGTTCTGGCCTTTCGACTGTTGACCGGGATGTTTCCGCGTTGTGAGGGCTTGTTTTCCGGAGTTTCACCGGCACCGGGAACCCAGGAGAGGTTTAGTATTGAGGCTGATCATGACGGGATTGCCGGCGGTTTGGAGGATGAACCGGGATTTATGTGGCCGGCCGACCCCGTGGACCAGGTTGAGGCAAGGCGAAGGGAGATTGTGAACTTTTGTTTGGCCCTCGATCCTCTGGGACGACCGGGCGACATGAGGGAGGTTTCCCGGTATCTGGGATCCATTGACGATGAAATTGCGGCCGATGCCGAGAGGGAGCGCCTTGAGTTTCTCAGGACGAAGGCAGAGAAGAAGCGTAAGAGGATTGCCGGATATGCGA
>JBMHCW010000150.1:0-5243 GCA_049889715.1 Akkermansiaceae bacterium | reverse complement strand
TACGAGCTGAACCAGAAGTAGGGTGCGTTATTTCAGCTCCTTGATGCGAAGGTTGCGGAACTTGTAGGTTTGTCCCTTTTCTCCGTGGTGTTGGATGGCAATGACGCCTGAGGCGTCCTTGTCGTCGCGCACCTCGGTGGTCACCACGCCGTTCACTTCGATCTTGATTTGGTCGCCCTTGCAAGTGATGCGGTAGGTATTCCAGTCGTTGCGCTTGAAGGAATCCCCGGCGCGTTTGCGGAAGGCTTCGGTGCTTTCCTTATCGCCTCGTTTCGGGCTGATGAACCACTTGCGTCTGCCTTCATCATAGAGTCCGCCCGACCACTTGCGGTTGCTGCCATCGACTTCGGCTTGGTAGCCGTAGACCTGGCCCGGTTTGGTCTGACCCCGGAAAATGAATCCGCTGTTTGCGGTTCCGGCGGGAAGGAGGATATCGCCTTCAAAGATGAAGTCGGAGTAGGACTTCTCGGTCATGACAAAGAACTTCTTGTCTCCGGTGAGGTGGATCTCGCCATCGACAATATCCACCTTTCCCCACTTGTACGGATTGGTCCAACCGGCGGAGGTTTTTCCGTCGAAGAGGGGAAGGAATTCGCCGTCTTTTCCGACTTCGTTTTCGGCTCTTGAGGAAACGAGGGCAAGACAGGTCACTAGGAGAGCTTTGATATGCATGTGAAATGAAGGTTGAAGCGTGTTGATCGCGGTGACAATCCTTTGTCTCATTCACCATCTAAATTGTCATGAATGTCACCAGATCTCTTTTTCTCTCCCTTCTGATGGTCGCTCCGGTTATCGGTCAACCGACCAAGCCCAATGTGGTGGTTTTTCTGATTGATGATCTGGGTTGGGCTGATCTGGGGTATCAGGGATCGAAGTTCTATGAAACGCCCCACCTGGACAAGCTGGCTGCTTCGGGGGTCAGGATGATGAATTCCTACTCCGCCAATCCGGTGTGTTCGCCGACTCGGGCAGCTTTGATGACCGGAAAGGCTCCTCAACGGGTGGGCATCACCCAGTGGATCCCCCAGCCGTCTGAAATTCATCTGCCCGCAAAAGAGGTAACCTTGGCCGAGACCTTTCAAGAAGCGGGCTATGAAACAGGATTCATCGGGAAGTGGCATCTTGGAGAGAAGGATGACCAGCTTCCGACCTCCAATGGTTTCAAGTGGATGAAAACCGTCAATCGGGCCGGTCAACCGGCGTCTTATTTTTATCCTTACAAGCGGAAATCAAAGAGGGGAAGTTATTGGGATGTTCCGGATCTGGAGGATGGTGAAGAGGGGGATTATCTCACTGATGGCATGACGGATTACGCGCTCGATTTTCCGGAGAAGAACCAAGAGAAGCCGTTCCTGCTCTATTTTTCGCACGATGCGGTCCATACCCCGATCCAGGCGCCGGCCTCATTGGTGAAGAAGTATGAAGCCAAGAAGGACCGCATGTATGGGAAGACCCGAGCTCCAGGGATTCCTGAGCGGTATCAAACCATTTCACGTTCGAGACAGGACCACGCGGTTTACGCGGCCATGATGGAGAATTTGGATGCCAATGTCGGTCGCGTTCTCAAGAAGTTGGAATCCTTGGAGTTGATTGAAAACACCATTGTGGTGTTCACTTCGGATAATGGAGGCCATTGCCATTTGAAGCGGGCGCCAGGGGTGACCTGTAATCTTCCACTTCGTTCTGGAAAGGGTTGGACATGCGAAGGAGGGATCTGGATTCCGACGCTCGTGAGCTGGAAGTCCAAGATCGACCTCGGAGTTTCCAAAGTCCCCATGATTTCCATGGACCTTTACCCGACCCTTCTGGAGCTGACTGGTCAAAAGCTTTTGCCGAAGCAGCACCTCGACGGTCGTTCGTTGGCGCCGGCCCTGCTTGGCATGGAAAGTGACGACTTGAAGGACAGAACGCTCTATTGGACCTATCCGCACAACCATGGATCAGGCCATCAGCCTTCACATGCCATCCGCAAGGGAAAGTGGAAGATGATCCATTTTGAAGCCGATCAATCAAAGGAGCTCTACAATCTGGAGGAAGACCTGGGGGAAAAGAACAACCTCGCCGACAAGGAGCCAGAGCTTGTGAAATCACTGTCCCAAGAGCTGAGCGCTTGGATCAGGGAGACGACTCCCTGAAATCATTCGTCAGTGGGCTCGTCCTTGAATTCAGCTGATACGTGGAATTCCAGTAACTCCACGGTTCCTTTGAAAGGAAAGGGAGATTGGTAGGAACCGACCGGCGATCGGGGGTCGGCGTTCAACGTTCGTGGCTCGTTGGGGACTGATGAAATGAATCCGGTCTTGTTGCCGCGTGCCTTGGCGGACCCATCGAGTTCGGGAAGGGAGAGAGTCATTCGTCCTTTGGGATCGAGTGACGCCGAGACCACGAAAGGCTTCTCGGGCCGGAAGTCCGGAACGATCACCGTTTCCATGACCTTGTTTCTCCTGACGGAAAAGTGAATCAGACCATTCTGGAGATAGAGCGAATAGCCATGGTGGTCCCCGCCGTGGGAAATCATGACGCCGTCGGGAGCAGTGGCATCCGGAATGGCCTTGACTTTCAAGCGAAAGGGTTTGCCGGCAAGGTCGGGGCCGGCAGGCTCCTTGGAATCGTCTGCGGGACGCAGTCGGCATGGAGCAGGTTTGGCTGGGAGATGCTTCCGGAACTTCAGGATGCGGTCCTTGTGATCGGGAAGACCGGCCAGATTGGTGAACTCATGTGGATCACTTTGAAGATCGTAGAGTTCTTCGAAACCATCGGGGTAACTGATATAGCGGTATCGATCGTCAGAAAGTGCGTGGGAAGGCTCTCTGGTTTCGAGGTCACGATTAAAGACGAAGGAAGTCAGGGACGGGGTCGGGCCCTCATGGTCGGGATCATTGAGGAGGGGGACGAGGGAAGTGCCGGTGCACTGGCCGGGGGTGGGTAGTCCGGCAAGTTCGCAAAGGGTGGGGTAGAGATCGGTCAGAGTGACGGGTTGATGACACTTGCGACCTGCCATGCGGCCACCCGGAACCTGGATGAACAGTGGTGTGTTGGTGGTTTGATGCCAGAGAGCAAATTTTTCCCAGTTCGACTTTTCGCCAATGTGAAACCCGTGATCTGACCAGAGCACGACAATGGTATCGTCTTTGCTTGGAGAGGCGTCGAGGGCATCGAGAAGTCGACCGAGCTGATGATCGAGATAAGAGATGCTGGCGAGGTATCCCTGCATCAGTGGTTTCCACTGTTCATTGTCGATGACCCATTGATGCCAAGCAAGTCGGTCGGCCGGTCGGGCGTCCTCGAGGTCGTTGTCGAGGTGTTCTGGAAGGCGGATTTCATCGAGGGGGTGGAGGTCAAAATATTTCCGGGGAACTTCGAAGGGGATGTGTGGCCGGAAGAGACCGACTGCGATAAACTGTGGTTGGGTGGGCGTCGTGCGGAGCTTCTCGATGGCCCAGTCGACGATGAGGTGGTCCCCGTAGGAGTCTTCGCGTTGGGGAAGTGCGGCGGCACCGAAAAGATGGTGGCTGAGCGGTCGGCGGCCGGTAAACCCATGATTCTGGTGATGCTTGAATTCGGGTCTGGGCCAGTCGGCGGAAATGGGATCGAGCGGGTCGCCGCGATATTCGTCCCAAGCCTCGGGGTCGTTTTGTGAGTCTCCCGGAGTCCATTGCAGCGTGTGGAAGATCTTTCCGGCTCCGGCACTGTGGTATCCGTGATTGCTGAAATGTTTCGAAAGAACAACGGCATCGGCCAGGACGGGTGATTCCCGCCGCCAGCGTGGTCCGTGGGCTCCGAAGAGGTTGCGGTAAAGTCCGCTCTTGACCGGGTGAACACCGGTCATGACAGCCACTCGGGAAGGGTGGCATGCGGGGGCGGCACAGTGGGCATTGGCAAATGTCACTGATTGCCTGGCCAATCGTTCGAAATTCGGGGTGAGGACGCCCGGGTGGTTGGCAAGAGGTGAGATGTAGTCGTTGAGGTCATCGACTGCAATAAACAGGACATGGGGCTTCGAGGCTCCGCAGATCGGGCTGATGAGGGAGGCGAGGAGGAATGCGAAGATCGTCGGGACAGGCATGGTCGGGGGATTATTGGAGGGGGGCGATGTCCAGGTCACTGAAAGTGGTGGGGATGTCAGTGCTTCGGAGGCCGATCGTTCCGGAAGAGTAGTCCTTGTCATGATGGACGAAGAGACGGCTGTCGTTTAGTGAGACCGAGAACTCGGAACCCTTCACGGTGACGGAAAGTCGATGTTTCCGGGAAACGTCGATGGGTGTTTCTTCGCGTTTCAACTCGGTCCATCCAGAGCCATCCATTTTTCCAAGAAGGACAGCGTTCTCACTTGGTTTGATCCCGAGAAAATATCCTCGCGAAGCATCGAATCCCACGGAAGGAGCCGTGTTGCGGAAAAGCAGTCCCGAACCCCGGCCATTGCGGACTCCGTGGAAATCGATGGTGACCGAGGCGGTGAAATCATCGGGAGTTCTTTCATTGAGGAGGATCTTTTCTCCGGAGCGGAAAACGTTCACGGGGTGTTCGGGGGGAGTGCCCAGCTTCAGCCCTTGGTCGACGAGTTGGTAGAACTGGGCGTGTCCGAAGTAGCTGTGGTCGGAGTGCAGATCGGATTTGTAGGGAAGGGAGAGCATGGCGGTTTTTTCTCCCGCTGGTCTGGGCTGGGGGAAGTTCGGAGCAATGGGTTTTCCCAAAAGGGGGCGCCCATCACGGGACCACTTGAAGGGTTGGATGAAGATGTTCCGTTGCCAGCCCGGTTCACGGCTTCGTTTGGCATGAAAGACGTGCCACCACTCGGTGCCATCGGGTGACTTCACGAAGCAGGAATGTCCCACTCCGAAGGTTTCACCGGTGGATTGGAAAACGGGCTTCTTGAATTTGGTCCACGAGGCGGGATCGAGCGGGCTGTCACCTGTCAACTCGAGGAGTCCGAGTTTGTAGGAGGGCAGCCACGAGGCACCACAGGAATAAGTCACGAAGGTTCGCCCGCCGTTCTGCAAGACCTGTGGACCTTCGTTGAGGCCGCGCCCTTTGGGAGCTGGCTCGGTACGTTCCCAAGGGTGATCGAGATGATCGCAAAGCCTGACCCGCTTCGTGGCAAGTTTGATCGGGCTCTCCATTTCGGCGATGTAAAGAAACTGTCGGTCGGTTTCGGGGCCATCCCATCCGGACCAGAGAGCGTAGAGCTTTCCGTTGTGGTTGAGAGGAGTCATGTCGATGGCCCAGAGGTTCTGGCCGTTGGT
>JBMHCW010000149.1:0-4319 GCA_049889715.1 Akkermansiaceae bacterium | reverse complement strand
AAATCTTCACCAAATTGTTTTTGCAGGGGAAACCTCACGAGGTGGCTCGTGAGAAGGAGAAGCTGAGGGATGGGCAGAGTATTCTCGATTCACTCGTGGATCAACGTGACCGGGTGTTGCGAAAATCCTCATCCGGTGATCAGGAGCGGCTTGAAGCATACTTTGAAGCAGTTCGCGAAGCCGAACGGAATTTGTCGGAAGCCGGAGCGTGGATGGATCGGCCCAAGCCGAAAGTCGAGAGTCCTGTTCCAAAAGACATCGCTGACAAAGCTGATCTGGTCGGACGCATTGAACTGCTGTTCCAGCTTGTCCCGCTGATCATTCAAACTGATTCATCCCGGGTCATCAGTATTGTGATCCAAAATAATCATGGGATTCCGCTCATCAATGGAGTGGCAGCAGAACATCACAATCTTTCCCATCATGGTCGCGACCCCGAGAAAATTGCGCAGCTTCTCAAAATCGAAAGCGCGATTATGGGATGCTTTAACAATCTCCTGCATGGCATGAAGTCGGATCAGGAAGCGGGTGCCAGCCTTCTTGATCACACCCTGACTCTTTTTGGTAGCAATCTGGGGAACGCTGCTTCGCACGATCCGCGAAACAATCCCATTATCCTGGCTGGAGGTGGGTTAAAGCATGGCGGGTATGTTGCTCACAAGAAGGACGATAATACCCCGCTCGGTAACCTTTTCGTGCGGTTGCTTCAGGAAATGAAGATGGAGACGGAATCGTTTGCTTCCAGCTCGGGGGTTCTCAGCTGGTAGATGCGAAGCCGACTTTTCTTGATACGCTTTTCAAGCGGGGGAGCCTTGAAGGGGACTTCGGTAGGCCGATGGCCGTTGGCCGAAGTGCTTTTGAAAGGCATTGGAGAAGTGAAAGGCGTTGTCGTATCCCACCAGGCTGGCAATGGTGCTGATCTTCTCGTTGGTCTCGAGAAGGAGGGAGGAAGCACGAGTCATGCGAAGGTGGGTGAGGTGTTTGATGGGGCTTCGTTGGAGTTGCTTTTGATTGAGTCTTCGAAATTGTTCGATGCCGAGGTGTCCGACGCTGGCGAGAGTTTCGAGCGACCAATCGTTGGACAGCATTCCGGAAGCGGTTTCCCAAATGACCTTGAGTCTGGGGTCGAGGGCGTAGTTCGAGTGGAACCTCGCGACGTGGTTGTTGATGAGTTCGATCCAATGGTGCAGGTCACTTTTTGAGGGCGTCGCGCAACTGGCTTCTTCGAACAGGCCGTCGAGCGCGTGCCTCAACGTTTTCGATGAGAATGAGCCCACGATCGGCAGGTCGAGCGAGTGGCCCGGGAACTTTCCGTGAGCCTGGTGAAAGCAGATCCAGGAATACGACCAGGAATTTCCTTCGGGGGCCCGCAGGGAATTGTAGGTGTGCGGGGGGAGGAGGCAGGCTTGGCCGGGTTTGAGGTCCACCCACTGATCGTTGCAGAGGAATTGTCCGAGTCCCTTGTGACAGGCCAAGAAGTAACTCCCGGACGGATTCTGGCGGCTGATTTGAAAGGGGGAGGTCGTTTTGATGGAACCACAATGCTTGATCAAGTGGTTGTCGAGAACGGAGCAGCGGCGGACGTCCTTGAACCATGAGGGGAAGCCGGTGGACTCCGCGACGATGGCGCGGCAGGAGTGAATGTTCCGGGCGAGGTCGTTGGCAAGGGGCATGAGTAGAATGGGGGTGTTGGATGGGTGTCAGGGGGCGAGGCGCAGGAAATCGAGGCCGAACATATAGCGTTTGACGGAATCCGGATGGGTGCCGGTGGATTTGATGGTGAGCGTGTTGCTGCCCTTTTTGAGGGTTGTCTTGCCAAGGTTGATCTGGCCGGTGTGTCCGACGCCATTGGCTTGAAAGAAGTCGATTGGTTTGCCGAGGGGCTTTCCGTTGAGGGAAATGGAATGAATGCCGTAGTCGACGGCCTTTGTTCCGGCGAAGTGGAGGGTGTGTTCGCCGGCTTTTGGAGAAGTGAACTCGATCGTCAAAGTGGCGCCTTCTTTTTCGGCGATCCACCAAAGTTGTGAGTTGCCGCTCCAGACTCCGTTGCCGAATCCTTGCATGGCCTGTGGTCGGGCAGGGCCATCGGATTTGATGACCTTCAAGGCCTCTCCTTCGATGACCAACCCCGGGCCGAGCTCTTTTCTGGGTTTCGGTTGCGGTTTTGGACCGACCGGAAGGGGGCCGCGTGAGAACTGATTCCACTTGATGAGCTCTCCATCTCCAGCCCGGTCGAGGAGGATCTGAAGTCCTTCCTCGGTCCAGCCGGGGTTGCCCTGAAGGTCGGCCAACATTTCCTTGGCGGTGGGGCGGGTGGAGGAAATTCCTTTGGCGGGAACTTCCGCGCCGGTGGTCCAGTAGATGCCATTGAGGATCAATTTACGCAGTTCATCGCGTCCCCAGTTCCAGTGGGTGTGTCCGCCGGTGAAGCCGAAGGTTCGTCCGCCTTGGGGGCGTTCGAATCCCCACGCGCAATATTGGTCGACGCCTTTCTTCACTTCTTCGACGGCCGAGTCGCTGCCGCTGTCCATGGCGCGGCCCGGATGGATGATGCCGACCGGAGGGAGGGCTCCGTGAAGTGGGGTGACGTGGTCGCATTCAGGATCTTCGCAACGGAGGTGAAAGTAGCACTCATCGTGGATCACGAAGGGAGGAACACCACGCGTGACCGGATGTTTTGGGAGCTTCTCGAAGCTGGTATCCCAGAAACGGCTCACGGAATGCCAGGGTTCGAAATCGGCCCCGACCAGGTTGCGCCATTGGCGTCGGACAGGGTCGACAGAGTGGTCCTTATTCTTGTTGCCGGCATCGGGTGATCCCAGGCCGGTCGCCCAGTGAATCACGGTGAGTCCTCCTCCCTGGTCCATGAATTTTTTCAAGGACGGGAGCTGGCCGTTGGCAGGGTGTGCGCCCCATCCATCGGCGTAAATGACGAGTGCGTCGTGGGCGAGAAGATCGGCTTCCTCGGGCCATTTGCGGATGACCTTGACCTCGACCGGGAGGGTGGAATTTCGCATTCCCTTGGCGAGGATGTTGGTGCCTCCGAAGTGTTGATGGGATCCCCAACCATGGGAGTCGCGTCCGGCGAGGAAGAGGATCTTTTTGCCCTTGGGATTCGTGCTGGCACCGGAGTCACCGGTGGACCCATTACGGACGCGGAGAAGGTGCTCGGCGGCCAGCTCGAGCGTGCGGGAGTCGAGCTTATCGAAAGCGGGCATCAATGGATAGTTCTCGCGTTTTTTGACCGGTTTTTTGGCCCAAGCGATGATATCGGATTTTTTGTCGTAGATTTGCGCGATTTCCGAGAGGGAGGGTCCGACGGGAGTGGCTTCGGCTTGGTGGCAGGCGGCACAGATGGCGAAGGCGGCGGAGGCTTGTTTGGCGCGCTCGGCGACGGAGTCGGCCTGCATTTCTGCGAGTCCGAAGACGGCATTGAGTTTGGCGACGTGGGCGATTGCTTCGGCCTCTCCGGTGGCTCCGGCCTTGGCGGAAAAGGCCTCCCAACCTGCGGGTGCAGGATGCTTGCTGCCGTTGAGCGCTTGGCTGATGACGGCGGTGGCGCGAGCGATGGCGGCTGGCTCGGTGAGTTGGTTGCCCAGTGAAATCGCTTTTCCGGGATCCTTGCGGGCGAAGTGCCAGATGATGGATTCGCGGAGGAGGGGTTGCGGAGTGGAGAGAGCGATTTTTTCAAGAAGCTCCAGATTGTTTCCGGCATTCGAGGCCAGACCGAACCAGATCATTTTCGGCAGGAAGCGATCGTCTGCGTCCTCGGAGCGCTTGGCGAGGGCTTGCAGGTTGGGAAGGCGTTGCTGAAAGGGGAGGCGGTGTTGGCAGGCGCCGGCGAGGGTAAGGCGAACGCGAGGTGAGGAGTCGGTTCGGGCGATGTGAAGGAAGTCTTCAGCCAGCAGCGTTGTGAGAGTGCCGCCTGTAATCTGGGTGGCGTAGTGAAGAGTCTGGTTGCGGATTGAGTCATCGGGGTCCTGAAGGAGTTTTTTGATGACATTGAGGTCGAGCTGATTGGTGGCGTGGAGAGCGACGAGGTCGCGTAAGCGATGAGGATTCTTGAGATTGAAAATCTTGCTGAGGAGGGATTTTGGAAGGTCTTTTGAGAGAGAGTTTTTGGCGGCTCGTTGACGGATTTGATGCTGGGCCATGCGGGCGAACCATTCGTTGTCGTGGCTGAGGTAGACGAGGAGTTGTTTCTCGGACGCGTTGGCGAGATCATCGAATCGGGCTGGCTTGAAGGTTTCTTTCCAAGACATGCGGTAGAGGCGTCCGTTGGTGCGGTCCCAGCGAGCAGAGTCATTGACGTGGCATTG
>JBMHCW010000148.1:0-8141 GCA_049889715.1 Akkermansiaceae bacterium | reverse complement strand
GCACAACACCGAGATGTCGATCTCGACCTGCTATCCGCTCGGTCCCTTCCGGCAGGATGATGAGCTTCGTTGGGTGAAAAAGAACGGCGGTCGCCTGACAGTGTGTGGATCGGGCGCCATGGGAAAGAGAGACCCGAAAGGGGAGGAAGCGAAGCGGCAGGTGAAGGCCTTCTTCGAGAAGTTGAAACCGCACTATGAGTTGGCCGAAGAGTTGGGAGTGACCATGGCGATTGAAAACCACAAGAATGCCATGCTCTCCTCGCCTGATTCGATTCGTTACTTTGCCGAGTTGAATCCCTCAAAGAATGTCGGCGTGGCTTTCGCGCCCCATCATCTATACGATGCGGTCGATGAGATTCCCAAACTGATTCGTGAGCTCGGAAAGGAGCAGATCCCGTTCTTCTATTTTCAGGAGTATCATCCGTCTTCGAAGAAAAAGATGACGAAGGAGGATGAGCTTAAGCAGATGCCGGGTTTTGGGAGTTTGGATTATGTTCCCATCGTCAGAGCCTTGAAAGAGATTGAGTTCGACGGGCTGTCGGAAATCTTCATGCATCCGGTTCCACGTGGCATTCCGATGCTGCCGACGGCCGAGGAAATCAATGAGGTGATTAATAAATCGCGGGCCTATCTCACAAAGTGCATCAAGAAGGTGTCATGAGGGGCTTTCTCGGTGTTGTGGGATATCTGGCTTTGACCTTGATGGTTGGAGCGAATCCCCATGTCACCGCTTACGAACGTTTTCATGCGGACCAGCCCTCGGTAGGTGGCGGGGCGCTTCTTTATTCCGAACTTGGATGCGCCAATTGTCATGGTGAATCTTCGGTGAAAATTGAACGGAAAGGGCCGTCTTTGGAGAACCTTTCCAGTCGAGTGGACTACCAATGGGTCGTGGACTTTTTGAAAGACCCGGAGAGGGGACGTCAAGGGTCCACCATGCCGGCCATGATGCATGGAATGGCCGAAGAGGAGGTCAAGGCGGTAGCGGCTTATCTTTCGACAATAGGAAAAGGCCTGAATCTCAAGGCCGCTCGTCATGCCAATGCGGAGTTGGGGAGTGCCTTGTATCACGAGAAGGGATGCGTGGCCTGTCATGCTCCGACTTCCGACTATCGGGGTCCGGCTGGAAATGCCGCGGATCTGACCTCGTCTTTTGCGGTCGCGCTGCCGGATTTGAAAAGGAAGACAAGCTTGGTCGCGCTGGAGCATTTTCTTCTGAACACAAGCAAGTATCGACCCGACGGACGCATGCCGCATTTTGAATTGGGGCGGGACGGTGCGGTCAATGTGGCGGCCCATCTTCTCGATATTCAGGGGAGTGATCCCCGGGAAGCGAAGAATGTGGCTCCGTGGCCCAAGGCCAGCACGGATCAGGTGAGGAGAGGGAAGGCGATCGTGGAGAAGGCTTCGTGTGCGTCCTGTCATGACCTACCGGGGATTGCGGTGCCGGAGACGATTGCGCTGGAGTCGGAAAGGAAGGGGGGAGGCCATTGTCTCTCGGGAAAGCCGGAGAAAGGAGTGCCGTGGTATGATCTTACAGACGACCAACGGAAGTCTCTTGAGCTGTTCCTTTCGAAAGAGAGCCCCGATTTGGACAAGGACGGGGCACTCACACTCAAGGCGATGAACTGCTATGCTTGTCATGATCGCGACGGGCTGGGGGGACCATCGGAAAAGACGATTCACTTCTTTCATGGTGACAAGAGTTTGGGCGACTCCGGAAAACTGCCGCCTCCGCTGACTGGAATCGGTCACAAGCTGAAGAAGGGATGGCTCGAGGGAGTTTTAAAAGGGGATCAAGACAAGAGAGTGCGACCCTATCTGGAGACGCTGATGCCTTCGTATCCGAATCAAGCCAAGGCCTTGGCGGATTGTTTGGCGAAGGTCGACGCAGAACCTGATGCCCGAGCGCTCGCTGATGGTTCGGGGAGTCTGGAAGACGGGCGCAAGCTTCTTGGAACGCAGGGCGGGGTGAGTTGTGTGACTTGTCATCATTGGGGAGAGAATCAGTCTCTGGGAATTCCCGGTCTCGATATTTCGTCGCTTGATCAACGTCTGCAGCCGGAATGGTTCCGGTCTTATCTGTTGGATCCCGCTTCTTATCGTCCGGGCACCTTGATGCCTTCGTTGTGGCCGGGGGGGAAGTCGACGATTCCCGCTGTGCTGGATGGTGATGCTGAGAAACAGATTGCCGCCATCTGGGAGTTCATCGAGAAAGGGCAGGGACGCCCGGAGGAATTTCCAGATCTTGGAGGACAGCAGTTTGAACTGAAGCCGACAGAGCGTCCGATTGTGCAGCGGACCTTCTTGAATGGGGCCGGCACCAAGGCAATCCTGGTAGGGTTTCCGGGTGAAATTCATATTGCTTACGATGGCAAGGAGGCGAGGCCTGCCCTGGTATGGCGGGGAGCTTTCTTTGATGCCTATTCGACTTGGTTCATGCGGATGGCACCGTTTGAAAACCCGATGAGCAAGGAGGTGCATGCCTTCCCGAAGGTCGAGGGGAAGCGAAGGTTCCGCGGTTATGAATTGGATGAAGGAGGAGTGCCCACGTTTCTCTTCACCGAGTCCGGTCGATTGGTCAGGGAGCGGTTTGAAGTGAACGACGGGACAATGACACGCGCCTTGAGCTGGGAAGAAGGAGGCGTTCCTCCTCTGGCGCATCCCCAAGGAATCGAGACCCAAGTGAAGCAGGAAGTAAACCAACTCACCGTGACTTATCGATGGAAATGAAGAGCTTGATTCCAATCTTGTTGTTGATGCAGCTGCTCTGTGGATCCGGGCAGGATGTCATGTCGTATGAACGCATTCCGATCCTCACCGCGAGTTCGGCGGAACATTCGCGTTCGACCGAGTGGAAGCCGGGACAGGGTTTGGCACTGGAGGTGAGCGGGATGGAGTGGATGGATGACGGACGCTTGGCGGTTTGTATTCGCAAGGGTGAGGTTTGGTTGCTCGATGGCGTGCTATCGGGAAAGCCGGAAGCGGTGAAGTATCAGCTCTTTGCCTCGGGTCTTCACGAACCTCTCGGGTTGATGAAGGATGGTAAGGATTTGCTCGTTTGTCAGCGGGGGGAGGTCACGCGTTTGCAGGACAAGAATGGTGACGGGGTGGCGGATGGTTACCTCACCGAATGCGATGGCTGGAACGTTTCCGGGAACTACCATGCTTACGCTTATGGTCCGCAACGAGATGGGCGGGGAAAGGTCTGGGTCACTCTCAATGTCGGGATGGGAAAGCTCGCCAACAACAGTGTCGGCTGGCGGGGTTGGGGCGGGGTTGTCGGTGAGGACGGAAGCTTCGTTCCCAAGTCTTTCGGGATGCGGTCGCCTTGTGGGTTGGGGACCAATCGGGAAGGAGAGGTGTTCTTTTCCGATCAGCAGGGAACGTGGATTCCCGCGACGCCCATCTACCATCTTCGGGAAGGAGTCTTTTACGGGAATCAGGAATCGGCCGGCACCTTGAAGTCGAAAGGTGCGCCCTTCCAGATGACCATGCCGAAGGCGAATCAACCTTATCCCATGGCCTTGGAGAGTTCAGAGAGATTCGTGCCTCCCGCGGTTTGGTTGCCTTACAACAAGATGGGACGGAGCGCGACCGACATTGAGCGCATTGAAGCGAAGGGAACGTTTGGTCCCTTTGATGGGCAGTTGCTGGTTGGCGAATTCACCAATGCAGCGATCAACCGCGTCTTTTTGGAGAAAGTGAACGGGCAGTATCAGGGCGCTTGTTTTCCTTTTCTCGAGGAGTTTCCTTCCGCCGTATTTCGATTGAAGTTCGCCCCGGATGGTTCGCTCATGGTCGGGTTGACCAATCGAGGCTGGTCGTCGCTCGGGAATCGGGCCTATGGACTCGTGCGGGTGAAGGGGACGGGCGAAACACCATTCGCGATCAAAGAGATGCGCGCGAGGCCGGATGGATTTGAGCTCGAGTTCACCAAGCGCTTGAAGAAGGAAGGTCTGGAAGGGGCGTTCTCGATGAGTAGTTTCACCTACCAGTATTCATCTCGCTATGGAGGTGATGAGATTGAAACAATGAGGCACAAGATTTCCAGCATCGAACTGGCTAAAGACGGGAAGACCGTGCGTCTGATCTTGGAGGGCCTTCGTCCACTCTACGTGCATGAATTGAGAACGAAGGGAATCCGCTCGCTTGACGGAGGCGAACTGGCGCACCCCAATGTCTGGTATACCCTCAACGCCATTCCTGCTGAGTAGCGGTGGAGAATTGAGGCCGGGGCTGCTCACCGGAACATGATTGGAATTTGAACTGCGGATGGCCGAAAAGCTGGTAGGGTAATTCTATGATGTCGGGCCATTTCAAGATTGGTTGGGTTGTTGGCACCTTGTGTGTTGGGTTGCTTTCCGCGGACGATCTGAAGTTGGTGGTGCCGGGTATCAAAGATGCGGTTCTCATTTCGTTGCCGGAGAACCACGACTCTGCGAAGAAATGGCCGGCGGTTTTCTCTTATCATGGCTTCAATGGTCGTCCCGAAACCCGCATGACCCGGAATCATACCGGAGGTGAGGGTTGGATCGTGGTGGGGATGGCTTATGCCCAGCCCGGCAAGTATCAACTGGATGCCGCGGGCATTGAGAAAGAGCTGAAGGTCTTTCGGTTTGTCCGCGATGAGTTGGTGAAGAAGCACGGGCTCGATGTCACCAGGATGTATGCCGCAGGATACAGCAAGGGAGGTTGGATGACCGATGCTTTGCTACAGGCCGAGCCGGGATTTGCGGGAGGGGCCATTCTCATGGGTGGTCACGTGCCGACCGGGCTCAAGCCGGCTCCCCGGATCGATCCCAAGAAAGAAGTGTTCATTGGGGTCGGTCGTCTTGACCCGAACTATCTCATGTCGTTGAAGGCCCTGTTGTTCTATCGGGAAAAGAAGCTGCCCACGTCCTTTGAGTCATGGCCCGGGTTGGGGCATCGCTTTCCCCAGAACGGATCTCGAGGATTGCGGGAATGGTTTGCGCTTCAGAATGATGAGAAGCCGGACGAAGCGGAGCTCCAGAAGGAGTTTACGAAGTTGCAGACTCTCGATCCGGTGAAGGCGTGGAGGGAATTGATCGACTTCCAGGCTCGACCTTATTGCAACGTGAAGAACAGTGCTTGGCCGGATCAGATATCGGCGGCGTTGAAGAAGTTGGAACAGAACCCTACGGTCACGCGCGAGGCCAAGGTCCGGATGAATCATCGTCGTCTGCTGGCGGGCGAGGTGAAAATGCGCACCTTCGACGAGCTTCGTAAGATCAATGCCGGCTATCTCCAGCTGCGAGAAGAAGGGGCCAAGACGAGTTGGGTGGACGTGATTGACCTGGACCACAAGCGGGTGATGGGTGTCCTCAAGCAGACCGAAGCCGCGAACCCCGAACGGCCCAAACCCCGGGTGGTCACGCCCGACCCACCGAAGGAGCAACGGGGTTTCCCCCGCAATCCGCTGATTCGTTGAGCGAAACCCGTTCAGGAAGGGTCCTTGCGAACGACATAGAAGTAAGTCTCGTCCGGAGTTTCCGGGGTGTGGATGAAAGTGACGAGGTCACCGTTGCCAACGATCTCAGTGGTGCTGATTTCCTCCCAGGTCTCAACCGAAGAAAGGTCCGTTCCGCCGAAGACGCTGTAGTTGTTTCCGTCCACCGAATTGAAGACGAGAGTCGATTGGCCGAGGTTGGGATCGAAATCGAACGAGGCAACCTCGAGCTCACCGGGACCTGTTCCTCCCGAGCCGATGTCGGTGGGCTTGAGTGTCCCGTCAAAGAGCCCTTCGATCTCTTCGGGGGTGAGAATGCCCGAGTAGATCGCGACATCATCGAGGGAGCCATTGAGCCCCCGGTTGACATTGGCGGCATTGCTTGGCTGGACGTTGAAGGCTCCAAGGTATTGATCAATGTCCCAAGTGACGTCGCCTGTGCCGGCGGCTGAAACTGAAGCGTCGATGCCAAAGCCATTGACGTGGACCTCGAGGTCACCGGAGGGATCGAAGGTGGCAGCGACGAAAAACCAGCTCTCGTCTTCGGGAACATCCGCAAAGGTGACCGCGGCACTGTTCAGGCCATTGGTGCCGTCCACCCGGAAGGCCATCTTGTCTGCATTGGCCCCGTTCTGAATGAAGAGAGATTGAACACCTTGGTTTCCGTTTCCGCTGAAGTCGAAAATGCCACGGGGGTTGGTGGTGTTGTCGACTTCAAGACTGACCCAGTAGGTCATCGAGAAGGCCTGGGGAACATCTGCGACGATGGGGTCGAGATCGACGTAGCCGGTCTCATCAAAGGCGCCTCCTCCTTGAATGGCGGGCGGAAAGAACAGGGCTCCGGAATCATCCGGGCCGGTGGTGGCGGTGACTTCGGCTCCGGTGGTTCCCCCGGATTCTCCAATTTCATCGGGAACTTCCGGAAGCTCTTCCTCGAAATTCCAGTAGTGGATGATCGATGCCTCCTCTGCGGACAAGGTCGAAAGAAGGGCCTTCGAGAGTGCGGACAAACGGGCGAATTTGTTCATGTAGCAGGAACGCAGCAGACCCGAAACCCACGCGCAAGAGTTTTTGCAAGGCATGTGATCAGAAAAAATCATGACTCTGATGGGAAATTTTCAGGAAGAAGATTGGGAAAAACAAAGAGATATCGAAGGTCGAAAAGACCACTGACATCATCGGTTTATCTTTGATAGGGTCGCCACATGATTGATCGACTTCGTCTTCCCGCGATTTTCTGTTTCCTTGCTGTTCTGTGTCCTTTGGCCCAGGCAGGGAAACCCAACATCATCTTCGCGATGGTGGATGATTTGGGGAAGGAGTGGATCAACTGCTATGGGGGCGAGGACATCGCAACCCCTCATATTGATGCCCTGGCCAAGACCGGTCTGCGTTTCGACAATGCCTACTCGATGCCACAGTGCACGCCGACCCGGGCCACTTTGTTGACCGGCCAGTATCCTTTCCGGCATGGCTGGGTGAATCACTGGGACGTCCCGCGCTGGGGGAGGGGTTGTCACTTTGATCCGAAGAAAAACCCGTCGATTGCGAATGTGATGAAGTCGGCGGGTTACAACACCTGCATCGCTGGAAAGTGGCAGATCAACGACTTCCGGATCCAGCCCAAGGTGCTCAACGAATTGGGCTTTGATGAGTTCGCGATGTGGACCGGATACGAAGCCGGCAACCCGCCGAGCGGCAAACGGTATTGGGATCCCTACCTCTTCACCAAGGAAGGTTCGAAGACTTACACCGGTGAATTTGGCCCCGATATTTGCAACAAGCTCATTCTCGATTTCATCGGGAAGCAGAAGAAAGAGGAGCCCTTCTTTGTCTACTATCCCATGATTCTGACGCACGGCCCGTTGACCACCACCCCGCACAAACCGAAGGCTCCGAAAGCCGAGCAATTCCGGGCGATGGTGGAATACATGGACCATCTCATGGGGCAGATTGTGAAGAAGCTTGATGAAACGGGCTTGCGGGAAAACACCATCGTCATCTGGACCACCGACAATGGCACCGGTGGGTTTTCCAACATGCTCAACGGGCGTCGGGTGCGGGGAGCGAAGGGAAAGACCTTGGAGAATGGATCTTGCGAACCATTTATCGTGAGCTGCCCGGGATTGGTTCCGGAGGGAAAGACGACCGATGCGCTCACCGACTTTACCGATTTGCTTCCGACCTTTGCAGAGCTCGCGGGGGCGAAGCTGCCGGAGGGACATACCCTGGACGGCAAATCGCTGGCTCCGGTTTATCTTGGAAAGGCCGAGGATGGTCCGCGCAAATGGATCATGGCGATGGGCGGAGGTCCGGCGACATACGATGAGAATGGCCGCGTGATCAATATTCGTAAATATCGTGACCGCGTCATTCGCGACAAACGGTACAAGCTCTACGTCGAGAATGATCGGTCGAGTGTAAAGCTGGTGGATTTGAAGGCAGATCCGGACGAGCTGGTCAACCGTCTTGATGACCCAGGTCTGGCCAAAGTGAGAGCCAAGTTGGAGGCGGTTGAGAAAAGCTTCCCCGCCGAAGATGCCTCACCCAACTACACACCACTCCCCGCTCAAAAGTGGGATGTCGTGCAGAAGAATCCGGGCCGCAAGGAAGGCCTGACGGGGTTACCCTCAAATGAGCCCAAGGCCAGGAAGAAGCGGAAGAAGTAGGT
>JBMHCW010000147.1:0-38687 GCA_049889715.1 Akkermansiaceae bacterium | reverse complement strand
CACGATCGGTTTCTGATCGAGAAGAATGGATTCGATGAAGTTGTTGGTGAGTTGACCGTGGGAACCTCCATGACCACCACCGGCCACTCCCGGGGGAAGAGGCGGACGACTTCCGTTGATCTTCTTGTCATGAGGTTTCTCTCCATAAACCCGTCCCTGTTCACCGTGAGCGTTCTTCATGTCCCAACTGACTCCCATCCGTGAAATCCCTCCTTCGCTGGTCTTCAACATGGCAATCTCGGTGCCGAAGAGATTCCGGTATTGGTTCCCCGGTTCCCGATACACCGGATAGTAACTCTCCGTTCCCAAACCTGAGACTTCGGTGAAGCGACCTCCGGTCACCGAAATATAGTAGGCGGTTGCGTGAGTCGGGTACCACATCGGGGGAACAGCCCTCCGCCAACCAAACTGATCGATCTTGCCATTCTTCGGGTTGAAACTTCCAAGAACACCGACCCCATCGTGCCAGTATTCCCCTTCGGAATAGATGATCTTGCCGAGGGCACCGGCCTGATACTGGATCCGCTTTTCGTAAAGACCGGCATGAAAGGTCGACGTCTCGTTCATCATGTATTTCCTTCCACTGGTCTTCACCGCGTTGAACAAACGTTCGGCCTCATCCTCCGCCTCAAATCCAAAGACCGCCGGCACCGCACAACAGACATGTTTGCCATGCTCCAGAGCCATGATCGCGAGCCGGGCATGACTGGGAGCATCGGTGGCAATGAAGATGGCCTCGAGGTTCTTGTCTTTGATCATCTCCTCACAGGACGGATAGGTCTTCTTCGCTCCCACCGCCTTGGCCAGACCGGCACAGCGACCAGGATCCAGATCGGTCGCGGCCACCACTTCGACGTTGGGATGATTTTGATAAGAAAAGGCCGCGCCAAACTTGCAGAGCCCATACCCCGCGATCCCCACCTTGATCTTGCGATCCGATACCGGCTGCCAACCCTTCGCAGCCTGCGGATCCTCCTTCGTCTTCTCGAACCCGGGAATCACTTTCCCCTCGGCATCCTTCGGAGCTTCATCCGCCGAAGCCATCCCCGACATTCCCGCAAACAACCCCGCCCCGCCCAGACCATGGAGAAATCCCCTTCTGGTAAAACCTTCTTGATCCGCCTCTTCATTATTCATTCGGAGGAGATATTCCGAAGCTCAATAAAACTCCATTTCTAAATCACGCCCAACCTGCCCCCGGAAAAACCAGGCTTATTCTCCGGGCATCAACTTCGGGTTCTTGTGAACTTGAATTGCTTACTTCCTCACAACCTCTAGCCGATACCGGGCCACCTTCTCGTTTCCACGCAGGTTTCTGGGAACGTCCAGAACTCCATCATTCAGGTAGAACCTGACGAAATCCGGTCGACTCGATTCCCGGCAGCGAACACCCTACTTCTCCTTCAACTCCTTCAGTCCAATTCCCTCCAGCAGCATGTTCCCTACCTCTTTGTGACCCACCTTGGAAAGCTTGGAGAGAATGACCTCTCGATCAGGGTTCCCTTGCTTCTCGTAAGCAGAACACAACGAAGTGCAGACCAGAAACAATCCTAAAATCAAAGACGAGCCTGCCCTTCCTTTTGAAAACATCGCACCCACGCTATGTAGTTAGACGGAAAAATTCAATTCCAGACGAACGCCAAACCCGGAGACCTGCCTTCGGCGAAGAAGCAAGTGAGGCCTCATCGATCACTTTTTTTGCCCCTCTCGTCCTTGGCTAACCCGGCCATCACTTGCCCCAGTTCCACGGAGTAATCAGCCAGATCAAGCCACTCGCAGGAATAGAAGCCGTCTTTACCGCCACGAAGAAAAGCATACTTGAGAGCTCCCTTTGCCTTCTTGTTGGCCTTCTCAACGAAAACCTTCCTCTTCTCTTCATCAACCGGAAGACTGTCGGTCACAAAGCCGACCTTGATCTTGTCGCCCACCTTGCCACTACCCCGATGGGAACCAACCACAGTGGCGTGATGAACAATCTGCGCAAACGACGGCTTGAGTTTCGCGAAGCTGGTATCGAACACAACCTCAGTCTCAACAAGGCAAACGAGTACCACTGTCTCGGACTCGGCAAACAACTTCTCAACATCCTCTTCACTTCCCAAGAAGCCGAATTTCGGCTTCTGAGCGGAGCCCACTGTGATCGTAGCCAGATAAAAGAAAAGAAGGAGCTGGCCGAATCGATTGCCATTCATGCCCCCTCGTATCGGATCAAATCAGATCAAAGACAACTTCGCGAAGACACAAAGCCGTCCAGAGAGCCTGTCCATTTCCAATAGTCCCTACTCAAGAGCAATCGGGCGGGTCACCAGATCAGTCACCTTGCCACTCCATTCGTGCTTGGCTGCCAGAGTGAGGCCTCCCTGTTCGTCGATCCGGAAAATCTGGAGCGTTCCCGTCAAGGTTCCGGTGACGAGGAGATGCTTCCCGTCGGGCGAAAGAGCCATCCCCCAAGGCACCGGATCGGCCTTGGTCCTGCCCAGAAAGGTGAGGGTCTTGTCTTCGTTGACGCGATAACGCGCGACGGCATTGTACTCCTTCTCACGATCACGGACTCCCACGAAGACGAACCGCCCGTCAGGAGTAATCTGGATATCGGAGGAGGACATCCCTGATTCTCTCGGCATTTTTTCAAAGGCATCGCATCGCTGGACATGCTTTAACTGTCCATCAGAAAGACGCTGATACACCGAAGCTCCGGGCCGCTGCTCGTTGGAGGAATAGACAAACTTCCCGTCCGGGTGACAGGCGAGATGCCTTGGCCCCGTTCCTTCCGGAGGTTCGGCATTGATCGGGTCGAGCGGGGCAAGAGGGTCATTACCAGCCCCAACACCATACTGCATCAGGGCGTTAAAATCCTTCACGTAGGGAACATAGAGATTCTTCCCATCGGGCGAAATCAGGACGAAGTGAGCATTCTTGCGTTCCTCAAAACGACTTTGGATGGCCTTTCCGATCATACCCTTGTCGTCGAGCTTGTAAAGGTCCAGCCAACCCGTCCGATATGAAGCTCCGGCAAGCCATCCTTCTTTTCCATGCACCGCCAAACCGGCATATCCACGCTTGAGAAGATGATCATGCTGCTTCTTGGGCTTTCCACTTTCGTCCAACTCGATGGTCGCTGAGGGACACTCATCTTCCGGTCCGCCATTCGTGGTCACATAGAGCAAGTCATTCTCCGGATGGTTCGTGATGGTCGTTCCTGTAAACCCAAGCGGATGGTCTACCACCTTCGCCAACTTGAGGTTCTCACCTTCCACCCTGACCTCGAGAATATGCAAGACCTTGGCTTCCCGACTGGGAGCATAAATCAGGAAGGACTCACCAGCCCTCAGCAAAAGGCCGGACAGCAGGAGAAGAAAAAATGAAAGCCGCTTGGTCATTCTGCAACCACTACCTCATCGGCGACAGCAGACAATGTCAAAGAAGCTCTCCTACCACTCCATTTCCACATCCTTGGTCCACTCGTCCTGCAAGGACTTCAACTTCTCCACAAGTTCGGGCTGCTCCGCTGCATAGTCTTTCTTCTCCGGTTCGGCATCAGCAAGATTGTGAAGCGTGACTTTCGGGTTTCCGGTGGTCCCAATCAGTTTCCAGTCGCCTTCCCGAACAGCCCACCTCTTCCCCCAGGCAAAGTGAAGGGACTTGTAAGCAGACGGCGTTTCTTTCTTCTCGATCAGAGGAAGCAGGTTGTGGCCATCGAGCTCGGGAGCTTCTGCAGCCTGTTCAACACCACACAATTCCAAGACCGTGGGAAACCAATCCATGGCAGTCATGATCTGGTCACGCACTTCTCCCTGAGGCAACTTGGCGGGGAAACTCACTATAGACGGAACGCGGACTCCGCCTTCAAGAAAGGTGCCCTTCTGGCCGATCCATTTGCCAGTGTAGCCACCGCCGCTCGCTCCATAGAAATGCCCTTTGGGGTAACCACTCTTGTGTTTCTCGGCCCGAACTCGGTTCCCCGTTTCCTCGGAGTGCCCGTTGTCACTCATGAAGATGACGATGGAATTTTTGCGTAAACCATGCTCTTCCAGCTTATCGACCACCTGCCCCACGTAATAGTCTGTGGTCGTCATGACCGCTCCGTAAGAACGGCGCGCTGGATCCTTCATGTCCTTGTAGAGTTCCTCGTGTTTCTTGAGCGCCTGCTCGGGGTAGTGCGGGATGTTGAAGGGCACATAGAGGAAGAAAGGCTTGTCCTTGTTTTCATCGATGAACTTCAAGGAGCGCTTCACCATCAACTCGGGAAAATACTCGCCCGGTGCCTGCACTGGAGTGGTGCCTTCGTAGAGATCGTGGAATCCCGTTCCGTGCAGGAAGTAATGTTTGTAGTTGTCGATGAATCCATCGCGGATTCCAAAGAACTCATCGAATCCCTGTTTCTTCGGGCCATAGTCCCGATGAGCGCCAAGATGCCACTTCCCGAACAAGGCCGTGCGGTAACCCGCCGACTTCAAGGCTTCGGCCAAGGTCACTTCTTCAAGGGCCATGTTGATTCCCTTGGCCGCATTCATGTCACCTTGCGTCCAATGGACCACCCCTCCACGCTGGGGATGACGGCCGGTCAGCAAGGCCGCCCGCGCCGGACAGCAAACGGTGTGTGCATAAGCCTGGGTGAAGCGCACCCCGGTCGCCGCCAACTTGTCGATGTTCGGGGTGATGAGATCCTTCGAGCCATAACAACCGGCATCCAACGTGCCCTGGTCGTCCGTGAAAAAGATCACGACATTCGGTTTCTCGGCCCCCAGAACCGAGACAGCCGCCAAGAACACCATCAGGACTACATTCATCACGACAGCCTTTCGCAATTCAGTCTCAGTCCAAGCCCAAAATAGGGAGAGCGGGCATCCTGCCCCGCTCCCACCCATGGCTTTCAGCCCAACGGTCCCCTACTTCTTCTTCTCCGTCTTCGGCTTGCGCTGGCGCTTCGGCCTTTCCGGATCTTTCTCAGGCACTTTGAGTTCCTTGCGCAGGCGGGCGAGCTCGCTCTCCATTTCCTTCCGAACCGCAAGGTATTCTTCTTCGTAGTAGACACTCTTCATCTCGTCGGGATCCTTCTTCAAATCAAAGAGCTCCCACTCCCCTTTTTGATAGTAGCTGATCAATTTGTGACGACCGTTGGTCACCCCGTAATGACGGGCCACACTGTGGGCTCCGGGGAACTCGTAGTAGTGGTAATAAAAGGACTTTCGCCAGTCTTCGGGAGTCGACCCTTTCAACAAAGGAACCAAACTCCGCCCCTGCATGTCGCCGGGCACCTCGACGCCAGCGGCATCGAGGAAGGTCTCGGCGAAATCGAGATTGGAAACGATGTCGTCGTTGCGCGAGCCCGCCTTGACTGTTCCCGGCCAGCGCACCAGCAAGGGCGTTCTCAGCGACTCCTCATACATCCAACGCTTGTCGTACCACCCGTGCTCTCCGAGATACCACCCTTGGTCGGAGGAATAGATCACAATGGTATTCTCGGCCAACCCGCTTTCGTCAAGGTAGTCGAGAATGCGCCCGATCCCGTCATCGACTGATTTCACGCACCGCAGGTAATCCTTCACGTAACGTTGATACTTCCACTGGATGATCTCCTTCTCGGTCATGGTCTCCTTGGCCTTTTCGAAGGCCTCATTTTTTGGACCATAGGCGGCATTCCATTTCTCGAGCTGTTCCGGATTCAACCCGCGTGGCTTGTTCAACTTGAGGTCGTTGGCATTGAGGTGCCGCTTGATCTCCATGGTTTGCTCGCTCGCCGCAGAAGTCCGCCCCTTGTAGTCATCGAACAAGGTCTCGGGCTCGGGAATGGTCTTGTCATCCAGCCAGGTGAGATAATCCGGCCCCGGCTGCCAATTGCGATGAGGCGCCTTGTGCTGGCACATCACCATGAACGGCTTGTCGGGATCCCGCTTCTCCTTGATCCAGTCCAAAGTCAAATCCGTGATAATGTCGGTGGTGTATCCCGTGACCTTGATCGGCTTCTCCTTTCCCTCCCCGTCCATGATCCGCATGGCCGGGTTGTAGTAGGCTCCCTGCCCCGGCAGGATCTGGAAGTGATCAAACCCCTGGGGCGTGCTCTTCAAATGCCACTTTCCAAGCACCGCGGTCTGGTATCCGGCCTTTTGGAGAAGCTTGGGAAAGGTCTGCTGGGAGCCATCGAAGGTATTCCCGTTGGTCATAAAGCCATTCAAGTGGCTGTACTTGCCGGTCATGATCACCGCCCGACTCGGGCCGCAAATGGCATTGGTGACGTAACAGCGATCAAACAGCATCCCCTCCTTGGCAAGGCGATCCATGTGCGGCGTCGTCATGCGCGACGGATCATAGGCACTGAGGGCCTGCTCGCAGTGGTCATCGGTGAAAATAAAGACAATGTTCGGGCGTTCCGCGGCAAACGAAGCCACCGCACCACCGACAGTAACCAGACAGGAGAGCAAAGAAGATTTCATAGGCAAGATGAGACCTCCTTGATACCTGCTGGGATCAGACTTCCTTTCAGGTCCCAGATCCACCGCCCCGCGAGCCACCACCCCGATGGATCAAACCAAAGCGCGACTCGGCAGAAAAGCCTCTCCCGTTGATTCGGGACCTTGCGACATCCCTGGATTTCTCAAAAATCCGCCAAGTGAAACACCACCTTGTAAGTATCTCCTTGCTTCCGGAGAACAAAGATGACCGCCTCATCGAAGCCATTCCGTTTCCCTTTGGTTGCCTCCCGCAGGTGCATGTCGCAAACGACATCTCCTTCTTTTACAAAGCCTTTCAACTCACCACCTTCCTTGGAAACAGTCGTGGAAGGCTTGATCTTGGGGACGTGCTTCTTCCATTCCTCCTTTCCAAATTGCTTGATCAACCTGGCATAACTTTCCTTGAGGACTTCTGCGGTAACGGGTGTCGGCTTTAAAAGTGGTTCCTTTCCGCCGATGAACCGGTGTTCTCCGATGAAATGAACCTCCTTGCCGAAAAACTTCGCCATTTCATCGGCATCCCCGCTTTTGAAAGCTTCCACCAAGCCGGAAGTCTCTTTCTCATGTCCCAGAAGAAGGCCCGGCAGCCCAAACATGACAATCAGGATCGCAATCGGAAACCTCAGGATGAATTTCATAGATGCTCTTGATAGGAATCATTCGCCATACGGACAATAACAAACAATGCGTCCGTCGACTTCGATCACCAACTCCCGTTCGTCCAATGCATCCCGAAAGGCCTTTCTTTGCTCCTCCGGCAAGCCCCAGGATCGCGGCATGGTGCACGTCTCAAAACGCCCCACGACCGCACCTTTCGGAACCTTGGCAAGCTCCGCTTTGAACTCCTCTAAATCATGACTGCGAAAGATCTCCTTCGTCTTCTGAAAGGCCAGGATGTAGAGGGGTTTCGGAGCAACCTCCCCTCCTTCATTGAGCAAGAGCACGCCATAGTCCTCTCGCAGGACAAAGGGCTCCATGTGATCAAAGGCATCAATTTCCCAGAAAACCAAACGCCCCTCCTCGTTGTATTCGCCGACCCGATGCCTGACCTCCGGCACGCTCTTATCGACAATTCCCAAACGCTCATTGAGAGCCCGGTATTCCTCACTGATCGACCGATAGGCAAACGAGTCCCTGCCTTGAGGACCGGCAGCAAGCTTCTCCAAGTACTTCTCCCTCTCTTCGGCCGACTTTGGCCTTCGCTCCATCCCCCAAAACAGCGGCCGATCATAAAGCCCCCAATTCCAACCCATCCGCGGCTTGACCCCACTCGAAGCCTCATGCCCCATGATGTATAAGCTCGTGTGAAGGGTTTCCGGATAAAACGCCGGCCCGTCGCGATCACCAATGGCCTGATAACCTGCGATGAAGGGGGCCATCAAGAGGGCAACCCCTACCAACAACAGAATCTTAATTCTCCATCGTCGGGACTTCATCTAGCTGCGATGCCTCCAGCTGGCATATTTCGTGCCCAAGCTGCTTCCGATCGTGGCTGCCTTTTGATCAAGATTCGTCTCTTCCTCGATCAGCGTCAGGCGACAAGCTTCGCATCGGTATCCCACTGTCCTGGAATTCGAAGGGAGAACCACTTCGGCTCCGCTCTCTCCTTTGAACTCAAGATTCTGGTGAGACAGCCCAAAAACAAAAAGCCGCCAATAGTTCCTTCAACAACCACAGAACCCCGTTCCATCATCTTTTCACATTTGGGACATTTCATCATTTTTAAAAGGCAAGCTTGGCAAAGACACCAAACGATCGTCAATAGTATACAAATCTCCCGAGAGATTCTTCTGACTGATTACAAAGGTTCTGTGCGAATTTGCTATGTTTCAGGATCGAGAAGCTGTCGGGCCTCCCGATGCGCCTTTTCAAAGACTTCTTTAGGAAGATACACGCTGCGAATAGCCACGAGATCACGTGCTCGCTCAGCCATCAAGACCCTCTTCACCGAAAACCCGGGGGCGTAGCGGCTCTCTATCGACACCCGATCCAAACACCACGAATCCGGATCAAGCCCGATCTCCTCGAATCGCGAGCTGAACGGAAAGATCTGGTAAACGTGCCAGAATTGGGAATAGCAATCCCAGATGCGGTAGTCCAAATCCGCGATGCGTTCTCCATCAAGGCACAGCCACCAACCATACTTTCGGCCGTAGTCTGAGTTCTTATAGTCTTCTTTCCAACGCTCCGAGGCTGGATAACGGCTGGATCGCTTTCGTTTGAACCAGTTCATTGATCGCCGCGATTCCGCCCGCTCATTCTCCTCCCTTGAGGCGCGCCACCATGTCCTCGGCCTCATCGAGACCATTCGGACGCATGCTCATCCAGCCTCCTTTTTCGGTCAGGAACTGTAAAACTTCCTCGGCATCGGCGAGGGCCGCCGGCTTGTCCCCGAGAGCCGCGTGAACCTTGGCCCGGGCACGAAGGTGAATGTGACTGTATTTGGGCTTCTTGAGCTTGCGGCCCTTTTCATCAACGGCCTCGGGATCGAAGGGCGGGACCAACGAGTAGATGAACTCCTTCGCTTCTTCGGCTTTCCCCTCCTTGATCAACGCATCGACTGTCAATTCATCCTGATAAATGATCAGCTCCTGCATGAGCTGTTGCTTCGAACGGGTCATCGTGAGTCCTGAGACAAAGCCTGCCACGCTTCCATCGGGACGCATTACCAGCGCATTGGCCTGAAGATCCTCTTCCAGAACCCCCAGTCGACGAACGAGAGGATGCGATGTTCCGCCCGGCAGAATCATCGTTTCACACCCGAGCGGTTTCTCCTTCAAGTAGTCTTGCACCGGGCCAACTTCTCCATCCATCAAGGCCACGATGACCTGGACATCCTCACGCCCCCGCTTCTCGATGAAGGGATTAAGATATCGGGTCACGGTCCCCGGAATCGGTGAGCGCTCTTGCTCCACCCAGCTGTTGGCCAGGACCAGAACAGTCCACTTCCCCTTGCTGTCGTCAGGGATCGAATAACTCTCTCCATCGAAGGTCTCCAAATCAACCTTCACGGTCCGGTCCACTTCATCGGGGTGACCTTCGGATAAGATCCATTGATGTTGCCGGCCGTATGACCAACCGGCCACAAAAGGAACACGAAAGAGCCAGTAACGATGCTCCCGATTCAGGAGAAAAGAGACGTAGGTCCACATCGCGGGATCGTTGACATGCTTCTCAAGGATGCGGGCGCGGAATTCGTCATGCATCCCGCGATCGGCAATATCGAGACAGAGAAGTGAGGCGGCGGCGAGCACCGGCCCCGAAGCGTTCTCCCCACCCATCCCCTCGACGAAACCCAAGACCACTTTTCTGGCGTCCACCTCCGGATTGCGCAGCTCTTCCTTGGTGAGACAAAAACGCGCAAGAACATCCGCCCCTTCCGGGACGTCGGTAGCCAGAACCGCCTTGGCCTCTTCCGAAGCCCTTTGAAAATGCACTTGGTTGCCCGTCAATTTCCAGAGCCCGAGCTGCGCCACCATACGGCGATTGCGCACGATCCAAAGATCCGGAGCTCCGGGATGTTCACCAATCGCGCTGGCACACAGGGACTCGGCCTTCTCGTAGCTCGAACGAACCTCATCGGCCGTCAGGCGATATCGACGAGGCGTCTGGACGAAGCAGGCTTGAATCGCTTGAAGTTTCTCGTCCGGAACCGAGCTTGCTGTTCTTGGCAAGGGAGTTGGTTTGGTGGACGAAGCCTTGATCTCGGGAGGAAGAGCAGGATCAAAAGGACCTTCGGCATCGGTCACGAAGAAGTCGCCTGCAAAAAGGGACTTCAGCTGGTTGGTGTAACGTTCACGGCTCCAGTCTCTCGCCAAAGATGATCCGAACCACCTCGAAAAGTCAGTTTTGCCGGTATCATCCTTTCTCTTGCGCGTTGAACCAGACATGATGAGAGCGGCATAACCGGTCGGGGAAAGCGTCATGAGATAGGGATCGCGACGGGGGAAGGTTTTGTAGAGCGGATTCTCCCGTCCCCCGGGAAGATGCAGAGCGGGCCACTCCACCCCGAGATCGCGGAGAATCTTCTCTCCCGCATCGGGAAGGCCATCGAGATTCAAGCTGATGATCTGGAGACGGTGGGAGATCTCAGCCTTCTGTTTGTTCCATTCCTCGGCGAGCCGCTGGAGGTGATCTTCCTCCCCGGTCTCGGATTTCTGGGACCAGAAATAGAGAACAGTGCTCTTGCCGAGGGCATCGGCCGGCAAGTGCATCATCGAGCCATCACTTTGTTCGAAGAGACCACAGAAGGGCGCTCCAAAGACCTGGCCTCCCAGCTTCTCGCGCTGGAAGTTGATCATGTCGAGATCACCGGCAAAACGCACCGCCATCTCGTTGCGCAAAAATTTGATGACCTTGGGATCTCCGGTCTCGAGAGCCATCACCAAGGCCGTTTGCAACATGCGAGCTTCGGCCGGAGTGTCGCGATAGCGTTCGACCATCGGCAAGAGAGTCGCAAGACGCCCTTTCGAGTCGGCTCCTTGGCGGGCCGCTTCAATCTGGCTGAGAAGAAGATCCGCTTCGAGACGAAGATCCGCGTAGTCATCCGGGGCCTTGATCAGCTCCTTTCCGGTTTCGAGCAAGGCCTCCTTGTTGCGTGAAGAATCGTCGAGCTTGATCAACTGCCGCTGGGCCTGAAAGAGGATGCCAAGAACTTCGAATCGATTTTCGGCCTCGGGATAAGCCTCCACCAGCTTGCCGCCATCACGAATCACCCGCTTCACCGCCAGGCGTTTGCGAGCCTCCGATGATTGCTCCTGATTAGCTGACAACGCGGTCTTGAGTTGATCGATCTCCGCCTGCGGAACCTCGGCCACCAGCGGCCCAAGAAACCACAGGGTCAGAAACAGAAAGCGGGCAAGCCCCGATGAATAACGCCTCTTCATGATTGGTAACATCTACTTCACAGGTTTGAGGGTAAACTCCTTCATGGTGAAACCCCGGTTGGGAGCCCGGCAAGTCAGCATGATGGAATTCCTCCCTTCTTTGAGATCCATGACAATCGGTTCGGTCTTCTGCCACATCCCTTTGGTGTAGGGCAGGGGCATGTCCAGCATGAGACGACGATTGACCCGCACGATGACCTCGATCTTGGGCGAGACCGTGGCGACATTGGAAACCAACTCATACTTCCCGTCGGCCGGAGCTTCAATGGTGTAACGGATCAACTCGGGGCGGGCGCCAAGTCGACCGTAATGAACTTGCGTGCCTCCGTCCCATCCCGGCATAAAGAGAACTTTCTCAGTACTGTTCTTGGGACGATCACAGGCTGCAGCCGGAACAGTCATGCCCCCATCGCCACCCACCACGATCTTGCGATGCTCTTCGGGAATCTCGATTTCCAGTTCGGCCTTCTCGTCTTCGAGAACCTCATCGGACTCGCCGAGAAGACGGGCTTCCTCTGCCGTGAGAGCGGCTAGCTCGGCATCCGATGCCGCTTGTTCGCGGTTGGCATCTTCAACAACGGCCCGCTTTTGATAAAAGGCCAAACCATCCCAGAATCCTCCACCTTGTCCGTATTGACGGAGACTGACATCTTCCTCGCCAAGAGCATCGCCGATCCACTGGGCGCGCAAAACCTTCTGGTAAATCTCCTCGTGTTCCCGTGCCTGGGAATCGAGATAGAAATCAAGTCCACCCTGGGGGCCGCACCAATTCATCGACCACCAGGCCCCAAAGTTCACCACCCAACCATCAGGAGTCCACCGGTTCATCGCCGCATGACCGGTCTGGGTGGAACGGCGTGACGGAATCCCGAAGGCCCGCGCTACAAAGCGGCCGAAGAAAGCACGCCGCCCACAAATGCCGCCAAGGGCCAGCGCCTGCTGTTGGGGCAGTCCGAGTGAATCATCATGCTTGGTGCTGGTATAAGGAAGGTCGCTCTTAACGATTCGGGTATAACGCCACTTCTGATCCTCATTGGTGATGTGGTCCGGACGGAAATTGCGCAGCATGGCCCGCACCCAGGTGAGCTCCTCGTTCGTGTAGGGATCATTGGTGATGAAACGACATTCCCAGGTATTGAAGTCCTTGAACTGAGGATCGAGTTCACCATCGAGGAACGCTTTCTCGTAATGCAAATAGCGCTCCACCTGACCGTCTGGTGTCTGGTGGTCGGTAAGCACGATCCCATGCACCCCGCCTTTCTCCTTCTCTTCCAACCAAGGCTGATGAAGAGCGGTTCCAAGAGCAAGCCGTTGAAAGATGCTTCCTGCTTCACGAGCCTTCTCACTCTTGGCGAGGATGGCCTGATAAACCTGCATCGCCTCGCCATACTCAGCTCCATTGGCCCCGCCCGACGCGAGCATCTGCCTCATGAGGGCTTCGTCCGCGAAGAGCTTGTCCAGCAAGGCCGCTTCCGCTGATCCCTGTTGTGCAAACTCGGCCAAACCACGTGGAGTGGCATTTCTAACAATGGCCGCCCGAAGCAACTTCGCGTCCAGTTTATCGCTCCCGAGAACGGGCTCCAGACCCTTCAGAAGACCACGACCAAGCTCCAGGGCTTTCGCTTCAGCCAGGGTTTTCGCCTCCTCGTATACAGCCCTCTCTTGTTGACCGGCCTCATCACTCGGCGCCTTGAGAGCGGACAAGGCTTCGCGAGCCTCTTGGAAAGCCTTCTTCTGACCCTCATCAATGTCAGGCAGCGCACCCGAAACCTCACTCTTCAATCCTTCAAGCATCTCGGAATACCTCACAAGGTGCTTCTTCCCGCTCTCGGTAAGAACGACTTCCTCGTTCTTGGCCTGCGCGATCTGGACCAATCCAAACAAGGTCAGGACCACGATGGATTTCAGTGATTGAATCTTCTTCATGTGTCTTCGGGGCGATGGGTTGGCGTCTTCAGTGGATGATTACCGTTGATAAACAGGGATGTAGCGATGGGGCGTTCCCAGGATGATGATGGCCATGGGTGTTTTGTGGGGATACTTCTTATCCTCGCTGTCGTTCCATGACCCGTCGGGCTGCTGAAGGCCCATCAGGCTGTCACGAATCTGGGGATACCATTTGGCATAATGATCACCACCGGCCTGCACCATGGCCTGGATGGCGTAGTAGTGAGCGTAGTAGTAATGCCCGAGTTCCTTGCGATTGAAAACCTTGGGATTGTTCTCGAGATATCGGATGGCCGCGGCGACCCATTCGGTATCGCGCTTGCCGCAGAGCTGGGCCGCGTAGGCCGCTCCTGCAGTGCACGCTACAGTTGTTCCATTCTTACCCTGGTAGCCAAAGCCGCCGGTCGCTTCGTTCCAAACTTGATCCCGAAGATATCCCACCACCCGGTCGATCGTTTCAGTCGGCACGAGAATGCCGGCCTGTCGGGCCGATGCGAGCGAACAAAAAACCATCGCAGTCACCGAGGTATCCTGCCCGCAATCAGGCCGGGCATGATAACGCCACCCTCCGAGGGGACTTTGGGCACGCAAGATGACCTGCACCGCCCGCTCGAGAGCGGTCTGGATTTTCTTGTTGTCGTCCTCGTTCTTGGTCATGCCCCAAAGCTCGGACATCGCGAGAGTAAACAGACCGTGTTCATACATTGTCCCCATCGCACCGCCGGGAGAGGCCTCGGCTCGTTTGAGAAGGTAATCCTTGGCCCGGTTGAGAGCATCACCATGTCGACCAAAGCCGGGAAAGTGTCCCTTCACCATGAAAGCCATGAGACCCAGTGACGTTCCCCCGATATCAATCGCTCCCCCTTCCGCGCTCCATGAACCATCCTTGTTCTGTGTCTTGAGAAGATATTGCAGGCCACGCTCGATGGCCTTATCCGCGGCCTCCGTCAGCTCCGGAGCACCGTCCTCGTCCTTTTCGTTGGACTCGGTTACCGCAAGCAATGGCGCTTCCTGTGCCGAGACCGGCAGAACAACAGTCAGCATCAAGCCGAGGAGACGATGGATTCTAAGTGTCTTCATTTCGCGACCCTTTCGTAGTAGTTTTTAAGAGTGCCACGATACTCCAACGGAAGCTCGCGGGCAAAGTTTTGATTCAGCGCGGCCCGATCCCGGTTCCCAAGAACCTCCCACTCGGTTTTCTTGTCCTTGGGAGCCTCACCGGCCACAAAGTCGGAGACAAACCCCGCCACCGATTCACTGAGGTCATCAGTCTCGGATTCCGACAAGACCGGGTCATCGCTGGCAGCCGGAGCCCCGATCCCCGTTTCAAGAATGAGCGCCTGCTCGATGATGAAATGCCTCAGAACATCGTTGATCTCTTCCTGATGTCTTCTCACCTCGACAAAGTTTCCGGCCACCACCGCGGCATTCAATTTCGCGTAGGCCCCGGCCGCCGCCTGGAGTTTCGGATGCGGCAATTCCCCTTGCGTATACTTCTCACCTTCTTCAATCGGCGCCACCGCATAACCCCCTTCCAAAACCTTGGCGCAATTCTTCTCGAGCTCCGCCTGCCGACCGGAAAACTCCTTCAATCTCCCAGCTCCGGCTTCCTCAGTGAGCCGGGACAAATCGCGTTGATCACTGGCGAGAGCAAGAACCTCGAGAAGAGTTCCCAGCTCTTCCGCCGAGGTGCTGGTCATCTCGATACTCGGCAGACCATGCAGCATGGAAATCACCAGCAAGAGTTCCTCCGCGTGGGTTTCGAGGGAACCTTGCGCAAGTTCCATCTGTGACTTGGCTCCCTGGAGATTTTTTGCCTTCAACATCAAAGCTGCCTCACTCATCTGCCGTCCCGCCTCCGCAAATTTCTCCATGCCGCTCGCCCGAACCAAAAGACGCCCGTATTCCGTCCCTCGTTTCTGCAACGCTTCCTGCGTGACCTCGGGATCACCCTGCATCTTCGTCCGCAGCTCACCCTGTTGAAAGGCCATCGATGAGGCTTCGGCCTGGGACGCATGCAAAAACTCAACGATCTCGGCAATGTATCCCGTTTGACGCCTCACCGCCTCGACCAGAACCCGGACTTCATCGAGCGACCCGGCAGCCACTTCCTGGGCATCGAGGGCATCAAGGAAATCTTCGTCCTCCACCGCCAGAATGGCATCTTCCATATCCGTGCCGGCGAAGAGAAGAGGCGTGCCCGCATCAAGCCGCCCCGCTACCAGGTCCAGCACGGGAGCAATATCAGTATAACATTGGCGAAGATTCTTCATGACCGGAAGCAAGCGGTCGGCGTCCTCCGGTTTCGCCTTCTCCGTTTCTTCTACGAGGTCACTTTGTTCATCGACGATATCAGCCATCCACCCGCTGGCGTCTCCTACCGAACGTTGAAAGGAATATAGTCCCTGCAACAAACCCAGCCGTTCCGATTGGGACATCGCCAACTCAAGGGAGGCCGCCAACAGGTCCGCCGCCTCTTCCTGAAACTCCAGGGCTTCCTCCGGCTGATTGGTTTTCAGAGGAGCAACCGCTTGCGAAGCCATTCGCTCCACTTCTTCCAATCGACTCAACAGCGGAAGCACATCCCGATCACCTTCACTGTCCGCGCGAAGTTCCTTCACGACATCGCTCACTTCATCAATCAGGAATTGCTGAACTTCAGCCAGCGCCTCCGACTTTACTTCATCGAGTGCGGCCTCTTCGGTCTTCTCCAACAGACTGATCTGACGTTCCTCGAAGTCTTCGATCAAAGTAACCCGCTCGGTTGCCGTGGAGACCAGGCGATTCAATCCCTGCGCGCGAAGACTGAGCTCCAACGACGACTGTTCCAGAAGGCCCGCCAATTCCTTCAGGACCTTGACGGTTTCCTGATGACGTTCGGCAGCTTTCGTCGTCTCATTTGCATCCAGAAGCTGAGCCACCTCGCCCATGCCCAACTCGGCAATCCTCCGGGACTTCTCGACAGGCAAGGGCTCCGGGAAAGTCTGATCGAAGAGCCTCGCCCGCGGACCGGGAACGGGCGGAAGCAACGAAGTCACCAGGATCTCTTGATGGTCCGCGACCCGGGCACCCAGTTCGAGATGATCCCCTCCAAAATCGAGCTCCTGATACTCCTGAATCAACTCGGCCAGGCTCGTACGGAAATTCATTACGGCAGCATATTCCGCTCCAGTCCGCATACTGAACTCAGCCTTCAGCAAGGGTTCGACGAGCCCACTTTGAATGACTTCGGCTTCCCCGACTTTTCCAGCTTCCAGCAAATCGGCGGACCGCTTCATTTGCTCCTCCGCTCCACTGGCCCGCAACTCCTTGATGCGACGGGTCAGACCCAACACCGAGATTGGACGCTTGTCGTAGCGCATCCCCCCGCGGAGGGACTTGATCAAATGAGCGGTCCAGTCTGCCAATCGACGCTGACGATCAGCCAAATTCTTCATCGCCTCTCCCTCCTGAGCCTGAATCGCCAACAACCGGATTCCGGATTGCTCCACCGCCAGCATGTGGGACTCCCGCGCGAAGACCTCACGGGCGAAATCGATGCCCCTTTGCAAGACGAGATCAGCCAGATTCCTCGCGGCTTCGTTCACCACCAGAATGGCTTCCGTAGGATCAAGATCATCACCACTTGCTCCAGTCTGCTCCCGCAACAGCGCAGCCGCCTTGGCTACGTGGTTCTTGGCGATGGACTCCAAACCGTCACGGACCTTTACCAGCGAATCCAGTTCGACTGCCTCCTCGATGTTGTTGGCAGCGAGGTCATCAAGCAACGCCTGCACACCTGCCGCGATGTCCTTCAGCTGCTGCCGCAACATCTCCTGGCGAATGGCTTCCAACTGACAGGTTTGCAAGTAGCTCTTCTCCGCGGGATCAAGCTTCATGACCAACTCGTGTGCCGCCCGCTCCTGACGATAGGTCGTGCGGACGCGGGAGAGGAGGCGGTCTTTTTTCTTCTCGATCTGGGCCAGATAGTCTTCGCGAGAGAGAAAGGTGATCCGTCGGGTTTCGGACCGGGCCGTGTGTGAGCCATCAGGATATCGGTCGGCCACCTCCACCACAAAGGATACCGAATCCCCGATCTTCAAATCGGGAAGGACAGTCCGATAATCCCAGTCCAGGATTTGTTCCCCGGCGCCGTTCTGAATTGGCGTATCGATGGCCACCGTCTTCTCGGGTCGAAGATTGACGCGATAAGTGATGGAGGCCGATCCAATCCCGTGATCGTCACGCGCCCGGATCCCGAGCTTCAATTCACGACCGATCAAGGCATCGAGATTCGATTCCGGAGAGGTCAATTCAACCTGGGGAACTTGATCAGGAGCAACCTGCAGGTAATAGCGGGGGCTGGTGAAGTCGAATCCGTTCTCCCGTTCGGTCCACGAAAAGCTGTAACCACGTGAGGCGTCCACCTTTTCCTTCATGGTCAGGATCCGGCCATCACCGGTCACCTCGAGAGAGGCAGGTTCCTTGCCATCACGAAGAAGCTGAACATCGCGTACCGCTCGGTCCAGCGTGAGCTTCCAGCCGACCTGGCTTTCCTCGGGCACCGTGAAGGTCAGAGCCTCCAGAATTTCCACCGGCCGTTCCAGATACGCCGGATACTCAAGGTCCACCTTCACCGTTTTGATGCGGGGTGCAGCAATCACACGCACCTCATGCCACTCACTCCGGGCATCTCCGGCCTCAACCTGATACCGAAAATCCCGGGAGGCCGATCCGATCTGATACTCGCAAACTCCATCCTCGATCCCGAGCTCGATCTCCCTCGGTTCTCCCTCACCGGTTTGCAACAGCAGGGTCGCTTTTTGCGGCACCACACCCGACACCTCCATCGCCACCCGGGCGCTGTCCCCTTCCTTGATGACCAGATTACCCTCGATGGGTTTCAGTAAGGTCCTGGTGGGATAAGTAATTGCCACCCAGGGAGTGAAAATCCGGGTCAAGCCGGCCGACAACAACGGCCCGTTGATCAGGGAAAAGGCACCCACCACAAGAAGCGATGCCAGCGCAATCAACCCAGGCTTGCGCAATCGGGAGAAATCAACAAGCCGGCTTGGCTCAAGCTCCTGTGCAGATTTTTCGGCCTTGTCGCGAGTCGCCTCCCACATCGCAGCCGAAGCCCCGGCCTTCTTTCCCTCCTCCATCTGCACTGCAGTGACAAGAAGGCTTTCCATGCCTCCTTCCAGTCTCTCGGTTTCAAGAGCAACGCGGGTGGCATCGAAACCTCGAAGACTTCGCCACCCCCGCCGCCAGGCCTGAGCAACGGAAACTCCGGTAATCGCAATCAGGAGAATCCAGCGAAGGATGGATGGAAAATGAAGCAACCAATCCAAAACGATGGCGGCCAAGGCAAGCGGAATGAGCCAGCGACAGAAGGCGAGCAATCCACCCACAAAATTCCTCCGCTGCAGGCGCTGCCAAACCGCCCGAAGTCGTGCATCAAGAGAGTGGTTATTGGCGTCTTTACTCATGGCAGGTCGTGTCTTCTACGAATGATCCATTCGGCTCCCAATAGTCCGACCAACAGGACGGCAATCAACCAATGATCCCAGAGCGGGCGTTCGGAACGAACGGTCGAAGTCAGCGGTTCACGGTCCACCAATTCCTTCAATCTCGGAAGCTCGCGGATCGAGAGAGTGACCCCTCCGGTCAGCCCGGCAATTCGTTCGAGGTGCTCCGGACGCATGTTCGTTTCGGTCAGCTCCTTTCGAAAATCGTTCACCTGGAATTCGGTGGTGTTGGAGACCTCCAGATCATCTTCGTTGGCCTCCACACGATAACGCCCCGTGGCCGGTGGTGTGAAATATCCTTCATACAGGCCCGGATGCGATCGATCCGGCTGCAGTCTGATCCGCTGGCGCGTCCCGGTATCGTCGGGCCCTTCCACCACGACCTCAAAGCCCGACTGCACCACCGGCTCGAACTCATCATCCAGCACATGGGCATAAATCCGTCCCTGATCGTTCAGCGGATAGATCGACCGGTCCGTTTCCAGACGGATCCGTTTGTGTTCTCCCATCAAACGGGAAAGAGTCATGAACTGGATACACTGGGACCAAACCCGCCAGTGGTATTTGTCCCCGGTCTTGAATCGCAAACGCCAGAGGCGATCGGTGGCAATCGAAAGACATTTGCCCGTTCCATAACGTTGCCACGCCACCAATGGATATCGCTGGGATCCTGAATTCTCGTCCGACAACGCCGCGAGAACCGTTGCCCCCTGCTTGGCTCCAAGAAGTGGCGGAAGTTGATCCAGCGGAGCCACCCGACTCCATGCCCGGTCATTGTCCGTCTTATCATTCTCCAAAGTCATCACCATGCTGTTGCGACCGTCCGGCGTCAGCACCGGAAAGACCGACTCGGAAATCTCCTCCCACTTGCCCTCCGATTCAAAACGAACCGGCAACATCGTTTCCACCGGAGTGTCGGCATACGCCGCAGGCGTGTGCATGGGACCGCAAAGAACCAACAGGGAACCACCGCGATCGCGAATCAATTCCTCCAGCAGGGCCAACTCTTCGGGGGTGAAGAATTCCACATCAACATCACCAAGAATGATCAGGTCATACTTGAAGGCCTCCTCCCGCTTTGAGGGAAAACGTTCGATATGCTCCGGCGAATTGCGCGCCAGCTCGGGCCCCATGCTGGAGGCAATGAAGGTGGCATTGATGCGGGGGTCACGTTTCAAGATGGCGTGCAGATAGCGGAATTCCCAACGGGCATTGCCTTCGATGTAGAGCACGTTGATCTTCTCATTCACGACCCGGATGCTCCGCGCCACAGTGTTGTTGGCGGTGGACACCTCATCGTCAAATGGCTCCACTGAAATCTCGATCTGGGCCGCACCCTTTTCGTAAACGTCCACGCGGAAATCAATATCTTCGAACTGCAACCCACCCCGCAGCCGGATCGACTTCTGCGATACCCGACGACCATTCAGGCTCACTGCCAGACGGGCGGTACGGCGTTCATAACCTTTCGATTCGAGATGCACCCGCACCGGAACCTGATCACCTGAAAAGGCCACCTCTTGCATCACGATGTTTTGAATGGCCACATCATCGGGATCGGGCAATCCCACCGGCACGGTATAAACCGGGATCCCCCGTGCGCCCAGGTCACGAAGAACGGCCTCCGATCGACGGGAGCTGACGTTTTCAATGCCATCCGAGAACAAGACAATTCCAGCGGGCGGCACACCCCCCGAATTGGCCACCCGCTCCAATGACGCCGCAATCGAGGTTCCGGGCTCCTCCGCTTCGACCTCTTTGAGGTCGTCAGCCTCCATCACTCCCGAGTCACCGATCAGTCGCGGAGATTCTCCAAAGACATGGTAACTGAGGTCGAGGGTTTCCTCGAGGGATTCAAAAACATCGCGACCCGACCCGGTGAGCGCGGCTTGCGCCAGATCAATCCGAGAAGAAGCTGCGATGGTCTGGCGTTCCTTCGAATCCAACCCCGTCAACAACTGGTCGGCCGCCGAGTCATCACCCAAGGGAACCATACCGAGAGCACTTGCGGCTTCCACAATATCGTTGGACCGCTTGCGTTGATCTTTCATCGACATGCTTCCGGAAACATCCAGCAAAACGGGCAGGCTCCGGGTCCGGGTTTGTTCCTCGGATTCCACCGCCGTCGGCTCCAGCAAGGTGGCCACCACTATCGCAAAGACGACGACGCGTGACACCAAAAGAAAACCCCGCAACCACCACGGTAATCCCCAGCCCTGTCGGTAGAGGAACACGCTGAGCAGGATGATACCGGCAAGAGTTGCCCACAAGGCTCCCTGGGAGATCGGGCGGGCCCAGAAAACCTCCTCGATACGGGCAAAAATGAACAAGGCGTCAGGCATCCTGGGGAACAGCTGTGGGTTCAGGCTGGGAAGCCGGTTGAGATTGTTTCGAAGCCTTCCGCTGACGCAATCGATCAGCCAACAAGCACTCGAGAAGAAGGATGACCAAGGCGGCCATCATGAAAAAGCGCCACGAAGAACGCCCGCTGCGCTGTGTGGCGATGGCCGAAGCCAGCTCCTCGCCGGAACTCGCTACCGTGATGTCCAATCCTTCGAGATTTTTTTCGAGTCCGACTTCATCGAGTGGAGTCACTTCCGACTCCTCCGGACTGACGTTGACCGCCACCGGTAGGCCAGGCGACTGCACGCTGACTCGCGCGGTATAGAACCCGGCCTCAGCCGCATTCTCCAACATCGCCACGTATTGCTTGCGATGCTCCTTCACCGGCACGGTCATGGTTTCACCTGATGGCGTCTCAAAGACAGCATCACTGGCATCGGGTTGCTCAACATAAGACAGCGACAATGAGTCACCCACCACCCGGGATTGCTCGAACTCCCGTCCCGCCAGATAAGTCACTACCTGCTGCATGAGCATGGGAAAAACCGGAGTGAGGGCCATGTTGTTCCAACTCGTTTCCGCCGAAGTGGTGAACATGAAGACGTGCCCCCGCCCAAGCGATTGTTCGAGCAAAATGGGCGCGTTGCTTCCCGCCAATCTGAGAACCGGGAAACTCGACGGAGCTGGCTCCACCGCCAGGCGACGCAGGAATCGAGTCTCACTGAAAAGATCTTCGGGAAGTGAAAGCAGCGGCAGACAGACCGGATGATCCGGCATCGAGGGATCGAGCGGTCGACCGGCACCAAGAGCAGTGGCACTGTCCTCCGACTGCCCGAGAACTGCCGGAAGAAGCGACGCTTCACTCGCTGCCATTCGTTCATTCCACACTTCGGTCTTTACGTTGTCCCCTGCGAACCACACCAACCCATTTCCTTCCCGGACAAAGCGCGAGAGTTGTTCGACCTGCACCGGCGTGATCTCCGGAACGTCAGCGAGCACGATGACATCGACCGAACTCAAATCTTCGGTTGGCAACGACAGCCAAGGAGCCGAACGCACGACGTAATCCTCGTCCTGCCCGCCATCTCCCCGGGCCAACAAAGCCGAGACCACCAGTCGTCCGGCATCACCATCGGAACCATCCACACAAAGCACCGAAACACGATCACGGACCACTGCCACCAATCGCCTGACATTGTCGGTGACAAGAAGATCGTCAGAGATCTCCGCCGTGATCCTCGTCGGCCCGGCATTGTGGAAGGGCACGAAAAGCGAGACCGTTTCGGATCCTCCGGGAACCACCTGCGGAATCACTTTGGTGTCAATCTGGACTCCCTCCACACGGCATTGCACTTCCACATTCAAGGCCGGTTCGGTTCCGAAGTTTTTCACGGAGGCCTGATAGCGGGCGGTGGTTCCTTTTCGAAGCACCCCGGAAACCAGATCAAAATCGGTCACCGCGAGATTGGACGACACCCCGGAAACGGGCACGAGAAAGACGTCAGCTTTGTCCTTAAGCACCCCGAGGGATTCCTGAAAACGAACCGACGATTCCCGCCAGTCCCGTTCCTGCATGTCACTGATGAAATAGACCTCTTTCCGGGGGGCCTCGAGGTCATCAACCAACTCGCCCAAACGCTTCGGAACCAGATCAAGATTCAACCCGGCTGGCACCCCCTTGGCTTGCGCGAGAGCCTGCCGGAATCGATCACGGTCATAGGCCATGTTTCGAATCAGAACCTCATCTTCGCCTCCCAAGAGAACGAGGGAAATCGGATCACCTGCCTGCAAGGTCTTGCTGATGACCTCGACCTGCTCAAGAGCCCGGTCAAAGCGCGAATCACCTTCGCCCCCGTGCTCCATGCTGAAGGAGGCATCGAGCCCAATCACCACTCCCGCCCGCGACTCACCCGGCAACCAATCCGGGGCGCCGGCCTTCCACGCCGGACGCGACAACGCCGTGACCATCAGAAGCAGGGCAAGGCAACGAAGACAGAGGAGAAGAACATCCCGCAAGCGAATCTCGCGTGAACGAACACGCACGTTGCGATTGAGAAATTGCATCGCCGCCCAATCGGTCCGCTTGACCTTCTGGCGGGCAAGCAGGTGCGCGATGATCGGAAGCCCGATCCCCAACGCAGCAAAGAGCGTGAATGGATTGAAGAAACTCATGGGCGGGCAGAACCGGAGCCACCGACCAGAGTGGTCTCACGTTGGTTGAAAAATTCGCTGAGGAGCCCGTCGAGTGGACGCGAAGTATCGACGAGGGCGTAGTCGATATCGGTGGCCACACAACCATCCTCCAAGGCTTGGCGGTACTTGCGGAAGTTGGCCAGATACTCCTCGCGAATTCGCTTGGGCTGGGTAGTCAAAGGCTCTTCTCCTTCGAGCCCTTCAAAACGCCAGGTGCCGTCAAAGGGGAACTCGATCTCATAGGGATCAAGGGTATGAAAAACGATGACGTTGTGGCCGTCGTATCGCAGGTGCTCGAGACCCGCAAGAATATCAGCGGGGTCGGAAAGCAGATCCGAAATCACCACGACTACCGAACGACGTTTCATCATCAAGGCAATGTCGTGAAGCTGCCTGGCCAGACTCGTCTTCGGGGTGGGCTTCACGTCCTTCAACAAGCGATCAATCTCAAGGATGATTCCCATCGCGGATCGCGGCGGAAGGTAAGCCCGCACTTCGGCATCAAAGACGGAAAGACCCACCGAGTCACGTTGCTTGAGAACGAGGTAAGCCAATGAAGCCGAGAGAAACTTGGCATACTCCAGCTTGCTGACTTTGCCGGAGGCGTAGTTCATCGATGAGCTGGCATCGATGAGAACATGGCAATCAAAGTTAGTCTCGGCTTCAAAGAGCTTGGTGTAATAACGGTCGGTCCGCCCGTAAACCCGCCAGTCGAGCGTCTTGATCGCATCGCCGGGAGCATACTGCCGGTGGTGGGCAAACTCCGTGCTGAATCCCCGCAAGGGACTGCGGTGACTGCCCACCCGCAACCCTTCCACAACTTCCTTGGCGATCAATTCCTGATCGCCCATCCGCTGGAGCAGCTCGGGGTCGAGGTAATTGGTTTCAGGCAGATGCTCAGACATGCGTCGTGTGAAATGCGATTATCCCGCCTTCTGGCTCAGCAACTTTTCGTCGGATGGAATCTCCTTGAGAAGTTTCGCGATGAGGGTGTCCGATGTCTCTCCTTCCGAACGAGCCGCGAAGTTGGGAATGACCCGGTGACGCAGGATGGGAAGGGCCAACGCCTGGATGTCTTCGATCGCGACATGACAACGTCCGCGCAACGCGGCGCGCGCCTTGCCGGCCACGATGAGGTTCAAGGACGCCCGGGGACCAGCTCCCCAAGCCATCAACTTCTTCACGAAGTCGGGCGCATCATCTTCGTCAGGACGCGTGGCCCGCACCAGTGAAGCGGCATACTCGAAAATGTGATCAGCGACCGGAATGCGTCGCACGACGTGTTGGAATTCCACAATGGCGGCACCATCCACCACCTTCTTGACTTCGGGCACGTCGTCGGTGGTCACGCTCTTCATGATATCGAGCTCCTCCGAGCGATCGGGATACTTCACGAGAATATTGAACAAGAATCGGTCGAGCTGGGCTTCCGGCAGCGGGTAGGTTCCCTCTTGTTCGATCGGGTTCTGGGTTGCCAGCACGAAGAAGGGTTCGTCCAACTTGTAGTCCTCACCACCCGACGAGACCCGCTTCTCCTGCATCGCTTCCAGCAAGGCGGCCTGCGTCTTGGGAGGCGTCCGGTTGATTTCATCGGCAAGAAGAAGATTGGTGAACACGGGGCCCTTCTGAAACTTGAAACGACGTTCGTGAGTCTCGGGATCTTCCTGAAGAAGCTCGGTTCCCGTAATGTCCGATGGCATGAGGTCCGGCGTGAACTGGATCCGTTTGAATCCCAGCGACATCGTCTCCGCCAACGAGCTGACAAGGAGGGTCTTTGCCAGGCCGGGGACACCGACCAGAAGGCAATGGCCACGCGCAAAAATGGAAATCATCATCTCATCGATGACCTCGTCCATTCCCACGATGGTCTTCCGCAATTCGACGAGAATGGCATCCCGGGCCTCACCGAGTTTCTTCACGGCTTCGACATCGCTCTGCGCGGCGCTTGATTCGTTCTTGCTGTCCATAATTTCCTGATCCTCTACTACCGAGGAGCGCTTGCCGATCTTATCGGTCTCAAATCGGTTTTTACATTGCCGCCTCTACCTTTTGGGTAGATGTTAAACCTCATGGAATCCTTTTCCCTTCACTCCGCCGTGGACCAGGTCTCGGGACACCTGCGCAGGCAGGTCCTCCGCGGGACCCTCAGCGGGACCATTCCGGGCGTCAATCCACTGGCCAAGGAGCTCGGGGTGAACCACAAAACTGTCCGCGCGGCCTTGCGCCAGCTGGAAAATGAAGGGCTTCTCATCGACCAGGGAAAAGGCCTTCAACGCCGTATCGAGCTCCCCAAAAATCACGCCCCTTCCTCCCTCCGGATCGCCATTCTGCAGGGCGATTCCGATTCCCAGGGCGTCAGCTATATGATTGAGCTGCGCCACCTCCTCGAGGAAGCCGGACACACTCCATTCTCCTCCGAGAAATCCCTCGAGGAGTTCGGAATGGACCCAGCCAAAGTGGCCGACTTTGTCCAACGAACCGAAGCCGACGCCTGGGTGGTCACGGCCGCCTCCCGCCCCGTCCTCGATTGGTTCTCCACCTATTCCACTCCATCCTTCGCCCTCTTCGGTCGCCGACAAGAGCTTCCGATCGCAGCCGCCGGACCCAACAAACCGCCAGTGTGCGCCGAAGCGACCCGGCATCTCATTTCGCTCGGCCACCGCCGCATCGCCATGCTCATTCGGAGACAACATCGCGTTCCAAAACCCGACGGATCCACCTTGGCCTTTGTGAACGAACTCGAAGCCGCCAACATTCCCTGCGGCTCCTTCAACCTGCCGGACTGGGAGGAGAGCAAGACCGGTTTTGCCGAACTCCTCAGCTCGCTCTTTGAATACACTCCGCCAACGGCTTTGATCATCGATGAAGCCTTCCTCTTCAACGCGGCCGTTTTCTTCCTGGCATCCCGCGGCATCAAAATCCCGGAAGACGTCTCTCTCATTTGCACCGACGCCGATCCGAGCTTCGCCTGGTGCGAACCCTCCATCGCCCACATCCGCTGGGACTACCCTCCCGTCGTCCGCCGCATCGTCCAGTGGGCCAACAACATCGCCCGCGAGAAAAAAGATCTCCGCCAAACTCTCACAAGTGCGGAGTTTGTCACGGGTGGAACAATCGGGCCGGTGCCGCAGGGATAACCAGCAACTACTTCCTCACCATCACAATCACCTTGGACTGCCAATCGGGTTTATGACGGTTGCTGAAGTTTCCTTCTTCAACGATGAGATATTCCGTGCCTTCAATCGTCACCAACTTCATCTTCAGCGCCTGGAACTTATCAAGATCCATGAGGGTGTCGCCGGACCAAACCCGGGTCGCTTGATCCGTGCTACCGCCATCCTTGAGATTGAGTGCTTTCAACCATGAACGACCGGCATTGGCGGGCTTCTCCGGATTGAATTCATCGAGATTGGAGACAAGCGCAACCGTCTTCCAGTTTCCGACCAACTTAGGATTCGCTTCAAACTTGCCATCCCAGCGGAAGAGAAACTGATCTGGCTCCTGGCTGGCGTCTTCGGGGTCGAGCTTGGACTGCCAATCCGAAGACATCATGGGAATCACCTTGGCAGACTTGGTGAACAGATCATCGCTCATCGGCGGAAGTTTCTGTTCCTCGAAGTGCAGGCTGAACTTCCCTTGCGGAACCTTGCTGGTGGGCTTGGTGCTATACTTCGCATTGTAGCGGATGAAGGTCTTGACCGAGATGGCCACCTTGCCACTTCTAAAGTCCTCAAGGAACTCCTTGGTAATGTAGGCACCCTTGGGCCGACCGCCGGAACCACGACCTCCCCCTTGCTTGGCTTCGATGAGCTCCTTGCCGTTGATGAAGATCTTGTGACCACCGCCTGATCCGACGTGGTTGCCGGTATTCACGATGAGGCGATAACGATGACCTTCTTTCAGCGAGGGAATCTCAAACGTTCCGCGCATCAGGAGGACTTCCTTCTCCCACAGCGTATTGATGGGTGTTGCGCCATAGCAATGAGGCCCGGTGCAATCATGATTGCACTTGGTGATGGGCTGAGTGGGAATCTTGCCGTCGTAATTTCCGAAAGGGCTCTTGCCTTTCTTCCATCCAGCCTTGGAAGCATCAAACTTCAAGGCTGACCACTCTTCCATGCCCTTGGGCATGGTGACTTCGCGATAGCGGCTCACCACCTGATCAAAGGGGATGTGCTCGGCGGCAATGGGATCAAAGCTATGATAAGACCACTCGGCATTTCTCAAGTCGACAAACATCTTCCAGTCGTATCCTTCGTGTCCCGCCCGCTTGTAAAGGGCAGCCAACTCATCGATCGGCTCGCCTTTTCCTCCCGGCCAGCCGGACTGCGTTTCATTGGCCGCGAGCGGAAGAAGCCTCTTACGATTGCGCCCGACGAACTCGGGAATCAACTCCTCCATGATAATCGGATTAATGGCCTCCTTGAGTCTCGGACCGAACTTGCTGGAATCGGCCGAAAGATAGAGCTCTTTGAAGGGTAGGATCTCATCGGGCCGCTTCTCCTTGGCAATTTCGTAAAGAACATCCAGCCCACCCGGCACTTCCGCAAGGGAGGCCGCGATTGCTTCAAGGTGATAGTCATAGGTGGGCTTCAAGTTCTGCCCTGCGGGACTGGACTTTTCGCCAGCGAACCCAGTGAAGGTTTCCTTCAAGGTCCCGGTCGCCAGCTTCTGGACTTCGGGACCGGCCTCCTTGATCTGAGCCCGGATGGCGGGTGCAAATCCCAAGGTTACCGAAACGCGCTGGTTCTTTCTCAGCAGTTCACCCATCGCCGGAAGAATGCGCTCGTAGCATCGCTCGTCAGCCGCCACCGGCGTGAGAGCAGTCAGAGCCGCGTTCTTCAGCCAGTCTTCTTCGTGTTCCAGATAAGGAAGAAGGTGATCAACCAAGGGCACGATCTGCTCGACCGATCCCTTGCCAATTAACTGGATGGCGGCATCCTTGACCCACCATGATTCAGCTGGGTCCTTCATCGCCTTGACCGCAAGCCCGTAAATCTCGGGCGTGACCGTACTCGTCTGGTAAAGCAGGGCCCCGAACATCACACGACGCACCCGGGCGTCGTGGTGCTTGAGAAACTCCAACACCAGATCCGGCCGCACCTTGCCCCCCGGAGACTTTGCTCCGATGTAACCGTAGTTGATCCCCACCGCCTTGAAGGCCGCGATGTTGCGAATGGCGAAATCCTGATGATGAATGTACTTCCGAATCTCGTCATCGGTCGGTTGTTCAGATCCATGAAAGCGACGAAGAAAGTGCAGGCTGGAATCGTACGCCAGTGTTTCCCCGGAAAGGTCCTGCTTCTTCCCGGTGGCATCGGGAACGGCTTCGAGCGAAGCAAATTCATCGTCCTCCGCAGTTCCCCATGGACGCTTGGGCAACTGAAATTGTTTCGACCACTTCGTCGGCGGAGCGCCGGTGATGCGTAGGGTTTTCCGTGGCAAGGTGTAAGCCAGCGGATAGGCCACGCCCCATTGTTCCTTGTCGTATCCACCCCCTCCGATAATGCCGAATGACCCATCGTAACGACGCGACAGATCGTAATGCCACTTCCGGTTGTCCATGAACTCGCGATAGTGATTGGGCCTCTTTTCGTAGAGCAAACTCATGGACGCACTCCGCCAGATTTCCCCGATTCCCCCGCCAGTATGACCATGCAGCATGAAGGTGGTGTTGTAGAAACTCTGCATTGCACAGGTGTCGCGGGCCCGGGCATAGATCGAGTTTTCGCCCTCGGGCGTCAGAGCGGCAGCGGCGGCCATCGCGAAGGCCAACTTCCCGTTCTTTCCATTGTCGACAAAGTTTGAATAAGGCCGGTCATCTCCGTAGGGATTGCTCCCCCGTCCGGCATAGCGATAGAAATGACGAAGCGCCCGGTTAAAGGTTTGATCCGGAACACTGGCGCCGCATTCCTTGGCCAACATCAGGAAGGTCACGACATGAGTGCCCGAAGCATTCAAGTGCCCCTTGCCATATCCGGTCAGTGCCGAACCGCGACCGGCCCACGCATCGTTGTGTTGTGTTCTGGCCGCGCTATCGACCCACTCCTGAATACGCGACAGAATCTCCTGATCACCCGTTCTCAAATAACACTCTGCCAGGCCAATCCCACCGTATCCGATATACCAGGGATACGAATGAGCCTTGGCGGTCCTGGCCCACTGACGCACCACTTCGAGGTCACGATCGTTGCCGGTCGACAAGAGAAAGAGCATGCCAATATCGGCCAAGCCCTTGTTGCCCTCGGGACTGGAAAGATAGTCCGCGACCTGACGCACGATCTTGTCCGACTTGGGACAATCAAGCGGCCAGGTGTCACTGTAAGCTCCCAGCACCTTGATCTTCACCGTCACCGGTTTGTCCATTCCCTTGATGGCAAAGCTGACCAGCCCGTCGGTGGCTTCGGCCTTTGCGAGAATCTGGCCCAGCTGGATCCTCGGATCGATGTCGGCCAAGGTCTCGCCATTAATGCTCTCGATGATCTGACCTTTCTTCAAGACACCGGTTTCCGAGGCTGGCGAGCCTTCCTCGACGTTCTTGATCCGCATCGTGAAGGCCGGCTGGATGAGTTCGATCCCAATCCCCAACGGTCCGAATCGATCCACCGACTGCAGCGACTTCTTGGGCGAAGGTGCGGTCGAAAACAACTGTGGTCCTTTGTAGAACTCTTCAGCATGTGCCGACGAGAACCCGGCCAACAAACAGACAAAGGCGAGACAAGAAGATTGGATTAGGCGTTTCATTATCATGCTGGAGTGCGAGTCAAAGCGGGCGGAAGTCTCCACATTCGTGGCCAAGTCGGCGATGGGATAAGCGGTCACTCACCTGAACCCTATCGAGCAGGAAGACCCAATCAAGATCTGTCCCTATCTTGGAAGGACATCTTTTCCCTTCGGAAGACAGAACTCCAGCTGCTAGGGTGGACGCATCATGATGATGCGGATGCTTCTGACGATGGCAGTGACCCACGCAGCGATTCAGGCGGACCCTCTCGAAGCAGAAGCCCTGAAACGGCTGGGGCCCGCTACTTCGGGAGAACCGCAGCCTGGATTTTCAAACGGGAGACTCACCCTGACCGGAGAAGATGTCGTCGTTTTCATTGGCCAGGAAAACCTGGTTCGCGAGCAGGAGAACGGAGATCTGGAAGCGCTGCTGGCTTCGGGTTTCAAAAACGAGAAGCCAAGGTTTCGCTCGATGACCTGGGAGGCCGACACGGTTTACCAGCAATGGCGTGATCTGAATTTTGGATCATGGGCTCAACAACTCAAGGCGACCGGAGCCAGCATCGTGGTCGCCCAATTCGGCCAGATGGAAGCGCTGGATGGGAAAGCCCGGCTGGCTGAATTTACCAGTGCCTATCATCGACTCCTCGATCAGTTCGCCACCCAAACCGCCAAGCTGGTGTTGCTCTCACCAATGCCTTTCGAAAAGCCGGAAGCGCCCTTCGCGCCCGACCTTAGAATGCGCAACGAGGACGTCGCCTCCTATACCAAAGCGATTCGGGACATTGCTGAACAACGGAACGCCATCTTCGTCGATCTGTATTCGCCCCTCCTCAAGAACAGGGAGCGATTGACCCGAAATGGCATCCACCTTCACGAAGCAGGACTCGCCACAGTCGCAAGGACTATTGGCAAGCAACTGATCCCGGACCTGAAACCATCGGACGTCGACCCTTTGAAGGAAGCAATCATTCGCAAAAACCGTCTGTGGTTCGACTGCTGGCGGCCTTCGAACTGGTCCTTCGCTTATGGCGATCGGGTTAACCAACGATACGGAAAAGAAGGCGGGCAACTTCCTTCCCTGCAAGGCTCGATCGAAGAGCAACGAAAGCTCGTCGAGCTCGCGGACGCCAGGATTCATCGCATCGCCCTCGGGCAGGAACCCGGGCCTACCGTCCGCCCGAGGGTGGCTCTGCAGCACTCTGAAGGAAAAGCGCTGAGCCCGGATGAGCAGATGCAAACCTTCACCCTCGCCAAGGGATACGAAGTCAACCTCTTCGCCTCGGAAGCCAACGGCGTCATCAACCCCACCCAATTCTCCTGGGATGAACACGGCAGGTTGTATGTCGCCTGTTCACCCGGCTATCCCCAGTCCTTGGCCAGCGCGAAACCTCAGGACTACATCCTGGTTTGCGAAGACACCGATGGCGACGGCAAAGCCGATCGCTCGTGGAAGTATGCCGAAGGACTGACCATGGTCCAAGGCGTCGAACCGGGAGACGGCGGCGTTTATGTCTGCGACTTTGATCGCTTGCTTCACTTCCGTGATACCAATGGCGACCACAAAGCGGATGAACGGGTTATCGTCTTCTCGGGCTTTGGCGTAGGCGACACCCACCAACTGATCAACAGTATCTGTCATGGCCCCGATGGCAGCCTATGGTTTTCGCAGGGACTTCATGCCATGTCCCGGGTTGAAACCCCGTGGGGGATCTCGCGTCTCGATCGGTCGGCGATCTGGCGACTGCGCCCCAAGTCGCTGAGATTGGAAGGATTCTTCGGAGGAGGAATGGCGGGAGCCAACTGTTGGGGTGTCGCCTTCGATGACTATGGCCAGATCTTCCACAAATCGGGCGACCGGCCGCAGGGATACTGGTCCATGCCCGGATTGGTTCGCGGAGCCAGTCCAAGCGGAAGCAGTTCGGAAACCGAAGCCAGCGCCTCCTATCGCAATTCACCCGAGCAATATCATTCGGTCGGCCCCCTCTTTAACACTTCTCCAAAAACGACCTCTCTCGACATCATCGGAACGTCTGCTCTGCCCGAAGACATCCAGGGATGCGCCTTGATCGGAGGTTACTTCGGTTCGGTGGTGGAACTGCATCGTTTCGAAGACGCCGGCTCGGGATTCAAGACCACGCAACTGCCACGATTGATGACCTCTTCCAACAACGCCTTCCGGCCGGTCGACGTCTCGGTGGGACCCGACGGCGCGATCTATCTTGCCGATTGGTATAATCCGGTGATCGGGCACTACCAGGCCAGCTACGCCGACCCCAAACGTGACAAAAAACATGGCCGGATCTGGCGAATCACCTCAAAAAATCATAAGCCGGTGAAGCAGCCGGATCTTGCTTCGATGAACGAAAACGAGCTGCTGAAGCAACTCGCCTCGCAGGAAAGGTGGACACGCTATCAAGCGAAACGTCTCCTCTTTAGCAAACCTCGAACCGCCGTTCTTGAAGCAACAGACAAGATCTCGGCTGTGGTTAAAGACGAGCATCACCTCCTCGAGATCTGCGGAGTCTACGAGGCCCATGAAGCTCCGAGAAAGGACCTGCTCGATCGCTTGCTCAAGTCTGCGGATCATCGTGTCAGAGCCTATGGAGCCCGCGTCGCCGGCATGTGGTCCGACCGGATCGAAACCCGCAGCAATCTCGAAACTTTCGCTGGCGACCCTCATCCGCGCGTTCGTCTCGAAGCGGTGGTGGCGTCCAGCTATCTGCCAGAAGCCGATGCCGTCACGATTGCGACCACCGCTCTCGACCATCCGCGCGATGGCTTTCTCGACTATGCCATCCGTCTCAGCGCCCGCTCGATGCAGCCAAGGTGGGTTCCTCTGTTTGATCGCGATCGTCTTGCCCTCAAAAGCGATCAACAAAAAGCCTACTTGTCAGCTCTCCGGGGAGAGAAGCCCGAGCCCAAAGATCCTGGTGAAGAAGTGTATGAGATGGCCTGTCTGAGTTGCCATCAAGCCGACCGGAAAGGGCTCCCCGGGATTTATCCTCCTTTGACGGGCACCAACCGAATCTCGGGAGACACCGGCGCACTGATTAAGATCGTGCTCCACGGGCTCAAGGGCCCCGTCAAGGTTAACGGAGTGGATTACGGAACAGGCGCCGATGCCGTTCCCATGCCTCCCATGGGTGGTCTCAAGGACCAGCAGATTGCCGATGTCCTGAACTACCTCCGGAGACTCGAAAAGGCGGAAGGACTCATCAAAACTGAAGACATCTCCAGAGTCAGAAGGAATCACGCCTCCCGCACCGAAAGTTGGACCGGCCCGGAACTCGGGAACTAGCAGCCTTCATCGCCTCTTCCCCTATCGAAGTAGCATGGCCTTTTCTGCGATTTCCACCGTTTTCGGACCCCTCAACCTCGATGGGCTCAGACACCCAAAAAAGATAGAAAATAAAACTATCTCATCGCGGAAAGGCCCAACCTTTAGTATCACTTTCCCCAATCAGAAGACGAACTAAAGAATCCAAATTACCGGCCCCAACCCCCGCAAGGTCCTTCAAGGCATCAAAATGTTCAGATAGCAATCGATCGAAGGCCCTTCCTCCAAGATGAATATCCTCTCTATCTTCCGACAGCTTTTCTTAGCCCTCCTGCTCGGCCTCACCTCCTTGGCCCAGGTTCCGCTGAAGAAGAACGACCGGATTGTGTTCCTCGGTGACTCCATCACCGCAGAAGGAGTCTGGCCCAAGGGTTATGTCACTCTCACATCCCAAGCCATTGCCAGAGCCCACCCTGATCTCGACATCGAGATCATCGGTGCCGGACAAGGCGGGCATCGGGTTCCCGATTGCCAAAGGCGTCTCGATTCCGATGTCCTCGAGAAGAAACCCACCATCGTCTTTATCTTCATCGGCATCAACGACGTCTAGCACTGGACGCACCCCGAAATCCTCTCCCAAGGCAAGAAAGGAACCACTCCGGCTGAATTCGAGAAAGGCCTCAAGGATATGATCGCCAAGATCAAGAAAGCAGGATCCCGGGTCATCCTCTGCACCCCCACCGTCATCGGAGAAAAACCGGATGGCTTCAATCCTTCCGACGGAAAGCTCGATCGTTATGCCGGAATCAGCCGAAAGATCACCACTGAAACCAGCTGCCAATTGCTCGACTTCCGGAAGACCTTCGTGAAGGAACTCAAGAAGCACAATCAGGACTATGCTCCCAAGGGCATTTTTACGACCGACGGAGTTCACATGAATGAACGAGGCAACCGACTTCTCTTGCAACTGGTCCTCGATGCCTTGCAGGCCCCCCCATCTTCGGGTAGCTAGGGTAATCCGCTTTCAGGGAATCCTCTGAAAGTGACCACCACTCTTTTTCGTTCGATATGAGCGAACCCTTTGCGTATGACCCGCCTCTGCCATCCCCTCTGGATTCTCCTTATCCTGTCGCTGATCAGCACCAGCCCGGGAGCCGAATCGCTACTCAGCTTCAATCGCGACATCCGCCCCATTCTCTCCGCCAATTGCTTTGCCTGCCATGGCCCGGACGAAGAAGCGGTCGAGGGCGATCTTCGCCTCGATTCCTTTGAAGCAGCCACGGAGTTCGACGCCATCGTCCCGGGTAAACCTGAGAAGAGCGAACTCATCGCCCGCATCGAAAGCAGCGACCCGGAAGACCTCATGCCACCGCCTGACTCAGGGCACACTCTTACCGATCAGCAGAAGAAGTTGCTACGGCAATGGATCAAGGAAGGCGGAAAATACACCAAACACTGGTCCTTCACCCAACCCATCAAAACGGCTCCGCCGGAGACATCGAACCCGGACTGGATACAACACGAAATCGATTCCTTCATCCTCGCCCGACTCGACGACGCCGGAATTTCTCCCTCCCCAAAGGCCGATCCCTTTCAACTGCTCAGGCGGGTCTCCCTCGATCTCACCGGCCTCCCCCCCACCGTCGAAGATGCCGACAAGTTTGCCGCCGACCCGTCACCCGAAGCCTATCGGGCTTACGTTGATCAGCTCCTCTCCTCACCGGCCTTCGGCGAACACTGGGCCCGCATGTGGCTCGATCTCGCTCGCTACGCCGACACCAGAGGATACGAAAAGGACCGCCCGCGCACCATCTGGCGTTACCGAGACTGGGTCATCGATGCTCTCAACGCCGATATGCCCTACGATGAGTTCACCCTCCATCAACTGGCGGGCGACCTTCTCCCCAATGCCACCAGCGACCAAATTCTCGCCACCGCCTTCCATCGGAATACCATGACCAACGAAGAAGGCGGAACCGATGACGAGGAGTTCCGCGTGGCAGCTGTCAAAGACCGGGTCGACACCACCATGCAGGTCTGGATGGGACTGACCATGGCTTGCGCGAAATGCCACACCCACAAATACGACCCCATCACCATTGAGGACTACTACTCAACTTACGCCATTTTTAATCAAACCGCTGATGCCGATCGCGGAGACGATTCACCTGTGATTCAGACTCCGACCAAAGAGCAAAACGAAGGACTGAAGGCACTCGAAAAGGAAATCGAAACCCTCAAGACATCGCTGACCAAGAAGCCAGAAGGGTTCGATCAGGCCTATACTTCCTGGAAGGAACAACAACCGGTGAAGTGGCATCCAGTTTCGCTTGATGCCTTCGAATCCAAAAACGGAGTCACTCTTGAAGCCAACGCGAATCAGGTTCTCGTGGCCCGAGGAACCAAACCCGCCGAAGACCAATGGACCCTCACAGTTCTTCCCTCCGCTTCAGACAAGCCGCTGACTTCGCTCCGCCTTGATATCCTACCCGCCAATCAGGTGGGTTCGAAATGGGACGATGGCAATTTTACCATTCACTTCGACGCCAAGCTCCTCGTCGAAGGACAACCTCCGAAACCCATCAAATTCAAAAACGGGCGTGCCCAACACGAGCAACGAGGATGGCCCGCCCGAAATGCCATTGATGGAAACACGAAGACCGGATGGGCCGTCGGCGGAAACGAAAAGAAACACAACGTGGCATTGTTCGACTTCGAAAAACCACTCGCCCTGCCCAAGGGTGTCAAACTGTGCTTCCAGATCACCTTCCCCTACAAGAACCATAACGTCGTCACCAATCTCCGTTTCTCGACGAGCAGCAGCGATCCCAAGGAGTTGGAACCGGAACTCAATGACTCCGGAGCGACCGAAAGTCGCTTCGCCCGTCAGGTTTTTCCGGCCACCAAAACTCTCCATGCCAAAAAGGACTCACTGGAGAAGGAACTTGCGACCCTTCGTAAACAAATTCCCTCCACTCCGGTTCTTCGGGAACTCCCCGACAACAAACGCCGAAAAACGCATATCCATCTTCGCGGCAACTTCCTCGAACAAGGCAAGGAGGAGATGAAGCCACGCATCCCCAGCGCCTTCGGGACCCTGCCGGAAGACGCCAAAGCCAACCGGGCTGCCTTCGCCAAATGGCTGTGCTCCGACGACAATCCCCTGACTGCCCGCGTCATGGTCAACCGAATCTGGGGCCGCCTGTTCGGAACGGGCTTGGTGGAAACCGAAGAAGACTTCGGCCTTCAGGGAACTTACCCCAGTCATCCGGAACTCCTCGACTGGCTCGCCGTCGACTACCGCGAAAAGGGATGGAAACTCAAATCGCTCCTCCGTTCTTTGGTCCTCAGTTCGACTTACCAACAGTCTTCCAAAGTCACCTCCCTTGCTCTTGAAAAGGACCCCGCCAACCGCCTTCTTGGGCGCGGGGCTCGCTTCCGGCTTTCGGCCGAAACGATTCGCGATCAGGCCCTCTTTTCCTCGGGACTTCTCACCAACAAAATCGGGGGGTCCTCGGTCTTTCCTCCGCAACCAGACGGCGTTTGGAAGACCACTTACTCCGCTCTCAAGTGGCAGAACGCCACCGACGAAAACCGCTACCGACGCGGCCTCTATACCTTCTTGAAACGCACCAGCCCCCATCCCGCCATGACAGCCTTCGACGTCGGATCGGGCGAAGTCTGCCTCATCCGCCGTATCCGCACCAACACTCCGCTGCAGTCACTGGTCACGCTGAACGATCCGGCTTTCCTTGAAGCTGCCGTTGCGCTGGCCAACAAAATGAAGACCTCCGGTGACAAGCTCACCGATCAAATCAACCATGGTTTCCGGCTCGTCCTCATCCGTAAACCCAACGACCGCGAACTCGACCGACTGGAATCCCTCTACCACGACACCGGCAACGATCTCGCCAAAGCAGGCTTCCCGAAATCGGCCAACCTCCCCGACGGCGACCCCGGCTTGATTGCGGTGGCCCACGTCCTCCTCAACCTCGATGAAACCCTCACCAAGCCCTGAGATGAATCTCACTCCTTATCTCGAAAACCAGCAGGCCCTGACCCGACGCCACCTCTTTCAACGTTACGGTCTCGGATTCGGGTCGATCGCCCTGCACTCGCTTCTGGCAAAGACGGCATCGGCCGCTTCTCCTTCCTTTCGCATCCCCGCCAAGGCCAAGTCGGTGATCTACCTCCACATGGCTGGTTCGCCGTCCCAGCTGGATCTCTTCGAACACAAGCCCGAGCTCAACAAGCTCACCGGCGTTGACTGCCCACAGAAATATCTCGAAGGCAAACGCTTCGCCTTCATCAAGGGCACCCCGAAGATGTTGGGGTCCCAATTTGATTTCAAACAACACGGCCAAAGCGGCCAGTGGATTTCGAACAACCTGCCCCACCTCGCCAAGGTGGCCGACGACCTTTGCATCATCCGCTCGATGCAAACCGATCAGTTCAATCACTCACCCGCCCAGCTCCTTCTCCAAACCGGCAACAACCTTCTCGGATCTCCTTCCATCGGATCCTGGGTGAACTACGGCATTGGTTCGGAGAACGACAACCTCCCCGGATTCGTCGTTCTCGCGTCGGGCGGAAAAACCCCTTCGGCCGGCAAGTCCCTCTGGGGATCCGGCTTCCTCCCGACTCTTTATCAAGGTGTGCAATGCCGTACCGATGGCGGCGACCCCATCCTCTACCTTTCCGATCCCAAAGGGATGAGCCGATCGGTCCGACGGAAAACCCTCGATGCTCTCCGCGACCTCAACGAAGAACATCATTCACAAATCGGTGATCCCGAGACGCTCAGCCGCATCGCTCAATTCGAACTTTCCTACCGCATGCAAATGTCCGTTCCCGAAGTGATGGACATCAAAAAGGAATCGCAGGATATTCTCGATCTCTACGGTGCCAAACCCGGATACGTCTCGCCTGCCGAAACCGCCGCCGACCCTCGCGCCGGATACAAGGGCGATGACGCCACCTTTGCCAACAACTGCCTGCTGGCCCGACGCCTGGTGGAGAACGGAGTTCGCTTCGTGCAACTCTACGATTGGGGATGGGATCACCACGGCAGCTCGCCTGGTGAGTCGATCGATGAAACCCTGCCGATCAAATGCCAGCAGATCGACAAGGCCGTCGCCGGCTTGATCACCGATCTCAAGCAACGGGGTCTTCTCGACGAAACCCTCATCATCTGGGGCGGCGAATTCGGCCGCACTCCCATGATGCAGAACAACAAGAACACCGAGTTGAAGAAGGGCTTCATTGGACGCGATCACCATCCGCACGCCTTCACCATGTGGATGGCTGGAGCCGGAATCAAACCGGGCGTTTACGGAGAGACCGATGAGATCGGCTA
>JBMHCW010000146.1:0-14266 GCA_049889715.1 Akkermansiaceae bacterium | reverse complement strand
CTCCCTTTCTCTCCAAGCTCCTCAAGAGAACCTGTTAGACCCGGCCCCGCCGAAATCCCACAGTAGACAATTCAGGAAGAACCCGATATTCAGTCTCCTCCGATCATGATCACTGCTCTACGGATTGTCACGTTCGCCTTCCTCACCGCCACCATTGCGAATGCCGATGACACCCGACCCTGGGATGTCACCGGGGCCGCCGGACTGAGTGCCTCCGGCGGCAACTCCGATAACGTCTCATGGTATCTCCAATTCCTCGCTACTTGCGAGAATGGAGCCAACGAAGGACGCTTCGGCGTCGACTATTTCTATGCCGAAAGCGATGGCGAACGAACCACCGATTCCTTCCGCGCCTTCGGCCAGTATAACCACCTTATCACCGATCGCTTCTACCTCGGTTTTGTGGGCGAATATCTCACCGACCCGATTGCCGATCTCGACTACCGCCTCGATCTCGCCCCCGTCGCGGGATACAAGCTCATCAAGAACGACACTACCTCCCTCTCCTTCGAAGCCGGCCCCGGATATACTTGGCGGGAAAGGGATGGAGACGCCGAAGACTTCGCCACCATCCGCTTCTCCCAAAATTTCGAACACTCGTTCAACTCCCGCACCAAACTTTGGCAAACGTTTACCTTCACGCCAAAAAGCGATGACTTCTCTGACTCCGTCTTCCTCGGAGAGATCGGCCTCGACCTTCGCCTCACCAACGAATGGGCGCTCCGGACCACCCTGCGCCATCAAGTCGACAGTAACCCTGCCGACGACCGCGAAGAGGAAGACACCACCCTGCTTGTCGGCTTCTCTTACAAGCTCGGAGGGATTTCCGACGAGGAAGACTCGGGACGCGATTCACTCAAGAAGGACCCCGCACCGAAGACGACCGCTCCCCTCGGATGGACCACCACCGCCTCCACCGGACTCAGCTTCGCCCGAGGAAATTCCAAGAGCACAGGCTTCCATCTCTCCTTCGATTCAGCCTATCGGGAATCGAACTACGAGTCCTTTTACAAGGCCTCTTACGCCTTTGCTGACAATGGCGGAACCACCAGCGAAGACCGTCTCACCGCCTCGGCCCAGATCAACCGCACTCCCGGCGAATGTCACTTCTACGGAGCCGGCATTCGCTTCCTGCGCGACGACCTCGCCGATATCAGCTACCGCGTCACCCCCGCCGTCGTGGCCGGACGTTACCTCGTCAAAAACGATACTCTGGCCTTGAGTCTGGAAGCCGGCCCCTCCTTCACTCTCGAGGAAGTCGACGGCCAGAGTGACTCCTTCTTTTCGGCCCTCGCCGCTCAACGCCTCTCCTGGGCCATCAGTGAAAACACCAGCTTGAAGCAGGAGATCATTGCCAACTTCTCTCTGGAAGATGCCGACAGCTTCACCGTGGTGGCCACCGCCAATCTCGACACCGCCATCACCAACGATCTCAGTTGGATGGTCGGTCTCGAGTATCTCTACGACAACCAACCGGCCGACGGGAACAAGAAGGACGACACCAGCCTCAAAACCGGAATCACTGTCCGCTTTTAGGGAGCGACATTTCCGCCGGCAAACCTTCCCTTGAATTGGTCCGGCGTTTCTTCAGAGTCCTGAGCCACATCATGAAGATAATCCTCGGTCTCTTCCTTTCCCTGCCTCTATTCCTCGGCGCAGCTCCAAAAACCAACGTCATCTACATCCTCGCCGACGACCTCGGCCTCGGCGATCTCTCTTGTTACGGACAAACCAAGTTCAAGACTCCGGCGATTGATCGCCTCGCCACCGAAGGATTGAAGTTCACCGCCCACTACTCGGGCAACACGGTTTGCAGTCCATCACGTGCCGTCCTCATGACCGGCGAACAACCCGGCGAAGTCTACCTCAGGGGTAACGTGCTCGAGGAAGTCACCGCCCCACTTGACCCCGGCATCACTGTTCTTCCCGAAGTCTTCAAGGCTGCCGGCTACGCCACCGGGGCCTTCGGCAAATGGGGTCTGGGCCATACCCATCTCGAAGGAAAAAACAACCCGCTTACCCATGGCTTCGATGAATTCTGCGGCTGGAAGTCCCAGATGATCGCCCACACTTACTACCCGACCACATACGTTCACAACGGAAAGGAGATCCCTCTCAAGAAGGGCACCTACGTTCACGACATCATCATGAACAACGCCATGCAGTTCATGGAACGCAATGCTAAGGCCGGCAAGCCATTCTTCTGCTACATTCCCACCGCCGTGCCACACGCTGCCATGCATGCCCCTGCCGAATTACACGAGAAGTGGCGCAAGAAGTTCCCCCAGTTCGACAAGGTTGTTGGCAAATACAAGATCCACCGCGGCGATGGCTCCGAGACTGTTCCCGATGTCATCAATCCCATCGCCGGCTTCGCGGCTATGATGGAAAACCTCGACAACCAGATCAGCGACATCCTCGCTCTCCTCGAACACTATGAAATCGATGACAACACTCTCATTCTCTTCGCCTCCGACAATGGCGCTCACCGCGAGGGTGGTCACGATCCCGACTTTTGGAATTCCACCGCTTCGCTTCGCGGCATGAAACGCGACATGCACGAAGGAGGCATTCGCACTCCCATGCTCGCCCGCTGGCCCGGCACGATTGCCCCTAGCTCCACCACCGATCACCTCTCGGCCTTCCAGGACATTCTTCCCACCATGGCCGAGCTCACCGGCCAACCCATCCCGGCAAATGTCGACGGCATCTCTTTTCTGCCCCTGCTAAAGGGACTGAACGACAAACAGAAGAAGCACGAATTCCTCTACTGGGAATTCTGCAAGGGGAACGAACAAGCACTATTCTCCCAAGCCATCCGCAAGGGGAATTGGAAAGGCTATCGAGAAATGTCTAGGAGTAAGCAGAAGCCCGGAATGCAGCCGCTCGAACTCTACGACCTGGAAAAAGATCCCTTCGAAAAAAACAACCTCGCCCTCAAAAACCCAGAGATGGTCGCCGAGCTCGAGTCACTCATCAAGAAGGCCCACAAACCTCTCCCGACCCAAGTCAAGGAGTAGAGAGCACCATCACTTCGACGTCATCTCCCAAAGGACTCCGCGGGTATCCTTGGGATCGATGAAGGCAGCCGTCCCTCCTCTCGGAGCGGGATGAGGTTCACCTTCTTTGGCCTTCAACCCGAACTCAGGCAATCTGGCCATGGCCTCCTCGGCATCATCCACTTCCCAACACAAGTGATGCAACCCTTCCCCCCTCTCGTCCAATTGCTTCGCCAACGGATGATCGTCACTCAGCGGCTGCACCAGCTGAAGCTTCACATTCCCCATATCAAGATGCGTCAAACGCACCCCCACCTCTTCGAGCTCTTCACTGAGAAGAAGCGGCAACCGCAAAGTATCACGGTAGAACTTCAAAGCGTCGTCGGTATCTCTAACAAGAATGGCGATATGGTCTAACTGATTGAACATCACACACTTCTACCGGTCCTTCCGCCCTTGTAAATTCCCTTTCCCACTGATCAGGCCTGATTTTCGCCTAGCCTCTCTCCGCGAGATCTCCATCCTCCGGTGAATGCCACACACACACCACATCGCCGTCCTTCCGGGTGACGGCATCGGACCCGAAGTCACTCATGCCGCGGTCTCTGTCCTAAAAGCTCTCGATCTCTCCCTCACCTTTTCCGAACATCAGGTCGGCGCAGGCGAATTCCTTCGCTCCGGAACCCCGCTGCCCGAGGAAGCCTTTGAAGCCTGTGAAAAAGCCGATGCCGTTCTTCTCGGCGCGATGGGACTCCCAAATGTCCGCTGGCCCGATGGACGGGAGATGACGCCGCAAATCGACCTTCGGGAACGACTCGATCTCTACGCCGGCCCCCGCCCAATCAAACTCTATTCCTCACACGATTCCCCCCTCAAGGGATGCGAAGCCGACCAGATCGACTTCACCATCATTCGCGAAAACACCGAGGGCCTCTTCTCGGCCCGCGGATCTACTCAGCCCGAAGATCGCTCTTCCGCCACCGACACCCTTCATCTCACCCGTCGAGGATGTGAGCGCATCTGCCGATACGCATTCGAAGAAGCCGAACGCCGCAATCGACCCAACAAAAAGGTCTCACTCGTCGACAAGGCCAATGTCCTTCCCTCCATGGTCTTCTTCCGCGAGATCTTCGATGAAGTGGCCAAAGACTTTCCCGACGTGGCCACCGAATACATCTATGTCGATGCCGCCGCCCTCTTCCTGGTGCAACGCCCGGAGACCTTCGACGTCATCGTCACCGAAAACATGTTCGGCGACATCCTCTCCGACCTCGCCGCCGGAATCGTCGGCGGCATGGGCATGGCCCCCTCCGGAGACATCGGTGAAAAGTGCGCGGTCTTCCAACCATCCCACGGCACGGCTCCCGACATTACCGGCCAGGGGAAAGCCAATCCCATCGCCACCATTCTCTCAGCCGCCATGATGCTCGAATGGCTCGGCGAAACCGACGCCGCAATGCGAATCGAAAATGCCGTACGCCAAACTCTCTCGGACCCAGCCCATCGAACCGGCGACATGGGTGGCACCCAGAACACGGAATCCCTGACACAGCTCGTCATCTCAAACCTTTAGCCGTCACCATGTCGCTGATCGATCTGACCCTCACCCTCAAACCCGACATGCGCGGAGTCGAGTGGGAGCCCGCCCGCACTCTGGAAGCCGACGGATGGAACGCACGCACTCTTCACCTTTACTCCCACTGCGGCACCCATATGGATGCCCCATGGCACTTCGGTTGCTCGGAGAACTTCATCGATGAGACGCCACTCGAACGTTGCCTAACCAAGGCGCATGTCGTCCGCCTCCCGGACACCCAACCCCGGGAGCTTCTTACCGTCTCCCACCTTGGCGACCTCGCCAACTCGTTCCCTGCCGGAGACTCCCTTCTCCTTCACACCGGTTGGAGTTCTTTTGTCGAGGACGACCAGCGATACCGCCTCGAGCTTCCCCGCATCTCGGAAGAGCTCGCCCATTGGTGTGTCGAAAACAAGGTGGCCGTCCTTGGTGTCGAACCTCCCTCGGTCGCTGACGTCGCCAACCTTCCGGAGGTCACTCTCATTCACCAGATCCTTCTCGGAGGCGACGTCACGATTGTGGAAGGGCTCACCAATCTCGATCAACTTCCCGACTACCCCGTTCTCTTCGGCGCCATGCCTTTGAAAATCGAACAAGGAGACGGCTGCCCGTGCCGGGCCTTTGCTTCCACCGAAACCATTGTCTTATGAAAACCGCCGACCTTCTCGGATCACTCCCGCCACTTCCCGAAGAAGATCTCACTTCGAAGATCCACGAACTCCTCATCGACTCGGGCAAGACCATCGTGGTCCTCGATGACGATCCCACTGGAACCCAGACTGTTTTCGACGTTCCTGTTCTCACCGCTCTTGATCGGGAATCAATCCACGAAGCCCTCGAAGAAGAACCACCCGTCCTTTTTCTTCTGACTAACTCCAGAGCACTGACTCCCGAAGAGACAACCCATCTGCATCGTGATCTCGGTGAGATCCTTCGCGACTACCGCGACGACATCATCGTCCTCTCACGATCCGATTCGACTCTGCGCGGACACTTCCCCCTCGAAACCGACATCCTTGCTGAAGCTCTCGATCTCCGCAACGCACCCACTCTCTTCATTCCCTTCTTCGAAGCCGGAGGCCGATTCACCGTCAACGACACCCACTATGTCGTCGAAGGTGATACCGCCACCCCGGCCCACCTCACACCTTTTGCCAACGACAATTCCTTTCCCTTCTCTCACTCCCACCTCCCCGATTACATCGAGGAGAAATCACAGGGGCGGATTCCCGCGGCCGAAGTCCAATCCATCAGCATCGATGATCTTCGCACCGGTGACGTGGAGAAACGTCTCGCCGATCTCCCCGATGGATCCACCTGCATCATCAATGCCGCCTCGTTGCACGATCTCAATGCTCTTTCGGCCGCCATCCACCAAAGCGACCGCCCTTTCATCATCCGTTGCGCGGCCTCCTTTGTCCAATCGCTGGCCGGAATCATCTCGCGCCCATCACTCGAGCCCTGGCAAATGCAGGACCTCGATGAAAACCCCAATGGCGGCTTGATCGTGGTGGGTTCCCATGTCCCAAAAACGACCACACAACTCAACCACTTGATTAAGAACGCACCGGAGGCCACCCCGATCGAACTCGATGTTCCCGCGCTCCTTAAAAACAGCGAAGAGACGCTGACTCCTCTCATCGATCAACTCAACGAAGTCATCAAGTCCGGCAACACCGCCATTCTCTACACTTCGAGAAAACGCATCGATGCTCGGGAGAAAACGAGGAATCTCGATATTTCCCAGACCGTTTCCAACGCTCTTGTCTCACTTGTGCAATCGGTCAAAGCCCGTCCCGCATTCTTCATCGCGAAGGGCGGCATCACCTCCTCTGATATCGGAACCGAAGCCCTCGGCATCAAGAAGGCCATGGTCCTCGGTCAAATCCTCGCCGGTGTCCCGGTGTGGACGCTCGGAGTGGAAACCCGCCACCCCGGCCTCGCCTACGTCATCTTCCCCGGCAACGTCGGCAACGACGCCGCTCTGACCCGTGCTTACCACAAGCTTTCCACCGACACTCTCTAACTTCCCGACCAAATGCACACACCACTCAGAGGCGTCATCGTCGGCGCCGGATACTTCTCCCGCTTTCAGTATGATTCATGGAATCGCATCGCTGAAGTCGACATTGTCGCCAACTGTAACCGCAGCGTGGACAAGGCCGAAGACTTCGCCAAAGAATTCAACATTCCGCGATCCTATTCCATCGAGCAGTTCGAAGAGATGCTCGTGACCGAGAAGCCCGACTTCGTCGACATCATCACCCCTCCGGAAACTCATCTCGATCTATGCCGCATTGCCTTCAAGCACGGCATCCACATCATCTGCCAGAAACCTCTCGCCCCAACTTGGGAAGAAACTCAAGAGCTGGCAGCCTTGGCTGAAGATCATCCGGCCGTCCGCTTCATGGTCCACGAAAACTGGCGCTGGCAACCGTGGTATCGGGAAATCAAAACCCTCCTCGATTCCGACGCCATCGGAACTCCCTTTCACTGCGCCATCAACACTCGCCTCGGAGACGGATGGGGCGACGATGCCTACCTCGCCCGCCAGCCCTTCTTCCGCGACTACAAACGCCTCTTCATCTTCGAAACCGGCGTCCATTTCCTCGATACCTTCCGCTTCCTCTTTGGCGAGGTCACTGCCATCTTCGCCCAAACCGCACGACGCAATCCCGTCATCAAGGGCGAAGACTGCGCCCTCCTCGTCTGCCAATGCGAAAACGGCGTGACAGCCATGCTCGACGCGAACCGCTACAACGAGTCCGACGCCGACAACCCGCGCTACACCTTTGGAACCCTGCGCATCGATGGCAGCAAGGGGCACCTCGAAATGGACTTCGAGGGAAACCTGACCATCAAACTTCTTGGCGAAGCGAGCACACCTCATTCCTACCAACCCGCCAAAGAAGGATTCGCCGGTGATTGCGTGCACGCTGTCCAAAGCCATTTCGTCGACGTCATGATCAATGGCGGCGAATTTGAAAGCACCGCCTCCGACTATTTGAAGTCGGTCGCTCTTGTCGAAAAGGCCTATGATTCCGCCAGCCTCAACCAAGTGCTCCCGACCTAACATCCCGACATCTTTCAACCATCAACACGTCGAATCTCTCTTATGCAAACACGTCACAAGCTCGTCATCGCGACCTTCCTCCTCTCGCTTCTTCTCTACATCGACCGCGCCTGCATCTCGGCGGCCAAGGGTCCGATCACCGATGAACTCGGGCTCAGCAACACCCAGTTCGGATGGGTTCTTTCCATCTTCGCCCTCGGATACGCCCTCGCCCAAACTCCTTCCGGAGCCCTCGCCGATCGTCTGGGCCCCCGCAAGATTCTTGCCTCGGTCGTCGTGTTTTGGTCCTTCTTCACCGCCCTCACCGGCGCGGCCTACACCTTCGTCTCCCTCCTCATTTACCGCTTCCTCTTCGGAGTCGGTGAAGCCGGCGCCTTCCCCGGCATGGCCCGTGCCACCTTCTCGTGGATCCCGCTCAAGGAACGCGGGCTGGTGACCGGCATCAACTTCTCGGCCTCCCGACTCGGCGGAGCCGCCGCCATGTTTGCCATGCCTCCCCTCATCGCCGCCATGGGCTGGCGGACCACTTTCTTTGTCTTTGGCGCCGTCGGCATCGTTTGGGCCGTGATCTGGTATGCCTGGTTCCGCGACGAACCCACCGATCACCCCACGATTTCTGAAGAGGAAAAGAACCACATTCTCAGAACCCGTCAGCAAGCCTCGGAAAGCCCTGCTCCACTCACCGTCGGTACCCTCTTCGGCAACAGAACGATGTGGCTGACCATGACCCAGTATTTCTGCAGCAACTTCACCTTCTTCTTCGCCCTCACCTGGCTCTATCCCTGGGTCAAGGAGACTTACGGACTCGATCCGGCCTCAGCCGGAGTCCTAGCCGCCATTCCTCTTCTTGGCGGAGCCGCCGGCAACTGGCTCTCTGGCTTCCTGATCGACAAGATCTATCGCTCGGAAAAATTCGTCCTTTCCCGTCGCCTGCCAGCCATTATCGGCTTCTCACTCGCCACCATCGGTTTGTTGGCCAGCCTCCACATGTCCACCGCCACCGGTGCCATCATCTTTCTGACCATTGCCGTCTTTGGTGCCGACATGACCCTCTCTCCATCGTGGTCCTTCTGTGTCGATGTTGGAGGTCGCCATGCCGGATCAGTCTCCGGAACAATGAACATGGCCGGAAACATTGGAGCCTTCATCACCAGTCTGGCTTTCCCGACCCTCACCGGGTGGTTCGGATCCACCGACCCCTTCTTCTACATTGCCGCCGGATTGAATGCGCTCGCCGTCATCATCTGGCTGACACTCGATCCAAGAAAAAGCCTCCTCAAACAGTAAAGGGCCATGCCTCTCCTCGACAACGAACATCACGGTCGTAATCTGGACCCTGGACGCGTTCCCCACACCACGCTCTATGGATTCCTCGATGGCGTCATCGTCGGGCGCTGCAGCATCCGTCATGAGCTGAACGAATCTCTTCGCGAAGTCGGTGGCCATCTTGGCTACGGAGTCGCTCCTCCCTACCGGAAACGAGGGTTTGCCACCCAACTCTTCGCCGCAGGCCGACAGCTCCTCAAAAACCTCGGGCACGACCATTGCCTCATGAGCTGCGAAACCGACAACTTCCCGTCCCTCAAGCTCATCGAAAACGCCGGTGGCATTCTTCTGGACGAAGTCATCGACCCCGCCGATCAGCGGCCAGTGTTCAGATTCCGGGTCCCCTTGTGAACCAGACCACACGCGATCCACCAACCGAAATAAGCTCTTCCCCTCCAACGTATCGCTAGCCTCTTCCATGAAACTCCTTTGCTTCATTCTTCTGCTCGCTCTTCACCCTTCCCTTTTTGCAAAAGATAAACCCAATTTCGTCTTCCTTCTCGTCGACGACCTCGGCTGGGGCGACTTCGGGTGCTACGGAGCCACCTTCTACGAGACTCCGCACATCGACAAGCTGGCCAAGGACGGCATGCTCTTCACCAACGGCTACGCAGCGTGCACGGTATGTTCGCCCAGCCGGGCCGCCATTCTCACCGGCCGCTACCCCGCCAGACTCCACCTCACCGACTGGATCACCGGGCACAAGCGCAAAAATCCCAAGCTACTCATTCCTCAATGGAAAACCAGAATCGATCACGAAAGAGTCCTCCTCCCCGAGGCCCTGAAGTCCGCCGGCTATGCCACCGGTTTTTTCGGGAAATGGCATCTCATGCCCATCGGCCAGCCTGACTTTGACCAACACTTCCCCACCAGCCATGGGTTCGATCTCAACGTTGGCGGACGCGAATGGGGCCAACCCAAGGGGAAAGGAAAATACTTCTCACCCTTCGGCATGCCCGGTCTCGATGATGGCGAAAAGGGCGACTTCCTCACCGATAGACTCACCGATGCTGCCGTGAGGTTTCTCGATGACAAAAAGAACGACCACTTCCTCCTCTACTTCTCCTACTACACCCTCCATGGCCCCATCATGGCTCCCCAAAATCTCGTCGATAAGTACAAGGAAAAAGCCAAAGCCTTCGACAACAAGAGGGATGAGAACCTCAATCCCGCCCGCGCTGGCATGGTCGAGGCTCTCGACAACAGCGTAGGACGCATCGTCGCCAAACTGGAAGAACTCGGTCTCGCCGACAACACCGTGATCATCCTGACCGGAGATAATGGCGGAAACTATGACAACACCACTGCCGGCCTGCGCGCGTTCAAGGGATTCTCTCACGAAGGAGGCGTGCGTGAACCCTTCGTCGTCAAGTGGCCGGGAAAGATTGCCGCTGGTTCCACCTGCGACGTTCCTGTCATCGGCACCGACTTCTATCCCACCATGCTCGACTTGGCCGGACTTCCTCCCAAGCCCGAAGAACATCGGGACGGCCTCAGCATTCTCCCTCTTCTCACAGGAAAGACCAAAAACCTCGAACGCGACGCCCTTTACTGGCACTATCCGCACTACCACCGGACCCTTCCCTACGGAGCCATCCGCGACGGAGATTGGAAACTCATCGAGTTCTTCGAAGAAGGCACGCTCGAGCTCTTCGACCTCAGGAACGACCCCTTTGAAAAGAACAATCTCGCCGAAAAGAATCCTGATAAAGCCAAGGCACTCTTGCAGAAACTGGCTAACTGGAGAAAGTCCGTGGGCGCACAAATGCCCGTCAAGAACCCGGACTACGACCCCAACCAACCCAGCGCCAAAACCAAGAAGCCCCGCAACAAGAGCAACAAGTAACACCACCACTCATGAAAACACTCCTCTGCCTTCTCGCCCTTCTCCCGCTCACTCTCTCAGCGGCCAAAAAGCCCAACATCCTCTGGATCTTCTCCGAAGACCTTTCGCCCTACATGGGGTGCTACGATGACCCGATCAACAAAGGATTCACCCCGGTCATCGACAAATTTGCCGCCGACGGCGTCCTCTTCAAGCGAGCTTTCGTGCCCGCTCCCGTGTGCTCCGCCTGCCGCTCGGCCATGATCACCGGTGTCATGCAAACGACCACCGGAACCCATCAACATCGCTCCAGCCGCTGGACCGATGGACAAATCGTACCCGAGCAAGTTCGCATCCACCTCCCCGAAGGAATGAAAACCATTCCCGAGCTCATGAGGGAAGCGGGCTACTTCACCTTCAACAGTGGCAAGGACGACTACAACTTCCACTACGATCGCACCAAGCTCTACACCGTGGGATCACGCAAGGACTACAAAGTCGGACAGAACGGCTGGCAGGGAAATCGGGCCGAACACAACATGTCCATCACCAAGAATACCTGGAAGGCCCGACCCGACAAAAACCAACCTTGGTTCGGCCAAATCGAAATCAAGGGCGGCAAGGCTGGAACACGCTACACCCGCAAACAGCACCTTCTGAAAATCAACGATGTTCCCCTTCCTCCCTACTTCCCCGACCTCCCGGCCGTTCGCAAGGCCTGGACCACCCACTACAACGCCGCCCGCGGAGCCGACGTGCGCGTTGAGACCATCATGAAGCAACTCGAAGCCGATGGCGAACTCGAGAACACCATCGTTTTCTTTTTCTCCGATCACGGCAACAACCAGTCCATCCGCCACAAGCAGTTCTGCTACGAAGGGGGCGTCCACATCCCCTTCATGATCAAGGGTGACCATCCCGCCCTGAAAGACAAAGGCATCCGCAACGAACTCGTCAATGCCCTCGACATCCCCGCCACCACCCTCGCCTTCGGCGGCGCCAAAATGCCCGACTACCTCGACGGCCAGGACCTCTTCAGCGATGACTACAAAGCCGTCGATCACGTTGTCAGCGCCCGGGACCGTTGCGACTACACCATTGACAAAATCCGCACGGTAAGGACCGAGAAGTTTCGCTATCTCCGCAACTACTTCCCCGACCGCGCCATGCTCCAGGCCCAGTATCGGGACAACCGTCCGGAGGTCGTCGCCATGCATACCGCCTTCAAGGACGGCACCCTCACACCCTATCAGGCCGAACACTGGTTTGGAAAACGCCCCAAGGAAGAACTCTACGACCTCGAGAAAGATCCTCATCAAGTCAACAACCTCGCTGACGATCCAAATTTCGCCAAGGAGCTGAAAAAACATCGCGACCTTCTCGAGGCCTGGATCAAGCGCACCGACGACAAAGGCCAATACCCCGAGTCCGCCGTGCAACTCAAAGCCACCTATAACCTTTGGAAAGACCGTCCCATCTTCCGCGACGCCAAGGTCAATCCGGAGTATGACCAGTTCAGGAAAAACTAGGCCCTCTCTGATCTGTGTTCGGCAATATCAATGAAGCAGCAGATCTCTTCTTGAGGGAGGCCATCAGGCTGAAGCCCTTGATCGAAGAATCCGGGACTTGGATTGGAGATACTTCTGATCCGGATGTCGAAGTTCACCTATCGATCATGGACGACATCTATGAATTCGGCATTTCTCTGCCGCTTAAGGCCACGAATGCTGAAGCCGCCTTTCTCATCTTCGACAACGCCGAAGCCAACACCTATCCCTCGGCAGGTGGATTCTTGCAGGAATTTGAAAACAATCACCGCCGCAAAAGGGTTTTCGAGGTGGAGATTTCGAAACAACTCGTGAAAGACCGTTGCCTTCTCATGTTGGCTGCATTCGAAATGGGCTCTGCTCACAAGAAGGTCTTTTTGAACCTCGGGGACTTCATTCACCTGACAGATTTTGATCGCGACAAGTATAGCGGCCGAATTCCCTGGGATTGGTCTTCAACCCCAGACTAGAGCAAACGACGGATGATGATATGACGAGCGCCCCGATTCCATCCGGGCATTCCTTCATCATCATCCCTGAAGCTTTCCTGTTTTCAGGAATTACCTCGTTGTCTAAGCTCGACCATGTCTCCTCCGTCCCGACGCCATTTTTTGCAAACCACCGCAGCGACGCTCGCTGCCACACAAGCTCATAGCCGAACCTCCAAGGGAGGACGAATCAAGGCTGCTCAGATCGGAACGAAGCACGCGCACGCGGAAGGAAAATTCGCCACCATGCTCGCCCTCCCCGATCTCTTTGAGGTGGTGGGCATTTGCGAGGAAGACCCTGCCCAACAAGAGCGTGTTTCCCGGCGCCGGTCATATCAGTCCTCCGAATGGCTCTCGGCCGATCGCATCCTCAATGACCCGGAGATCAAACTTGTGGCGGTCGAAACAGAGATCGACCAACTCGTCCCGACGGCCTTGCGATGCCTGAAGGCGGGAAAGCACATCCACCTCGACAAGCCCGCCGGCCAGAAGCTCGGTCCGTGTCGCGAGATGCATCAGGAAGCCAACAAACGTGGACTCACCATCCAAATGGGCTACATGCTCCGATACAACCCGGCGTTCGAATTTCTCTTCAAAGCAGTCAAAGAGGGTTGGCTGGGCGAAGTCACCGAAGTCCACGGAAACATGGGCAAGAAGGCTTCGCCCGGACTCCGCAAGGAACTTTCACAGTACCCCGGAGGCGGCCTGTTTGAACTGGCCTGTCATCTCATCGACGCCCTCGTGACGGTTCTTGGGAAACCAGAGGCAGTCCACGGCGTTCACCTCAGAACACGGGAGGATCCGTTTCGCGACAACCAGATCGCCACCTTCCGCTACAACCGCGCACTCGCCACCATCGGGAGTAATCACAATGATCCCTTTGGCGGACCGAGACGGCAATTCACCGTTGTCGGCACCGAAGGGACGATCGCGATCCAACCACTCGAACCTCCCAAACTGTCGCTCTCTCTCACCAAGGATCGCGGGGAATTCAAGAAGGGCACTCACGAAATCCCTCTACCCAAAACCGAAGGCCGCTATCACGGTGAATTTCGCGACATGGCCAAAGTCATTCGCGGAGAAAAGCCTCTGGCCTGGGATTCCAAGCACGATTTGATCGTCCAGGAATCTCTTATGCGGGCATCCGGATTGCCACTGGATGAATAGCAGACCTTGTTGAACCGACCTATCGCAGCCGGAATACTCCCTCCTCCATCCAACGATGGCCCGTCCGGTTCTGCCACTTGATCTCACTCGCCAGCTCGAAGCCCTCAGATGTCTCCCTCAAGGCTCCCAAGATGGCAGCCAATTCCATCTCCACTAATCTCCCCCCCAGACAGGAATGCTTCCCCTGCCCGAAGGCCAGGTGGGACTTGGCCTCACGATCGATCTTGAAAGTTCCCGCCTCGGGAAAAACTTCCTCGTCCCGATT
>JBMHCW010000145.1:0-7151 GCA_049889715.1 Akkermansiaceae bacterium | reverse complement strand
CTTCAACTCTCCGATCTCCGCCGCCAACTTCGCGAGAAGTTCCCGTCGGCGCATCGTGATCCCTTACCCGAAGAAGCCCCGCCCGATCCTCAAAAACTGGAATTTGCAGCCGGGCAACTCAGCGAAATCATCGCCCCGGAGGCCAGTTCCGGCATGTCTCTCCTTGTTTCAGAACTTCTGGAGCAACCGCGCGACCTCCCCCTCGCCCTCGTCGATGGCCGCGACACTTTCGACCCCGCGTCCCACTCCAATCAACGCTGCCGCCAACTCATCTGGATCCGCTGCCACCAGACCCAGCAGGCCCTCCAGTGTGCCGACCTTCTGCTGCGAGACGGAAACCTCCCGCTCGTCCTCCTCGATCTGCACCTCGTCTGCGAACGCGAACTCCGGCAGATCCCCGGCAATCTCTGGCATCGACTCAAAACCCAAGCCCGCGATTCCGGAGCCGCCCTTGTCGCCCTGACTCCACGTCCACTCGTGCCGTCGCCCCATCAGCGTCTCATCCTCCAAGGGCGATTCACCCTCGATCACCTCGAACTCACCCCACCCAGTCTCGGCTTCAAACACGCCGATTCCCCCTCGCTCGCCCACAAGGCATGAATTACGCCGCCCTCCATTTCCAGGATTTCGCCCTCAGCTGCCTGTTGGCCCGCGATGAAGTCCCATCCAACCAGCCCGCTGCCCTCCTTTCCACCGGAGAGCGCGAAAAATCACACCTCATCGCCACCAACCGCGCCGCCCGCGCCTTCAGCCTTCAGCCCGGACTCCCCACCATCCGCGCCCTCGCCCGATGCCCCGAGCTTCTCCTCCTCGATCCCGATCCCGCCACCGAAGACTCCACCCGACTCGAAACCCTCGCCTTTGTCGAATCCCTCACGCCTGACTTCGAACTCACCACCCCCGAAGTCTTCCTCCTCGATCTCTCAACCATTCTCATTGCCTCCACTTCGGAATGGATCACGCACACGCTCGACCGGTCCTCCATCCTCGACCTCCCACTCCAGATCGGACTCGGAGCCACCCCCGACCTCGCCCACCTGTCCTCGCTCTCCCCCGATCCCTCACATCCCCTCAGCCTGGAACTCGCCACACCCTCGCTCGTTAGAACCTTTCCTCTGCCACACCTCGAAGTCCTCCAACTCTGGGGACTCAAAACCCTGCACGATCTCGCCGACCTTCCCCGGCAAGGCCTCGCCGAAAGACTCGGCCCCGAACTGGCCCGACTTCATGACATCATCCACGGGAAACACCACCGCCTCCTCACCCTCCATCGACCACTCAACCACTACCGCACCCAGCACCAATTCGAACCACCCGTCGATAATCACGAGCCTCTTCTCTTCATCGCCAAGCGACTCCTGCAAACCCTCTGCAATCGATTAAAACACCACCAACGCGCCGCTGCCGAAATCCACCTCACTCTCGGCTTCGATAACGGAGCCGCCCACACCCGACACTTCTCCCTCCCCGAACCCACGCTGACACCCGACACCCTCCTGAGCACTCTTCACACCCACCTCGACCGCTTCACCGCCCCCGCTCCCATTCTGGAATTCCATCTCGAGCTCCTTCCGACCCTCCCACACCACGCCCAGCACCAACTCTTCCAACTAGGGCTCAAGGACCCCAATCAATTCGCCGACACTCTCAAACGACTCTCCGGCATCGTCGGCCCCAGCCAACTCGGCATACCGCAGATCCTCGACAGTCATCGCCCCGACCACTTTCACCTCCACCCCGTCACGCCGGATTTCCAACTCCCCGTTGGCTCCACCAGCCATCCTCCCACCTTTCTTCCCCTCAACCGGCAACGCCCGCCCATCGCCATCAATGTCGCCTCCGAAAAACGTGACCGCTTCCTCCACCCGCTTGCCCTGCTGACCGGCCCTCATCAGGGCCCCATTCGCAAAACCCGCGGCCCCTTTCCTCTCTCCGGTTCCTGGTGGGACGAAAACTGGCAGCAAGCCCAGTGGGATGTCGAACTCAAGAACATCCTCCTCCAACTCACCTTCACCCCGCCCAAGAAATGGACCCTCACCGGCATCTACGGCTAACCCTCCCATGGAACTCCTTGCCAAATCCTCCTTCTCCTTCCTCCGCGGAGCCAGCTCACCGGAAGCCTTGGTTCGCCGTGCCGCCGAACTCGGACACCAATCCCTCGGTCTCATCGATCACATGGGATTTTACGGATCCGCCCGCGCTCATACCGAAGCCCAAAAACACGGACTCAAGGCCATCGTCGGAGCCACTCTCGAAAACCTCTCCCGATTTTCCAACCTGACGATTTTAAACAAATCCCGAACCGGCTACCAAAACCTCTCCCGCCTCCTCACCACCCTGCATTGCACATCCGATACTCCCCGACTGGCCGATGTCGACCTCACCGGCACTCATGCCGTTCTCACTTCCGAATCTCTCCACAAAACGACCAAAAGACAGCTCCTCAAAGCCGCCACCGAACTCAAACACAACTTCGGCCCCGGCAATGTCTCCATCGCCCTCTGCCGACATTTCCGTCGCGGTGAGGAACGACTCAACACTCTCTTCAGAGACCTCGCCACTCACCTCAACCTCCCACTCCTCGCCTCCAATACCCCCATCTTCGCCCAACGATCAGACCGCCTCCTCGCCGATGCCTTCACCTGCCTCCGCGAACATTGCACCCTCGACGACGCCGGACGACGACTTGAATGCAATGGCGAGCGGTTTCTGAAGTCTCCACAGGATCTTCACCAACTATTCACAGATTATCCACAGGCTGTTCACCATGCTTACGCGCTCTCCGAAGAATGCTCCCACTTTTCTCTCGAAAACCTCGGCTACCAGTTTCCCTCCTATCAAAACCCGGAAACTGGAGAGTTATTCACAGAGAGTGAACAATGTGAATATCTCCGTTTCATCACCCAAAAGGGGCTTCATAGTCGATCAATTAAAATTAGTAAAAAACATACTGAACAAATTAATCAAGAATTACAAACAATCGAAAAACTCCGATTTTCAGGCTATTTTCTCATCGTCTGGGATCTTGTTCGTTTTGCTCGCTCTCAGGGCATCCTTTGTCAGGGACGAGGTTCGGCCGCCAATTCACTTGTCTGTTACGCTTTGGGCGTAACAAGTGTGGACCCGGTCGGAAGCGGGCTCCTCTTCGAGCGCTTCTTGTCCGAAAACCGACAGTCCTGGCCCGATGTCGATATCGACTTCCCTTCCGGCGACCGACGGGAAGCGGTCATCCAATACGTGTATCAAAAATACGCTCCGCGGGGCGCGGCCATGACCGCCAATGTCATCACCTATCGCCCTCGTTCTGCCTTCCGGGAAATGTCAAAAATCCTTGGCTTTCCCGAAAGCATCGCCAATCGCTTCACCGATCTCAGCACCTCTCCGCGAAACCATGAGACCCCGCGAAGCGAGGCCTCGATGGAAACGCATTACCCTCACGACAAGGTGATGGAGCTGGCCGCCACCATCGAGAAATCCGGAATCCCCCCCTCTCATCCTCGCTTCGATTCCCTCCTCCACCTTTACCATGCCGTCCTGAATTCCCCGCGACATCTCGGCCAACATTCCGGCGGCATGGTCTTTTGCGACGGAGGATTGGACCACGTCGTCCCTCTCCAACCCGCCACTATGGAAAACCGCACCGTGCTGCAATGGGACAAAGACGATTGCGAAGATCTCGGGATTGTGAAGGTCGACCTCCTCGGCCTCGGTATGCTGGCCGCGATGGAAGACAGTTTGCGAATCTGCGAACGACGTGGCCGCCCGGTCAACCTGGCCAAGATTTCCAAGAGGGACCCGAAGACCTTCGATCTCCTCTGTCGCGCCGACACCATCGGCACCTTCCAGGTCGAATCCCGGGCCCAGATGGCAACCCTCCCCATCATGAAGCCGAAGACCTTCTACGATGTCGCGGTGGAAGTGGCCATCATCCGTCCAGGCCCCATCGTCGGCGATCTCGTTCATCCTTACCTCAATCGACGCACCCAACGAGAACCCGTGGAATACATTCACCCCGATTTCGAACCCATTCTGGAACGCACCCTGGGTGTTCCTCTCTTCCAGGAGCAGGTTCTCCGCATGGCCATGGTCATTGCTGATTTCACCGGAGTGGAAGCCGACCAACTCCGCAAGGCCATGGCTTTCAAGCGATCCGATGAACGCATGGCTCCCATCATCGAAACGCTTCGACAACGCATGACCGAACGCAAGATCGATCCCGTGGTCCAGGAACGCGTCATCCAATCCATCGGCTCCTTTGCGCTCTACGGATTTCCAGAGTCCCACGCCATCTCCTTCGGACTCATCGCTTACGCTTCCTGCTGGCTCAAGGTGCATCGCACCGTCGAATTCTACTGCGGGCTCATCAACAACCAGCCCATGGGATTTTATTCGGTCAACACCCTGATGCAGGATGCCAAACGTCACGGCGTCCGCAGCAAACCGGTTTCCGTCATTCACTCCATGATCGAAACCGAAGTCATCGATGACCAAACGCTGCGACTTGGCCTTCATCGACTCAAAGGACTCTCGAGCAAAACCATGGAGCTCATTCTCGAACGTCGCTCTGAAAACCAGTTCCACTCCCTGCCGGATTTCTTACGACGCGTCCAACCGAACGCCAAGGAACGCCGCATCCTCGCCGCAGCCGGAGCCCTGAATGACCTTCCCGAAATCGATCATCGTCGCGACGCCCTCTGGCAAGCCGAACAACTGCCACCCGATGACCTCTTCGCCCAGCCCGAACCGGCAGAGAAAATCCTTTCCGCGATGTCACCTCCCGAACGACTTCGGACCGACTTCGCCCTCCAGGGAGCCACCACCGGTCCTCACCCGATGCGACTCTGGCGACGGGAGCAAAGCGAGGAATTCGCCACCTCGGCCAGCCTCCACCAACTCCCCCACGGATTCCCCCTCACGATCGCCGGCCTCGTCATCTGCCGACAACGTCCCGGCACCGCCAAAGGTCACTGCTTCATTTCCCTCGAAGACGAATTCGGCATCGCGAACCTCTTCATCCCTCGAAAGACCTTCCACGAATACCGGCTCACCATCACCAGCGAATCCTTTCTACTTGTCCAAGGGAGACTCCAGATCACCGAAGGAAAACAGCCCACCGTTTACGTTCTGTCACTCCGCCCCCTCGGAGTCGCACCGGAACTCGCCACCACCTCACACGACTTCCACTGACCTCATCCCCACTCTCCAGCTTCACTTCAGCTATCCGTGACACAGGTGCTCTTGCCAAGCCGTACCAATGAATTCGCCTGAACTCAAAACCGTCGCCGCCGGAACCTCCCTCGTTCTTCTCTTTCCAGCCTCCGGTTCTTCTTCACTGCTTCTCGACAACTCGGACTGGAATGACATCACCTGTAAAACACATCTTCCTGAGGCGGGACTATTCGCCAGGACGATTGAGAGAAAGCACTTCCCTTGCCTCTACTGCCGACTTCTCCAACAACTCAGTCAACAGTTGGACAAGCGATTCACCAAGCTCGACGCCCTTCCCTTCAAACTCACGGCAAAGATCGCTCAAGGCCGATAGCCCAAGTGATCCAGCCGAACCGGTGAGCTGATGAAACAGGTGGCGTGCGTCCTTCTCGTCCAGCAGAGGAAGCCCGGTAATCGAAGACCGGGCTTCCACTAGGAAATCCTCAAGAATCTCAATCACGGGGCCGGGGTCATCCCCCGCAAGAGACAACAGCTGACTACGATCAATCATGGACGGTGAATTTCCCATTGGATCTCTTTAAGAACGCTCTACTATTCCAACAATGCCGCGGAGAAAACCCCAATTGATCGTAGCGGACGATGATCGCACGATCAGACGGCTCCTTACGCTACAGGCGAAGGGCATCGGCTTCGAGGTCGTCACCGCGGAAGACGGCAATCAGGCAATCTCTTCGATTACCCAGAACACCAGCGTTGTCGTTCTCGATTTAAAAATGCCCGGCATGAGTGGATTCGACTGCCTCGAGGTGATCGCCAAAGAATTCCCTTCCATCCCTGCCGTTGTCCTCACCGCTGCAGATGGAGCTGCGGAGGCTGTCAAAGCAATGAAACTCGGAGCATTTGACTACCTGACCAAGCCATTTGACCCGGAAGAGCTGCAAGCAGCCCTCCTCAAAGCGAAAAGGTATGGCGAGGCCAACCGGGAAAACGAGGAGCTTCGCGAGGAACTTGGGGGTGCCCGACTACAGGTCACGATGATCGGGGAGTCCTAGGAAATGAAAGCGATCAAGGTTTAGGCGGATAAGATCGCAAACACATGCCACTCTTCCAGTTTATGGCCCACTCAGAGTGAGAAGATCGGTGCCTCTGGTTAGTCCTTTCAGACTCGATGTCAACAGGCTTCCGGAGTGAAGGGCTGAAGCCGAAACGGAGGAAGCCTGTTGTGCGCGCCACCTCTCGCCTGGATTTCAACCATTCGCAAACTCCTCCGGCGTTTTCATTCCCAGACTTCGATGGGGTCGAAGCTCGTTGTATTTCTTCTTCCAGGCTGCAATCACGACCCGGGCCTCACTCAAGGTGTAGAAGAGCTCTCGAGCCAAGCACTCACGTCGAAACTTGTCGTGAAAGCTTTCCACAAAACCGTTCTGCCACGGACATCCAGGTTCGATATAGAGTGTCCTGATCGATTCTCCAGCCAACCACTGCTGAATGGACTTCGCCACAAATTCGGGACCGTTGTCGCTTCGAATGTGATCAGGAGTTCCGTGACGATCAATCAGCTCTCCCATGAACTCCAAGACTTTGCCCGAACCAATGTTGCGAGCCGGATGTAACTCATACGCTTCCCGAGTGTATTCATCGATCACACTCAAGGTCCGAAAGCTTCCCCCCTTAACCGTAGAGTGATGGATGAAGTCCCACGTCCAGACATGACCTCGATATTCGACCTTGGTTGGATGAAGCCCTGTGCTGGTTCCACGGCGACTCTGCTTCTTTTTGGGAGGAGGAACCTGAAGGCACTCCTCGCGACGCACCTGACGAACTCTTGCGTTGCTCACTCGTAAGCCTCGATTGCGAACCAATCGACCAACCTTGTCGGCCCCAAGCTCGGGATGTTCCAAGCTCAAATCGACAATCGCAGCGTCAGCTTCCTCCTTCTTTGAAGAAGCAAACTTGGGGCGATATCGCAAGGTCGATCGATG
>JBMHCW010000144.1:0-9104 GCA_049889715.1 Akkermansiaceae bacterium | reverse complement strand
GTGCCCAACAGTCTCTCACCAATGATGCCTACAACAAGGCCGAGGTCGGAGCTGCCCAATCAGTCGAATACGGACGAGTCACCTCTCTTCGCTATGTGGCCATTGAAGGAAATACACAAGGCGGCGCTCTTGCCGGTGGCGTTGCCGGTGGTTTTCTTGGAAGCGAAGTCGGCCATGGCGCGGGAAGTACTGCTGCCAGTATCGGTGGAGCCCTCCTAGGGTTGGCAATTGGATCGCAGGTTCAAAAGTCGGTCACGTCCAAACAAGGTCTCCAAATCGAAGTCCGCCTCGACAGTGGCAAGTCCATTTCCGTCGTCCAGGAAGTCAACCCTCGCGAAGCCTTTAATGTCGGCGACCGAGTCCGCGTCTATTCCGGAGGGGGCAGCCGCACCCGCGTGACTCACTAATCGATCCCCTACAAACCCGCCTGAAATTTCAGGCATACTCTCACCCGGCATTCATCAATGCCGGGTTTCTTGTGTCCGCATGTCTCAGTTCTTGCCGGGGAAACCCAAAAATTTTTCATCATTTTTTCTTATATTAAATCTAACGATATAATTTCTGATTATTTTTAGACAATCGGCTCTTCGAGCTTAATCATCTTTGTAGGCGTTACCCGGCCATGCTTCCTATGCGAAAAACAACCAAGCTCCAAAAAGCCCGAACCAGTCCCATGAACCGTCATCCTCAGATTCAAATCAGAACATCCCGAAAGCTTCTGCTCGGCAGCCTTCTCGCTTCCAGCCTCGTCATGTTGCCCGCCTCAGCAACTCCGACCCATGCCGCCAGCGCAGACAAGGATGCCCGCTGTCCCGTCACCGGAATGAACGCCAATGGCGAAGTCATGGTGAAAGCTGAAGGCAATGACCAGGCTTCAGCAAAGCCAGTGACGAAAGCGCCTGGTTACGACAAGCCGGCCCCCATGACCAACCGCGATTGGTGGCCCAATTCCCTCAACCTCGATATCCTTCATCAAAACTCAACCAAGAGCGACCCACTCAATCCGGGCTTCGACTACACCGAGGCCTTCAACGCCCTCGATCTGGAAGCGGTTAAGAAAGACCTTCACGAGCTGATGACCGACTCCCAGGACTGGTGGCCCGCCGACTACGGACACTACGGACCGTTCTTCATTCGCATGGCCTGGCATAGCGCGGGCACCTATCGCGTTGGTGACGGCCGCGGAGGTTCAGCCGACGGAACGATTCGTTTTGCCCCTCTCAACAGCTGGCCTGACAATGGTAACCTCGACAAGGCCCGCCGCCTTCTCTGGCCCATCAAGCAGAAATATGGTCAGTCCATTTCCTGGGCCGATCTCATGATCCTGACCGGCAACATCGCGCTCGAGTCGATGGGCTTCAAGACCTTTGGTTTCGCCGGTGGACGCGAAGATGTCTGGGAACCCCAGAAAGATGTCTATTGGGGACCAGAAAGTGAATGGATGGGGCAGGAACGATTCTCCAAAAAGGGGGAACTCCAAGAGCAGCTGGCAGCCTCCCACATGGGACTCATCTATGTGAACCCGGAAGGTCCGGGCGGTAACCCCGATCCTCTCGCCGCTGCCAAGCGCATCCGCGAAACCTTCGGCCGCATGGCCATGAATGATGAGGAGACCGTCGCACTGATCGCTGGTGGCCACACCTTCGGGAAGGCCCACGGCGCAGCCAAAGCATCCGAGTATGTCGGCGCCGCACCCGAGGGTTCTTCTCTCGAAGAACAAGACTTCGGCTGGAACAGCACCTATAAGTCAGGCAAGGGAGCCGACACCATTACCAGCGGACTCGAAGGAGCGTGGACCAGCACTCCGGCCCGCTGGAGCCACGGCTACTTTACCAACCTCTTCAGATTCGAGTGGGAACTCACCAAAAGCCCAGGTGGCGCCAAACAGTGGGTACCCAAAAACAATGGTGCAGCCGGAACCGTTCCCGATGCCCACATCGAAGGGAAGTTTCACCAGCCCATCATGATGACCACCGACCTTGCTCTCAAGGTTGACCCAACCTATCGCGAGATCTCAAAGCGCTTCTTTGAAAATCCCGACCAGTTCGCCGATGCCTTCGCCCGTGCCTGGTTTAAGCTGACTCACCGCGACCTCGGTCCGGTGACCCGCTATCTCGGCCCCGACGTCCCCAAGGAAACCCTCATCTGGCAGGACCCGCTTCCCAAGGCCGACCATCCTCTCATCGACGAAAAGGATGTCGCCTCACTCAAGGCAGCCCTCTTCAAGTCGGGTCTCCGCCACACCCAGATGATCAAGACCGCTTGGGCCGCCGCTTCGAGCTACCGCGATTCCGATAAACGAGGTGGAGTCAATGGAGCCCGCATCCGTCTGGCACCTCAAAAGTACTGGGCCGTGAACGAGCCGACCGAATTGAACAAGGTCATCGAAGCTCTCGAAAAGGTTCAAAGCGACTTCAACAACAAGGCCAAGGACGGCAAGAAAGTATCCCTTTCCGACCTGATCGTGATCGCCGGCAATCTTGGGATCGAAGCCGCCGCGAAAGCCACCGGTCACGAAATCGCGATTCCCTTCAATCCCGGACGTGTCGATGCCACCCAAGATCAGACCGACGTCAATTCCTTCGAAGAGCTCAAGCTTCAGCAAGATGCCTTCCGGAACTTCGACAGCGGTGACGGTTACCTTTCCGCACCTGAAGCCCTCGTCGACAGAGCCAGTCTGCTTTCGCTCACTGCTCCCGAAATGACGGCCCTTCTTGGTGGACTTCGTGTTCTCGATGTCAACGTCGGCGGTCTCAAGGCCGGAGTCCTCACCGGTCAACCCGGAGCTCTTAGCAACGACTTCTTTGTGAACCTCCTCGATATGAGCACCAAGTGGCGCAAGACCGATACGGGACTTTATGAAGGAGTCGATCGCGCCAGCGGTGAAGTCAAGTGGACCGCCACTTCGGTGGACCTTGTTTTCGGAGCCAACTCCCAGCTCCGCGGCCTCGCGGAAGTCTACGCCAGCTCGGACGGCAAAGAAAAGCTGGTCAACGACTTCGTCGCCGCGTGGACCAAGGTGATGGAGCTCGATCGCTTCGATCTGAAACGATAAAATCTCAACCCCAGCCAAAAGCGTGTCGGTTTTTGCCGGCGCGCTTTTTTTGGGTGCTAAGATCAGCAGAGGTGGCTTCACCTCCACTGGTCTCTCCCCCCAAATGATTCAGATTTTGATTCTAATTGTCCTCTTCAAAGACCCCGGCTCGAAGAAACCCATGGGGATTCGCGGAGATGGGATCACTCAGTCTAAAGGTCCGGTATTCCCAATCAGGGGTTCCGTCTCCATCGATATCTCGAAGGACCGGAAGCCCGGTATCAGCATCATAAAACAGGTTGTTCAACTCATAAGGATCAGCCTCGAGATCAAAGAACTCCCACTCGTCGTTCTCGTAGTGGGAGATCAACTTATAGCGCCCGTTGTAGATTCCGTAATGCTGGGGCACCCGATGCTCCCGCGTCGCACCCTCGTAATAGTGATAGTAAAGGAATTCCCGCCAGTCCTCCGGCTCATCGCCTTCGGCTTCTGTGGCCAGCCCCAAAAAGCTCTACCCGTGCATCGTCTCAAAATCCGTGACGCCCGCCGCTTCCAGCAAGGTCGGAGCATAATCGATGATCTGGACCAATTCCTCCACCGTCCCGCCGGCCGGCAACAAGGAGTTGCCGCTCTCATCCTTCCACTGCATCAGCAATGGTGACCGGAAGGATTCCTCATACATCCAGCGCTTGTCGTATCACCCGTGCTCACCCACGAAGAACCCTTGGTCGGAGGCATAGATCACGATGATGTTCCGATCCAACCCGTTGGCTTCGAGGTAGTCGAGAACCCCTCCCATGCTTCGGTCGATGGCCCGTCCGGTCAGCACATAGTCCTTCACGTATCGCTGGTAATAATACTCGTCCCGCTCCTCCTTCGTCAGGCCGGAGCCATTGGCGGCCCACCACGTCCGGATCTCATTGTAAACCGGTTCCTCCGAACGATCCCGTCAACTTCAGGTCCTGATTCACCCGCAGATGGGTGGCCACTTCCATCTCCTGATTCACCGCCCCGCTTGTCCGGGTCGGATAGCCATTCACGTAATCATCAAAGGTCTCAGGGACTGGAATGGTCGCCGGGGTCCAGCTTGCCGGATTCCCCGGAGCGGTATCGGGATTCGGAGTCACCGAATAATCCCACTCCACCTGGCGAAAGGTCTCGGGTTGCAATTCGATGGGCGAGGGCTGCCACACCCGATGGGTCGCCTTGTGATTGACCATCATCATGAACGGCTGGTCGGGATTCTCCTCCACATGATCCTCCAACCAATCAAGCGCCTGTTCGGTCAACACCTCGCTGACATAGCGCCCAGAATACCGGACATCACTCCGCCCTCCGCCTTCCAGCGTGGTTCGCAGCACCGGAGAATAATAGGCCCCCTGCCCCACCAGGCGCTCGTAGTGACTGAATCCTGTTGGCTCGCTTACCAGGTGCCACTTGCCAAAAAGCGAGGTGGCATATCCTGCCGCCCCCAGCAGCTTGGCGAAATTCTGCTGTCTGCCATCAAACACCTCACCACGATTCGACGTGAAACCATTGGCATGCGAATGCAGGCCAGTCATCAGATTGGCCCGGGACGGCCCACACAAGGAATTGCTCACGTAGCTGTTCGCAAACACCACTCCATTAGTGGCCAGACGATCCAGATTCGGTGCCCGTGAAGGCAACCAATCCTTCAGCGTGAGGTCCTGCAATTTGGCATTAGGCAGATCCTGGTAGGCACTGATCACCTGCTGGGTGTGATCGTCCGAAAAGAACAGGACGATGTTCGGCTGTGCGGCCCGGAGCCCCCCGGTCAATAACATCAGCAGGGCCACACAATTTCCGGTCTTCCAAAAACTTTTCATGATTCAAATTGGGGATCGCGAATCATCCCGATCCGGCTCGCCCGGGGGATGATCACGAGGGAACCTAGCGGGCGACCCTAATCAGCAACGATTTCTGATTTGGGTATTTCATTACACGTTTCAAGGAATCGGCTCCCAAGTTCCCCCTCGCCCACGAGGCCCGCTCCTGCCATGATTTGACCAATGCGAGTCCCTCTCATCGTTCTCCTTCTTCTCCTCCCGGCTTGGGCTGAGGATTTCGCCACTCCTTATAATTCCGAAAAGGACACCACCGCCCATCCCCCTCCCCCCGAAGAAGCCGCCGCCTCCTTCAAGCTCCCCGAAGGTTTCGAAGTCACGATCTTCGCCGCCGAACCCGATGCCCGGAACCCCATTGCCATGGCCTGGGATCACAAGGGCCGCATGTGGGTGGCTGAGAACTACACTTACGCCGAACGCTCCAAACGCTTCGAACTGGCCCTTCGCGATCGCATCATCATTCTGCAAGACAAGGACCACGACGGCAAAGCCGAGACCCGCAAGGTCTTCACCGACAAGCTCCAGATGCTGACCTCGGTGGAAACGGATTGCCACGGCATCTGGGCGATGTGCCCACCTCAGCTTCTATTCATCCCCGATAAAAATGGCGACGATGTTCCCGACTCCGAACCGCAAGTCATTCTCGATGGCTTCACCGTGGCTCAAAACAACTACCACAACTTCGCCAACGGCCTGCGCTTCGGACCCGACGGCTGGCTCTACGGTCGTTGCGGTGGTTCCTGCCCCGGCCTCGTCGGCATTCCCGGCACTCCCGATGCCCAACGCGTTCCCCTCGAAGGCGGCATCTGGCGCTTCCACCCGACCCGCAAGACCTTCGAAGTCCTCTGCCACGGTACCACCAACCCCTGGGGACACGACTGGGATGAACACGGCGAGCTCTTCTTCATCAACACCGTCAACGGCCACCTCTGGCACATGATCCCCGGCGCCCACTTCGAACGCCCCTTCAACCCCTCACCCAACAAAAACATCTTCGAACCCATCGGTATGCACGCCGACCACTACCACTTCGATCGCTCCGGCAGCTGGACCAAATCACGCGACGGCGCCGCCAACGACTACGGCGGTGGCCACGCCCACATCGGCATGTGCATTTATCAAGGCGGTCACCTCCCCGACTATTGGAACGGCAAGCTCCTCACCTGGAACCAACACGGCCGACGCCTCAACGTCGAGCGACTCGAACCTCACGGCAGTGGATACGTGGGCAAACACGAACCTGATGCCTTCCTCTCCGGCGACGAATGGTTCCGCGGACTCGAAATCCAGTCCGGTCCCGAAGGCGCCCTCTACGGCCTCGACTGGTCAGACACCGGCGAATGCCACGACCACACCGGTGTCCACCGGACTTCCGGAAGAATCTACCGCTTCACCCACGGCACGCCGCCCAAGCCTGATCTACATCTCTTGCAAGGAATTGATCGCGATAAGCTAAGAACCATCATCGATCACCAGAACGTTTGGTATCAGCGACAAGCCCAGAAACTTCTCAATGAGAATCAAAAAAACGTCATTAAATCACTCACCGGGGACAACATGAGTGCGGGAATAGCCAAGATCTATTACGTCTTACAAACTCTTCAATCAGTTGGAGGAATCGACCAAAGTCTGGCGATAAAACTACTGGAACACGGCATGGATGACCGGATGACTATTCTTGGTTTGAGGGCCCTTACAGAACACCTTCCTCTCGATCATGTATACGGTCTTCACCCACAACACGTTTCGGCCCCCAACCCAATTCTCGTTTCCAAGCTTCTTCAACTGGCGGAAGAGGAACCTTCACCCAAAGTCCGCCTCACTCTCGCTTCCACCATTCAACGCCTCCCTCTTGCCGACCGCTCTTCTCTTGCGGCGGCTCTCGCCTCGCGCAACGAAGACGCCAACGACCACAACCTCCCCAAGCTCATTTGGTTCGGCATCGCTCCTCTGTTAGAAACGAATCCCAGTGGCATCATCGAAGTCGCCAAGGCCACCGAATGGCCCGACCTTCTTCGCTACATCTCCCGCGCTCTGGTCGATCAACCTGATTCGTTGATCGACCTTGCCATTGCCTCGCCCAACAAAGCCCCGCATATTCTCAAAGGCCTCTCCGAAGGTTTCAAAGGATGGCGCAAGGCTCCCCTTCCCAAAAACTGGAACACCGCCGTCGAAAAACTCTCCGCCGCCAACCCCGATCTCATCCGTGACCTCTCGGTTCTCTTCGGAGACGGCCGCGCCATGGACTCCATCAAGGCCATCGCCCTTGATCGCAAGGCCAACCCACTCGACCGCGCGGCCGCTCTGCAGTCCATGATCGATGCCCGCCCCGATGACCTTCGCAATCTTTGTGAAGGCCTCCTTTCTACCCGCCACGTCAACAAGACCGCCATTCGCGGACTCGCCACTTTCGACGATCCTGCCATCGGAAAAACCATCATCAAGAAGTACCGTTCCTTCCGTCCCGATGAACGACAAGTCGCCATCGATGCCCTTGTCTCACGTCCGGGTTGGGCGGATGATCTTCTTGAAGAAGTCAAGGCAGAGCGTATTCCCCGCAACGAACTCACTCCCTTCCACGCTCGCCAGATCGAAGCCTTCGGCATCGAAGACCTCTCGAAGAAACTCCGCGATTCTTGGGGCGACATTCGCCAAACCGACGACGCCAAGAAGAAACGAATCGAAGAACTCCACCAATCCCTTGGCAAGGAAGTTCGTGCACAAGCCGATCTTCCCAACGGACGTCTGCTCTTCCAGGGTCTTTGTTCCTCATGCCACAAACTCTACGGCCAAGGCGGTCAACTCGGCCCCGATCTCACCGGCTCCGGCCGCGCCGATCTGGGCTATCTGTTAGAAAACATCATTGATCCCAGCGCGGTCGTCAGCGCCGAATATCAAATCTCCATCTTGAAGCTCGAGGACGGCCGGACTCTGAGTGGTGTTGTCGCTGCACAGACCGATCGCACCCTGACTCTCCGAACCTTGGTCGACGAAAGCACCCTCGAAAAATCTTCCATTCAGGAGACCCAAAAGCTCCCCAACTCAATCATGCCCGAAGGCCTCATCGACGCCCTCACCCCTGAACAAACACGCGATCTCATCGCCTACCTCATGCACCCCAAGCAGGTGCCCATGAAGAAGTAAGGACATCTCCGTTAAGGCTTTACTGCCCCTGTGTGTGGTACACCAAACACCTCGCGTAGGTGTCTGCCTCAACCGTTTTGTTGAGACGAAAAAAAACGAGGACATAAATCACTGATTTTCAGCGCTTAAAACCAAAAACCATTCTACTTCGCCGTCCTTTCCACCAAAAAACCTCTTGCACGGGTGTCCTATTTGATCTAATACACCTATAACACCGAGCGACACCGCCCTCCGCACGCATGAGCGACCTTCCCTTCCAGATCAACATCACCCCCGGCAGCCCGGCCTATGAACAGGTCATCCAGGCGGTTCATCGCGCCCTCGCTTCCGGCCTTCTCAAACCCAATGACTCTTTCCCATCCGTCCGCGCCCTTTCCAAGGCCGTCCGCATCAATCCCAACACCGCCCATAAAGTGATCCAACATCTCGTCAAAGAAGGAACCCTCGTCGTCCTCCCCGGACGTGGCACCCGCGTCGCCGACACCGAAACCCTTCCGCTCAATCTCCGGCTCGAAAACATCCGCGAACAACTCGACCAGCTCGCCATCGAAGCCGCCCGCCTCGGATTCTCCGAAGAGGAAATCCTCATCGCTCTCAAAGACGCCTGGAAGAACATCCAGAAAAAATCCTGATCTCCCGACCCATGAACACCATCGACGTCCAGAACCTCGGCATGAACTTCGGCCGCTTTCCGGCCCTCTCCAACTTCTCCCTCTCCGTTCCCGCCGGCACCGCCATGGCCTTGCTGGGGGAAAACGGCGCCGGCAAAACCACCTTCCTCCGCATTCTCGCCGGGATCTATGAACCATCCGCTGGATCGGGAACCGTCCAACCTGCCGGGCGTCAATTCCGTCTGGCACGGGCTTTCCCACCACGGAAAGGACGAGAACAAAATCAATAAACTCAAGCTCGTCGAGGAAGCCGAGTTCAAGGCCTTCAACAACTTCCTCACCAAGCTCAAGTCCGTGGAGGAGAACGGCAAGAGCCTGCTCGACCACACCTCGGTTCTCTTCGGGTCGAATCTCGGCAATGCTTCGTCCCACAGCTCACGCAACCTCCCC
>JBMHCW010000143.1:0-10983 GCA_049889715.1 Akkermansiaceae bacterium | reverse complement strand
GGCACCGGGTATTGATCAATTTCGACACCCCCATGGTTGACACCGTCAACATTCGCGGAGCCCATCCCGCGATCGATCAATTGATTCAAGACCTTCCCCTGGACCTCTGGCTTCCCTTCAAGAACCGACATCAGATCCGATACCAGCATCAGATTTCCCATCCCGATTTCCGCTGCGATCTCGAAATGAAAGCCGCTGAGATCAGGGTTGGAAAGATGCTCCATGACCTCTCCCGGAAACTCCCTTCCAAACGCCTGCCACATTTTCACCAAGCGCTCATGGTCAGGCTGATCGGAGCGCAAACGGTGATCCTCCAGCCACTGTTCGGCCACCAGCAACAATCCCCCCAAGAGGGTAGGGGCCAGATTGAACTTCATGGGTGGCATAACGGTTGAGACACTTAAAAACGTCTCTTCTTGGGTATTTTTTTCTGCGCCTGATCCGCTATCCTCCGCGGATGCGCGTATCTTTCCTGCTTCTTGCCGCCTTCTCCTGTCTCGCCCACGGCAAACTCACCTTATCGTGGGAAGACGACATCCTGACCATCCACGCCCCTCACATTCCGGGCAAGGAACTCAAAACCTGGTACCTCGAAGCCTATTGCCGACCCGGTTCCACCGACCGTGAGTGGAACGAAACGGTCATCGGCCACGAAACCAAACTCATCTCCTCGGAGGCCCAAAAGATCCACCTCCGCTGCACTGTGAAGGATGGCGTCATCGTGGACCACCACATCACCGCGCACGACGACAAGGTGACTTTTGACCTGACGGCCAAGAATCCCACCGACAAACCTTCGGAAGCCCACTGGGCCCAACCGTGCATTCGCGTCGGCGAGTTCACCGGGACCCAAACCGACGAGGACAAATACACCTACCTTCCCAGTTCCTTCATCTACCTTGACGGGAAACAACACTTCATGCCCACCACGAACTGGGCTACCTCCGCCCGTTACACTCCCGGACAAGTTTGGTGCCCCTGCCACGTTCCCAGAACCGATGTCAACCCGCGTCCCCTGTCATCCGAAGTCCCTTCCAACGGACTCATCGGTTGCGTTTCTTCCGACAAGAAATGGCTCATGGCCACGGCTTGGGAACCCTACCAGGAACTGTTTCAGGGCGTCATTCGTTGCCTTCACTCCGACTTCCGCATCGGCGGCTTGGATCCCGGAGAAACCAAAGACATTCGCGGCGTGATCTACTTGATGAAGAACGATTCCGAGGCCCTTCTCCGACGCTACGAAAACGATTTCCCGAAACAGGCCCGCCAACACCGCACGCTCACCTTGCCGCCCCTCTCGTCCGGGGACCCGACCCCCGGGAAGCGGGTATCCATCACACCTGATGAATACGCCGGCACCAAGGTCCACCACATGCTCTACCTTCCTCCACATTGGGAATCCGACTGGAAAACAACCGGGAAGCGTTACCCGCTTATCGTGGAATACTCCGGCAATCGTGCGCCCAGGCTTGGCTCGACCGGACGAGTCGAAGACTCCGGTCTCGGATACGGCCTCACCGCCGGAGAAGCAGTCTGGCTCAATCTACCCTTCGTCAGCCCCGACGGAACATCTAATCAACCCAACTGGTGGGGAAACGAAAAGGCCACCGTCGACTACGCCAAAACCATCGTCCCGAAAATCGTCGCTGAATACGGTATCAATCCCGATCAAGTCATCCTATGCGGATTTTCCCGTGGTGCCATCGCGGTGAACTACATTGGTCTTCACGACGACGAAATCGCCAAGCTCTGGTCCGCCTTCGTGACCCACGATCACTATGACGGCATCCGCCAATGGCAATCGCCCTGGGGCGCACCTCTTGAGAACTACCGAAAAGAAGCCGCCCTGCGACGAGCCCGCCTCAATGGTCGCCCTGTCCTCATCTGTCAGAATGGAAACACTCGGGATATCCAGGCAATTGTCGGCAACGCTTCACACATCACTTACCTCGACATCGACACCAAGCTGATCTTCGGCAAGTTCCCCAACCCAACCGCGATTCACCCCCACACCGATCGGTGGCTCCTCAAACCGAGTCTCCAAAGGAACCAAGCCTGGGACTGGATGGAAGCGCGGGGGCTCTTCAATCCCACCGAGTGAACCGGATTTCCCGTAGCGAAACGACGAACGGGAACCTACTTCGCATTCACGATTTGAAGATCAAAGGTGTGGAAGACGTCCCGACCGGACTTGTCGGAGACGAGAATGATGATGGCGTGAGATTGCTTTTCCATGTCAGCCGGAACCTTCCACTTTAGCAAACCATCTTTCCCAAGCGTCATTCCTTCGGGACCCGACTCGAGCTTATAAGTGACTTCACCCTGCTTCGAGAGCACCTTCATCTGGTAGTTGAGGGATTGACCTGCCTCGATCACAGGCGGCGGTCTCGAGGTCACAAGGAGGTAGTCAATTTCTGATTCGGCGAGGGCGGCTTCAAGGTCAACCCGATAGAGATCGAGAACATCCTGCGAGCGGCCGACGGCGACGAGGAGATTGGCGGAGGGAATGAGATGAAGACACTTGTCGAGCGGTGGAGCGTTCTCGTCTCGATCATAGATATCCCCGAACATGGGTTTCAGATCACTCCGCGACAATAATGGCTGGTCATGGTCTCGAAGAAAAACTTCGAGGACATACTTGTGAGCTTTCCGGGATCGGGGGTCTGGTTCCCGCGTGAGATAATAATCACCGTGTACCGAGGGAAAGACGATCTTACCTCCACGATCTGAAGAATTGACCACAGTGGCTTCTTTCGTCCAGATGCCGTGGAAGGAATAGATGCGCTCACCCTTCGGGCCCGGAGCAAGGTACCCGGCAGTTTCATGTTCGTAGGCTCCGGTGAGGGAGTTGCCGGACCTGACGAGAACCTGAACCCCGGAGGGTGACGAGTTGGAGGACCAGCTGGTGAAGACCCGACCATTGGCAGAAGCACGGAAATTCCCCGAGATCTCGTCATGCTCACCACTGCGCTCAAGCTCGAATTTGCGCAAGCTGGCGAGATCATAAAAGTGAGCCTCGGTGTCGCGGTCGTCCTCACCGGTTCCGATGACAAGCGGCCCCTCGGAACCGGATCCCATGGCCGCAAATCGGACCGGTCCATCAACTTCCAGCGAAGAGACCGCTTCTCGTTCAAAACTGTGCAGATCCCAACGGGAAACGAGACGCTTCTCCCCTTCGATGATCACCAACTTTCCGAGACCCGCTGAGAAGTGGAGGTTCTCGTCGCTCACGGGGATGAGCTTGACGATTTCGGCGGCGTTGAAATCGAAGATCCCGAGCTTCTGCAGCGAGGGAAAATTCATCACGAGGAAGCGCCCGTCCCCGCCGACGTCAAGGTCGGAGATCACAGCAGGCAACTTGAATGAAACATGCTCCTTGCCTCCCAGATCCGGAGCCTTGATCGCTGGGTCTTGCGACGGCTTCATTGGTTTCGAAACCGGCTTCGGAGGAACAGCAGCCGGAGCAACACCCGGAACGGCATCGCCCACGGCGAGACTGAAATTGTGAATGAGCTCCTGCCCGGTCGTATCCTTCACGCTGACGACCACAAGGTGGGCGGAGGATGGTGCCTCATCCGGCACGTCCCAGGTGATTTGCTTGCCCGATACCTTCATTCCGTCAGGTGCCGATTCGAGACTAAGAGTCACCTCGTTCTTGGAACGGATGTCAGGAGTATACGACCAAGTTTCGCCCGGGTTGACCCGGCTGTCCGGAAGAGAGGTGACGAAAAGGTAGTCGATCCCGCTCTTCTTCAGTTCTTCGTCGAGGTCAACCCGGTGGAGGACGAGCCGGTCTCGCTCTTCGGGATAGGTGACCGCCACCTGTGCATCCGGCACGTATATCAATCGCTTCTCGAGACTGAGATCTTCGCGCGACCGGTAGATCGAGCGACCCGCATTGACACGAACATTCTGCAATGTGACGAGAGGGCGAGCATCTCCCATAAGATGAAGAGTGGCGGGATCGGGTTTCTCATCCCGTCGCGGTCCTTCCTTGGCAGGGATCTTGAGGTAGAAGGATCCGTGAACCGCCGGAATGGCATAACTGGTGACCCGACGATCACCCGGACGGAGCGGCTTGAGTTCCGGGGTATAAATGCCTTCGCCGGTATAGAGATGGAGACCGTCCGGGCTGGGCTGGATATAGCCGACGGTCGCGTGATCGTATCGGTAGACCAGCGAGCCGCCTTCGATGCCAGCGTAATACAGGCCGGCAGGTGAAAGGTCCTTGCGCCACGCGGTGATCACCCGGCCGTTCGCCGAGACTCGGACCTGCGGTCCGTCTTGACCCGGGATGGACCGGTTGGGCCGGTTCTCGTCGGAAGCATAGACCAGCCTCTCGAAAGTCGCCGGATCATAGAAGACGGTGCGGTCTTGGGAGTCCTTGCTTCCACCCATGACGAGCGGCCCGGCGGAGGCCGAACCCATGACCATCCACGAGGGATCCTCGGGTTCCTCAATCGATTTCTCCAACGTGCGTTCAAAGTCGGTGAGGCTCCAACGCTGGAGCATCTTCTTGTCACGAAGCAGCACGACGAGGGAGTCGGCATTGGCGGCAAAGAGAATGTCATCTCCAGGGACCGGGATGAACTTGACCACTTTACCTGCACTCACATCAAAGACCCCCAGAGAACTCTGGGTTTTGAGATGGAGGACGATGTAACGGCCCCCTCCTCCGAGAACGAGATCATTGAAAGCACCCGGCAGGGTGACCTCTTTGCTGACATTCGCCATCTCGAGGGGCGTGATTTCCGGCAGAACCGGATCCGGCAGGACGGGCGCCGGAACCACCGGCTTGGGGGGAGCTGGCTCGGGCATCGGAGGGGTCACCGGAAAATCGGGTCTGACAACCGGTGGGTCTGGCCGGGGAGGAACAGGACGTGGAGGAATGGGAGTATCAATGGGCTCGGGAACGGGCTCGTCCCTTGCGACAACTTTTGATTCTGCCCCTACCTTGGTGAGCTCGAAGGTGTGAAAGACCTGCTGACCCGAACCATCGGAAACCAGAACGATGACCGATCCCCTCTCGAACGCCGTCGTGGATGGCACCTGCCAGGTCAACAGACCGGACGGCGAGATCTTCATTCCCTGCGGACCTGCCTCGAGAGCGTATTCAACGGAACCAGCCTTCGACTTTGTTGTCATCTGGTAGACGTAGCGTTCTCCAGCTTCGAACATGAGCGGCGGGCGGGAACTCACGAAGAGATAATCGATCCCGGATTCGGCCAGAGCCTGATCGATATCGACGGAGTGAAGAAGGAGCCGGTCACGCGCGTCGGGAACGGTCACGAGGAGATTGGCATCAGGGATGAAGATGGCCCGCTGATCAGTGCGAAGCCCGCCGTCTCGCGCACGGGACGAAGAGCCGGGCAACTTGACTTCGGGCAGGCTGACGAGGGGACGTTCCTCATCCTCGATGTGGATCGCAACAGCACGATCCACTTCCCGGTCATTGCCTCCGGTGAACGTCAGGGTGAAGTTCCCGTGAACAGCGGGAACATGAAGCCGGGCAGGTTCATCGTCGGTTGGTCTTCCTTCGAGCGAGCGGGTCCCATCGCCGGTATAGAGCCGCAAGCCATCCTGGCTGGGATAGATCCCGCCCACTGTGTCGTGCTCATAATTGATCTTCGCCTTGCTTCCACCATAGACGAGACAGTAGACGCCGGTCGGAGAAAGTCCGTGTCGCCAGAAAGCAAAAGTTCTTCCATCGCTGGAAACGGTCAACTCTCCTCTCCCCGCCCCGAAATCAGTTCCTCGGCTACCCTCGACCTGAACATCCAGTTTGGAGAACGTGAGTGGATCAAGAAAGGCAATCTCACTCTCGTAATCCTCTCCTCCCGTCACCAACAACGGACCCACGGCGCCGGAACCCATCGCGATCTTGTTGACGATACCGCTGAGAGGCAACGACTGGGTCAGTTCACGCTCCAGCGTGACGAGGTCGTATCGCTCGATGATTCGCTTTTCGCGGTGGACCACGAACAACTTTTCGGCACCTGCGGTGAAGACGACGTTGTCCGAAGCCAATGGCAAATATTTGATAACCTTGGCCTCGTTGACATCAAAGATGGCAAGCTTGCGGGCTCGATTGAGGTGGAGGATGAGAAAGCGCCCGCTCGCTCCAACGGCAACGTCATCGAAGCTGTCCGGAAGTTTGAATTCTGCGAAGTCCTGAGCCAGCGGAGCAGGCTTGATCGCGAGCGCCGATTCAGGCACGTGAGCTTCCTGGGGGACGTCCTCGCTCTGCTGATCCTGTTTGCCGCCGGACTCGCTATCGTCACCACAACCAACAAGGACAAACGCGCAGGTCAGGAGGCCGAGAACAAAAACACCGAGGATCCACCCTCGCTTTTCGCAGGTCTCGTTCTTCTTCATGACGATCAGCCATATACCTTGAGCCCGCGATGCCAAGCCTGCGATTGGACGAAGAGACCGCGGGGGTCATCATTGATCCTTGGTGAACCCATCCAAATCACTCTCCCTCAATCAACCAGCTGGTTTCCGCTGATCACCCCCGAAAAATAGTGTCGCCGCCACAAGCTCGATCTTCTTAGGTTTTCTTCATGAAATCGAAACCAACCACCAACGTTTTCAAAACGGTTTTAATCGGCCTCTTCCTGGCAACCCCTCTCCAGGCTGATGACAAAAAGGAAATCCGTTTCACCAGTGTTCCGGATATCTTCAATTGGAACATTGGCAATCCCCAACCCGGTTGGGAAGACACGCTCGATTGGTTTTTCAAACACCTCAAAGAGGAAGGCCCGGACTTCAACCTGAACGCGGGCGATATCATGGACGCCCGATGGTGGGACAATGCCGAGCAGGTGAAGAAGAAAACCGAGGAATACTGGACCGGCTTCAACAAGCGCTACGCTGCTTACGACCTCAAAGTCTATGTCGCTCCCGGGGATCACGAATATGGCGACGATGGTGGACTCAAGAAAGGAGACATCGCCCGCGCCTTTGGCCAACAATTCACCGACTTGATGGGCATGCCCAAGAATGGTCCCAAGAATCATCTCGGACGTTCCTTCTTCGTCCGCGAGGGCAACCTCCTGGTGATCACTCTCGATACCTTCGAGGACGCCGGACCAAAGTTCACCTACACTGTGGGCGATGAACAACTCGCCTGGATGGAGAAAACGCTCACCGATCACAAGGACGCCGAATTTGTCATCGTGCAAGGTCACCTCCCCATCGTCGGCCCGGTTCGAAGCAAGAACTCCAGCGCCAGCATGCTCAAGGGTGGCACCAAGTCCAAACTCTGGAAGCTCATGGTGAAGCACAAGGTCGATGCCTACTTTTGCGGGGAACACCATCGCATCACGGTCAAAAAGCACGACGGCATCTGGCAAATCGTCCACGGCGCCCTTTGGGGAACACAAACCGATTTGAACTATCTCAAGGGAATCGTGAAACCCGGTGAGATGACCTTGAGCCTCCATGAATTCGACGTCGAATACAGTGGCGGCTACATCGGCGACCATCCTCACCGAGGCGCCAAGAACAAGCCCCGCGAAAATGTCTCTCTGACCGCCAAAACAAAAAAAGAAGGCCCGAAAACAACCGGCACGCTGACCTTGATGGCGGGCTCTGACGAAGAAACAACGACCGGATGGTTCCAAAAGGCCCTCGATCCGAAGGCCTCAGAGAAAAAGTAGGTCGACTCGCTCTTAATCGACCTTGGGTGCCGGTGTTCCTCGAATCCCAACATCTTTGGCGCAGGAAAGGTCGGCCATCCTGAGCCAAATCCCAGACCATCAGGAACGGGCATGCAGGAACCCAACTTGAAGAGATCGGGGTCGCGGCGTTGGCCAGGGAGCAATGGGTTCCCAGGTGCTGAACACTACTCTTGCAGAAAACGACCGGCCTCACTTGAGTCATCAATGATTTCACCAGCCTCCACCTCCTCGACACGACCATCATCGTGAATCCGGAACCCACTCAAAATAAATGATGACTCGTCTCGGCGGTACTCCTTGCCCTCAAGAATGATCTCGCTGCCGATGAGAACCAATGAGGCTGACTCGACCCCATTGCGCTTAAGGATCCGTGCAAAGGTTGGGGCGATCTTGCCCAAGTCGTTCTCATTGGTTGCCCGGAGCACGAAGGAATGGCCATCGCCAGAGAGCGTTGCGCCTAGCTGCGGCACCTTCGAATCAGACGGATACAATCCAACGGCAGCGGCCCCGAACTCTGCTTCGATTTTCTTGCTGGTGGCACCATCGATCCCGCCAACCTACGCATCACCAGCATCGACCTCGCTCCACTCGGATGGGCCTACTACGATGTCTATGTCTACAGCGATACCGGCAAGGGCAGCGTGATGAACCAGATCGACCTCTACTCACCCGGACTGACCAACTACAGTCACGATGAAAGTTCACCCGGATACGGCACCTTTGGCTTCAACACCTATCTCGACAGCCAGTCCAGCCTCACCGGAAACTACGTTCGCTACACCGGGCTGACCACCAACATGTTCGACCTGAGCGCCTACCACATTCCCGGCGCCTCGCAGGCCACCGCCATCAACGGCATCCAGATCATTGGTCACAACAATATCCCGGAACCCACCACCGGACTGCTTGCCCTCATCGGCGCCGGCCTCTTCGCCCTACGCCGGAAACGAACTTCCTGAATCTCCAGGCCTTTCCCTTGGCCAAAAATGAAAACGAATGGGTCCGTCATCCTGTCTGTGGCTAGCAGGATGGCGGGCTTTTCATTTTTACGGTAGGATCCCCAAGTGACCGATCTCATTCTCAACCAGGACATCCATCAACGTGTGATCGTCGAGATGATTCCCCGCGCCCGGAAGTTCCTCTGGATCGTCACCGCCGACATCAAGGATCTCCATGTCAAAAAAGGACGCCGCTTTGTTCCCTTCCTGGAAGTTCTCTCGGACCTCGTGGAAGAAGGGATTGCCGTCCGGCTCTTCCACGCCAAGGAACCGGGACCCCGCTTCCGAAAAGATTTCGACCGCTACCCCAACCTGATCGAAAGCGAACTCTTCGAACGCATCCTCTGCCCGCGCATCCACACCAAGGCCATCGTGATCGACGGCTGTGAAGCCTTCATCGGATCCGCCAATCTCACCGGAGCGGGCCTCGGAGCCAAGAGTCCCTTGAAGCGAAACTTCGAAGCCGGATTTCTCACCGACGAAAAGAAGCATCTTGGTCCGCTAATGGAGTGGATCGATGAACTCTACCTCGGAGACTTTTGTCTTCAGTGCCAACGACGCGAGACCTGCCCGGATCCCATTGCGTGAATAATTTCGCGCTCCGGCACGTCCCAATCGCATGCGATTGATCACCACTCTCTTCCTCGCCAGCCTCCTCTCCGCCTCCGCCGAAATCGTCACCCTGACAGCCCGTAATCGGACAACGGCTTCGGTCTCTCCCGTTTCCTCCACAAAATCGATCACGCTCGCTGAAGGCGAATCCGCCACCACCAAATACCTCACCGAAAACGGCGTGATCGACATTCTGATCGAGGGAACCCTCTTCCGGATCAGCCTTTCGGAACATCCTCAAGCCGCTCTTCCGGTGGTGGCCGGCCCCGCCACCATCAGGCTCACCAACTTCTCCACCCTCAACCAAGGGCTGGCAACTTTTGATGTCAAACGAAAGGCCACCGCTCCTTCTTCCTCACCCTCCGTGGTTGTCATTCCCGACGACGGCAGCGGAGATCACGAAGTCACCCTCGAGTCCAGCAGCGACATGGTGACCTGGACCACCACCCAACCCGGAACCTTCAACTCGTCCAACAGCAATCGCTTCTTCCGGGTGAGGGTGAAAAAATCTGAAGACTAGGCCCCTTCTTTACTTTCCGGCGGGACCTGCCTAGATCGTCCCCGTGAGCAATTTCAAGTCACTGGGCATTCCCGCCGACCTCGTCAAGGGGCTCGACGAATTGGGCATCCGCAAACCCACGCCCATTCAAGCCCAGTGCATCCCCTACCTCATGGAGCGGGGATTCGACCTCGTCGGGCAAGCCCAGACCGGCACCGGTAAGACCGCCGCCTTCGGCCTTCCCCTGCTCACCAAAATCGATCCCTCGAAGAAGCACATCCAGGGACTGATCCTTGCCCCTACCCGCGAACTCGCCAAACAAATCGGCAAGGCCCTCTTCAAATTCACCAAGTATTCCGACGAGCGCATTTTCCAAGAAGTGGTGGCCGGCGGCGATAAGATCGACCTCCAGGTTTCACGACTCCGACGGCCCACCCATATTCTCGTTGCGACGCCCGGACGTCTCTTCGATCTCCTCAAACGCAAAGCGGTCTCACTGGATCACGTTCAATATCTCATTCTCGATGAAGCCGACGAAATGCTCTCTATGGGTTTCAAAGACCAGATCCGCACCGCCATCGAGCTGACCCAAGACCGCAAGGCCACCTGGCTCTTCTCCGCCACCTTTCCCAAGGTCATTCGCGATCTCGTCAAATCCTGCATGTCGCCCGATCCAAAGACGGTGAAGGTCGACACCAAAAACGTCGTCAACCGGAACATCGATCATCGCTACGCCGTCTGTGTGAAAGAAGACAAGACCGACTTCATCGATGACTTCCTTCACCGCCAGGGCAGCAACCGGGGGCTCATTTTCACCCGCACCAAGGACGGGGCCGACATCCTCGCCAAACAATTGGGCAACCGAGGGCATTCCGTCGGAGTCCTGCAGGGTGATCTCACTCAGCTCGAACGAGACAAGGTCATGCGGGCCTTCAAAAAGGAGCGCACCCAGTTTCTCGTCGCGACCGACGTAGCCGCCCGGGGCATCGATGTCGAAGACCTCGCCTTCGTCGTCCACCACCAACTTCCCGAGCAAGTCGACTACTACACCCACCGCAGCGGCCGCACGGCCCGCGCGGGGAAAAAGGGAATCTCTCTTGTTCTCATCGATCCCCGAGAAAAGAAAAAGCTCAACCAGTTCAGCCACCAGCTCGGCATCTCGTTTGGCCCGGCTTAACGGAGTCTGGCCAGG
>JBMHCW010000142.1:0-4332 GCA_049889715.1 Akkermansiaceae bacterium | reverse complement strand
GCCGTCCCCTCCGATCTTCTCGAACAGGGTCATCGGGAAGGTGTTTTGAGACGGCATTCCATTGTTCATCAGTGAGGTCCATCCACCCACTGTGAGTAACCTTGTGAATAGTACCAGCCTATTTATGAGATGGCTTCTAGGACATCAGTGCCGAAGCTGACTTCGACTTCTTCGATTTTAATTTCAAGAGCCGCTTGAGCTGAGGCGAGGCCGAGTAAAGCAATAAGGGCTTGTGACAACGAGGAGTGTTTCACGGTTCTTTATTGAGCCGTGCACTCGGTTTGTCGGCAAGTTGATTTTTGATCGCGGGGCCTGGAGGGACGCTATTTCTTGCCGGGGCCCCAGCGAGGTTCTTCTAGCTGGGATTCCCAGTGGTCGAGTTTTTGAAGCATGTTTTTGAAGGTCACGGCATGCTCTTTGGAGAGGTCTCTTAATTCGCCAAGGTCCTTTTCGAGATCGAAAAGAGCGGGGGAGCTGTTGGTTTTCCGGTTGTGGACAATCTTCCATTTTCCTTCGCGCATGGCACGGGGTCCCTTGCTGCCACCCTGACGCCAGAAGAAGGAACGGGGAGCTTCGTTAATTGTGTGGGTCTTTGGTTTGCCGTCGAGGCGAGACAAGAAGCTCCGGCCATCGAGCTTCCAGGCGGGATCGACTTTTTCGTCAGCGGCTTCGATGAACGTCGGAAGGAGATCGAGTGAGATAACGGGGTCGTTGACGACCAGTCCGGCCGGGATTCTGGAGGGCCATCGCATGGTCCAGGGAACGCGGATTCCTCCTTCCCAGAGAGTGCCCTTCTTTCCTTGAAGGGGAGTGTTGATGGCACCTGTGGAAGTTTGTCCTCCGTTGTCGTTGGTGAAGAGGACAATGGTGTTTTCTTCGAGACCTTGTTTTTTCAGGCAGTCGAGAATCTTGCCCACGTTGTCATCCAGGTTGACAACCAGACCGGCATACTTGGCGCGTTTCTTATCGTTGATATGGGAGGTGCGTTTGGCGTCTTCGGGCCTGGGTTGAAGCGGCCCATGTGGAGTGGTGAAGGAGACGAAGAGGAAGAAGGGCTTGTCCTTTTGCTTTTTGATGAAACGGCACGCGGCGTCGCCAAACCGATCGGTGACGTAACCATCTTCTTTCGTGGGTTTGCCGTTTTCCTGGACCACACGGTGGTCGCTGATTTTATCCTGTGGAAAGTAAGGGCGTGAACCTTGCAGGAGGCCATAGAACCAATCGAACCCTCTCTTGTTGGGATGGTAGGCTGCGGGATAGCCGAGATGCCACTTGCCGATCAGGCCGGTGGTGTATCCGAGCTTCTGAAGCCGCTTGGCTCCGAAGGTTTCCTTGAGTTCCAGCCCGTCTTGAGTGCCGGGAGGGAGATTGTTGTCGTAGCCGAACCGTTGTTGGTAGCGACCGGTCATGAGGCCGGCCCGTGAAGGGGAACAAACGGAAGCGGACATGTAGGCGCTGGTGAACCGGGCTCCTTCCGCAGCGATTCGATCGAGGTGGGGAGTGAGCGTTTTCATGTCGGGCGCGCAGTTGGGTTGAAACCCGAAGTCGGCGTAACCGGCATCATCAGAATAGAGGACGACTATGTTGGGCTTGGCGACGGCAAGGGCCCAAGAGGCAAAGAACAAAAGAATCGTGGGGTGCATGACCGGTTATCTGGTGCTCGACCGATTGAGGAAAGGGCGGGACTGAACAACTTCGAGAATGATGTCCTGAAGCTTGTAGCCGTTCTTTGCGGTCTTTTCGACGATACCGGCGACAACTGCTTCGTCGTAGTATTCAAGGCTCCGGCCGGTGGCGTAGGCGATGAGCTTGCGGGTGAGATTCCGGGCGAACTTTTCCTTGGCCGCCATGATGAGGGTTTTCAGTTCGTGGGGAGTGGAAAATTGAATGTCGCCGGGAAGAACGGCGGTGGAATCGATGGGCTTTCCATTGACATCCTTGGTACGCCATCGGCCGATGGCGTCGAAGTTTTCGAGGCTGAAGCCGAGGGGGTCGATGCGGTTGTGGCAGCCGGCACAGGTGGCCCGTTCGCGATGCTTGGCAAGCTGTTGACGGAAGGTCAGGCCCTCCGAGTTGGAGTCATCGGCGGGAAGTTCGCCGGCGTCTTGCGGGGGTGGCGGGGCGGGGTCCCCGATGAGGGTGTCGAGGATCCAGACTCCCCGGAGGACGGGGCTGGTTCGTAGTGGATGGGAGGTGGTGGTGAGAATGGAGCCCATGCCGAGAACGCCGCCTCGGTTTTTATCAGTGAGGGGAACTTTCTGCATGGCGGAGCCCGAGGGAGGGTTGGCAAGACCGTAATGTTTGGCGAGGCGGGCGTTGGCGAAGGTGTAGTCGGAATCGATGAGGTCGGTGATGGGCCGGTTGCTGCGCATGAGGTGATTGAAGAACTCAACGCTTTCGTTATACATCGCCCGCCGCAGTTCGATGTCGAAGGAAGGAAATCGTTTCGGGTCGGGTTCGGCCTTGTCGATCATCTTATCGAAGCCGAGCCACTGGCCGGCGAAGTGGCGTGAGAGGGCATTGGCCTTGGGGCTGGCAATCATGCGGAGAACCTGTTCCTTGAGGGCTTTTGGATCGCGGAGTTTTCCAGATTCGGCAATCCGGAAGAGCTCCCGGTCGGGCATGGAGGACCAGAGGAAGTAAGAGAGGCGGGCGGCAACTTCGAAATCATTGAGCGGCCATTCGTCTTTTCCGGGTTCATCGTGCTCGGCTCTGAACAGGAAGCGGGGATTGACGAGGAGGGCGGTCAGGGGAGCGCGCAGAGCTTCTTCGAAATTCTTTTCCTCCTTGATGCCCCGGTCGAAGGCATTGAGGAGGGGAGCCATGTCCTCTTCCGACACCCGCCGTCGATAAGCGAGAGTGGCGTGGAAGGAGAGGACCTTCTCGGCGGTGGCCCTGGCCTGCTCGGGTTTTTCAGGGGTCTGAAAAATGACGCGTTGTTTCAGTTTTGCGTCGCTGTAGACGGTGGCGATGACCTTATTGGCGGCGTGCAGGTATTTTTCGAGAAGGGTGGGAGTCGAGAACAAGGCGTCGGCCATGTTATCGAATCCTTCTCCGCCGGCACCATCGGCTGGAAAGTCCTTGCCCGGGTTGAAATTGATTCCGAAGAGATCACGGACCGTGTAGTGATACTCGGTGCGATTCAGGCGCCGGAGGGTGGTGCGGCCGGCCCTCTTGGGAATATCACCGGACTGAATTCGTTCGTGGACCTCAGTGAGGGCATCGATGAGTTGCTTCCGCTCGGCCTCGGTAGGCAGAACCTCTTCGTCATCAGGTGGCATGTCACCGTGTTTGACCTGATCAATGACATTCTCGAGCAAGGCGTGTTTTTTGAAGGCGTCCTCGATGCTGTTGAGGTCGTGCAGGGTGATGCCTCCCTTCTGCTTTTCCTCCCCGTGGCAGGAGATGCAGTGCTTTTCAAAAATCGGTTTGGTCTTTTCCGCGAAGGAATCGGCCTGCAGGCAGGACGGGAAAAGAGGAAGGATGACGAACGGTAGGAGCGGGCGCATTGACTGGAATACGTTGGCCCGCCCGGGCTATTTCAGGAACGGAGCGGGTCTATTTGGGAAATCTTGCTCGCAGGACGGTAGCGCCGATTGTTCCTTCCCGTCCATCGGGAAAGGTAATCATGACGGAATTTGAATCCCGCAGGAGTTCCTTGGGAATGGGGACGAAACGGGTCGAGGAGTAGCCATTCTTGATTTCGTGATAGCGGTCGGCGGCATCTTCGGCCGGAGATTCCAATTCCTTGCCATTGAAGGTGATGGAGATTTCGGAATTGGCCTCGGGTGCCCGGTCAAAGCTGACTCGCAGGATGGCGTCGGTGGCGTCGCGGAATCCAGCCATGGGGATTTGGAAGATCCCGGTGGGGGCGTTCTCGGAGATTTTGTGGGTGACCTGGTGCCCGTAAAAGGCCCGCTCGTTCAAAGTGGATCGATTTTCAATGTGCTTTGGGAATGTTGACACAACGACGAGGCACTCGCGGCTTTCCACCGTTAGTCCAATCGTGGAAGAGAGCTTGATTTCTTCGTAGGACGGCAGGAGGTAAGGTCCGCGAATCAGCCGCCTTGCTTCGTGATTGGCGCTTTCGAGACCCCGGAGTGAGATCTGGTGCGGGAGAGTCGAGAGATTGTTGATGATGGTGAAGGTGGTATTTCCATCGACGAAGGATCTGGTCTGGAGATCGGGGTCGGGGCAGTCCGAGATGACCCGATGGCCATCAACTCCCCTCATGAGGTTGAAGAAATTCATGAGGAAGCTTTCCTTGAGGTCCGCACCGGATTCGTATTCCCACGGAGTGTAAAGCCCGTTGATGTGCTTGGTGCTCCATTG
>JBMHCW010000141.1:0-3779 GCA_049889715.1 Akkermansiaceae bacterium | reverse complement strand
CAACGAGCGGATCTTCGCCGATCTGGTGGCGAGCCTGAGCGGTCTGGTTTACTCCAGCGCTTTCCGGAGAACGGGCAATGCGCAGCTGACCGAAGAAATCACCCAGAATGTGTTTGCGATCATGGCCCGCAAGGCCACCGCCCTGCAAGGTCATCCCTCGCTTGCCGCCTGGGCTCTTGAAACCACCAAACTCCAATCAGCCAGCACCATGCGATCGGAATACCGTCGCCAACGAAAAATCGCCTCATACAGCAAAGAGCCCCGCGCCGATGAATCTTCAGTGGATCCGGCGTGGCAGGATGCCATTCCGGAACTCGATGCCGCGATGGACCGACTCCCTCAACGAGACCGTGCTCTGCTTTTGCAGCGATTCTTCGAAGGGCGGAAGTTCAAGAAGATCGCTTCCGGCCAAGGGCAGAGCGAGGCGGCATGCAAGATGAGGTTGAAGCGTGTTCTTGAAAAGTTGTCCAAACTGTTGAGCGCGCGGGGTGTCACTCTTTCGCTGACCGCCCTGACGTCTGCTCTTACGACCGAACTTTGCCGGGCGGCGCCGGTACAGGTTGCCGCAGTGGTGGGCCCCAAGGCTCTCGCCGCCTCTTCATCCGTATCCACCGCGACCCTTCTCACCAACTCCTTGTTCACCATGTCTACCTATAAGGCCACCACGACCACCGCCCTCCTTGTTTTTGCTCTCGCAGCCATTCCCATCTCGCAACAGATCGCCGAAGGGAGTCGATTAAAAGCTCAGTTGAAACCTTCCGGGCAATCATTCGCCGAATCCCGAGATGATCCGCGATTGTCATCGAGGGCGACGGGCCGGCGAACCCCAACCAATGCCGGGCAACTTCGGGACTCGTTGAATCAACCGCTTGAGAACCGCGTTCTGATTGCGACTCTTCTTGAGAACGGCTTCTCGATGGATCCCATTGATCGGGCCATGGCCTGGAGTCGGGTGGCCCGCATGACCAAGGAGGAGCATGCCCAACTTTTGAAAGACCTGAGCCTCTTTCCTTGTGATCAAGCCACCAAGGATTTGATGTCGGCCTATATTTCCGACTATGCGCCGAAGACACCACCTGTCGAACATCTGGAGCGCATGCTGGCCTCCGGACGAAACTCGTTCACCCAGAAGGTCATGTGGGATTGGGCGGAGGAGGATCCCGCGGCAGCTCTGGCTTGGTTTGAGGAGAAGAAAGTGTCGGGTGCCCTTGACCCGGGTTTGCACGACAAACTCTACCGGTCAATGGCCACCGACCTTTTGATCGGGATGGCCTCCTCCGATCCCCGGGGAGCCCTCGAGTTCTACCGGAGTCATCCACGTGAGGAGCTGTCGACCCAAGCTCTCGAGTGGCTGGCAGGAGCCTATGCCGGGGCAATGCTGGATTCAGGTAACGATGAGATGGTGATGGCCCTCCTTGAGACTCATTCGGGCAAAGACCAACAGCAAATCATCAAGGCGGTTTTTGCCCAGTATGGAAAGCAGGGCCAGTATGACGAAGGCTTGGCTTTCGTGGATCAGCACAATGAGAATGCCGGTGCCCGGGTTAGTTTCATCGCGGAGATGATCCCGTGGACGGACGACATCCCCGGGGCTCTTGACTGGGCGATGTCGGTGACATCCGAGGAGCAGGCTCCGGCCACCTTGAAGCGGCTGACCTCGACAGCAGACCAGCAACGACACGTGGCGGGGGATGAAGTACGAAAGTGGCTGGCCTCGCAACCGGAAGGCCCTCTCCGTGATCAGGGGTATGCCGGTCTCGTTGATGCCGGCTTGCGAGGATACAACTATCCCAAGGCGTTGGCGGCAGCTGACAAGATCAGCGATCCTGATTTGAGAGAGAAGACTCGAAGCTCTGTCGGGCAACGATGGCTGAAGCAAAATGAGAAAACAGCCAAGGAGGAGCTGCCTTCCGACCTGCTCAAGAACCTTCTCATTGAATAATCCCTCGTCGAATTTCCATCATGAAACATCCCTTGTTGATCACCTTCCTTGTCTCGGGTCTCTCGTCTGCAGCCGTGGTGTTGGGTCTGTCTTTCAGAAACGACGAACTGGCGCGGAAGTTGGCCGAGCAAACGAATAGAGAGACCAGTTCTACGACTGGAAAGACTCCGGACGAATCCAGGCCTGTGCCATCCGGACCTTCTGGTGGCAGCGTCGGACAGGTCGTCGACGAAGCGCGCCTCCTTGCACGACGTTCCGAAGGAGAAGAGGGGCGAAAGGTTTTTGTGAAAGGACTTCCCGCATTATTGGATTCCTTGCGAGGGCTTTCGATCGAGGACTTGATCGAGGTCGCGGAGGCTTTGCCTGAGTCTGACGCGAAGATGCTTGTGCTTGGCCTGGCTGCTGAACAGGACCCCCGCCAGATCTGTGACGATGAGACGCTCACCGAGGGTATGTCGAATCGGGATAAGCTCATGTTGTTGGGACGAAGCGATGCTGCCGGAGCTCTGGCCGAACTGCCGCCGATGACGCAAGGTGATCCGCGAAGTCCGGTCAGAAGTGGGACTCTTTTTTCGCAACCCACCCTCGCAGCCCGTGTTCACTACGCCACCAAGTTGCTGGGAACCGATTTTGAGGCCGGTATGTCTGTTCTTCGGGAGGTGCATGAGAAGAATGGCCTCATTCCGGTTGGGCAGATGGGAACGATGGGAGTGCCGTCTCTTCCCGAGGGAAGCCTTCCCCAAGTGATCGAGGCCATGAGGAAGCCGGAGAACGCCGGGATGAGAGAGGGGTTGATTGAAATGACGGTGACGCAGTCGCTCTTTGAGGGGGGCGTGGAATCGATGGCATCCTTGGTCTCTTCGATGGATCTTTCGAAGGGGGAGCTCGACCAGGTCATCAACCGTGCCCGACAACTGAGTATTCTGGAATGTGAGCCCGCTGCCATGATCGACTGGATGTCATCGGTGAAGCCGGGAGAAGTGCCCGGGGCTTTTGTGGAGTGGGCGAATCGTGATTTGAAAGGCGCGACCGAATGGCTGGACAAGGCGGAACCTTCGCCAGTGCGTGATCAGGCCATTGCCAAATTTGCCGTCAAGGCCGCCAAGCTGGACGCCGAATCGGCGAGGGAATGGGCTCTTGAGATCGACGAAGAAGCTCTCCGTGAGAAGGTTCTCGGGCAGGTTGAAAGGAAGTAAGCGTCAGGGAACGATGGAAGCTCGAAGCCGAAAGTAGCCGGAGCTCATGGCAGGTTGGGAGACAGTGACGAGCTGTTAGTCGATCCCGTTTTCGGAGACGGTGCCGGCGGGAGTCATGGCAACCGGAGAATAAGGTCCGGCCAGGTTGGCGGACGTCTCCATGATGAGAGAGACGTCGGTGGCGAGTGGATTGACGGGATAACGGAGGGTGTAATCAACGAGGGCGCCAGGAGTGATTGAAACCAGAGAGAGAATGCGTCCGGGCTCGGGGGCCGACAGGTTCCCGCCGTAGGCCCACTCGAGCAGGTTGGTGACGCCATCACCATCTAGGTCTTCATTGGCAAAGCTGTTGATTCCCGGGCCGGAACCATCGTCAGCTCTTCTTGGGCTCCTTGGCGGTTTGATGGCGATGCGCCGTCGCCGATAGCATTTCTCATCTTTTCAATCCCGCTTCGGCTCCTTTGCCGGAGCGGGATTTTTCATGGGTCCGATCGACAAACGGCGAACTCCAATTCCCGGTTCTGCCTTAAAGTGCCGGATGGTGTTTTCGTCCGGTGCGGGCTCGACGATGCTCTCATGAAAATGCCCTTCGGACTCCCGACCGGGGAAGGGCAGGAGTTTGTTGGCCGCGGGAAGCCCGT
>JBMHCW010000140.1:0-12428 GCA_049889715.1 Akkermansiaceae bacterium | reverse complement strand
TAATAAATTTACCCTGCGGCAGTATGATACTGTGGCCCTTGGGTATTTCCTCCAACGCCCTTTCTCCCCTCCTCCGCCCCCTGAAACAACGCCCCAAGAGCCCCCACCCTTGAAGCAAACTCCAGTATGATGAAACGTCGCGATATTTTAAAAACCGCTGGTTGCACCCTTTTCCTGCCCTCTCTTGAGAGTTTCGGGCAGAATCGGTCTGCTCCGGCAGAAGCCGATGTCAAACGGCTTTTCTGTGTGAGCATGGGCTACGGTTTGTTCACCGATGTCCTGCCGCAAACTGACGGCGCAGACTATGTGTTCAGCGACCACATGGAGCCTCTCAAAAAGCACCGGGACAATTTCACCCTCTATTCGAAAATGAAGTTTGGAGGGAACCATGCCAGTGACCACCGGTGCTTTGTCGGAAACACCACGACGAACCCGGACTCTCTGGATCAAGTCGTGGCGGACCACATTGGTCATTTAACCCGCGTCAGAAACGTGGTCACTTTCATCAGCCACGCCCATCACCACATCGTTGCTTCCTGGCGAAACAGGCTGCCCGTGATGCCGATTCAATCGACGAGGGTGTTGTTTGAAACTCTCTTCGCCAAGACTGACAAAAAGACGGAGGAGCGACTGTTGACAAATAAGAAGAGCGTTCTTGATGGCTCCCTTGAGGAGGCAAAATCGCTGATGGCAAAGGTCTCAGGCCGGGACAAGCAGAGACTGGAAGAGTATTTCGCGGCTTTACGCGAGTCGGAGCAGGAACTCAACAAATCCATCGAGTGGCTCAATCGGCCACGCCAGGATGTCGAATTCCCGGTCGCCCCTTCCTTTGAGAATGGGTTCCTCGCAACCGAAATTGACAAAAAGAGATTCCTGGAAAATCCACGTCAGATTCAACGCGGCATTGCCTTCGACATGATTTACAAGGCCTTCAAGTTCGACGTCACACGCGTGGTCAATTTCTACATGACCGGACTCGACAACGATCATCACCTGACGACGCACAACGTCCCCAAATCCGAAGACGCGCGCACAAGTCTGACGAAATATGACTCCTCGTTCTATTCGCTGATGGCAAACTTCTACGACAAACTTTCCAGCACGAGAGTCGAATCCGGAGGTTCCCTGATGGATGAGACGATCACCGTTTCCACCGCAAACAACAGTGTGAGCCAAAGAATGGGGCCTCACAACGGGAATGAAATCCCGGTCTTCGTGGCCGGCGGAAAGTTTGCAAATCACGGAGGCCATGTCATTCGCAAAGGCGAGACCACCTGCGACATCTACCTCTCCATCCTTCAGCAATTTGGCATCGAGCGAGATCGGTTCGGCAATAGCAAAAAGAGCATCCAGCTGTAACATCATGCTGAATTTCCGAATCACAAAGATCGCTGTATCTCTGGTGTTTGCGGTCAGCTATGTTTCGACCGTCAGGGCAAATGATCGGGCGCACACCCAGGAGTTTTTCATGACCTATTGCGTTTCCTGTCACGGAGAGAAAAAGAGCAAGGGGGACCTCCGTCTGGATCAGCTTGATGCGCAGCAATGGAACGATCCAAGTCTGTTGAATGATGTTTATGAGGCGATCGAATCTGGTGAGATGCCGCCAGAAGATGCACCGAAACTTCCCGAGCCCGAAAAGCTCAAAGCCTTGCAGAAGGCCGTGGGCAATCAACTGCAGCTACTCGCAGAAAAGCAGAAACCGGGAATGCTCAAACGCTTGAGCCGGGTCGAGTATCAAAACACGGTGAATGATGTCTTTGGGAGTGACTTCTCACTGCTCGACCGACTGCCGCTCGACAACATCGAAGCCGGCTTCAACAACAATGCCGACCACCTGCACCTGTCAGTTGTCGATATGGAGTCTTACTTCAATGCTGCGAACCTCATTGCCGAGAGCGTTGTCAGCGACAAACCTGCTCCCCGCGCCATTGTCTACTCAACCAAAGACACAGACATTGATACGCACAGCCACAAGGACAACACCAATGGCTTTGCCCCGACGCTGCCCCTCGCTTCACGGCCCCTGGTTTTTGCGACTCAGTCCATTCAAATCAAAATCAATCCATCGGTCAAAACGAGTGGGGTTTATCAAATCGTCCCCAAGGGATTCTACATCCAGGCCAAGTATGTTTCCGGAAACCGGGCTCAAGAAAGGTTGCCTGCCGTCACGGAGGTTCTGGAACTTAAGCCCAACGAGTGGCCAAGCGATCACTCGATGAGTTACTTCCTTCGGAAAAACTCCGGAGTCGGCCAAAGCATTGTGACGGTGATTCCCAAAAATGCGGCCTGGCAGGAATTCGATCCCAGCGTTGGGTTCACGACGCAACTGTCTTCCGACGACACGATCGTTCTCAGATGCAATAAGGTTGGAGGGGGGCTGCAGCAAATGTTCTGTATTGAGACGGCGACCATTTCGGGCCCCGTCTACGAGTCTTGGCCACCTGATACTTACTTTTACCAAACCTACTGCAAGGACATCGATGCATCTGCCGGCCCGGAGGAATGCCAGGCCATTTTGAAGAGGATCGCCCAGAAACTGTTTCGCCGTCCGGTCTCCGACGCTGAGATGCAGCCCTTCTATCAACTTGCCGAGAAAGCGTTTGCCCAAGAACGAAGCATTTACTCAGGTCTGCAGGCAGGCATTCGCGGAATGCTGTGTTCCCCGAAATTCCTGTTTAAGCAGGAAGGCGAATCAGGACCGTTGGATGATTACGCGATCGCGGCACGGATGTCGTATTTCCTGTGGAATTCCTTGCCCGACGAGATGCTCTTCGGGCTGGCGAAACAAGGAAAGCTGAAGGACCCAAAAGTCCGTCGTGAGCAAACGCTCCGGATGTTACAGGACGCAAGAGCTGATCGCTTCGTCAACGACTATGTTCACCAGTGGCTCGATCTTGAAAAACTCAAGATCATCGAACCAGACCTCAACATTTTCACGGTTGAAGAATTTGATCTTGTCCGGAATCAGATCAGGGAAGAACCGGTTGAGTTCTTCAAGGAAGTCCTGTCCAGCAATCTGAGCCTCGAGAATTTCATCGACTCTGATTTCGTGATGATCACCCCGGAGCTCAACTACATCTATCGAATCAACGGACATCCGGTCGCGAAGCCCGCCAAGAGACCAGGTGCCAGTAAGATTTCACCGACAGACTACCGACCTAAAGAGATCACCTCGGAGTTCTCCAAGGTGATGCTTGGCGAAAAAAACAAATATCGCGGAGGCCTCCTTTCCCAAGCAGGTTTCATGCTGATGACAACCAACAACGGGGAGTTTACCAACCCGTTTTATCGCGGAGCCTGGGTTTTGAAGAGTTTCTACGGAGATCATCTGGAGACCCCGGAGGACCTTGAGATCTCGGCTCTCAGCCCTCCTACGAAAACGGAGACCATCAAGGAAACGATCGATGCCCATCGAGAGGAAGTCAGCTGCAACATCTGTCACAAGAAAATGGATCCCCTTGGAATCGCCCTGGAAAACTTCGACGTCATCGGACGCTGGCGGGACCAATACACTGACGTGAGCAACTATGCACCCAAGGGCGGAAAGAAGGGTGAACGTTTTCCCGTGGATACGAAAACCGTCCATATGGACGGCAGGGCCTTCGAAGGACCCCAGGGTCTGAAGACAATCCTGATGGAAGACAAAGAGAAGTTTTCCAAAGCATTCACGGAGAACATGCTGTCCTATGCCATGGCTCGCGAGCTCACCTTTGCCGACCGTGAGAATATCGAACAGCTCTACAAGCGGTCCGCTGAAACGAACTTCAGACTGCGAGACATTTTGCTGGAGATCGTGTCTTCAGACTACTTCACCAGGCGATAGCATCGTGCCGAAGCCATGAGATCGGGCTGATTCATCCATCCATAAGAAAGGATTGAATGTGATCCGCGAGAAAATCGTGATAAAGGAGAGAAGTGAAGGAGGGGAAAAGTGGTGGACTTTTGATTGTGGCAGCCGGGCTCTTGATAGCGGCGGGGTTTCTTACTTTGAAGGAGCGAGATTCGGGTGAAGCAAAGGGAGTTGATGAGGCGCACAATGTGGATACGGATCGCGATTCTTGGGCGCAGCCGATGGTGCAAAGTATCGCGTCGCAAAAGCGACATTCTGACGATGAGAAGTTTGAGGCTTGGTTCACGCCAGCCGCCTGAAGCCCTTGTCCGCGTTCAAACATTTCAAGGGCAAGGTATCGGAGAAGACCCGAAGCGAGACCCTCGAAAAAGATGGTCTCAAAGTAGTAATCACCCTCGAACCCTTCGACCCCAAGAAGCGAAAGTTGACCTTTGTGGAAATTGAAGGCAGCCGTTACCTCAGCAAAATCGATGACCAACCCTATTGGGGAACCGACGGCGCCCTTCCGCTGGAGCAGGGTCGAGAGATCACCGTACAGAAGAACGGCAAGACGATGACGGTGCCCAACGAGGCACTCAAAGACCTCTTCAACCCCGGACTCTATCCGGGCAACACCATGGTTTCCCTGAATCCCAAGGACGGCGCCATCTACATCACCAGCTTCAACAGCGACGGAGCCGGCGGGTACGTAGCAGGCTTTGTCTTCAAGAATGGCAAGTTCAACAGCCGCGCGGTCTTTTCGCCGTTCTAGGGATCAGGAGGCAAGTTCACTTGCCATGCTGATCGCTTCCTTGCCGAGCAACTCACAACCCGAAGCTGCACCTACGTGCGAAAGTAGGCTCCTGTCAATCAGCCCGAGAGCGACTACTCGAATCCGATGGCCCCAAATCTCTTCAGATACCCACTGCCTTGAATGTAGCGAATGGCAGAGATCCGTTCGACGGGAGAAAGCTTGGAATCTTTGTTTACATCGAGCGCCTTCAGCATCCGGATCGAGTTCTTCAACCGCTGGTTGCTGCTCTTCGAGGCTCTTTCCCGATCTTCCCAGAGGCGGTCGATAAACTGATTCGCCAAGAGGACACGCAGCCCGTCGTGGGTTGCTTCCTTTTGTTCCTGAGTATTGAACATCGCCGCCAAGGTGATCGAGCCCATCTCGTCGGTGGTCTGCGGTCCCCAGCGAACGTCTTTGGGGGGACTGGTGGGGTTGTTGGGATTCGAAGCGGAATTGTCGTAGGAAATCAACATGTCGAGGCGGGTCCCTTTGGGAAGCTTGACCGGCTTCTCGAAGGAGTAATCCTCCTGCCACCTGAAGTCCCAGCGAGTCGTACGAAGAAGACGAATGGTTTTACCATCGGGCAGGGTGGCGGTCAGCTCCATCCGTTTGGCCAGATAATGGGCATGGGCATTGACGGCAAAGGCTTCGCAGTCTTCGGGGAGAACAAAACTGGCTTCTTCGATATGATCTTTATCGCCTGCCTTGATATCGATCCCTTGCAGTTGGCCGAAGTGCGGCGGGACCTGAATGACAGTCCAGGGACGAGCCGTTGGTTCTTCCGAATAGTGAAAACCAACCGACGATTGGTCGGTCAACTCCCTGCCATTCGGGTGATAGTGAATCTGTGCCACAAGGTCGGCGCCCTTCGGAATGAAGAAACGCAAGCCATGAGGTAGTTCTGTGGGTTGGGTCCCAACATCCCAACCACCGATGTATCTGAAGTCGGCGTTGGATTTTGACATGCCGAATCCAGGTCTTTTGTCCTCGGCGTCATATTTACGGGCCTTCCCCGAGGTATCGAGGAAGTAAAGAATGTGATGAACCACTTCCGGGGCACCGGGGAGAAACTCGATCGCCTCCACCCAGCGGTCCTCTTCAAGGTTCAAGGGGATGACGAAATTTCGATAGATGTCCCTGCCTTCGGCGGGAACGGTAAAGGGCTCGGCCATGGTCGCCACTTGGTCGGGTTCGCCGATTTGCCACTTCTCCTGAAATTCCGGGAGAGGAGGAGTCTCAGCGGGATCTCCCTCGGGACGACCCGCGTCCACCCAGTCAGCCAGAAGCTTGATCTGCTCCGGGCTGAGAGAGCGATCGTTGCTGAATTTGACATCACCCGGGTCAGCGTGCCAAGGAGGCATGGTGCGGTCAGCAGTCACCTCAACAATCTGCTTGGCGCGTCGCTTGACGGATTGATAGTCGGTCAGGGCGAACGGACCAATTTGTCCTGGCCGATGACAAGTCGTGCAGTTGTCATAAATGATGGGAGCAATGTCCTTGCTGAAAGTGACGGATGGCTCTTCGGCCGCCTGCAATGGCAAGAGTGAAAGACCGAGGAAGAGGGCTGGTTGTTTGACAAAATTCATGGGCTTATTCTGATGGTTCGGGAACGGAAGGTTCGGGAAATGAAATGTAGCAGCCGATCGCCTTGGTGGTTTTGTTGGCCACCGGTTTCCCGGCCAGGACAGCATCGAGAGCAAGACGCAAATCCCGCACGCGAGGCTCCAGCCGCACGGTTCCAAACTTCACCGCCCGGTCGTCGATTCGTCCGCGGTAGAGAACCTTGCCATCCCGGCCCAGCACCGCAGCTTCCGGATTCACCGTGGCTCCCGTGAGCTTGGCCAGCTTGACTTCCGGATCGAGAAGAGCGCTTAAGGAGAGCTTAAAGTCTTGTTGATGCTTTTTGATTTCGGCTGCCGTCTCATGAGCGTAAATGGCGTAAAATCGGACCCCTTGCTTTTTGTACTGCTCGACGATGCGATTGATCTCAGGAGAGTAGAGATTCCCAATCGGACATTCCGTCGTCAGGAAAAGCAGGACAGTCACCTTCTGTCCATGGTCGGCAAGAGGAGTGACTAACTCACCCGCCGGGTTTTGCAACCGGATGGCATCGCGCTCTTCTCCCCACAAAGGGGCGGTTGCCAGCAACGAAACTGCAAAGAAGGTGCCAAGTAATCTTTGGTTCATGGCGGGCTTAGCGGCAAAAGGTCAAGCTGAAGCACAAATTCACAAGGAGCAAAAAAGCCTCATCATTGATCTCTATGAGATGAGGCGGGAAATAGTTACAGAAAAAATCAGCCAGCCAGATTGTCGCCTTTGCCTTGATCCGAAGAGTGCGTCGTCCGCGAAAAACTCCACAACTGATCGGCTTGTCGACGGTTCCATCTGTTTCAGAAGGCCAATCAAGCTCCGATCTCCCGTTGTTAGAATGAATTGGGCTCAAGTTCTTGCAGAATAGGTCATCAAGACTTACTATTCTCTCCCATCCGAGATAATAGTTATGGACAGTTCATCCTCGCCATCTCCCTTCCGCGCCCCTGAGGTTGAGGAACTGCGCCAGTATTTCCCGGCCTATGAGCTCGGGGGATTCATTGCGCAGGGGGGCATGGGAGCCGTCTACTCGGCCCAACAGAAGTCTCTCGATCGCCCCGTGGCCATCAAGGTCCTCCCGAGGCAATTGGGAGCTGATCCCCAATTCCGGGCCAGCTTCGAAGCCGAGGCCAAAGCGATGGCCAAACTCAACCACCCCAACCTGATCGGGGTTTTTGATTTCGGAGATGCCGACGGAATGCTCTACATCGTGATGGAGCTCGTGGAGGGAAAATCCCTCTTTCATTCCGCCCACGGCAAAGTGATCGATCAAACGCCGGCCGCCGAAATCGTCGCCGCGATCTGTCGCGGACTCTCCCATGCCCATCAAGGGGGCATTCTTCACCGCGACATCAAGCCGGCCAATATTCTTCTCGGGCCCGATGCGACTCCCAAGATCGGAGACTTCGGCCTGGCCCGGCCAACCGGCACGGAACACAATCCCGAGGAAACCATCTGGGGCACTCCCGGATACGCCGCTCCCGAAGTTCTGGAAAACCCACAGTCGGTCGACCATCGCACCGACATCTATGCCGTCGGCGTTTTGCTTTACGAACTTCTGACGGGCCAGATCCCTTCGACTCCATGGCAGCATCCTTCCAGCTTGGCAAACTGCGATCCCCGGTTCGACGCAATCATTCGGCGGGCCACCCACCCCGCTGCCGGGATGCGCTACAACAGCGCCTCGGAGATGGCCGACGACCTGGAATCGATTCTGGCAAGCCTGGCCCACGGCCCTGCCCAAGTGGCCTCGCCGCTCGGAACGTTCACGCCACCCGCTTCGCCAACTCCAGTTCAACCAACCTTGGCTTCCGCCAAACCAAAATCCGGTCTGCTGGTTATGGTAGCGATTGTCGCTCTTCTCGCGATTGTGGGTGGCTTCATTTACTCTTCCTCTGACAAGAATCCTCCGGCTTCGACTCCACCGACGGGCAGCCTTCCGGACGAGGAAACGGAGACGCCTAAAGAGGATCCCAAACCCATCGCAACCGCCGACCTTCCTGAAGAGGATCCGAAGACCCCTCCCACTCCGCTGCCCGAGCCCGTTCCAACGCCCACCGTGGAACCAGAAAAAGTCGAAGGTCCCCTCGAGGCGCTCGCCCGCTTGAGCCCCGAGCTCCGCAAAGGCAACTTCGAAGAACTTCCGAAGGGAAGCCATCACCGCAATGGCTCTCACTTCTTTCTCGTCCCCACCGCTCTCTCTTGGCTGCAAGCCTCCCACTTCGCGGAAGCCCATGGCGCCCAGCTCGCTGTCTTGGACAAAAAAGAGGATCTCGACTGGGCCCTCGAAACTTTTGCCCTCAAATCCGCGCACTGGCTGGGCCTTTCGGATTCAGGCACGGAATCAAAATGGCACTGGGCCGATGGGTCGGCCTTGAGTTCCGAATTCTGGGCGCCCGGGCAACCGGATGATTCTCCCAATGAAGAAGGCGGCGAAGACTTCGCAGCCCTTCTCCCCGGACCGGCTCTTGAGGACCTGCCCGGGTCCCGCGAACTTCCTTTCCTCCTCCAATGGCACGAATCGGGTGAGCAACCGGGATCACTCCGGAATCAAATCGCCAGAGTCGCCGCCGCCTTCAAAGAAAAGAAAATTCCCATTTTTCCAACCGGCACTCGTGACATCGGTGGCTCCCGTTTCCTGATCGTTCCCAAATCCCTCTCCTGGAATGAAGCCTCGGCTCTCGCCATCGCTGCCGGAGGCCATCTCGCCGTTCCCTCATCGCAAGCAGAAGGCGACTGGATGCTCCAGGTCGTGCCCTCCTTCTCTCCGGAGAAACAAGGCATCTGGGTTGGCGCGAGGCTTTCAGCCCCGCCCGAACCGCTCTGGAAATTCGTCACCGGCGAACTTTTCGAGTTCGTGAATTGGGCTCCCGGATATCCGAACCAAGGCGACCTTCCTCAGCCCGCCCTTCAGATCAAGCAGACCGCCGGAGGAATATCCGGCTACCACAACTCCACCGACTCAGCCGATCAGGCCGGAGCCCTTCTTTTGGAATGGTCCGCCCCATCCCGCCGCAACATGCCCGGTAAAAATGCCGGCCGCCTCCCCTCCAAGGTCGAGGATTGGCTTGCGGCCGTGCGCCGGAAAGTTGCCGACACTGAAAAAGACTCCTACGAACGTTATCAACGAAGCCACGAGAAGAATCTCGAACGCTTCATTAAGGATCTCGAAAAGGAAACCGACACCGCCCGCCGTTTCAGCAGGGAGGCCAAGGACTACATTGAAACTCTCACCAAACAGATCAGGGAAAGCGGGAGTATCCCCGAAGATCTCGGGAGCCCCAGGGCGCGTCGCTTCATCGGCAGCGTCCACGAGGATGGACTCGCGAGACAAAAGAAACTGTGGGAGGACTATCAAGGAAGTTTCCAGGCGGCCAAAGGGCGCTATCTCGAAATCCTCCAAAGCGAAATAAAACGCCGCGAACAACAAGGCGACAAAAAGTCAGCGGGCTACCTCGGACGCGAACAAAGCGCCGCCAGCATGGACCCGTATTTCCAGGCCATCCTCAGTGGAGGAAATCCGGCGGTTCCCGAGACTTAGGTCTCCGAACTTCCGCGCCATTACCCACCGCATGGCCTTCGCACTCCGCTCTCGAGATAGAGCAGGGCCTTCTGGTAACTGGCACCAGTGAGAAAGTGGTCAAGATTCCCGTCGATCTGGCCCCGGTTGGCTTGGTGCCACGCTTCAATGGCCAAGCTGGCACTCTTGAGAGCCTCCAGATGGGCCTCGGGATCCCGATCTCGGAATTCATGGTCGGCAATCACCGCAAGGCGGGTTTCGAGCAGCTTGGCGAGATCAGAAAAGTTCATGACGGAAGATGTTCCAGTTGTCCCTCAAAGGCAAAGCCCCGACAAATGAATTCAATTCTCAGGCTTCAAAAAAAGGCGGGAGTCGGTTATTCAACAATCTGCCAGCCATCCGGGCTTCAATAGCTCAACGATTTTTGATCGAGCGAGCACTCTCTACCCCGGTGACCTGATTGATAACCATGTCCTCTCCCAAAGAGAACTCTCCCAAGGCGTCTTCGTCGCGAATGAAGCGTATCGTGGGCTTTCTTCTTGGCGGCCTGCGGCACCTGGCGAAGTTGCTTCTTTGTCTTTGGGGAACGCTTGCCATTTTCTACTCCAATTTCCCCTTCGAGTATTTGCGTCAGGGAATGGCCATGGCCTTTTTTGTGTTCGCCGTCTGGGCATTGTGGATCAACCGTAAATTCAAGACGCGGTACACCTTCGCCGGCGTGTTCCTCGTTGTCCTGATCTGGCATCTCAGCATCTCCCCTTCCCATGATCGGGAATGGCTGCCCGAAGTGGCAGTCATGCCCAGAGCCGAAATCAATGGCGACCGGGTCCTGATTTCCGGCTACCGCGATTTCTCCTACCGTCAATGGAATGTATTCGATGCCAACTATCACGACCGCGAAGTCCTTCTCTCTGATCTGACCTCCTTGGACTTTTATGTGTCCTACTGGAAGAAGGGGCCCATCGCACACACCTTCCTGAGCTTCAATTTCAAAGATGCCCCTCCAGTGTGCATTTCCATCGAGATCAGACCCGAGGTGGGCGAAGGCTTCTCGCCCGTGGCCTCGATGTTCAAACAGTATGAGCTGATCTATGTCGTGGGCGAGGAACGTGACCTCGTCCGGTCCCGCACCAACTTCCGGGCCGAAGACGTTTATCTCTATCGAATCCAGCTTCAGCCCAATGCCTTGCGAAACCTCTTTCTGACCTACATGAAGAGGATCAACGAACTCGCCGATCGTCCCGAGTGGTATCACCTCCTCAAGAACAACTGCACCTTGAACATCATCCGCTACAAAAAGGATGCCGTGGAGGCCGAGTCACAGGCCTTTGACCACCGGCATCTCCTCAACGGGTGGATTGATCGCTACCTATACGAAGCAGGATACGTGGACACCTCGATTTCATTTAAAGAACTCCGCAAGAGGTCTCTCATCAATCAGCCCGCCAAAGACACCGCCAGTGATGTCAGCGCCCTCGAGTTTTCTAAACGCATCCGTGCCTCACTTCCCGGGAACAACTCTTCGGCTTCATTGAAGTCCCTCAGCTCTCACCGCGGCAACGACTGAAATCTCCACGAGGAGTTCAGGGCGCGCCATGCGTGCTTCCACACATGCCCGCGCCGGAGCATGACCTTCGGGCACCCAGGCATCCCACACTTCATTCATCGCGGCGAAATCCTTCATATCCCGAACATAGATGGTGGCCGATAGCAGGTGCTCCCGATCTGATCCCGCCTGCCCCAGAAGCTCATCGACCTTCTCCAGCATGGTCTCGGTCTGTTCGGCGATACCCTTGGTGGCATCCTTACAAACCTGGCCACAGAGATAAACGGTATCATTGTGGATGACGATCCGACTCATCCGTTGCTTGGTCTCCTTGCGCTCAATACTCATGGCAGAGAGATAGCTGTTTCAGGAGGAGGAATGAAGACCATTCCCGCTCAACAAATGGATTTGGCAAGCGATTCACGATCTGACACAGTATCCTCTTCTCAAAGAGAGCCCTATTTTTCCAGACACACCATTACCACTCAACGTAAGACACACGTCGTTCTCACTTCTCTCCTTGCCCTCGTAATTTCCGCTCTTCTGAGCGGATGCGGTGGAGGCACCACAGTGACCAGCAAGAACGAACGGAGTGTAGGTCAGCAGCTCACTGATCTCAGCAATGCCCGTTTGCAGGGAATCATCAGCGAAAAGGAATACGAAAAGCTGAAGAGAGCGATCATCAGGGACAACGACTGATCTCCTGTCCCTATCACAAAGCCACTTGGAAATGGCGGAACTCGCCAGTCCGGACCAATCAAATTGGACTACCGGGGAGTTCACCTCCCAAAGTGCCGCGGAAAAATCTTGGTATGAAGATGCCGGCCTGCTCCGTAGAACAATCGTCAGTTTTTGAATTCGCAGTCAGAATCGACAAGGAGTCCGACCTTCATTCCTAACCAGGCTTTCAGGCCGCTTCGGGCGACCATTTCAATGACCTCACAATCCCCGATGAGCCCGAGAATCCTCTTCACTTTCGCTACCCTTGCCGCGGCTGTTCCGCTCTTCGCAACTCCACTCGTCAACAGCGGCGACGAGTGGCGATACTTCAAAGGCACCATTGCTCCTCAGCTCAATTGGCAGACCATTCCCGACGCTTCCCTCGACGCCTCCTGGCTGACCGGCCCAGGCGGATTCGGTTATGGCG
>JBMHCW010000139.1:0-11234 GCA_049889715.1 Akkermansiaceae bacterium | reverse complement strand
CGGTGAACGCGGCGGATTGCTGGAACGGCTAATCGCCTTTAGCACCACTTGCTTTTTAGAGAACCGTCCTCCAGTCATCAATTGGTTAGGATTGCGTAAGGACGATTTAGACGCCCCGACAGCTTCCGGCGTACCCCAGCGCCCTTTGTTCGTAAATGCGGTGCATTCGGGCACCGAACCCAAAATCGCGTTCAGTAACTCGGCTTTCTAGCAGAGAGGTCAGAGAGGTGGGGCGCAGAAGGGGCGAATTTTGGCCCTCTGGAGGCCCCGGGCAGAGATTACTACTGAACGCCCTCGGAGGGGGCGGTCCGCAAACCCTTTGAAACGTGGGGATCTCCGCCCCCCGTACACGGAGAACCCCCGACACGTTATTTCGTATCGGGGGTTCATTTGGCAACCCGTAGGGGAGTCGAACCCCTATTGCCAGAATGAAAATCTGGAGTCCTAACCATTAGACGAACGGGTCGTGTGTCGTTGCGGACGGCGGGGAAGTATAATCGCGGAGCCTTCGAGGCAAGAAGGTTTTTTCACTTTTTTTCGGTCTGGCCCTTCATTCCGGCCGACCTTAAACCTGACCGGTGAATCAGATCCCCCGTTTCGAGGAAATCGACTATCAGAAAACCCCGCTTGGAGAGCTGATTCTCCGCAAACGCACGGTTCTTTCCCTCGAAAACAAGGAGATCTACGAGATCATTCTGGGCAACGCCTTCCTGATGTCCTCACTCTACACGGTGGTGGAACAGGAACTCTCACGGTTCGGACTTGCCAAGACCATCGAGTCCTTCCCCGACACTCCTCTCGACGTCGTCGTGGGCGGACTTGGACTCGGCTACACCGCCCGCGCGGCTCTGGAATTCGAAGAAGTCGGCTCGCTTCGCGTGATCGACTACCTCGCGCCCGTCATCGAATGGCACGAAAAAGAACTCGTCCCCCTCGGCAAAACCCTCAACGCCGATCCCCGATGTCACTACCTTCTGGGAGATTTCTTCAAGCTCTCGTTGGATGGAGGATACGGTTCTGATTCGGAACAAGTCCACGCGGTCCTTCTCGATATCGATCACTCCCCCGCTCATCTGCTGACTCAGGACAATGCGGAATTCTATTCGACCGAAGGTCTGACCCGATTCTCCAAGCGCATCAAACCCGGTGGGGTTTTTGGCCTCTGGTCCGACGATCCTCCCGAAGACAGTTTCATGGCTTCACTCGAAGAAGTGTTTGAATCGGTCGAAACCCATATCGTGCCTTTCCACAATCCAATCCAGGACCAGGAATTCGAGAGCACGGTTTACGTGGCCACCAAATCCCGATAGCGTCGAGCCATGGCGAACATCGGCGAACGGGCCACCCTTCCATTTCTCCGGGAGGTCGGAGCCGGATCCATTCTCGACGGAGGCGAGCTCGGAGAGCTCCTCCTTCCGAAATCCGAGCGCCTGACCGATGCCCGGGACGAAGTCGATGTCTTCGTCTATCGCGACTCCGAGGACCAACCCATCGCCACGGAAAAACAACCTTACGTCCTCCCCGGTCAATTCGGAGCACTGAAGGTGATCTCATCCAACAACAACGGAGCCTTTCTTGACTGGGGACTCAGCAAGGACCTCCTCCTGCCCTTCAGCGAGCAGCGAAATCTACCGGAATCCGGCAAACCGGTTGTCGTCTTCGTGGGAGTCGATCCAAAGAGCGACCGCCTTGTGGCTTCCCAACGGATTGCCCGCCATTTCGCCAACGAGGCGCCGTCCTATCGCGAAGGAGACGAAGTCGAAATCCTACTCTTTGGAAAAACCGAGATGGGATACAAGGCGATCGTGGACAACAAATACTCGGGGCTTCTTTTTCAAAATCAGGTGTTCGAAAAACTCTTCTACGCCGATCGCCTGAAGGCCTATGTCACGCAGGTCCGGAACGACTGGAAGATTGATCTATCGCTCTATGCTCCCGGAAAGGCCAAGGTCGACGATCTGGAAGAACGCCTTCTCCGTGAACTGGAAATGAGGGGAGGCTTTTGGGCCATTAATGACAAAACCCCGGCCGACGAAATCCACCGTGAACTCGGAGTGAGCAAGAAAGTCTTCAAACGAGCCACCGGTGCTCTTTTCAGGAAACGACTGATCATTTTCGAGGAAGATGGCATCCGTCGTATCGAATAAGTCCACTCCCGCCCCTTTACGCGGGAATATTCCGGGTCCAAGATCATCATCTCACCATGAGCAAACTCGCTGCCCTTCCCTCCGTCGAAAAACTTGCCAACGCGCTCGCTCCCGAAGTCGCTCTGCCGCGACCTCTCGTCAATTTGTTCGTGCGACGCGAAATCGACAAGTTCCGCCAGCTTCTTCTCGCTGACGAAGAGCACTCTCGCGAGGACATTGAGAAAGCGACCCGGACCGGACTGATCGAATTTGCCAATTCGCGATTACAGCCCGTCGTCAATGCCACTGGGGTGCTCATTCACACCAACCTCGGGCGCTCCCCTCTCGGACCTCGCGCGGCCGGAGCTCTCCAGCAAATCGCCACCGGATATTCCAATCTCGAATTCGACCTTCCCTCGGGAGCCCGCGGCAAGCGTGCCGGCTATCTCGAAACCGCGCTCGCCTGCCTCCTCGAAACCGAAGCCGCCACAGCCGTCAACAATTGCGCCGCCGCTCTCGTCCTGACCTTGCGCACTCTCGTCGCCGAAGGGAAAAACGAAGTGATCGTCTCCCGATCCGAGCTCGTGGAAATCGGGGGCGGATTCCGCATTCCCGAGATTCTCGAAACCTCGGGCGCCAAGCTCGTCGAAGTCGGAGCGACCAATAAAACCCACCTTCATGACTACGAGAAAGCGATCACTCCGCAGACTGCACTGATCCTCAAGGTTCATCGTTCCAACTTTTACATCGATGGTTTCATCGGAGAACCCGAGATTCCGGAAATCGCCAAGCTCGCGCAAGACCACAACATTCCCTTGGTCGAAGACCTTGGATCGGGTGCCATGATGAATACTGATGAACTGGCCCCGATCGAACACGAGCCCACTCCCCAGGAATGTCTTCGCCGAGGGATCGACCTCGTCGTCTTTTCCGGTGACAAACTGTTAGGGGGGCCGCAATCGGGCATTATCGGAGGACGTGCCGATCTGGTGGCCCGCATCAAGAAAGAGCCGTTCTTCCGGGCCGTGCGATGCGACAAACTGATTCTCACCACGCTTCAAGAGTCGATCGACCAATACCTCGAAACCAAGGCCGATCCCACCCAGGCCGACGTTCCGGTCCTGGCCTTTCTGAGGGAAGAAATCGACACACTGAAATCCCGCGGCCAGAAAATCATCGATACTCTCCCCGACTTTGCCTCTCAGATTTCGCTCGCCGAGACGACTTCCCGTCCCGGTGGAGGAACAATGCCCCGCAGTGAGTTTCCGTCGATCGCTCTTAAGATCACTCCAAGTAATCAGTCGATTCCCAAACTGGCCCGCAAGTTGCGCATCGGCACTCCGGCTGTCGTGGGCTACACGACCGATGATGCCCTTTTCCTCGACCTCCGGACCATTTTTCCGGACACCGATCAACTCGTGTCAGAAGCGTTGAAAAACGCGCTGAGTTGAAAAGCCGGACTCTCAGGCCGTCAAGATGGCGCAATGAGACCTTAGAAGCCCACCACTCCCATATTCCACTTGGGAAACGGATCAGTGAACGTCTTGTGCCATTTCCGTTCGTCGGATGCGACTTCTTCATCCGTCAAGAGACAGTCGTCGAGCATTTGAGTCAGTGCTTCGGTATCCATGTTCCTGCCGATGAGAACAATTTCCTGTCGGCAGTCACCATTCGCCCCCTTCCAGGCACGTTCGATGTGGCTGCGTTCCTCCGGCCAGTGTTCCTTGGGAACAGCTGCCCAAAAGTACCCGGCACATCGATGACGACCCACAGCGCCGGCTTGGGACCAGAAGCCTGCCAACTTCAACCGGGTGGCCAACCAGAAGACTCCCTTGGAACGAATCACTCCGGGCCACTCCCGTTGCAGACAGTCGTAAAACCGCTTGGGATGAAACGGAATACGCCTTTCGTAGATAAAGTTCGAGATCCCGTATTCCTCAGTCTCCGGAGTATACTCAACCAGTGAGTCCAACCAGCCTTCCTGGGCCGCCGCCTTTTGCGGATCAAACAATCCCGTCCCCATCACGTCATCGAGGGGAACGGAGGCATCGACGGTGTCCCGAATGACGGCCTGCGGATTCAAGGCCCGGATCATCCCGTGAACCGTCTTCAACTGGTCACTCGAAACCAGATCGGTCTTATTCACTAGGATGACATCGGCGAACTCGATCTGATCATTGAGAAGATCCACAATCGTCCGCTCATCTTCTTCACCCACCGCTTGGCCGCGGTCATCCAAAGATTCGGTTGAAGAATAATCCTGAAGAAAATTCGGGGCATCGACCACCGTGACCATGGTATCGATCTTGGCCACATCTCCGAGAGATTGGCCGTCCTCATCCTCGAAGGTGAACGTCTCAGCCACCGGCATGGGCTCTGAAACACCGGTGGACTCGATCAACAAGTGATCAAATCGACCTTCACGGGCCAGCTTGCCAACCTCGATCAGAAGGTCCTCACGCAGGGTGCAGCAGATGCAGCCATTTGACATCTCAACCATCTTCTCATCGGTATGGGACAGCGAGGCATCGCCATTGCGAACGAGATCGGCGTCGATATTGACCTCCGACATATCGTTGACGATCACCGCGACCCTCTTCCCCTCGCGGTTCTTGAGAATGTGATTCAACAAAGTGGTCTTGCCAGCGCCAAGGAAGCCGGAAAGAACGGTCACTGGTAGTTTTTCGGAAGTAATCATGGTTTGGGAAAATGGCAGTCAGGATGAAGATGTTCTCTGGTGAGTTCCAGGATTTCCCCGGGATCGAGATCCGGGCCAATAAAAAGGGCCGAGCAGGGAATCTTGCCTATCCTGCGAACGGGAATGGGATTGGGCGATACTTCAAGGCCGACTCTTTCAAAAAGGAAGCGGCAGTCTTGATCAGTCTCCAGAGTCATCAAGGCCTTCGCTCTGATCACTGAATCGGGGAGCTTTTCCAACCAGGGAATCGGGAGTTCGGGAGCAATGCCATCAGGTATGATGATATTGCACCCCGTGAACTGGTGAGCCAAATGGTGCTTATCATGAAGATGGGGCACTCGAGAAAAACCTGGTGAAACACCGGCGATCCGATCTCGCTGTCCTTGATGACGTCCGGAAGCAAAAGCCGGGAGTGCCCCCAACCGGATGGCTTGTGCCAGAGAGCTGGCCAATCCGGCCGCTGTGGCTTGGCTGGCCCGCGGGTTCACTCCTTTTACCCGATCCCGAACCACCTGGAGCTCTGATTCGGACATCTCTTCCGTTCGGGACAGATAATAGTGACTTGCTGTCTGCAACTGCAGTTCTTCCAGTTCCTGGAATCGATTCCGGTGACCGAACTTGCGGGCATCAAGGACACAGACCTGCCAGCGGGGCTGAAGAAGAAACTGCGACTCCAACAAGGTGAAGGTCTCTTGCAAGGGAACAGGATCGGCCGTTCCATTGAGTTCAATCATCAGGAGGTCATGTTCGCTCTTGGAAACCTTCAAGACCGTTCCACAAAGTTCATCCAAGCCTTCGCAGCAGACACAGGACCCGGTCAAGGCCGCCACTGAGGCAGCGTGATCGCTAAGTGCCTCCTGATCAATCCGGGCATTTTCACGATCATTGAGAATGACATCGGCCGCATAGCCAAATTCGGTCAGGAATCCGACAATAGCCCGAAGAAGGGTCGTTTTCCCGGCACCCAAAAATCCCGTAATCATTAACATCGGGCGAACGCCAACCGGTGTCGTCTGCGCATCCGATCCTGGATTGATCGCACTATGCATGATCTTTACACGAATACTTCTTGGGCCTCACAAGATGCTCGGGGGCATCCCGAAAGCCACGAAACCATTCCAGCGCTCCGGCTGGCTCAATCCAAAGTCGGGCTTTGGGCACCTTTTTATACCGGCGATAGTTTTCCATTCGATAATCCGCTCCAAAGCGACTCAGAACCTCGACCTCGTAGGAAATCAACCAGTCGAGAAATGGAAGGGACGCCTGATAAACCTGCTCCCTGCTCGCAGACCGATCAATCAGATCCAATCTCCACGAACCAGGGACGGGAGTGTCCTCGGCCGATTTCCAAACAACACACTGCTTCCTGGGACGAATGAACGCAAAAACCTCGCTCTTCTCCATACCATCCGGCACAGGATCCGTAGAGCTCGACGTGTCCCCCCTGCCACTCGCGCCGGTAGCAGCTGGTTCCTTTCAACCCCCGGGACGGCGAACGGGAGAATCCCTGCTCAACCAGCAAATTTCTTTCCGGACGAACCACGTCCTGTCCCCAGAAAAACATCTGCTGCTGCAGCCCATTCGCCAAATCCCGCAGGACGTGAGGGGCAATCGACTGACGGTCACTGGACACAGGACCAAAATATTTCCCGCACCCCTCTATTGCAACTATTTTGCATTAAAATGATGCTACCCTTCTACTCTTGGAGCAAGCCAGATCTCTCGGTCTCCCCGAATGGGTCTACCCGAATGGGATGACCAAACTTCCTTGGTGACACCCAATTCTCAGTCGTTATTCTCATCAATTCAACCGTTTTTCGGTGTCACATCGTTCTCAGCGCAATCCATCATCCTCATGATTCTTCGCTTATTGCCATTTCTCCTTCTCACACGCTTCGCTTTCTCTCTCGAAATCGGCAACGATCCCAATGGCGGAGGTAGTGTGGATGGCTGGGCCTCGACAATGGTCATCGATGAGTCGTCGACCTATACCAACACCTCGGGAGCCGACGAAGTTGTGACTCCGGTCGGTTTCGATTTTCAGGTCGGTAATAACCGGGGACGAGTCACTCCCTTTTTGGTCAAAGTTCATTCCAACAACAACTTCACCGTTGTCGCCATCGGAAGGACCAGAGTTTCAGGGACCGATTACAGCTCCACTGGCGTTTTTGAGTTCGACTTCGATGAGGTACCCGACCCGATCACTCTGGCCAACGGTGAGACACTGGCCGCCGGCATGACCAATGCCAATCCGGATGGATCAGGGAATGGTGGAAGCGTCATCCCCTTCGCCGGTTCATCCCACGATGCCTGGTTTACCGGAGGCTCGGGCAGCACCCAAACCGGATCGATCTCGCTCAACGCACCACCTACCCCCGGCCCGAGCTCCCTGAATCTGGGCCGAACCTACGCCTTTTCCATCGATGTCGATATCGGCCCCGCTTTCAACGCACCTCCGACGGACCTCGTTCTTTCTGGAGGGAACCCACTCCCCGGTTTGCCATCGGGATCGACACTCGGCTCGTTCTCGACGGTCGACCCTACCATCATCGAAAGCCACACCTACACCCTCGTCACAAACCCGGGGTCACGTTACGCCATCGAGGATGATCTATTGAAAACAGCCGGGCCGGTTGGAGCTCCGGGATCCACCGACACCATCCGGGTCAGAACCGAAGACCTGGCGGGGAATACTCTCGAGAAGGACTTCAATCTTACGGTCGAAACCCAATTCCCGCCCACCGACATCCTGCTGGATGCCACCAGTCTCAATGCCTTTATCGCTCCAGGATCGCCAGTGTCCGGCATCCTCTCCACCGACCCGAATGCCGCCGATCAGTTCGTTTATGAACTCGTGGCCGGACCGGGTGATGACTACAACAACCTTTTTTCCATCAATGGAAACACCTTGTTTCTTTTCAATCCCGTTCCGGAAGCCCTCGATGTCGGCACCCTGCGACTCCGCACCACTGACCTTGGCGGGAATTCCTTCGAGCGTTCTTTCGTTCTCCCCATCCAAGCCCCGGAAATCCGCCTTAATGAGTTTGTGGCATCCAACTCGATCCTCCTCGACGAAGACGGCGACACCCCCGATTGGATCGAACTTCTCAACACTGGAACTTCCGAAGTCAACCTCGCGAACTGGACCTTGTCCGACAATCCGGACAGGCCTTCCAAGTGGATCTTTCCAGCAATCGCCCTCGGCCCAGGGGAATACCTCGTGATCTTTGCCTCCGGCAAGAATCGGCGCGATCCGCTTTCTGAACTCCATACCAATTTCTCGCTCTCGACCAATGGCGAGACTCTCTCGCTCTATGCGCCGGGTGGAGTCAATCTCGTCGACCAGTTTCTCTCTCCTCCTGATCAATATCCCAACATCGCTTACGGACTCGACTTCACCCACGCCAATGCAGGCTACCTCAATCCTAGTCCCGGGGCAGCCAATGGCATTAGTTATGAGCGTGCCTCCGACGAAGTCACCTTCAGCCACCTCCGGGGTTCTTATCCGTCCCCCTTTAGTCTCACTCTCACCGCTCCGGCTGGCACTCAAATCCGCTACACCACCAACGGGAGTGCTCCAACCGCCTCTTCTGCCCTATACTCAGCACCGATTTCGGTCTCACCCCCGACTTCCGGATCAACGAGCGGAATCAGAACCATCCGGGCTGCCGTCTTTGGAGGTGGCTCCCTCATTCAGCCCGTCGCCACTCACACCTATTTCTTCGTCGCTCAAGCAGTCAATCAATCCGACCTGCGTAGCTCGATTACCAATGATCCAGCCTATTCTTCGTTGATCGATGACGCCCTCCTCGCCCACCCCATCATCTCTTTGACCCGGCCCGCCGGGCTTCCCGGTGGATCAGAATCGATCACTTCGCTGGAGTTCTTTGATCCTTCGAATCCCACCGATCACTTCCAGGTCGATTGCGGAATCAAAGTCGTCGGCGGACACTCTGTGGGTTCCCCAAAAAACAATTTCCGCCTCTACTTCAGAAGCATCTACGGGCAATCCAAACTGAATCACCCCCTCTTTGATGACCATCCTTACACCACCGGTGCTTCATCCTCGTTTGATCGGCTGAACCTCCGTTCGGGCTCCCACGACAGTTTCTTCTGGCTCGCCAACCCATCCAACCCCGGCAATTCCGGCGGCCCCGTGAAAGGCGACGCCCAGTATCTCCGCAATCGCTGGATCTGCGACATGCAACTCAGCATGGGCCACCCCGCTCCCCGGGGGCGATGGATACAGGTTTTCATCAATGGAAACTACCGCGGCCAATATCATCTCCTTGAACACCCCAACCAGGATTTCCATGCCAGCTACCTCGGCGGCGAAAAAGAAGACTACGAATTCACGAACGCCGCGAATTCCTCCAAAACCGGATCGGACAACTGGCAGGCGGTCTGGTCCCAGGTGAAAGCCGCCGCCTCATCCGGCGACACCGAGGCACAGCGATGGGTCGATTACGAAAATCTCGCCGATTACATGATCCTGAATTTCTATTGTGGAAACCCTTGGGACTGGAATCCGAACCAGAACTGGATGACCGGAGGTCCGAACCAACCGGATCAAGGAGGATGGAAATTCTACTCTTGGGATTCCGACATCATCTTCCAGGACCCCGGTGCCAACGTTCTCGGCAAGAATGTCCCCGACGGATTGTTCCGGACACTCATTACCAAACCCGACTTCGCCACGGTGTTTCGAGACCGACTCTACCACCACTGTTTTCACGACGGCATTCTCACTCCGACTCAAATCCAAACGATCTACGATGCCCGCGCCCAGGAGATCAATGTCAGCATCATTACGGAAACGGCCCGGTGGCAGGGGTCCGCCGCCAATCCCCCGTGGGATCGCGACGACGAATGGCTGACCGAGCTCAATCGCATGCGTAACACTTACTTTCCGGTGCGACACAACAATCTCATGAACCAAGTGCGGGCACGTGGGTGGTATCCGGTTGAAGCTCCCGAATTTGCTCAACGAGGCGGCTCCGTTCCCCCCGGATATCAACCCAGCATCACTGCCGATGAAGGAACGATCTACATCACTACCGACGGCTCCGACCCTCGACTTCCAGGCGGAGCTGTCTCCCCCCAGGCCACCCCGTTCAACCCCGGCCTACTGACGCTGACTGCTCCGGCCCAAATTCGTGCCCGTGCCTTCCACAACTCCGACTGGTCCGCCCTCAACGAAGCCGCCTTTGTCATCGAGGGCACCGTCCCGGCCGACATTACCAACCTCGCCCTCACCGAACTCCACTACCATCCTTCCGATTCCACAGCTGCCGAAATCGCGGCGGGTTACGCCGATGACAATGACTTCGAATTCCTGGAGTTCACCAATACCTCCGCTTCCACCATCGACCTGACCGGAGTTTCCATCGTTCACGGAGTGAGCTTCACCTTTCCTCCCGCCTTCACCCTCTCCCCCGGGGAACGAACCCTGGTCGTCAGAAACCCCGACGCCTTCCTCTTCCGCAACCCAGGTCTTGAGTCCTTCATTGCCGGCCGGTTCGAAAGCTTCACCGGCAATCCTGATGATGAAATTCTCTCCAACGGAGGTGAGCGCCTCACCGTCCTCGACGCCAACCTCCTCCCCATTGTCGACCTCACCTACAACGACAAACTCCCCTGGCCCAACGAATCTGATGGCGACGGCTTTTCCCTCGTTCTTCGCAATCACGATTCGGCAGCTGATGATCCTGCCAGCTGGCGCTCCTCGCGCGATCACCATGGAAATCCCGCCAGCACGGATACCACCGCCTTCCCACCTGGCGGGGATCCTCTTGCTTATGCGCTCGCGGATCCAAACCTTTCCCTCCGCTTCACCAGAACTGGAAAAATGGAAGTCACCTACCTCGCCAATCTGACGGCGGACGATGCCACCATCATCCTTCAGGAATCCTCCGATCTTTCCAGCTGGACGACCATCAGTGACTACGAACTCGATGATCGGGACAACTACGCTGACGGCACCATCAAAACGACTATTCAGTCTCCGGTTGCCGTCACCGACCCTACCAAATTCTATCGCCTCCGTGTCATCGTCCCCTGACTGAATCACGAAAGACACACTATTTTTCTTCGTGTCCGGTCGAAACCTTCTTGTAATCCAAAACGATGAAATTCGCCGTTCTTATTTCCGTTGTCTCCGCCTTCCTCTTCTCCAGCTGCAATAGCGACAAGGAGGAAGACCCCAAAGCTCTCTTTGATTCGATCAAAGTCGGCATGAGCACCGGAGAGGTTGAAAAGGTTCTTGGAAAGCCCACCAGCAAAGTCGATGAAATCTCAGGCGAACTCATGATCTGGGAGATGGACGATGGTTCGTCCATCGCCGTGTCGGTCGATCAGGGCGGAAAGGTGACCTCAACCAGCCGCAGCGAAAAATAAACCCGCCTCATCGG
>JBMHCW010000138.1:0-8373 GCA_049889715.1 Akkermansiaceae bacterium | reverse complement strand
AAAAGCAATGATGCCAGACGCTTCGCCCAAAACCCATTTGTCTACTGTGGCAAGATCCTCCGGATTGATCCGGACACCCGCTCCGGCAATCGACCTTACGGCCTTCCCGATGACAATCCGTTCCTGAACAAGGAAGGTTGGCATCCCGAAATTTATGCTCTCGGTCTTCGCAATCCCTGGGGCATATCCTTCCACCCGGACACCAAAGAACTCTGGTGTGCCGATGTGGGACAGAATCAGTTCGAAGAAATCAACATCATCAAGAAAGGCGGAAACTACGGATGGTCGTTCGAAGAAGGCTTTCACTCCAAGACCGTTCGGCAGGACGATCCACCGGAAGGACTCACCTTCATCGACCCCATTCACGAATACGATCGCAACGCAGGCATCTCCATCACTGGCGGCTATCACTATCAGGGATCAGCCGTTCCCGGCCTCAAAGGGCTCTACATCTATGCCGACTGGGGACTGGGGAACATCTGGGCTCTTGAGTCCAAGGACGGGAAGAAGTTAAGCAACACCCACATCTACAAACGCCCGGAAAGCCAACTGAAATTCCGCCCCACCGCCCTCGTTGAGGATGCGGCCGGCGAACTCCTCATCCTTTCGCACGATCACAAGATCTACACCATCGCCCCTGCGAAGTAAGCTTCCAGAATGATGCGCCCCTCTCTCCTCTTCTCGATCTCTCTGGGATCCCTCGCTGTCCTGATCTCTCCCGTTTTTGGCCAAGCCTCAAAGCTTCGTGTCAACAACGAGAGCGCCACCAAAAAAGACCAGGTCAAACGCATGCACCCGCATGCCCTGAAACTGATCTTGCAGGGAAAGAAGGAAGAAGCACGCGCCTACCTCGATCAAACCTCGGCTGCCAAGGTCAACCCTGAGCATACCAGGATTCTGCAGGATATCATCGACGACAAACCGGGCGCCTGGAAATACGACGACAAAACGTGGCCTCTGAAGCGAACTCTCCCAGACACGTCCCTCAAGGCAGACACCCCCACAGAGAAATTCACCATCGCTTTTGGAGGAGGAGCCGGATACGTCCCCGAAAACGAACGCATGTGGGACACGATCGGCGCGATTGAACCCCGGGCTCTCTTTCTACTGGGCGACAATGTCTACATCGACGATCCGGAAACCCCGGAGATGCAGCGGTTCCACTACTTCCGGAGGCAGAGCCAACCCGAGTGGTCGAAGCTGGCCAAAAAAGTCCCGATCTACGCCATTTGGGATGATCACGACTTCACCACCAATGACGGCTGGGGTGGCCCCGCCATCGAAGAGCCCTCGTGGAAACGCGAAGTCTGGGAAATCTTCAAGGATAACTGGGACAACCCCGCTTATGGCGGTGGTAAGGAAAACCCCGGGTGCTGGTTCGACTTCAATATTGGGAAAGTCCACTTCATCATGCTCGATGGCCGCTACTACCGCGAATCACCCAAAGGCAACAAGCCCTCCATGCTCGGCCCCATTCAACTGAAGTGGCTCAAGCAAACCCTGAAGAAGCCCGCCACCTTTACGGTGATTTGCACCAACGTTCCCATGGCCCCAAATGTCAAACCGGGTTCAAAAGACACCTGGGATGGCTACGCCGCCGAGCGGAAAGGCATCTACCGATTCATTGCCGATCAAAAAATCCCTGGAGTGGTCATTCTTTCCGCCGATCGACATCGATCAGATGCTTACAAGGTCGATACCGGAGTCGAAGGCATGTATCCCCTCTTCGAATTCAGCTCCTCCCGGCTCACCAACCAACACGTCCATCCCATCATCAAGTCATCGCTATTCGGATACAACGAAAAGCAATCCTTCGGACGAGTCGACTTCGACCTCCAAGCTGACGACCCGACGGTGAAATACACCATCATCAACATCGACGGAAAGGCCATCCATTGGCATACCGTCAAACTGAGCGAGCTTCAGTTTCAATAAACTCTGTCGCCGTTATCGCGGGGACACGAAAGAGAGCACACACTGAAACTGTCTCCTGACGGTTGATGAAACCTCGGTAGCACTCTTTGGATTCAGAAGAGGGAAATTCCGACCACGTGGCGCAGGCTCCGCTCAGGACACCCCGCTCAAAAAAACCTCGCACAGGGAATCGGCCAGCTCCTCAGTGAGATGGACAGCCAGGCCTTCGCTTCGGGTAAAGGCAATCACCGGATGATCCATCAGGGAGCAGAAGGCCATTGCTCTCGCGGCGACCACGGCTTCTCCGCCCCCTGTTCTTCCCTGTTTGATGACCTCGCAAATCATTTCAAATCGCTTGCTTTCGTAGCGCTCGAGCACTGGAGATAGTTCTGGCAAGGAAGGACCAAAGCTTGCTTGGGCCATCAACCTCGGAACTCTTGGATCCGCCCGACAAAAGGCAAAGGTTCCTCGAATGATTTGCCGGAGTTTCTCCTCCCATGGAAGAGACGAAGCGCAGAGGAGTTCCAATTCGCGATAGGCCGAATGATGAATGCGATCCACCAGCTTAGAAAAAAGGTCGACCTTGTTTTTGCAATAGTAGTAGAGAACCGGCTTGGCCAAACCAACAGCCTCGATGATTTCACGCACGGTGGTGGCCGCATAACCTTTCTCGGCAAACAAGGTCAGGGCACAATCAAACAAACGTTCTTCGGTGCCCGTGTTGGCAACTTCTGTCATTTCGATTTCTTCGCGGTGCGGGGTTTCTTAAGATCCTCTCCGAGACTGTCGAAAATGACATGCAAGAGCTCCTCGTTCCGTTCGGCACTGATTAAAAAGAAGCAGAACAACATCTCGTCCAGGGTTCCGTCCCCCCAACCAACCCGGATCGGAGGTGAGGCCGGATTCCCCGGATTCTCCTCGCTATTGTCGAAAACAGCTTCAACCGTCAACTCAGTTCCTGCTCGAAGAACAAACGGTTTCTCGTAGTAAAACTCGTCCTGCCAATTGTAGTTCCACTGATCAATCTCGATCAGGGAAAAAGGTTTTTCTCCCGGAGGCTTTGCCGTCACATGCATGCTTTTCCCAAGAAGATGCATATGCGGGACCAAACCCACCAACGTGACGTCTTTGGGAAGTTGATATCGAACCGTCTTACGGTAATCCGCCTCACCCGGAGGAATATCGATCTCATAGTCCGACATCCAGAAGCTCCCCACCAGCTTGCCCGGTTCCTTCAAGACCTCTTCCACCGGTCGGTCGATGAAGTAGACCCCCACTTCACTCTGGTCGCTCTCCTCCCTCCCCGTGGGATGATAGTGAATCTGCATGACGAGATCGCTTCCCTTTTTCAGGTAACGTCCTCTCCCTCCGGGAAGTTCACGCGCGGTATTCCCGACACTCCAACCGCCCAAAGCTCCACTGGGAAGAAAACCCGCCCCTCCGAAATTAGAATACCCCGGTTCGGGGGTGGCCACATCGAGCTTTCTGGCCTGCCCCTTGTCATCGAGGAACAAAACCGAGTGATGCACCACAGACGGCGTGCCCGGACGAAACTGAATCGCCCTCACCAGTTTGTCCTCCGGGATCTCCACCGGAATGACAAAATTCTGGAGAATGTCAGGTCCGTCGGCCGGCACCGTGAACTTCTCCTGCATCCTTAGAATGAGATCCGGCTTTCCCAACTCCCAGTCGCTCGAAAATTCCTGCGCCGGAGGCAAGTCCGCGGGATCGCCCTCGACCTTGCCCGTTTCCACCCACTGCTTGATGAGCGCCAACTCCTCGTCACTCAACCAACGCTCCCCCACGAACGAAGGCTGCCTCTCCGGCGGGGCCATCCAAGGAGGCATGGTCCGGTCATGAGTCACTTCCACCATCTGACGCCCCTTGCGCGAAGCAAGACGATAACTGGTCAAACTGAATGGAGCCGCCTGCCCCTTACGATGACAACTCACACAACGGGCGTTCAAAATGGGCGCGATATCCCGAGTGTAGGTCACGGGCGATTCCTTCGCACCCGCGATTCCGGGCGCCTCAAAAAGACACCCCACCGGATCAGTCTTCGCCACCGCAGGAACTTTTCCCTCTAACACCGCCACAACCGCATCCCGCAAATACTCTTGCTCAGCCTTGGGACGCCGCCGCCCCGGCGTTTCAAAGGTGTTGTCGATCGCTCCCCGGTAAACGAGATCTCCCTCCCCGGAAAAGACAAAGACTTCCGGAACATGGGTCGGCTTCAACTCCGCTGCCAAAAATCCAGATCCGTCAAACAAGACCGGGAACTTCAATTGAAACTTCGCGGAATGCTCCACCGCCTCCCGGCGCGTCACCAAGGCTTCGCTCACCACCCCTATAAAATCCACCCGTTTCTCTTCCGAAACCCGGTTCATCGTCGGAACCATTCCATTGGAAACCGGACACTCTGTCCCGAGAAACACCACCACGGTTGGCTTGAGAAAGGACTCGCGATCCAACCGCTTCGGCTTTCCCTTCAAATCAAGAAGCGTCACGTCGAAGGCCTGCAGAGCACCCTGCCCGATGAAAGCGAGCATCACTCCAAGAATCCCCATTCTTCCCATCATGGCCAAAACCTACCGAAAGGTAGGTTTCTGTCAAGAGGGAGGATTGTCGGAAACTCTCAAACGTTCTATCGTGCCCCCAACCCGGCTTTTCCTTAATGAATTCGTTCCTCTCTCAATCCCTTCTTCCGGCCCTGATCATGGGCTTGCTCTCTTCTGGCATCGCCTCGGCCGATGAATCTCTTCAGCCCGCCAAACCAAATATCATTCTCCTGATGGGCGATGATCATGGCTGGGAGGAAACCGGTTACAACGGCCACCCTCATGTCAAAACCCCGGTCCTCGATGACATGGCCGCCAAGGGATTGAGACTCGATCGCTTCTACGCCGCCCACCCCTCCTGCTCCCCGACCCGGGGGAGTGTGCTCACCGGGCGACACCCGAACCGATACGGCACCTTCACTCCCGGATGGTCCATCCGCCCAAAGGAAATCACCATCGCCCACCTCCTCAAAAAAGCCGGCTACACAACCGGACACTTCGGCAAATGGCACCTGGGTCCGGTCAAAGCCGACTCCCCCACTAACCCGGGCGCCATGGGATTCGACGAATGGTTCTCCCACGACAACTTCTTCGAAATGGATCCTCAAATGTCGCGAAACGGAGGTCCGCCCAAGAAATCCCTTGGAGAAGGTTCGCAAATCGTCGTCGATGAAACCAAGCGCTTCATCACCAGAGCCGCCAAAGACAACAAGCCCTTTCTAACAGTCGTCTGGTTTGGCTCACCCCACGAACCCTACAGCGCCCTACCCGATGACCTCGCCCTCTACGACAACCTCCCTCAGAAGTATGCGGAAAAGACCGTCTCGCTGACCTCTAACAAGACCGGTCGCCGCACCAAACGTCCACTGCGCGATGTCCTTCGGGAACGCTATGCTGAAATCACCGCCATGGACCGGGCCATCGGAGACCTCCGAACCTTTCTTCAAAAGAATGGTCTCAAAGACAACACGCTCATCTGCTACTGTGGCGACAATGGCACCCCGCCCAGCGGCGTTGCCGAATCTCCTCTGAGAGGACTGAAGGGCCAAATGTTCGAGGGCGGCATTCGCGTTCCCGGCGTCATTGAATGGCCAGCCGGAATCCCCAAACCACGCCGAAGCAACTTCAATGTCGTCACCAGCGATTTCCTCCCCACTCTTTGCGAGCTCTCAGGACAAGAACTCCCGAATCGCCCGCTTGATGGCTTCAGCCTTGTCCCCCTCTTCAATGAAACTCTCGCCGAGCGCCCCACCCCGATCGCCTTCTGGGCATTCTCAACCTTTGGCCGGGGCAAGAAGCCCTACCTCGATCCGGATCTCCAGAAAGGGACCACTCCGCTGGTCAAACTGATGGGCGACATTCCCACTCGAAATTTCCGAAACGTCCACCATCCTTCCATTGTCGAGATGGATTACCAAGGCAACCGGGCCCTCATCGGCAACCGTTTCAAACTCGTCATTGGCAAAAAAGGAGATCCCCAACTCTTCGATCTCATCAACGACCCCGCTGAAGGCATCAATGTAGCAGCGGAGCACCCTGAAGTTTTGAAGAAGCTCCGCCAGGATCTTCGAACATGGCAATCTTCCGTCCTCAACAGCCTGATGGAGAACGACTACAACTCAAAGTAATCGGATCGATGACTCCCACTCTCAAAATTCACCTCAACGGCTGGTCGCTTCTCGATGAAGGAGATCCCTCCACCGAGGAGGGGCTGCGCACCCACCTGTCATTGATCAAGGAAGCCGGCTTTCACGGCTACAGCTGGTTTGCCAACACGCCCCTGCTCAAGGAGCTAATCGCAGAGTATGACTTGCGCTTCGGAGGTGCGTTCGACGCCGACAAGATGGAACAGTTCGCTCCCGCCATTGCCGAAATCATGGAGATCGACAATGGCCCGATCAATTGCCAGCTGGCCGATGACGACACACCGGTCGAAGAAGCGATCGAGTTGGCGGTCGAGCTCATGGCCGAAGCCAAACGGCAAAATGCTCCGGTTCACCTCGAGGTGCATCGCGACACCTGCACCGAGACACCTGAAAAAACCTCCGCCATCATCGAAGGCTTCCGCGCCGCCACCGGGGAGGACACCTTGATGAATTTTGACTTTTCCCATCCCGCCGTCATGAAACACATCATGGCAAAGGATTACATCAACCGCCTCCTCACCCCGAGGTCATTCCGATCTTCCAGAAGTCAACCCTCTGGCACATTCGCCCCTTCAACGGTCAACACTGTCAGATCCCCATCACCGATGGCCAAGGCAACTTCTCGCCCGAATACGAAGCCTGCAGACCCTTCGTTCGCGAAGCCATCAGAACGTGGCTACAAGGCCCCAGACCAACCAATGAACTGTGGATCGTTCCCGAAATCGGCACCACCGCAGAATACAAGCTCAGCTGTTTCCCCAACATCTGGCAGGACACGGTGTTTCTTGGAAAAGACATCCAAAAGATCTGGGCCGAGGAACTGGAAGCCTGATCCGTCAGACACCTTGCTCATTCGACTCACTTTCCCAAGTGACAAAACTTCGCCCAGATCCCAGCATCCGTTCCTTCTCATGATCCGACGCTCACTCCTAACACTCGTTCTTGCTCTCTCGATCTCCTCCGCGAATGCCGCGGAAAGACCCAACGTCATCTTTGTCCTGGCCGACGACCTTGGCATCGGGGACGTCTCTCCGACCAACCCCGATTGCAAGATCAAGACGCCCCATCTGCAGAAGATGGCCGATGAGGGGATCACCTTTCTCGATGCCCATTCCTCGAGTTCCGTCTGCACCCCGACCCGCTATGGAGTTCTAACCGGTCGCTACAATTGGCGCTCGCGCCTCGCTCGCGGAGTCCTCAGCGGAACGAGTAACCATCTCATTCCCGCCGAACGGGCCACCGTGGCTCACCTTCTTTCCAAAGGTGGTTACCACACCCAGATGATCGGCAAGTGGCACCTCGGATGGGATTGGCCCAAGGCACCGGCCGACAAGAAACTCTGGAAGAACATCGACTTCACCCAACCGGTCAAGAACGGCCCCGACATCAATGGCTTCAAAAACTACTACGGTCATTGTGGATCCCTCGATATGGCTCCTTATGTCTGGGTTGACACCGGCAAGGTCACCATGGTTCCCAACCGTCAGGAAGGAGTGACCAAGAAGGAAGATCCCTACGGATGGTATCGCAAAGGTCCGATCAGCGACGACTTCGTGATCGAAGACGTCCTCCCTCACCTCTTCAAAAAGAGCACCGATTACATCAACGCCCGGGCGGGCGACGCCAAGAATGGAAAGCCCTTCTTCCTCTACCTTCCCCTTCCCGCTCCACACACTCCCATCGTTCCAGTCCCCCCATTCAAGGATGCCAGCGGGATCAATCCCTACGCCGACTTCATGATGCAGGTCGACCACCACATGGGCGAACTTTTCGAAGCCCTCAAGAAAGCCGGTGTCGATGACAACACCATCGTTTTCTTCACCAGCGATAACGGTTGCTCTCCCGAAGGAAACTTCGAGGTTCTCAAGAAGCACGGCCATGATCCCTCAGCTGGTTTCCGCGGACACAAGGCTGACATTTACGAAGGCGGGCACCGTGTTCCCCTCATCGTCCGCTGGCCCGCAAAAATCAAAGGAGGCCAAAAGACAAACGCCATCGCCTGCCTGACCGATTTCTACGCCACCATGAGCGACATTACCGGCCAGAACGGTGACAAAGGCGGAGAAGACTCCTTCAGTCTCGTTCCCGCTTTCGAAGGCAAACCTTCCACTGACCGTCAATCCCTCATCAGCCACTCCATTGGAGGCTCTTTTTCCATCCGCCAAGGCGACTGGAAACTCTGCCTTTCCGCCGGCAGCGGAGGATGGAGCGCTCCTCGTGAACAGGAAGCCAGGAAACAAAAACTTCCTCCCCTC
>JBMHCW010000137.1:0-47510 GCA_049889715.1 Akkermansiaceae bacterium | reverse complement strand
TGAGCGCTCGGGAACTCCAGACTAGACAGTGCGGATGTGAAAGGTCCATCTTCCAGCAATGCAGAGGTTGTTCTTACTTTTTCTTCCTGTTGTCCTGTTCTCTGCATGCACAAGCGGGGGAGGATCGTCGAGCGTGAGTTGAAAGCGCGACTACTGGGGCCACCTGGAGGGACCGAAGGGATTCTCGACGGTCATTCTTGATGCAGGCCATGGCGGTCGTGAGCCTGGAGCAGTTTCCCGCACGACGGGCGATCAGGAGAAGGATCTCGCCCTCGACACGGTGCAGCGGGTGGAGAGGAAGTTGCGTGGCAAGGTGAAGGTGAAGCTCATGCGATCCAATGACAACTTTGTGGAACTGGATGAGCGTGTTCGCCGTGCCAGCCAACAGGACGGGGCCATTCTGATCAGTATCCACTACAATGCCGGCCCCGGTGGCTGGAACGGTCCCGAGAATTACTGGTGGCGGGTCGATAGCCACGGGCTGGCATCCCGTCTCCAGCGTGAACTGGACAAAGCGTCACCTTTCAATGGGCCGAATCGTGGCAAAGTGCGTCGACGTCTCCGGCTGACTCGTAATCCGAACGTGCCGAGCGTGCTCGTTGAATGCGGCTATCTGAGTTATCCGGCCGAGGCTCGCCGGTGTTCGGATTCCCGTTATCGCGAGCAACTGGCATCTGCCATCGCCAAGGCCATTCTCGATCAGCAGGCTCAAGGTGACCCGCCTGGAGCCTTAACTCCTCCGATCAACAAGCGGCCCAGCCGACCCACCGACCCTCCGGGCTCCTGAACGTTTTGCGCCGGGAGACAACAAGCAGACCTTCGAATGAAAGTGATCATGATGAATAGAGTTAAGTTACAAAGGAAGACACTCACGGGCCGGATACGGTGCATTGTGGGGTGGTTTGGGTTGGCAGGCTGTCTTTTCAGCACCTCCGTCGCCGAAGACGCGCCTGATGCCGAGAGCAAGAAGGTTCGCATCGTCCATGAGATCCGTGATGTCGAGGGCTGGCGTGTGCTGGTGGACGTCAGTCTGCTCAAGGGGGAAGCCAAGCCGACCGGCGATTTGGCTTTGAAGATCCTCGGGCAGCGTCTTCATCGAATCAAGATGCGTGTTCCAGAAAAGCCGGTGGCCAAGATGCAAGAAATACCGATCTTCCTGGATCGTGCTCATCCGCTCGGTGGCGCGCACTTTCATCCAAGTGCCGACTGGCTTGCGGGAAACGGATATGATCCTGCGATGGGCGAGTCCGTGCATTTGACCAGTGCCCAAAGGTTGATCGATGCGGCCAAGCGTTCCGGCGCAGGCTGCGTGGTTCTGCATGAGTTGGCGCACGCCTATCATTTTCGCGAGTTGGGTTTTGACGATCAGGACATCGTTGCCGGTTATGAGCAATTCAAGCAAAGCGGCAAGTTTGAGATGGTGCCCTACGGCAATGGTCAGAAGCGGCCGCATTATGGCCTCATGAATCAGATGGAATACTTTGCGGAGATGACGGAGGCATTCTTCGTGTCCAACGACTTCTTCCCTTTCGTCCGCACTGAAATTGCCGCAAACGACCCGCATACTTACCAGTTGATTGGCAAGATCTGGGGCGTGAAAACCAAGGTTGCCGGCAAACGTCGACTCGACCGTCAGGACTTGATGATTCTTGCGACCGTCAAGTCGGACCGGGGCATGCACGATGAAGCCTTGGAATTGTTGGATCAGGCAGAGAAGCAGAACCCGGGCAACCATCGGATCGCCAGTCTTCGAAAGAAAATCGAGTCGGCCAGGTCGAAGGCCAAGGCCGAGTAACTATGGTTGCGGGGCTTTGACGGACGGTCGAGAAGTGGTGATCAAGAATCGGCGGTTGTCGGTATCGTTAAGCAACTAGAATCAAATCAAATGAAACGACAACTCGGAATGATCACTGCAGGCCTCTGCATGATCTGTGGAACAGCGACACAGTCTTTAGTGGCGGAGGAGGTGTCCCAAAAGAGAGGGGTTCCAAGTCATGTGCAACAGTATCTCAAGGCGAAGCACCTGCTGGATGGGATTAGCTTTTAGTATTTCTAAGAGGATGGGAGCGGTCTCAGGATTGCTTTTGCGGGAGGGAAGGTCGGGTATGAGTAGATCGTTGGCCCCAGAAAAGGAAACAAGGGGGAAGGGATTCCGTATCAGTCGCGGAAGATCGCGGACGAAGTCTTTATGGTTAACTGGCATGAGCCGAAGAAGCCCGACTTTACAAGTCTTGTCATCGATCTCGGGAGAAAGACTCTATATTCGACTGCAATTCTCCGCTACGGAACGGAAGCTGAGATGATTCACTTCGAAGAGGCCAGCATTCGAGAGGTCAAGAGACCCTTTGAGTAGTTTAAGCCTTATTCAAGTAGGGGGGAGCATTCGAACAAGTTGGTGCGTGGGAGAGCGGATATCTCCTCCTTGAATGGCGCGCTTGGTTCGGCCACTTGAGCTTTGACGGTCAGCCCGGTTGAAAATCTCCGAGGTTAGGAAGAATTCTTTCCGGCATTCAAACGACCGGAAGGCTTGCGGTTCGCTTTTGGGGAAGGCAAAGAGGGGGCGTGAGTTTTTCGCTGGTGCTACAGGCCGTTCTTCCGATCTATCTGCTCGTCGCGGTCGGACTGGTCCTGCGGGCATCGAAGGTGGTGACGGTCGACATGGAGAAGGGGATGTTGAAGTTGGTCATCCACTGTCTGTATCCCTGTCTTATTCTCGACAAAACCCTCGGCAATGATCTGGTGAGGCAGGGCGGAGTGTTGGCCTGGGGCATCGGGTTGGGATTTGGAATCATCATCACGGGCATGCTTCTATCCTATCTTGCCGGGACGTTGGTGGGATTGAAGCCCGGGAATGGCCGGCGCACCTTTACCCTGTCCGGCGGAGTGCAGAATTATGGTTACACCGCCATTCCCATTCTTTTGTTTGTGGTCGGCGGGGATGACCAGGTGCTCGGAGTCTTGTTCCTCCATAGTTTGGGCGTTGAGATTGCGATCTGGATGGTCGGGGTGATGGTGGTGACCGGATCGGTGTTTGGGAATCCCAAGTTGCTGATCAACGGGCCGATCGTGGCGGTTGTGGTAGGGGTGACGCTTTCCTCGACCGGAGGGTGGGTGTTCTTTGATCCAGTCCAGGGGGGGATTGTCGGGTCGGTCATCCGGCAGGCCATGAACTGGCTGGGAGCCTGTGCTTTTCCCATCGGGCTCGTTCTGATCGGGGCGACGATGTATGACCTTATTGAAAAGGAGAGGCTTTCAAAACGAATCGGGGTGGCCTCGCTGGTGGTAAGACTGGGCGTGATGCCGATTTTGATTTTATGTGCCGCGAAATACCTGCCGATTATCCCCGAGCTCAAGCAGGTTCTCCTGGTGCAATCCGCGATGCCGGCTGCGGTGAGCCCGATTTTTGTGGCGCGACACTACGGCGGAAGCCCCGGGGTGGCGGTGCAGATTGTCTTGGTGACTTCGGTTTTCGGTCTTTTCACAATGCCGTTGTGGATTTCCTGGGGAAGTTCGTTTATTTTCGGCTAAATGATGCGAGTTCTATTGATTGCGATTTTCGGAATTCTCCCTCTTTGGTCCCAAGACAAGAAGGCCAGTGGCGACGGTCTGGCTGATTTGGCCGAGATGGTCCTCGGGAAGAATGGGGGCAATAAGCTCTTTTACTTTCCAACCGAGCACTCGCCGAGAAGTCCGGAGGAGTTTGGTTTGAGATTCGAGGACGTCTTTTTTGACTCCGAAGATGGGACCAAACTTCACGGTTGGTTCATGAAACCGGAGGCTGAAAAAGCGTCTAAAGGGACGGTGGTTTTCAGTCATGGCAATGCCGGGGCGGTCGGTTATCACATTGGGTTTCTGGACTGGTTTGTGAAAGCGGGATATCAGGTATTGCTTTACGATTACCGTGGCTATGGAAAATCAAAAGGGGTGATCAAGCGGGAGGGGCTGCTTAAGGATGTCAGGGCCGCTCTGAAGTATGTCGCCGGTCGCAAGGATGTTGATGCCAGTAAGCTGATTTCCTTTGGTCACAGTCTTGGCGGGGCCAAGTCTCTGGCGGCCTTGGGCGAGAAGAAGGTTCCGGGAGTGAAAGCGGTGATCAGTTATGCCGGTTTTGCTTCCTACCGGGATATGGCAAAGTGGGTTGCAGGAGATACCGGGGCCCGATTGGTGACCGACGAATTGGCGGCCCGGGACTTGGTGGCCAAGATCGCCCCGGTGCCGGTGTTGATCATTCATGGGACGAGGGATGGCACTGTTCCCCTCCAGCAGGGGGAGTTATTGTTTCAGAAAGCCAAGGAGCCCAAGACCTTCTTCAAGATCGACGGAGGAGGGCACAATTCGGCCCTGGCTTTCAACAATGGGGAATATCAGAAGAAGGTGTTGAAGTGGCTCGATCAGGTCATGGAGTAGTCTCTCAAGTTGCAATCGCGATAAATTAAGGAAGAATCAGAACGATGAAACAAGCTGTATGGATTTTTGCGGCCTTCGGGCTTTTGGCAAATGCCGAGGAAAAGAAGCCGAAGGAGGAGTCATCCAAAAAAGACGCGGTTGTGACGGGCCATGTTTTTGCCTGGGGATTTCTCGAACCCGGGAAGATGCAGCCGCAGGGCGGAATGACCAAAGGAGCCGAGGTCACCCTTGATACCGCGGTTCCCGAACAGTGGAAAAAGTTGCAGGCCGCCGAAGGGGATTTTGAAAAGGATCGTCAGGCCATCTTGGCCATGGCCGGGGACTACCGGGTGAGTTTTGATTTCGTGGAGACCTTGGGCTTTCGGGAGGGCTATCAGCCGCCCAATCCCTACTTTTCATGGGGGACCGAGCATGTGGAGGTGATTATTGACGAGAAGGAACTGATCAGTCTCCAGCACACTTTGGTGATGTTCTTCAAAGACGAGGACGGGAAGGAGTCCGGTCCCTTTTTAGTCAAACACTGGCGGCAGGACTGGCGGTATCAGGATACCGACCTTCACACCTATCAGGGACATTTGACCTGGAAGAGAGAGACGCGGACTGCGGATGAAGTGACGGGCAAATGGACCCAAGCGGTGTTCCAGGTGGATGATTCGCCGCGATACGAAGTCGTGGGTCAGTGGAGTCATCAGGGCGGGATGTCGATGTGGAAGAGTGAAGCGGGAGGAAGACCCCTGCCCCGCCGTGAGTTTTCGATTCGTGACGACTACAACGTTCTCGATGGAACTCATGAAATCACGATTGTCCCGACCGGTTGGGTTCATGTGCAAAACAACCAGAAGCTTTCTGTTTCGAAGGATGGAACGCGAGAGTATGTGGGGCAGGAACTTGGCGTGAACCGCTACGAGCGAATCACCAAGCCGTCGTTGGCGGCCGCTGGCGAGAGTTGGGCCAAGACCGGTGCTTATTGGGCTGAAGTTCGTAACGTTTGGGCCGAGGTCTTTGCCAAGAATGACAGCTTCACCTTGAAGCCCGAGGTGGATGGCAAGAAGCTTTATCAGGAGCATTTTGCCTTCGCTGGCGAGGTTGAGAAATCAGGGTATGACGAGGCCAAGGCTAAGGAGCATGCCAAGTCCACGGTGACGAAATTCCTCGCCCAGAAAAAAGGAGCGAAAGACGGGAAATATTAGAATGCCCGGTCTCACCGTGATTTGTGGGCCTGCCGGTGCGGGAAAGAGCACATATGGAAGGGAGCTGGCAGCCCGCCAAAAAGCATGTTTTCTCGATAGTGACACCGTCACCGAGCCGGTCGTGAGGGCCGGAATGGCCCTAGGGGGCGAGGATCCGAAAGACAGGGATTCATCAGCCTATCGAAAGGCGTTCCGGCTTCCGGTTTATCAATGCCTTTACGATGTTGCTCGGGAGAATTTACCTCATGTCGATGTCGTGATGGTGGGCCCCTTTACGACTGAAATCAGAGATCCCGGGTGGTTGGACAACTTGCACCGGGAATTCCGGTGTGAGGTCGAGGTCGTCTTTGTCACTTGTGACGAGGAGGTCCGACTGGAGAGGATTCGCGAACGGGCCAATCCAAGGGATCATCTCAAGTTGAAGAACTGGGAGGCCTACCTGGCTGGAACCGATCTCAGACCACCGGCCTTCAAACATCGGACCGTTAGCACTTGAAAGAATGACAATCGGTCCTTATGTCGATGATATGTGGGTTTGGTCCAAGCTTTCCTCGGTGAAGTGGACTGATGCCTGGGAGGAGCGGTTTTATGGTAATCCAAATTCGGTGATTTCTAAAATCAAGGGAGGGAAATCCATTCGAGTAGAGGTCTATTGCTCCACCGAGGAAGAGGCGCAGGGGATCAAGGAGCAGTTTGGAGGTTCGGTGAGAGAGTTAAAGAGCCAGAACTGGGTGGCTTTGAGTGCTCCGAAAAGTGCTCCCTTGATGATTCGTGATCGGCTCGTCATTTCCCAGGTGCAGGTTGAAGACGGGGCATTCCCGGGCAGGGATGTCATCGTCATTCCGCCTGAAATGGCTTTTGGAACGGGAGGTCATCCCACGACCTCGACCTGCTTACGCCGATTGGTGGATCACGCGGCGACTCTTGAGCGAGGCTGGAGTTTTCTTGATCTGGGGACGGGGAGTGGTGTTTTGGCAATCGCGGCAAGATTGCTGGGAGCTGGAGAGATTGAGGCGTTTGATTTTGATGCCAAGGCTGTCGAGATCGCCAATCAGAATGCCCTGAGGAATGGCATGGAGAATCTCGAGATTTTCGAAGCGGATGTCTTCATCTGGAAGAATGACCGGAAGTTCCGGGTGGTGGCGGCCAATTTGTTTTCGACCGTCCTGATCGAGGCTCTGCCCTTGATGCGGAGGTGGATCGAGGAGAGGGGGCACCTGATCCTCTCGGGAATTTTGTATGAACAATGGCCTGATGTCTTGAAGGCCGCCGAGCTGTCAGGATTCTCGCTGTTGTCCCATAAAAAGAAGGGAAAGTGGGTGACCGCTACCTTTGAGGCGCCTTGATTTGGTAAAAGTTCGATTCGAAACAGTATTTGCCTTGCATGGAGCGCAGGGCGCGTGCAGAAAAAACCCGCTCCCCGGGGAGAGACAGGCCACTTGCCTCCATCCATGTTTTTCTCCGGTTTTTGGAGTCGAACTTATTTACCGAACATCATGGACAGTCTCTCAAAACGCGTCACTTCTGTGACTCCTTCGCTTACTCTCTCGGTCACCAATCAGGCCAAGGCCCTTCGTGCGGCCGGAGAGGAAGTCTACGCTCTCGCCGGTGGCGAGCCCGATTGTGATACACCCGATTTCATCAAGCAGGCCGCCTACACCGCACTTTCAGAGGGGAAGACAAAATACACTCCGGCGGCCGGAATTCCCGAGCTTCGCCAGGCCATTTCCGATAAGCTCAAGCGGGATAACGATCTCAGCTATGAGCCCAATCAGATTTGTGTCACTCCGGGTGCGAAGCAGGCTTGTTTCAATGCCATTCTGGCGGTCATCGAAGAAGGGGACGAGGTCATCATTCCTTCGCCCTACTGGGTCAGTTATCCCGAGATGGTGAAGCTGGCCGGTGGCGTCCCCATTCTTGTTGAAACCAAGGAAAGCAACAAGTGGAAGATCACCGCCGAGGAGTTCGAGGCCGCCATGTCTCCGAATACCAAGATGATCATTCTCAACACGCCGGGAAACCCGACCGGGTCGGTCTACTTGCGTGAAGAGCTTGAAGCTCTCGTCGAGGTGGCGTCCTACGAGGATATCATCATCCTTGCGGACGAGATCTATGAACAGCTGGTCTACGGTGACGCCGAGCATGTCAGCGTGGCTTCGGTGAACGATGAGGCGTATCGTCTGACCATCACGGTCAACGGATTCTCCAAGTCCTTCTCCATGACCGGTTGGCGTCTGGGGTATACCGCTGCGCCTCCTGAATTGGCTCCAGCCCTCGCAACGATCCAAGGGCACATTGCCTCCAATGCGAATACCTTCTCCCAGTATGGCGCGGTCGCTGCTCTCGAAGCGCCGGAATCCGCGGCGTTCATCGAGAACCTGCGAGGAGAATACGACGTCCGGCGTCAGTTCATGCTGGGACGTTTGAAGGCCATTTCCAACGTCAGCGTGGTCGAGCCCAAGGGAGCATTTTACTTCTTTGTCAATTGCACCGAGCTCGGTCTCAAGTCCGTCAACCTTTGCGACAAGTTGCTGACCCGCTACAAAGTCGCGGCGATCCCGGGCGTTGCCTTCGGTCATGATATGGGTGTGCGAATCAGCTACTGCACCACTCTAGACGTTCTTAACGAAGGAGTTTCCCGCTTCGAGGAATTCTGCCGTTCCCACTAGGACCGAAGTCCTGGTTCCAAACTTTTATCAAGGCCCGGTGATCCGGGCCTTTTTTGTCCTGGAGTCTCAGTGCTCGAGGAAATTTCGAAGCAGCTGAAGTCCTTCGTGCTGACTCTTTTCGGGGTGGAATTGAGTAGCAAGAAGGTTGTCCTTCTCAATGGCGGCACAGAAGGTTTCCGAACCATAGGTGCAGGTGGCCGCCACTACCTCAGGATTCACTCCGTCGGGGTAGTAAGAGTGCACAAAATAGAAGTAGGGAATGTCTTCCAGTTTTTGCCAAAAGGGAGACTGGGGATTCTTGAGCTCCAGAGCATTCCATCCCATATGCGGGATTTTAACGTCCTGACTTGTGAATTTCCTGACGGTTCCCTTGATGACGCCGAGTCCGGCGGTTCCAACGGATTCCTCGCTGGATTCAAATAGAAGTTGGTAGCCGACGCAGATGCCGAAGTAAGGCTTGCCGGATTCGATCCAATCACGAAGTGGTTGGATCAGCCCAAGGCGGCCCAGACTCTCCATGCAATCACCGAAGGCACCCTGACCCGGGAAAATGACGTGGGTCAGGTCGTCGAGTTCCCCGGGTTTGGTCACCAGCTCCGGCTCAAACCCGAGTGATTGGCAGGCGTTGATCACGCTACGGAGGTTACCCCGCCCGTAATCGATCATTCCGAGTTTCATGGTGATCAGAGAACTTCCTTGGTGGATGGAATTCCGGTCATGCGCGGGTCATCTTCAGCGGCGGCCCTCAGGGCCCGGGCCATTGATTTGAAAATGGATTCGGCGATGTGGTGTCCGTCACGTCCGTAAAGTAACTCAATGTGCAAGTTGCATCGAAGATTAGAGGCAAGGGCTCGACAGAATTCCTCGACCAGCGTGAATGGAAAGTTCTGCGCATCGGGAACGTTCCCGGGGGTCCTGAGTTCCAGCTGGGGGCGGTTGCTCAGGTCAATGACGGTTCGGCTCAGCGTTTCGTCCATGGGGACATAGGCATGTCCGTAGCGGCGAATTCCCGACTTGTCTCTAAGGGCTTCCCTCAGGCATTCGCCGAGAACGATTCCGGTATCTTCGACGGTGTGGTGGAAGTCGACCTCGACATCACCGTCGACCTCGAGATTCAGGTCGATCAGGGCATGTTTCGAAAAAAGGGTCAGCATGTGATCGAAGAATGGAATCCCGGTATCAATCTGAGAGTTTCCCTGACCGTCGAGATCAAGGGATAACTGGATTTTGGTTTCGGCGGTGTCTCTCTGGCAGGAGGCGCGTCGTTCACTCATGGCTGCATTTAGTTCGGATTGCGGGGGGGACCCTGACGGCATTCCCGCGTTGGGCAAGCTTGTTTGTCGGGTCACTCCCGCTCGAAGAGGATTTTTGAGAGCAATGAGGTGAGGGAGGAAGCATCAGTTGCTTCGCCGAGAACGGCTCCATTGCGCATGAACACGACTGATGGTTCACGATCGGGAGAGGGAAGGTTTTCCAGTTTGGAAAGCACCGGAGATCCGGAGTCTTGTCTAACACAAAGAAAGGGGAGGTGCTTTCGGGAGTTGAGAATGGACAGGATCTTCTTGCCTTCCCCTGAGTCGAAGTTTCCGCGGACAACTGCTACCAAGGGCTCGTTTCCAAGCGCACAGGTTGTCAGGAAATCAGTGTGGTTAACCGTCGCGGCCTGCGCCAGGCGAGGAAGGATGGTGTCCACCTTGGAGCGGAATTCGTCGTAGTCGGTGGTTCCGGTAATTCCTTTGAGTTGGGTGAAAGCTTGATCGATAAGAGCCAGCGAACTGTCGGAGAAGATCATGACCGGCGAGACCATGGCAACAGGAATGACGGCATCATCGGCTGGGTTCTCGGCAATCAATCCGGATTCCAATCCGAGGTTGTCAATGGCTTCGTCGGCCAGCTTCTTGGCCGTTTCAAGGTATGTCCCATCGAGAGTGATCTGATAAAGATCATTCAGGGCGATGATGACGCTGGCATAGTCGGTGGCGCGGGCAGGTACACTTCCGGGGATCCGGAATAGCCCCTCGTCGGTGCCCAGATAGTCGGAAGTCAAACGAGCAGCAATCGTTTTCGCCTGATCGAGGTAGTCCGGGTTTCCGGTGACAACTGCAGCGGAGCATAAGGCTCTGGTAACCGAGGCGAGATCGAGACAGGTGATTTGTTTCTCTTTGAATAGATCGACGTTTTTCGCACGATGGGCGAGGAGCTTTTCCTTGATAGAGGCCAAAGAGCTTTCCACGTTTTGGACGGAGAGTCCCAACTGGGTTGCAAGTTCCCCGGGAGTGTGAGGAAACCTCAGTGAGTTGAGGCGAAAGTATTTGCCCAGGGGATCAACCTCGGAAGGAATGTTGCCATTTTTCTCGACCCCGAAAGCTGCTGCGGCCAGTGGTAAATTTTCACGTCCGATCGCCTCCTCGAGGGATTGCCAGTTCCAAAGGAATTTTCCGGAGAGATCTTGATCCGACGATGGCGCAATGAAAACGAGACCTTCCTCGATCCAGTGTTTTTTTAGATACTCGAGAGTTTGCAACGCTTGGTCGATGAACGACTGTTGATTGGTAATCACTCCGACTTGGATCAGGACCTGGACTATTTTGGCCTGAGTTTTAAGACTCTTGAAAAAATAGGGAAGAGACCAACCGGTGGTCCGGCGGGCATAGAAAAAGGTGTCGTCCAATTGATCCCGTAGTGCCCCTGACAAGACTTCCTTGGCAACCTCGGCACAGGCTTCCAATGAGCGCTGGTTGACCTCTTCGGTGAGTAGGTTTGAAAGACCACCGAGGGAAAGAAGCTCAAGGCTGCTGGTCGGCACCAGTCCGCCGATGTAGTCAAGATCGCGGTCATTCGAGCTATAGAGGGTGCTCAAATGCCGGGTCTGGCTTCGAAAGACCTCTTCCCGACTCCGGTTGGATGATTCTCCGAGGTCGATCGACTCAAGAGTCAGGCGGATGTTTCGCTGTTCGTTGTTCTTGCGACTGTTGGTGACGGCATAGTCGGAGTCCTTCTGCCAGGTGTCGTTGACCATGGCGACCGCGTTCCTGACAAGGCGGTTGAGCGCAATGGTTTTGGTGTCATCCACGGGAGTCCAGGCGATGGGAGATCCTTCATGACTGAGCCAGAGGAGAGTGGGGAAGTTGGTGGCTTTGTTAATTTCGTTGGCAAGATGATAAGAAAGGATGCCGATTTCAGGGTTTGCGTGGATATCGACTGCCGAGCACACGAAATTTTCGGAAAGCAGTTTGTTCAGGTCACGATTACCAGTCAGCTTTTCGACAACGATTCTCGATTCGGGCCCCAGGCTGCTGGCAATCAGAACAAAGACGGGAAGTTGGGTTTCCTTGGCTTTGCGGAGAAGGTCTTTGTTCCAGCGTTGCCAGGGAAAGTCTTGACCGGCAAAGGACTGGAGAAGGTCGGTTTCTCCCTCCTTCATTTCGTTTTTCAATTCGGAGACCTCGAGAGTGCCTTCGACATCACTGAAAAAATCATCCTTTTCGAAGCGTTCCTTCCGGGCCTCTTGCTTTTTTGAATCACAAGCAGTGAGTGCCAAGGGGACTGCCAAAAGGAGGAGTCGGACGAGTTTGGATTGCATGGGAAGGGGGGCAAATGAGGCGGAGGCGACGCTAGGAAATTTCAAGGGAAATGACCAGACAAAGGCTCTTCTAAATGTTTGAGTCTTCTGGAAGTGCGGCGGGCCTGGCTATCGGTCCGTCCAACCGTTTGTATTATCCGTGATCACACTTGCCGTCAGCAGTCAAAAAGGAGGAGTTGGGAAGACCACCCTGGCGATCAATCTGGCCCATGCCTTCGCCCGGGCCGGCAAAAAAACCTTATTGGTGGATTCAGACCCACAGGGGTCGGTGGGGCTGTCCTTGACCCGACAATCGAGGCATCTCTCGGGTTTTTTCGATCTTCTCGGGAATCCCGCAGTCAAGGCCCAGCAGATTATCGTGCCAACCCGGCTCAAGACGTTCAGCCTTGTTCCATCGGGACAAAGCAGTGCCTATGAGTTGGGAGGCGGGGCGATGGGCGTCACCCTGTATCGCGTCCGTTCGTTCCTCGCCGAGGTGGCTTCATTGGGCTTTGACGTTTGTATTGTCGACTGTGCGGCCGGCCTCTTTGGAGTCACGGCTGATGTTCTCAGTGCTTCGGACGGAGTGATTGTGCCCCAGCAGGCGGAGCCGCTGGGAGTGCGTTCCGTTCCCAAGATGCTGGAGGCCTTGACGAGAATGCGGGTCGTAAATTCCCGGCTGCATATTCTGGGGGTGGTTTTGACAATGGTCCAACGGGGGCTTCCGGAAAGCCGGGAGTCTGCCGAAGCCCTGCGTAGTTTGCTGCCATCGGAAATGGTCATGAACGCCGAGATTCCGAGGGATGATCTTTTTGTGAGGGCAAGCGCGCGCGGACTCCCGGTGGGAGTGATGGAGGAAGGCGCTGCCGCACAAGCGGTATTCGACAGCTTGAAGCATGAGCTCGAAACACGAATGAACACTCTGGCCACCGCCAAATAAGTCATGGAGAACGAAACTGTCAGTCAATGGGTTGATGCTGAAAACGTCAGGGCGCTTGCCGAGGAGTTGATGAAGCCGGCTGATCCGCCCGCACCGGTGACGCCCGAGGCAATTTATGGATCGGGCTTTGTGGGATTCGCGGAGCCCGAGCCCGACCCTGCCCTCAAATCGGCGGATCCTCCGAAGTCTCTTGAATCGAGTGATGCCGGGGTGAGCGAACCAGTGGCGAAATCGCTTGGAGAGTCACTCGACCCGGTTCAGCAGGCTGACGACGCAAAGGGCGCAGCAATTTCCAAGGGAGATCCGGATTCGGTGCCGGTGTCAAAATCTGTGACAGGGCCAGAGAAGACTCCCGAAATTTCCAAAGTCGACCCGCGTGAAACTCCGGTTTCGGACCAGGTGGAAGAGGTGGAAAAGAAGGACGACACGGTCGATCCAAGACCGGCAGTCCAGGCCTCCGCACCCAAGCCTGTTGTTCCTCTTCCGGAAAAAACGGAAGCTGAGACGGATGCAAAGGAACGGCCGTCTTCTGTCAAGCCGGCCCCCATGGTGCCTCCTCAGCCTCCCGTAAGTAGTTCGTCACCTCCACCAATCGAAAAAGCTGTCGAGACGGAGACACCTTCCCAAGACCCGCTGCCGAAAGTTGCTGCGGAGCCTTCGGGCAAAGATGACAAGGCTTCCTCCCTTGAGAAGAAACCTGAACCCGAGAAGCCGGTTCCCGTGGATGAACCTCCCGCTGCGCGCGAAGTGACGGTGACACCGACGGAAAAGCCAGCTCCTGTTGTGCACAAGGTGCGCTTCAAGTCCCCCTTCAAGATCGTCACGAACATCGATGAAGCACGCGGAGAGTCGAAGAAAGCCGACCCGTTTGTCAGGTCTGAGGGAAAGGCGTCTTCTGCAGGCCCGGGAAATCCGCCATTGTTAGGCCGTCTCGGAGCATTTGGTGATTGGTTGAAAGGCAAGGTTCCGGCTGAGTCCTACTTTATCTGTGACCTCAATGGCCAGGTGCTGGTGGATGAGCTCGGAAGCAGCAAGTTGATTGATGTTGCCCGCTCCCTGGCCAAGACTTCGGGAATCACGATGCAGCAGAGACCAGCGGAGGAGTCCGAGAGTTTACACGTCCGAATCAGCAGTGAGAAGGTCATGGAGGTCATTCCATGCAAGTGTCATCTGGGAATCGTGATTCTCGGGCTGGTTGTGCCGCGACCACTGTCGAAAGATATCGGTCAATCTGTGACGACTGCTTTGGCCAAAGCTCTCTCTGAAGACTGATTAGCTTTTGTTGAGAGAGATCCGAAGTAGATAGGTCGCCAAGCCCACCGTGACTACGGTGATCAGAACGAGGAAAAAAGTGCAATACCAGATGGTGCCGGTCATGACTCCAAAGACCGGTTTCTTCTCAGCCAGAAAGACGTGAGGTTCATAGTCTCGTCGATCATCGAGACGTGAGGCTTCGGCAAGATCGACCAGGTTTTCCACCCTCTTGTTGACGAAGAAATCCGAGACCGGAATCGCTTCTTCGTCCTCTTCTTCGATGGCCATCAGGCGTTCTTTTTCTGCGAGAGGGTTTGCAATGATCTTTCGAGCCTCGCTGATCTTGTCCGTGGTCGCGACGTAAAGAATACTGAGGGATTCACGCGCTTCGCTGAGGAGCTTCTGATCTTGATCAGTCAGCGACTCCATTTCCTTGTAGTAGTCAATCTGTTCTTGAAGGGGCCGCCTTCGGAGTTCGAAGTGATTCCGGGTGGCCTGGCTGATAATGGCCCCTTCGAAGGCATACCGCAGAGGCATGATGGTTGACGGAACAGGTTCCGATCCTGCCGCGCGTCCTTCGGCGCCTCCCTTGAACAATCCCCGGTTCATTTCGGAGAATGGAATGAGGGCACCGGCCAAGAGGATCTGAGGGACAAGAATCAGTGGAATCGAGCTGAGCGCGGTTCTTTCCGAGCGAGCCATCACAGAAATCAAGAGCGAGATGCTGGTGCCGCAGCAACCGGTGAGGACCATCCAGAAGAGGTGGTCCCAGAACATGCCCCGGAGGTCGAGAAGCCAGTGGGCACAGGCAATAAAGACGGCGGATTGCAGGGTGACCAGAACAGAGAGAACGAGAAATTTCGACCCCAGATAAAGGATGGGGTGAGGACGGCAGTTTCGTTCCCGGCGGAGGATGGGGCGGTCGCGGAGGACTTCCGTCGCACTATTGGTCAGGCCGAAAAACATCGCGACGGTGACTGCGAGGAACAAGTACGAGGGGAGGTGAAGGCCGGAATGAAATTGGTAGCTGCCTTCTGCGGACGCCCGCAGGGTTTGGCCGATCAACAGGGCGAGCAGGGGGGCTTCCAGAAGAATCGAATAAAAGGTGCCCCTGTATCGAAATTTCGACTTCACGGCCCTGGCCAGGTGGGTCTTGAAGATCATCCATTTTTGACGCCGACCGTGCGAAGGTGGTTCCGGCGCCGGGACTTGGTCGTCGGCGGTGGGAAGTTCACCGGCTCCGGTGGTGGGTCCTTGGCCCGACCGGGTAAGGTGGGCCATCACCCGGTGGTTCTCAAACCGCTCCTGCCAGAATTCGGGAGGAAACCGTCGTTGCAGGCGGGAGGTGGTGTTGAGCTGAATCAGGGGTGCTTCGAGGACATCGAAGACAAAATCGGCCCCTCGATGAAGCGAGTTTTCATCATGATAAACTGCAAGGTCGTTCGCGGCTGATTCGAAATACTGGACGATTTCGTCGGGCGGACCGTAAAAGGCCATTTTTCCCCCGCGATCGAGGAGGAGCACCTGGTCGAAGGCTTCGAGAACCTTTTCACTCGGACGATGCAGCGAAGCCACGACAATCTTGTCTTTGGCAAGTCCGTGCAGGGACTGAACGACGTGTTCCGCATCTTTGGATGAGAGGCCGGAAATCGGTTCATCGAAGAGAAAGACCTCTCCGCCACCAATGAGGTCAAGCCCCGCATTGAGACGAGACCGTTCTCCTCCGCTCAGGCTTTTGGAATCCGGGCTTCCCACCCGTCGTTCTCCGATGCGATCGAGACCCAGTTCGCCCAGGAGGTAGCTGACCCGTTTCTGGATGGTGTCTTCGGAGAGGTGGGGGCGACGAATGGCGCAGGCGTGGGCAAGATGCTCGCGGGTCGTGAGTTGGGCGCTGAGAGCATCCTCCTGAGGCATGAAGGAAATGAGCGGGGAGAGCCGGTGTTGGCGTTCGTAGAGAGATAGTCCGTTGAGACGCACGTGGCCGCTCTGCGGTTTTCGTTGGCCGGCCAGAATCTCGAGGAGGGTGCTTTTGCCGCTTCCGCTGGGACCGATGATGCAAAGCATCTCGCCGCGATTGATTTCGAACGAAAGGCTGTCGATGGCTTTCCCGCCTTTCCAAAAGGAGTGATTCAGATTCTCCACGACGAGCTGTCGAACTAGATTCCGCTCCTCATCCAGAACATTCTCGGAGAAGCGGCAGCGAAGGGCCTGGCGGCTGCTCAGTCTGATAAGCGAGCCGTCAAGAAGAGGGGCGGAGCGAACTGGAAGACCGTTGGCGAGAATGGTCTGGGCCGATTCCTTGACATGAATTTCTCCCATGCCGGTTCCCGGGTCGAACTCGAGCTCGAGAACAAAGCGGCTGGCCAATCCCGGAGTGAGAAGAAGGCTGTCGCCCGAGAGTTGGCTGGGATCGTTCGAAACAATCACTTTTCGTCGTCCAGCCGGGAGAACAAAGCGCTGGCCGGTTTGCATGGAGAGTCGCCGCAAGGATTCGAGCGATACCGGCTCTTTTTTTCCAAAGTGAATGAGTTCGTGATAGTCGAAAGTTCCCGGGAGGTTTTTTTCAAGCGGGTGGCGATTGGGGGCCGTCAGGACGCCATCCTGGAGTGGTGTCAGAACAACCCGATGGCCGAAGCTGAGTCTCGCCAGAGCGAGTCGGGATTTGCTTCGGCTCAGGGTCAGCTCTCCTTCTTCTTCAACAAGGAAGAGGTCGGGAACATTTCCTTTCTCTGCGATCTGCAGGAAATGGACGAGGTCGCTGTAGACGAGCCTCCATTGATTGACGAGGACTTCGTCGTTGGCCCTGATTTGCAGCAGTCGGTCTTGATCGAGTGAGTGCCCGCGTATCCAAAAGGGAGTTTCGCTAAGGTTACGGATCAGTATGAGTCCGCCTGCGCGATAGCAACGAAATCGGTAATTTGAATCGCCAGGGGTGAGGCGGACGTCGCCCTTGTTGTCCGCGGCAAAGTCCACTCTGATGAGGTGCTTGTTGATCTTGGCGGAGGTTGAACTCAGTTCGTCGATGACGGCTTCACCCAAGGCCTGATGTCCCAATTTGGACATGACCTCGATGAAGCGCTCCCTCTCTTCGGGCACATCACCTCCGGCACGAACGACCGAGTAGAGCTGAAGAGCGAAGGCTGCTTTTTGTTCTGCAGGGAGCGACTTTTTTAAATGAAGCAGCGCGGGTTCGATGGGAACCGGATTGGAGACCGCGTTCTCGAGGCTCCGGCCGAGTATTCCGTGGTCGACGGCAGGAAAAATGCTGCGGACAAAATCAAAGACAATCTCGAGCTCGCGGGGAACCGCCTGACCATCGTGGACGATGAAGGAGGAGAAAACTTCGAGAAGAGCCTTTGAAGTCCGTTCGTGTCGGGCTTCGAGACTATCACGAAAGACCAATCGTTTCGCCGATCTCAGAATGTTGCGGCCGAACCCCATAAATTACCTCATTTTGTGAGAGAACGGTATGTCAGCTCGCGCACTTCGGGCAACGACCGAAAAATTCGAGTTCGTGATAGAGGTCCACAAACCCCGTTTCCTCTCTGATTTCATTTTCCAGCTCATGGGCCGGACAGGGGGCCTGAATGGCCTCGATGCTTCCGCACTCGGTGCAAATCAAATAGTCCCGGTGGATGCCGGGGAGCAGGAGGGTAAAGTAAGCAGCTCTTTCGTGAAGTCCGAGTCGGCGAACCATCCCTTTTTCGGTGAGTCGTTGAAGAAGGCGGAAAACCGTGGCCTTGTCACATTTTTGGGAAAGGTGGCCGCACTGGGTGAATTCGTTGAGAGTCATCGGGCGGTCGCACTCCCTGAGGCAGGTCAGAATGGCTTCGAGACCTTTCGTGCGCCGCAAGCCGGCCGCGCGTGCCGTGGCAATGAGCTGTTCGAGAGGCGGAATGTCGGTGTTTCGCGAATGAGTGTGGGAAGGCATGTCTAGAGAAGGTTGGGTTGATCGGAACCAGCCGATGGAGGGTTTGCTCCGATTTTGGCGTAGGCGGCAGGCATGGCGACCCGACCCCGCGGTGTTCTTTTGACGAATCCTTGCATGATGAGGAAGGGTTCATGGACTTCCTCGAGGGTCGATGCATCCTCACCGATGGCAACGGCGAGCGAAGACAAACCAACCGGGCCCCCGTTGAACTTGTAGATCATGGATTCGAGGATCCGCTTGTCCATTTCATCAAGTCCGTCGTCGTCGATTTCAATCATCGCCAGGGCCGCATTGGCGACCGAGGCGGAGATGAGTCCGTCGGCCCTGACTTGCGCGTAATCTCGAACCCAACGCAGAAGGTTGTTCGCAATCCGCGGGGTGCCTCGGGAACGCGACGCAATGACAAGGGCACCTTCCTCGTCGATTTTGAGTTCGAGAATCTGGGCTGATCGAAGAATGATCCGGGCAAGCTGTGGTTCGGTATAATAGTCGAGCCGATTAATCAGACCGAACCGGGACCGAAGAGGAGAGGTGAGCATGCCAGATCGGGTGGTGGCTCCAACGAGGGTGAATTTTGGAAGTTGCAGCTGAATGGAGCGCGCAGATGGACCGGAGTCGATGATGATATCGAGCCGGAAGTCTTCCATGGCCGGATAAAGATACTCTTCGATGGCCGGGTGGAGGCGGTGGATCTCGTCGATGAAGAGAAGATCACCCCGCTGGAGGTTGGTCAGGACGCCTGCCAGATCACCGGCTTTTTCAATCTGGGGGCCGGAAGTGGTGTGGAGGGTGGTGCCTACAGCACTGGCTACAATATTGGCGAGAGTGGTTTTCCCCAGCCCCGGAGGTCCGGAAAGGAGGATATGCTCGAGGACATCGGAGCGCCCTTTGGCGGCTTCCACCATGAGCATGAGGCGTTCAGTGACCTTCTCCTGCCCGTGGAAATCCTCGAATTCCGGAGGGCGGAGCGTCACTTCCTCGGAGGTTAGGGGGGTGTTGACTGCTTCTTGGAAAAAGGATTCCGACATGAGTGGATGCTGCTCGCGAAGTGAAGCACGGCGCCCCTTAAATGGACACGAAAATTTCTAAGGAATGGGCTTTACAGAGTGGAATCGGCGACTAGTCTCCCGCCCTCAACCGCTGGTCCTATGAAAGTTCTCTCTTCTCTCGCCTCCGCAAAACGTCGTCACGCTGATTGTCAGGTCGTGAAGCGCAAAGGTACCCTTTACGTGATCAACAAGACCAATCCGCGCTTCAAGGCCCGTCAGGGTTCTACCAAGGGCACCAAGATGTCCAAAAAGGGCGTCAACTAGGGTTTAGGGCCTCCTAACCGATTTTTTGAAAGCAGCTTCCGGATCTCCGGGAGCTGTTTTTGTGTTCGGTAGCCGGTTCTCTGAGATGGCTTTATCCTTCGAAACAGGCTAAAAGCGTCCGACTTTCGCTTTGAAACACGAAAGCCGCTCTACAAATCACCCGTAGCAAGTTTATGTCAAAAGGTCTGCCTCCCGAAATCAAGTCCGGCTTGGCTGCGCTCCGGCGCCGGATTCGCAAGATGCAATTGTATCGCGGGCTCCTGCGGACGTTGACGGTGTCGGCAGGCGGACTTCTGGTCATCGTGGCGCTGGACTTCTTTTTAGCTCCTCTGCCGTCAATGGCGCGGGCCGCTCTTTTCTTCCTCTGGCTGGCTGCCATCTTGGTCGCGCTCGTGAAATTCCTGGTGATTCCGGTCACGTCGAAAATATCACTGGTGAGACTTGCCCGCTGGCTCGAGACCCAACACCCGGAGGTTCAAGAACGAATCAGTACAGCGTTGGAAATCTCTAATCGGCCAGATGGTATTTCTCCCGAGCTGCTCGCAGCGCTCTCCGAAGAAGCCGCCAGCGATGTCAAATCCCTGGATCCCCAAAAGGAGGTGAAAGGCAAGAGAGTGAGACGCTCTCTTTGGCCGGCGGCTACGGTTGTCGCGGCGATTCTTGCCCTCCTCGCCATTTTTCCCCGCGAAATGGGTCGGCTATTGACTCGGGCCGTTTCTCCGTTTTCCGAATTGGGGAACGTCGGAGCCTTCCGCTTTGAGATTAAACCAGGTGATCTCCATGTTCTTGAGGGAGATGAAATCGTGTTGGATCTCACTTATGTCGGCGATCTTGAGAAGCCCTTGGAGCTCTTGATCGAAAAAGATGGAAAGGTCGTCTCGGAATCGCTGACTCCTTCTGGCTCTGAAGACGAAACTCATACCTATCGATACACCGTTGCCTCGGCCGAAGAGGGATTCAAATACTCGGCGCGAGTTGGCGCGGCGGAGAGTGATCGATTCCAGGTGAAAGTAGATAATTATCCTCGCTTCCTGGAGCCGACTGTCACTTTCGAGTATCCTGAATACACTGAGTGGGCGGATCGCAAGGTTTCGCTGGGAACCGGCATCCAGGCACTGGCCGGGACGAAAGTGATTTTGAGTGGTCGATTCGACACGCCCTTGGAATCGGGACAGGTTTTGATCGATGATCAGGAGGCTGGCGAAGTGAAGCTGGATCCATCGGCTTCTGGAACAAAGGCGACCTGGACGCAGGTGTTGAAGCCAGGGCAGACCGGTCTGGCAAGCATGATGGTGCTACATCGCTTGGGCCGGGAACTCGAAGGAGGGCGTTTTTCGATTGAGGCGACCGAGGACCCGGCGCCAGTCGTGAAATTGCTCACTCCGGTGCAACGCCAGCTCAGGGTCAAACCCGATGATCAGATCGTCATGACCTATGAGGTGATCGAGTCGATTGGATTGGCAAAGACCGAGATCGAGCTCGAAGTGGACGGCAAAGCAGTGAGTCCTTTGAAGGAAGAGCTTCCGGTCCGACTTGAAACGGTGAAGCGAGATCTCTGGGAAGGAGAGGCCATGGTTTATCTTGGAAATGTTGTGGCTGAATATCCCAAGGCGCGGAAGCTGAGGATGCGGTTGGCGATCCATGATAATCGTCCGGCTGAGCTTGAAGGGCCTGGCATCGGTCATTCGGAGTGGCTGGAAATCACCTTAAACAAGGGAGCTGAATCCTTGGTTCGACAGGAGTTGAAAAAGCAGTTCAGCGATGAGAGGGAGACTATTTCCAAGGCCATCGAGGATATCCACAAAGCGAAGGCCAAGATGAGAGAGGCTCAGGCCGAGATGCAAAAAGAAGAGGTGACCGAGCGGGCCGAAGAGAAGCTCGCCGAGGCCCGTGAGCAGCTCCAGGAGGCCAAGGAAAACCTCGATGATCTCACCGAACGGATGGAGCAAAGCATTCAGGCTCATCGGACTGATGAAATTGAGGAGGCCATCTCAAATATCGAGGAAGCTCAGACTTCTGTTGAACATGCTCCCTTGCAGGATACCGAAGAGGCTCGAAAAGCTGAAATTGAAAATGCATTAAAGGAAGCTGATGAAGCCATCGAACAGCTTCAGGAAGTTCGTCAGGAAATTGAGAAGGACCATCCCAAAATGGAGGACTTGGCTCGCCTTCAGGAAATGGCCCAGAAGCAGGAGCAATTGGCACAGGAAGCTGCCGAGAATCCGGAGCAGGCTCCTGATCAGCAATGGCAGAACGAGCAACGGCAGCTGCAGGATCAACTTCGTGAAGAAGTGCGCCAGTCTCCCGAAGCGAAGGCAGCTGCTCTGGAAGAACAGAGTGAAAAGGCCCAGGACCTGGCAGAGGAGGCTGCTGAGTTGAAGGAAGCCCAAGAGCAGTTGGCGGACCTCCTAGAGAGTCAGCCGGAAACGCCCAAGGCCGACGAGATCAAGAATGCTCTGATTCAGGAGCAAGCCGAAGTTGTCGCGGAGACCAAGGAGGAACTCTCAGAAGCGAAGGCTGGCGAGGAACAGCGAGCTGAGGATCTTCCCAAGGCGCTGGAAGAAGCGGAAGCGGCTTTGAACGAAGCCAGACAGTCGAAACCCGAAGAGGCTGCCGAGTCTGCACAAAATGCTGCCGAAGAATTGGCCAAGGGAGCCGAGGAGTCGGGTTCTCAGGAGGCCCTTGCTGAAAAGCAGGAGCAGATTGCGGAGGCCTTTGAAGCCTTGGCGGAAGGCAATTTGGAGGAAGCTCAAGAGACTGTTGAAAATCTACAGGCGGATAAGATGATCGAGGCGATTGCGGAAGCGTTGGCCAAGGAACAGGATGCCATTGCTGCTGAAGCGCAAGAGCAAGCAGCCGCTGCCCAGGAGGCCGCCGAGGCTCAGTCGGAGGCTGGAGAAAATAGTGAAAATTCTGAAAGCGGTGAGAATGCCGAGAACACCGCCGCTGCCGAGAATTCGGAAAGTGGAGAAAACTCCGAGAGCGGGGAAAATCCCGAGGCGACTGCTGAGGCCGAGAATTCCGAGAGCGGGGAGAATTCAGAATCCGGGGAGCAAGGCGGTGAGTCTGCTGAAGAGATGGCCAACGCTGCCGAGGCGGCCGAGAGTCTTGCCAACGCGGCGGAAGAAGGACAGGTCGCGGCTGAAAGTGCCCGTGATTCCCAGCCCGAACAAGCTGCCGAAGCGGCCCAGAATGCCGCTGAAGAATTAGCGCAAAGCGCGGAAGCCACCGATTCTCCTGCTCAGGAGGCCTTGGCGGAGAAGCAGGAACAGCTGGCCGAAGCCTTTGAAGCCTTGGCGGAAGGAAACAATCAGGAGGCCCTCGATGCGCTTCGTGATCTTCAGGAACAGCGGCTCGAGGACACCATTGCCGATGCCTTGGCTCAAGAACAAGAGGCAGTCGTGGACGGAACCCAACAGGAGTTGGCGGAAGCCCGGAGCCAACAGGAAGCTAGAGCCAATGATCTGCCGGAAGCACTTTCTCAAGCTCAGGAAGCTTTGGAAGGAGCCCAGGAAGGCAACGCCGAGGCGGCGGCCGAAGCTGCCCAGAATGCCGCCAGCGAACTTTCGGAAAGCGCCGGGGAGTCATCGTCACAACAACAGTTGGCAGAGAAACAGGAACAGTTGGCGGAAGCCTTCGAAGCTCTTGCCCAAGGCGATACCCAGGAAGCCTTGGCTGCTCTGGAATCGATGCAAGCCGAGCGAGCTGCTGAACTGGCAGAGGATATTCAAAGCTTCCCGCAAATTGAGGGGGATCAGCTCGCAGCAGCACGGTCCGAGTCCCAGCAGGGAGCCCAGCAAGCCGCCCAGGCTGCTCAATCCCAGAGCCAAGGGAATTCCGAGATGGCCGAACAACAGCATCAACAAGCCGCCGAAGACTTTGGTCAGGCCCAGGAAGCTTTGGAACAGGCGGCCGCCAATCTGGCTCAACAGTCCGAAGCGGCTGCCGGTCAGCAACCGAGCGACCGGAAGGCACCCGCTCCCGGCGAGCCTCTGGCGGAGGCCTTCGAGCAAAGTGCCCAAGCAAGCCAGGCAGCCCAAGCCTCGCAAGGTCAAGAGGCCGCTCAAAGTGCCCAAGCTGCCGCGGAAGCTCTCCAGCAAGCAGCCTCTCAAGCCAAATCCGCGATGCAGCAGGGAATGCAGCCGGGACAGGCTCTCCCACAGCAGCCCGGACCGAAGGGACCTCCCCAGAACCAGCCATCGGAGCCCAGTGATCCTGACAACAGTATCCGTCAGGCTCAGGCCGACCAAGGTCTTCCGCCCGAGCTCGCCAAGCTGGGAATCAGCGCCAGTGACTGGGAGAAGATTCAGGCCACCTTGAAGTCCGAAGTCAGTGGTTCTGGCGGCGCGGTCGTGCCCGATGACTACCGGGGCCTCGTGAAGCAATACTTCCAACAAGTTTCCAAAGAACGATGAGATTCATTCGCCCATTCATTGTCACCCTATTCATGGTGCTTCCGGGTATCGGGCAAGAGCTTCCCGATACCTTCTTTGCCAAGTGGAAAGATCAGGTCGATCCGGCGGTCGATCGCGCCCTCGATTATTTGGTCAGGGTTCAGCAGAAGGATGGATCCTACCCGGGGAGCTATGGAAACTCTTGCGGAATTCCAGCTCTCGTTGGGATGACTTATCTTTCGAAGGGGCATATGCCGACTGAAGGCCCGTATGCCAACTCGTTGAATTTGATCATCGATTTTCTTCTCGGGCGTCAGGACCGCGCCGGTCTTTACACCGGGGGGCAGTATGGCAGTGGACCAATGTATGGACACAATATTGCGACCCTCTTTCTGTCCGAGGTATCCGGAATGGTGGATCCCGACCGTCAAAAGAAGATCAACGAAAGTCTTCCGCGAGCCCTGGCTCTCATTCTTCGCGCGCAATCGGTGAACAAGAGCAAGAATCATCAGGGAGGATGGCGTTATCATCCCAATTCCCGTGATTCCGATACCTCGTGCAGTGGGTGGGCCTTGATGGCCTTGCGTTCGGCCAAACTCAATGGAGCCGATGTCCCGGATAAGGCGATCGAGGACGCCATCGGCTACCTGTATAAGAATTTTTCCACCAAGAACGGGCACTTCGGGTATTCCAGCCCGCACAACCAGAAGAATTCCCTGACCGGAATGGGCTTGCTTTGCTTCGAACTTTGCGGACGACATGGCACACCCGATACCGTCAAGGCGGCTGATTACATTCTGCAGAATTTCCGGTCACTGGAAGGCGATCAGTTTGAGTTTTATGGCAACTACTACAATGCCCAGGCCATGTTTCAGATCGGCGGAAAGTATTGGGAGACCTATGCCGACTGGATGTATGAGACATACCTGAAGCGTCAAAACCCGAGCGGCTCCTGGAACAGCAAGGAAGCAGGGGAGGTTTATGGGACTGCGATGATGACCCTGTCCTTCACCGTGCCTTATCGCCAGTTGCCGATCTACCAGCGGGACGAAACGGTGGACGAGGATTAGATTCGTCGATAGTGATCAGCCGATGACCGAACTCGATGATCTCTACGAGGCTCTTGAAGAGGCTCAGTCGGCCGACCAGGTGGCCAGTGCTTGTGTTCTTTATGAGAATATTCTCACCATCGAAGATGAAGAGAACATTTCAGCCACTCTGCTTTACATCGCTGACCTGATTGACCTGGGGAATATCGGGCAAGCCGAATCAACTTTGCTCCGAATCGAAGAGCTTTGCGAAGGGGAACTTGAAGCGGAATGGTTGTCAGCATTCGCCGGTCTTAATCATCACAAGGGACGATTTGACGAAGCGGTGAAACAGTATCGCAAGGCTCACGAACTCAGCTCGGATCGGGGTGACTTTTTGGTGTTGGCGGCGGCTTCGGCCGGTCAAACCGGAGATCTGTCCAAGGCAGAGTTTTTGATTCGTGAAGCGTTGAAATTCCAGTGCGAGCAGGATGAGGCTTATCAAAACCTCGGGAGTTATTTGGCCGGACAGCGGCGATTCGCGGAGGCCCGGGATTGTTTTCTGAAGGTGTTGAAACTTGATTCTGGAAATGAGTTGGCCGCCGAATGGATCGAAGACCTCGATCAGGTCATCGCCTAGCGATAGTAGTCACGGTATTCTTTGGGGCTCATGTGCATCACGGAGATGAAGGCCCGCGTGAAGGAAGCGTGTTCGTGATAGCCAAGCGAGGTGGCAATTTGGCCGACACTCAAGGTGGTGTTGAGAAGGCGGTCGCAAGCCGCAGCCATCCGCGCGTGAACGAGATAACGTTTGGGGGTGGTGCCCAGGAATTGCTTGAACCGTCGTTCGAGCGAGCTCACCGACATGCAGGCTTGGTCGGCCAGCGACTGGACGGTCAATTCGGCTCCCAAATTCTCGTGGATGCGGCCGATCAATTCGGAGATCGCCCGATGGGGAGTAGGGAGTGGAGGACCTTCGCCATGTTCGAGTCGTCTGGAAATTCCAGCGGTGCCGATGACGTCATCATCCTCATTAAACAGGGGAATCTTTGAAGTCATCCGCCATTCAATTCCCCCTGCGGGCCGGGTGATGATCTCTAATTTGTTGTGGAGGGGTTCCTTGGTTCGGAGAACGGTCTGGTCATCGTCCTGAAAGAATTTCGCCATGGTGGGCACGAAAAGTGTCCGGTCGGTTTCTCCGACGAGGTCTTCCGGATTTCTCCGAAGCATTTGGGCGTAGGCCCGGTTAGCGAAGATGATCACACCATTGCGGTCCTTGATCCAAAACATGATGTCGGGGAGGGCTTCAAACAAACCGAGAGCGATCTGTCCGGAACGAAGTTTGGAGGTGAATTCCCTAAATTTAGGGGATTGGGCGGGTTCCTGAGCAGTGAGAGGCATTGAGGTTTTGACGAATTTGGACAAAGAAACGATGGATTGTGTCATTGTCCGCGCAAAGATTTATTTGCTAGTTTTTGGCCGATGACAGGACAATCCTGTCGCCTTTGTAGAGAAACACATCATGTCAGAATATTTCCCGAACATCCCGAAGATTCAATATGAGGGCCCCGGCTCCGACAACCCGTTCGCCTTTCATCATTACAACCCCGATGAAGTGGTGGCCGGCAAGACCATGCGCGATCACATGCGTTTTGGCGCTGCCTACTGGCATTGCATGCGCAATGGGCTGGGCGATCCTTTCGGCGAAGGCACTGCCCTAATGCCATGGGACAATGGGCAGGAAACTCTCGAAAATGCCTTGGCCCGCGTGCCGGTATTCTTCGAGTTTCTTGAGAAGATCGACATCGATTACTACTGCTTCCACGACCGGGACATTTCCCCTGAAGGAGAGACGCTCGCGGAGACTCACGAGATTTTCCACAAAGTGGTGGACGAATTCGAGCGTCAGCAGCAGTCGACCGGGAAGAAGCTTCTCTGGGGAACAGCCTGTCTCTTCAGCCATTCCCGATACGCGCAGGGAGCAGCCACTTCGCCCAATGCCGACGTTTATGCTTATGCGGCCAGTCAGGTGAAGAATGCCATCGACGCGACCCATCGTCTGGGGGGACCCGGATACACTTTCTGGGGAGGGCGTGAAGGGTATGCCTCTCTTCTCAATACAGACATGAAGAGGGAGGTGGATCACTTGGCAGCCTTCCTTCACATGGCTGTCGATTACGCCAAGAAGATTGGCTACACCGGACAGTTTTACATTGAGCCCAAGCCACGCGAACCGTCGACCCACCAGTATGATTCCGATGCCGCTGCCTGCCTGAATTTCCTCCGGGAGTATGGACTCCTCGAGCACTTCAAGCTCAATATCGAGACCAACCATGCCACTTTGGCCGGCCATACCATGGAGCACGAGCTCGAGGTGGCCATGAACGCCAATGCGCTGGGATCCATCGATGCCAACCGCGGTGATGAGCTCATCGGATGGGATACCGATCAGTTCCCGACCGATATCTACGGAACGACCCACGTCATGCTGCGCCTCCTCAAGATGGGTGGATTTACCACTGGAGGATTGAACTTCGATGCCAAGCGTCGTCGCGAAAGTCACGAGCCAGAGGATTTGTTCCACGCTCACATCGGCGGAATGGATGCCTTCGCCCGTGGCCTGAAGATCGCAGCCAAGATCATTGAGGACGGTCGATTCGACGAGTTCGTGAAGACCCGCTACTCATCCTTTGATGCCGGAGTTGGAGCTGAAGTTGAGTCTGGATCAGCCAGCCTTGAATCGCTCGATCAGCATGCCCAAGGCATCGCTTCGCCACAGTTGGCCAGCGGTCGCCAGGAGCGTCTTGAAAATCTGCTCAACGACTATCTCTAGGATTTTGAAGGGAACGCGCGGGAGGGGAGGAGTGAGTCTCCTCAAATCCCTCCCACGCTACCAAGCAACACGGCAACTCATCAACCAGCACAAGTTATGCCAATCGTCCTTGGTCTCGACTCATCGACTCAAAGCCTTTCCGCCGTCCTGCTCGATACTGAGAGCGGTCGGATTACGGCTGAAGACTCGGTGAATTTCGGGAGCGATCTTCCCCAATTTGACCAGCCAAACGGATACGATGCCTCCGGGGAACGGGGCGAGGTCCATTCCAACCCCATGATGTGGGTGGAAGCCCTCGATCTGCTTCTCGGCCGGATGAAGGAGGCGGGAGTTGATTTTGGGACTGTCGAAGCAGTGTCGGGATCGGGGCAACAACATGGCAGCGTCTATTTGAAGCCTTGTTTTGGCGACAAGCTGGCAAATCTTGATGCCTCTTCTTCGATCAAGGAGCAAATCGAGGGGTGCCTCACGAGAAAGAGTTCTCCGATCTGGATGGATAGTTCGACCTCGGATGAATGTGCCGAGATTGCCTTGAAGGTGGGTGGCGATGACGTGGTCTGCGCCAAGTCAGGTTCCATCGCGGTGGAACGCTTCACCGGTTCCCAGATTCGCAAGTTTGCCAAAAACGACCCAGAGGCCTACGAGGCCACGGGAGTGATTCATTTGGTGAGTTCTTTCTTTGCCTCTATTCTGGCGGGGAAGAATGTTGCCATCGACCATGGCGATGGAGCAGGCATGAATCTCATGAATCTCGCTTCCGGGAACTGGGATCACGATCTTGTTTCCGCCACTGCTCCTGATTTGGAGGACAAGCTTCCACCGGTCGAGCCATCCGGAACAAGGTCCGGCCCGATCTCGGGTTATTTCGTCGAGAAATACGGCTTCTCGGCCAATTGTGAAACCATCATCTGGTCGGGAGACAACCCCTGTAGTCTGGTCGGGATGGGAGCGGCCACCCCGGGCAAGGTGGTGATCAGCTTGGGGACGAGCGATACCTTGTTCGCGGCCATGCCTGAACCTAAAACCGATCCCCAGGGATTTGGACATGCCTTTGGGAATCCCATGGGCGGATACATGAGCTTGATCTGCTTCAAGAATGGCTCTCTTGCCCGCGAAGCCGTCAAGGATCAGTTCGGGCTCGAGTGGGCTGATTTTGAAAAGGAAGGCTTGGCGAAAACTCCCGTCGGAAACAACGGTCTCATGATGCTTCCATTTTATGAGCCGGAAATCACTCCCCGTCTTGATACCGGAGGACCTGTCTTTTCAAACGAAGGCGAGCATTCGGCCGCCGAGGAAGTGAGAGCTGTGCTTGAAGGGCAGTTTCTCAACATGCGGCAGCATTTTGCCTGGCTCGAAGTTGAGCCAACCCGGATTTCCCTCACGGGAGGAGCCTCTGAAAACGACGGAATCGCCCAAGTCATCGCCAATGTCTTCGGAGTCCCGGTGGATCGGCTTGAAGTTCCCGGTTCCGCCGCCGTGGGTGCCGGGATGAGGGCCGCTCATGCCATCGGAGTGGGGCTCGAGGATCTTGAATCCAAATTTTCCGTTCCTCGCGAAGGCTCTACGATCAATCCGGAAGACGGGGTGCATGCCACTTATGTCGAAATGCAAAACAGCTTCGCTGAGTTCATTGCCCGCCAATAGATTTTGAAAACTCACTTTTAAATTAACAACAAAACCAAATTATCATGCCAAGACCAGTCACACTATTCACCGGCCAGTGGGCCGATCTTCCCATCGCGGAGCTTCTTCCGAAAGTCAAAGAGATGGGATACGATGGAGTCGAGCTCGCCTGTTGGGGAGATCACTTCGATGTTCAGAAAGCCCTCAACGAAGACGGTTACGTCGAAGGGCGTTGGGAGCTTCTCAAACAGAATGACCTTTCCTGTTTCGCCATCTCGGCTCACCTAGTCGGGCAGGCTGTTTGCGACCCGATTGACGAGCGTCATGCCGCAATTCTCTCTCCGGAAATTTACGGCGATGGTGACCCTGAAGGAGTTCGTCAGCGGGCTGCCCAGGAGTTGATCGACACTGGCAAGGCCTGCCGGAAGTTCATCGATGCCGGCAAGGAGTATATGTCAGGACGTGAGAAGGTCGGCATTGGAGCGGTGGTCAATGGCTTTACCGGATCGAGTATCTGGCATGCCCTCTACGCATTTCCGCCCACTGATCAGGCTTTCCTTCAAAAAGGTTATGACGATTTCGCCAAACGTTTCGGGCCAATCCTCGACGCCTTCGAAGAGGTGGATGTCAACTTTGCTCTCGAGGTTCACCCAACCGAAATCGCGTTCGATATCGTTTCGGCAGCCAAGGCCATCGAAGCCGTGGGCGGTCACAAGCGCTTCGGATTCAACTATGATCCAAGTCACCTCGGGTATCAGGGTGTCGACTACGTTCGCTTCATTCGCGAATTCGCTGACCGGATTTATCACGTCCACATGAAAGACGTCTGGTGGGGACACGGCGATGGAACTGTGGGTGTCTTTGGTGGTCACACCGATTTCTGCGACGCCCGACGCTTTTGGGATTTCCGTTCGGTGGGCCGTGGAGATATCGACTTCGAGGAAATCATCGTGGCCCTCAACGATACCCGTTATGCCGGTCCGCTTTCAGTGGAATGGGAAGATGGTCGCATGGAGCGCTTCCATGGTGCCACCGAGAGCTGTTCCTTTACCAAGTCGCTCGATTTCCCTCGAAACGAGGGAGGCATGTTCGATTCCGCATTTGATTCCGAAAACCAGTAAACAAAAAGAAGATCATGTCTGTTAAAATTGGAGTTATCGGTGCCGGTGGCATGCTGCAGTATCACCATGCCGGGTTTATTCAAGGTGGTGGCGAAGTCGTGGCGGTTGCCGATCTAGCGCCCGGAGCTGCAGCAGCGGCGGGTGAGAAATACGGGATTGCCGAGGCCTATGAGAGTGTCGAAGAGATGCTTGAGAAATCGGAGATCGATGCGGTCAGCATTATCGTTCCCAACAAATTTCACGCACCTCTTGCCATCCAGTGTTTGAAAGCCGGGAAGCACGTCTTTTGTGAAAAGCCTCCGGCCCTCAGTGCGGCCGAGGTCGAGGAAATGATTGCCGCCTCCGAGGCTGCCGGGAAGACGTTGATGTTCAACTTCAACAACCGGGCTCGTCCGGAGTCCCGTGAAATGATGGCGGCCATCTCGGCCGGAAATGTCGGCGATATCAATTCAGCTCAAGCTAAATGGATCCGACGCACCGGCATTCCCGGTTTCGGAGGTTGGTTCACCACGAAGGCCCTTTCCGGAGGTGGTCCGGTCATTGATTTGCTCCACATGATCGATCTTGCCATGTATTTCATGGGCTATCCCGAACCTACCAATGTCCTTGCCACGACCTATGACACCTTCATGGGTGATTCGGGCTTCAAGGGACCTTGGGGAATTCCTGACAATGCCGACGGAGTCACGGATGTGGAAGCCGCTGCCCACGGCTTTGTTACCTTTGCGACCGGACAGGCTCTCTCACTACAGGTTTCCTGGGCGGAGATGATCAAGAGAGAAGAAGTGTCGGTGGTGTTCCAAGGCACCAAGGCAGGTGGCAAGGTTGAGCGTCTCTTTGGAACCGATGGTCTCGATGAGACGGCGATCGACACCTGTGAACTCTATGTTCAGGAAGAAGGTGAATCCGTGAACCGTACTGTCGTCGTGGAAGAATGCGAAGACATGGGCCGGATCAATTCTGCGGCCAACTTTGTGGAGGCCATCGACGGTAAAGCCGAGCCTCTCAATACTCCGCAGCAGGCTCTCAAGCTGATGAAGATCATCGATGCCATTTACGAATCCGCTCAAAGCGGGAAAGCTGTTTCACTCTAACAAACCAAGATAATGAATCGCAAATTGAGAATGGGAATGGTTGGAGGAGGTCGGGGAGCCTTCATTGGACAGGTGCACCGGATGGCCGCCAATCTTGATGGGAAAATCGAGTTGGTTGCCGGGGCTTTCTCCTCGGACCCGGAAAAGTCGAAGCTCTCCGGACAGGATTTCTTCATCGATCCTGATCGTGCTTACGGAAGTTATGAAGAAATGGCGACAGCCGAGGCTGCTCGTGAAGATGGAGTCGATTTCGTTTCCATCGTCGTGCAGAACCACCTCCACTACGCTGTTGCCAAGACGTTCCTCGAAGCAGGCATCAATGTCATCTGTGACAAGCCTCTGGCGCTGAATATTGATCAAGCGAAGGAGTTGAAGGAATTGGTGGAAAAGTCGGGAGTGATCTTCGCTCTCACTCACAACTACACCGGATATCCCATGGTCAAGGAGGCCCGGCGGATGGTCAAGGATGGCGAGCTTGGACGGATCCTCAAGGTGGTGGCCGAGTATCCCCAAGGATACGCCGTCGGCGATGTCGAAGGTGAAGGGTCGGGAGCGATCTCGAACTGGCGGGCGGATCCCAAGATTGCCGGCGCTTCCAACTGCATGGGGGACATCGGAACGCATGCTCATAATCTCGTGAAGTATATCACCGGGTTGGAAGTCGAAGAATTGGCTGCCGAACTCACGGCGTTCATTCCAGGGCGGGAGCTCGATGATGACGGAAACTGTCTCGTTCGATTCACGGACGGAGTGAAAGGAATCATCTATGCCTCCCAGATTTCCAACGGTGATGAGAATAATCTCAATATCCGCGTCTATGGAACCAAGGCTTCTTTGGAGTGGCATCAGGAAGATCCCAACGAGTTGGTCGTAAAATTCGCCAATGCCCCCAGGAAGACCTACCGTCGTGGCAACGACTATCTGGGGGCGGCCGCTCAGGCCAACTCCCGGACGCCTTTCGCGCATCCGGAGGGATTCATCGAGGCTTTTGCCAACGTCTATCTGGCGGCCGCTCAGGCGATCGCTGACAGGATTGATGGAAATCCCGAGCCGGACGGTGGATATGACTACCCAACAGTTGATGACGGCGTCGCGGGAATGGCCTTCATCAAGGCGTGCGTCGAGTCCTCGCAAAACAACGCAGCTTGGACGAAACTCGACCTCTAGAGGGAACGGGCTTCGTTCTTGAGTTTTAGCGCTGCATCCCTATCCTCCCGGGGTGCAGCGCTTCTTTTTGCTTCTGATTCCCATGTTGGGGTTGGTTTCGTGTTCCTCGTCGGACACGAGCGAAGCGTCTGCAGAGCCAGGTCCGAGCGGGGCGAAAAACTGGGGAACCATGACCGACAGCAATAATCCCTTTGTCTTCAAAAAGGAGGATGTTGAATCGGGCGCCGACGGTGTGGTGACTTCGGGAAAGCGAAGTCGCTATGACAACAAAATGAGTTCGGCCTATGCCCAGGCCAACAGCGGCCAGGCCGCTTACTTGCAAAAGGATTATCAAATGAAACGGTGGTCGGGGAACAAGAGTTACTCCACCGGTTCTTACAATGCGGGGAGTTATCGTGATGGCAACAAGCAGTCGAGGTTCGGCGGCAAGTCCTCCAATGAAGCCAACATGATTGCGAGCGGCTCCGGACAGGATTTCAGCACGGGGTCCTATCGGACTGGTTCGGCCAAGGAGTATGGGAGAAATGTCCCAACCGGAACAAATGCTTACACTGAACAACGTGCTTCTGACGGTTGGGGCCGGAGTCCGGTCATCCTGAGTGAGCAGGACCACCGACGCCTCTCGATGGGTCAGACACGCTCACTTCTTGGGCGCTAATCCTCGACTTTTTTCCAAACCGATAGGGTGCTTTCCCAGTGCTTTCGGGAGTCGGGAGTCGATGCCAGAGCAACTCTGGTTCCCAGATATTTGGTCATGTTTTCGGTGAGGACTCCGTATTGGGTTCCCGGTTGGGTGCCGAGCACCAACTCACCGATGAGGGCGTATTCAAAGAGTCTTTTTGCTTCAACGTGGTTCTTGGCAGCAAATGCCCGGTTGGCAGCTTGATGCAGACACTGAATTCCGGAGGACGTGTTGGGGTCACAGATTTCGGCAGCGATCGAGAGGGCCTGATTCACATCCAGCAGCGGATCGAGCTCCTTGACTTCAGAGGGATCTCCCAAGGTGAGTTTGGCAACCAGATCGAGAGATCCTCTGGAATTCCAGCTGTGATCGAGCGCCCGCAGCTTTGCTTTTCCAGGCGCAATGCGAAGAGCGATGTCCAAGGCTTTGCGACGTAGCTCCATGTCCCAACCGTCATCCGCGATGATCTTTTCAAGCTCTCCGATATCCAGACGATGCCATGAATACCCTTCCACGATCTTGAGCGCGGTTGGGGATTTGAGAAACAGGGCCAATTGGAAGTCCGCGTCCGAAGACTTGAGAACATCCTTTGCCCTTTCCTCGAGAATGGGTTCGTATTGTTGCAGGAGTTTCTCTCGATCTTGAGAGAGATGTTCTTCCACTTTTGAGAGTAATTGCACTGGTTCAAGATCAGGATGCTCTTCAAGCATCATCTCGTAAGTTCTGATCGACACCGCCGAAGGAAATGGAAGGAGAGCAGTAATGGCAAGCTGTCGCCGGTAGGGGCTTTCTCCCCCGATCTCCGGAGCCAATTTCAGGATCTGTTCTTTTTCAAAAAGCAACCGGCCGAGATGGATGGCTTGCCGGCGAAGGTGGTCGAATTTGATGCTTTCTTCGAAGAGGGGGGCAAAAAGAATCCTGGCTTCGCCGAGTTCTTGTTCACGCCCCAGAAGCTGGATCATGGTTAATCGTGCTGACAGTCTGGCCTTGAAGTCGCCTTGTAGCATGACCAGATCAGCCAGCTTTCTGGCTTCATCACGAAGGCCGGTCATCCAGAGAATCCGGATGGCGAAATCGTTTTGATGTCGTTCGGTCATGACCTGCGCCGCCTCTTCCGGTGAACCCAGCAAGTAGAGCCCCCGGGCAAGCCGTCCGGCCTCATTGGTAATCGTAGAAGACAGAGTTTTGATGTCCGGCACCTGCGATGGTTCATTGGTGTAGGCCAAAAGGGATTTGTGCAGGGACCGCGCCAGATGACTCACCGGCAGATCCTTGGAAAGTGGCCTCCGCATTCCGGTGGCGAGGGAGTTTTCGAAGATCAGAAAGGATTCAGGAGGAAGCTTTTCTTCGACCGCTGCCAGGGCTTCATGGTTCTTTCGAAGTCGATATCGAAAGTTTTTCACCTCGTTCTCGAGAGGGCCTTTGTATCTTCGGGCCGGTTGCTCTTCGAATTGTTCGAGAAAAGCAATCTCCCTCGCCGCAAAATTTTCGTCGGCAATGGCAAGAGATTGGAAGAGGACTTCGAGAGCGGTCTCAAGGTCATTGTTGAGCAAGGCCGCTCTCGCGAAAGCTTCGTAAGTTGAGTGCGATGAAAGGCTGAGTCGCTTGCTGGCGTGCTCGAAGATTTCCTTGGGGTTGTTGAGAGCAAGGATTTCGATCATACGAAATGCCATGGGCATGTCACTGCCATCGAGGCTGATCACCAAGGCACCCCGGCAGCGGGTTGTGAGGGGGTATGAAAGAAATTGTTGCCAAAAAGACCGTTGCTCGAGCAGGTGCTCGGCCAGCTGGTCTGTCCAACTCTGAAAGAGATCAGGGTCGAGGGGATTTTCCTGAGACCATTGATTGAGGAATGCCAGCCCCACCGGGACTCCCTGAGGATGATCGAGAAGCAACTTGAGACGTGTGGTTCGAAAGGAAGGCTTGGAAAACTGCAGACTTGAAGTCAGTTCGAGAATTTCGGGAGGGGAATCCGGCCGTAGGCCCATTCTGAGTCGTTGATAGACAAAAGAAGCTCGTTGGGAAATTTCGGGATCATCGGAGCTGGCCAACTTCTCGAGCAAGGGCAGGGCAGAGGGGCCGGAGGCCCATAGGGTGGCCGTGAGTTCCTCTCGCTCTTTCATTTTTCCGGCCCCGAGAATCCGCTCCGCTTCCTCGATCGGAGGGAGGGCAATGGCTGCTTGGATCCAGAGAAGAGGAAGGAGCTTTCTCACGACGGGGAAACGTATGTCAAAAGGCTGATCATAGCCACAAGAGACTTCTGGCATGCCAGAATGATTCTCTTTAAGATCATCTCCGTGGATAATGACGTTGAGGACACTGAAGAAAAGTCTCTGAAGGAGAAGCTGTGGGAAATTGTCTTTGAAGCGGAGACGCCGGCGGGCAAGGCCTTTGATGTGGTTTTGTTGGTGACCATTTCGCTGAGTGTCATCGCGGTGATGCTTGAGAGCGTGGTCTCCATCGAACAAAACTACGGCTACGAGTTGCGTGTCGCGGAGTGGGTTTTCACCATTTTGTTTACGTTTGAGTATCTCTTGCGGGTGTTCCTCGTGCGCCGGCCATGGCGCTACATGACGAGCTTCTATGGGATTGTGGATTTGCTTTCCTGTCTGCCTTCTTATCTCGGACTATTATTTGCCGGAGCCCACTCCCTGATGGTGATCCGGATTTTACGACTCCTGAGGATGTTCCGAGTCTTGAAGATGGTGGGGCACGTGAGGGGGGCGGATACCATCATGAGGGGGCTTCTCCAGAGTCGGGCCAAGATCACAGTGTTTTTCTTTTCGGTTTTGGTTTTTGCCGTTCTTGCCGGAACAGTCATGTACCTCGTGGAGTCTGATGAGCCGGAAACGAAGTTCACCAGTATTCCCGTGAGTATCTATTATGCCATCGTATCCATTACCACCGTGGGATACGGGGACATGGTGGCGATGACGGTGATTGGCAAGATCCTCACATCCTTCTTCGTCCTGACGGGATACGCGATTATTGCGGTGCCCACCGGGATTGTGACCTCTGAGTTGTTGAAATCCCATTTCGGGGATGCCAGCAGCGATTGCTGTCCGGGTTGCGGGGTCGCGGGGCATCTTCCCGACGCCAAATATTGCCGACGGTGTGGTGAGAAACTCGAATAGGGCGTTGCGCCTTCCAAACCCTGTGGCAAGAATGAGGCATGTGGAATTCTGCAGCTGATTTCGAAGATATCCGCTATGAAAAGAGCGAAGATGGAGGCATCGCCAAGATCACGATCAATCGTCCGGAAGTTCGGAATGCCTTTCGCCCGCTGACGGTCAAGGAACTCCTGCAGGCCTTCGAGATGGCTCATCAGGATGATGGGGTGGGAGTCATTATTCTCACGGGGGAAGGTGACCTCGCCTTCTGTTCCGGAGGTGATCAAAAAGTCCGTGGTCATGCGGGCTACGTGGGAGACGATGGTGTTCCCCGCCTCAATGTGCTCGATCTCCAAAAGAAAATCCGGGGACTTCCGAAACCGGTGGTTGCGATGGTGGCCGGCTATGCCATTGGCGGTGGGCATGTTCTTCATGTGGTCTGCGATCTTACCATTGCGGCTGACAATGCCCGCTTCGGACAAACCGGGCCGAAGGTGGGGTCGTTTGATGGTGGTCTTGGATCCAGTTACCTCGCCAGGATTGTGGGACAAAAAAAGGCCCGCGAAATCTGGTATCTCTGTCGCCAGTATGATGCGGAACAGGCCCTGGAAATGGGCCTGGTCAACACCGTGGTTCCCTTGGCTGATCTAGAAGAGGAAACGGTGAAGTGGTGTCGTGAGATGCTGGCCCACTCACCGTTGGCCCTACGTTGTTTGAAGTCTGCTCTGAATGCCGATTGTGACGGACAGATGGGGCTCCTTGATCTCGCGGGAAATGCAACCCTGCTTTATTACATGAGTGAAGAGGCCAAGGAAGGTAAGCAGGCCTTTGTCGAAAAGCGTAAGCCTGATTTCTCGAAGTTTCCTCGTGTTCCCTGATGACCGGAACGACGCTCAAGGCCTGGATGTTGGCTTCCCGCCCAAAGACTCTTCCCGCCGCGATCGTGCCCGTGTGGTCGGGATGCTTGATGGCTTGGCAGCTTGAGGGAGTCTTCGACCGGTGGTTAGCGACGCTCACTTTGGCTGGAGCGATATTGATTCAGATTGCGACGAATTTTTTCAATGACGTGATCGACGCCAGAAAGGGCGCCGATACCGAGAAGCGGGTGGGGCCAACCCGCGCCACGGTTAGTGGACTACTGACGCCAAGAGAAGTCTATGGGGGCGCATTCTTGATGCTGGTTCTGGCATCGGTCTGTGGTCTTTTCCTCTTTTTCGAACGGGGATGGCCGATCCTCTTGATTGGGATTCCCTCGCTCTATTTGAGTTTTGGATACACGGGCGGAATTTTTCCATTGGCCTACCGGGGAGTGGGGGAATTGTTTGTCATTTTGTTTTTTGGTCTGGTGGCCGTGACCGGGAGCATTTTTGTGCAGATCGGGACTTGGCCCTATCAAGGCTTGGTGCTTGGACTTCAGATCGGGCTTCTCTCGGCGGTCTTGATCGCAGTGAACAATTACCGGGATGTCGAGGAGGATCGCGAGGCTCGTAAATTGACGCTGGCCGTTCGATTCGGACGTCCCTTGGCTCGTTGGTTGATTATGTTGATGACCTTCACTCCGGCATGGCTCGTCCTCTTTCTAACGGGTCCGTCGCTGTGGTTCGCGGGGTCTCTGGTTCTTGCGATCACTTTTGTGATAGTGGAGGTTCGAATGTTGAGGCCCGACGGGGTTCCTCCGAGCCTTCTCGGACTGTCGGCTCTCCATTTGATTCTTTTTGTGGCTCTTCAGAATATTGACGTGGCGTTGACGGGATAGGGAGTTGGTATTAAATTAAATTCAATTCAAGAGTGGTGAAGAAGTCGGCAGATATCTTTGTAGGCAAATTCGAATCCTTTTTTTGGATCCGGGTGAATGGTCGTGGCACCTTTCAAATCAGCCCTTTGATCAAGGAAGCTCTTGAACAGGAAGCCTCCTCGGGTTGGCCGGATTATGTGATCGATCTCGAGGAATGTCCCGGGATGGATTCCACGTTCATGGGGACACTCGCCGGGATTGGAATGCGACTTCAAAAGCTGAAAGAGGGCCGGCTTTCAATCTTGGGAACCGACGCGAAGAATCGGAATTCTCTCGAGGAGCTGGGGTTGGACTACCTGATGGAGATCGAACCGGAAGGAAGGGCTTGGGAGGGGCGACTCGATGAGATACGCGCAGGACTCAATCAATTCTTCGGAGAGGAAGAGAATTCCGGAGAAGATCATATTCTGGAAAGTCACGAAAACCTGTGCGAGGCCGATAGCTCAAATCAGGAGCGTTTCAAGACGGTGCTTGAGGTGATGGGGTCCAACAAATTCAGCCCCTCGAGCGATAAGCCCGATTGAGTTCGCTGGAGGAAAGTGACCCGTCCTTGTTGAAATCGAGGAGAGGAAAATACTTTCGGAGTTTGGCCTCGCTCTTCGAATTGGTCGAGAAACGCGCAAATTCGTCAATGGAAAGCTCGCCATTCCAATCGGTATCTCTTCGTGTCAGGAGATCGATGACATTTTCAGGAAGTTGAAGCATGCAGCGCAACTCGGGTCCTATTGGGAGGGGCAGGACTTCTTCTTCGTTTTGTTCGTCGGCATTTCCTCCTGCGGAGTTTCCGGAGTTGCCTCCGTCGTCAGAGGGACTGGAAAACATCACAATCAGAACGACGATGAGAACGACTCCGCCGGCAATGGCATAGAGGAGAGGTTTCGGGAGCCCTTCTTTTTCACCAGTACTGAGGACCGGATAGGCCCCTGTTCCGGGAACAGGGATTTGACCGGAAGGCGTGTTGCTGGTTGGGCCAATCGGGACCGGTCCGGATCCAGGTGTAATGGGACCAGTACCGCCTGGCAGAACACCGGGTCTTGCCGGAGGGCTGCTCAAATTAACCGGGCCGGTTGCTGAAATGACTGATGCGGCATCTGGGTCTGGAACCGTGTATGTTCCTTTCTGGACGCCATAAAATTGTTCCAAGGCCTGAGCGCAAGAGTCCGGGCGGTTCCCGGGCTGGCGCGACATGAGCGACATCACCCAATTGCACAGATTGGGATCGAGATCAGGACGATACTCCTTGAGGTTTTTGCAGCGACCGGTCAGGTGGCCTGCCATGACCTGTGCCACGGAATCTCCGTCAAAAGGGTAGCTTCCGGTAAGCCCATAATAGAAAACAGCTCCCAGCGAATAAAGATCGGTTCGCTGATCGAGAGGAAGTTGCTCGAACTGTTCTGGAGCCATGAAGTAAATGGAGCCGAAAAGGGAGGCTCCGTGAGTGATGGTCTGCTTGCTGGGTTCGATGGAGAATTTGGCGAGCCCGAAATCGAGAACCTTGACTTGCATTCTACCACTGGGAAGCCAGGTGATCATGAAGTTGCATGGCTTCAGGTCCCGATGTAGGATGTGTGCTTCGTGCGCGGCGAGAATTCCCTCGAGCGACTGCTCAGCGATGGTGAGGAAATCCTGCTCGGTAAATGGGGCTTTCTTGATGAGTGACTCAAGAGTTTCGCCCTCTAGAAGCTCCATCACGATAAAGGGACCGTCACTGTCCTGCCCAAAATCAAAAAGGCTGACGATATTGGGAGAATTGAGCGCTGAAAGGGAGTGACATTCCTTGAGAAGCTCGTCCACAGCCTCCTGGGATTCCATATCATCTTCCTCGGCTTGGAGTCTCTTGACCGCGACCTTACGCCGGAGTTGGTTGTCATAGCCTTCATAGACAGCACCAACTCCGCCCTGGCCGAGCTTGCGGCGGATCTCGTATCGTTCCTGAGTCTCCATGGACGTGCTCGTGAACAAGTTTCCTTAGGTCTTCTAAACATTAAAGAGAAAATGAAAAGCATGGCAGAGCAGAATATTGTAATTTCGGGGTTGCCAGCGCCGATCCATCGGGATAGCTTCCGCCCGCTTCGACCGAGCGAAATGCTGATTTCATCAAGGACAGGTGCCAGAGTGGTCGAATGGGCTCGCCTGGAAAGTGAGTGTGCGTGCAAGCGTACCGTGGGTTCGAATCCCACCCTGTCCGCCAGCTGATCTTTAGACTTTCAGGGCTGGAAGCGTGGAATTAGTCCTCGGACTTTAACTGCGGGGGTGTCTGGGACTGGAGACTTTTTGTTGTTGAAGAGAAAGTGGGCGACCCAATCGGGCGGTGGCCATCGGTGTCACTACCCCATGGTCTGAAAGAGTCGCGGTAGATATTGTCGCCATGCAGAATGAGGATGTTGGGCGGGGGCTTTTCCGCGCTCGAAGTGACGTGGAAAAGAGAAATGGCGATGAGAAAGAGGAGGCGCATTAGTTTTGCTCGATCTGATCGAGGACTTCCTGCCGGAGTTTGTTTCGGCGCTTGGCCCACTTTTTCGCGCCGTTTTTTTTATAAGTTTCGAAATGCTTGATGTGATCGGGTGAAAGAGGCTCGAAGCCTTTGTCGCAGAAGTTTTTAAGTAGGCTTCGACCTTATCTCGTAGTTGCTTTTTGAGGTCCGAGTGATCTGGTGAGTCAGCGAGGTTTTGAAGTTCGTGAGGATCTTCTTGGAGATCGTAGAGCTCCTCATCAGGAAGCTTGTCGTGAAGAAGTTTGCGATGAAGGGGCGAGAGTTTGTTTTGCTCTGCGAGGATGTTGACGAGGTGAAACATGGGGTGCTCGACTTTGCGGTATTCCGTGGAGGCCGAGGTAATGGAGAGGTCGGTGTTGTAGTTGCGGATGTATTTGTAGCGCGCGGTACGAATGGAGCGGGATTTAATTTTTGAGCCACCGATCCAGTCTGAAGCAGAGTAGATCTCTGATCGTGGTTTCACTCCATCACCGAGGAAGGGGCGGGCGTGGATTTTCGCGGGGATGGGATGATCAGCGGCTACGAGGGTTTGCGCCATGATGTCGACGGCGGAGATGAGTTGGGAAGACGTGCCGCCTTGTTGATAGCCTTCTGGTGGTTGACACTTATCCGGCCAGTGAATGATAAGGTGTTGGTTGAGGGAACAATCGTAGAGCCAGTATTTTCCGCGGAGGAAGGCTTCGCCATGATCCGAGTAGCAGAAGATGATGGTGTTCTCGGTGAGCTTTTTCTCCTCCAGCCAGGCAAGAACTTTACCGACGTTGCGGTCGAGGTTTTGGATGGATTCGAGGTAGTCGGACCAAGCCTGCCGGGCAACCGGATGATCGGGGTAGTAAGGCGGGAGATCGACGGTGGCCGGGTCGATGGGATGCTCTTTATCTTGGCGGAAAGGGCGGTGAGCCATGGGAAAGTTGAACTGGGCGTAGAACGGTTTGTCCGGTGTGAGGTCGGCGAGTTTTTTGGTGTCCCAGGATTTTCCCTCGAAGTTGAAGTTCCAATCGTCCCTCCCGCCGGAGCCGATGTTTTTCTTATCCACAATGTTGGCCGTGCGGTAGCCGTGATTTCGGAGGAGATGCGGAAGAGGGGCGATACCCTCGGGGAGAGTTACGCGGAATTTCGCCGGAGGCCGCATGGTGACGGAGCCGATGGATGGTTGATACATCCCGGTGATCATGGCTGTGCGATTGGGCATGCAGACGGAGGCGGTGCCGAAGCAGTGGGTAAAGCGCATTCCACTGGTTGCCAAAGAATCGATGTGTGGCGTGTGAACCTTTGCTCCCCAGCAGCCGAGGTCGGGACCCATGTCCTCCGAGATGATGGCGACAATGTTGGGCCAGTTGGCGGAAAAGGAAAGACCGGTGGTGGTCGCTAGGAGAAGTAATATGCGGGATATCAAAAAAGAGTGTTGAAAGAAGCAAATAGTGACACTGGGTTTATAGATCATGCCTCGTTTTCAAAAAGTGCAAATGCTGCTGGGTGCTCTGTTTGTAGCGACCGGAGTTCCCTCGGCTCAGCCCAATATCCTCTACATCAATGCCGACGATCTCGGAGTGATGGATGTCGGTTTCAACAACGAGCTCTACCACACGCCGAATATTGACAAGCTGAGGGCCGAGGGAATGTTGTTCACCCAAGCCTACGCGCCAGCTGCGAACTGTGCTCCGAGTCGGGCCTGTGTCTTTTCGGGGCAGTATAGCCCGCGACACGGAGTCTATACGGTAGGGACATCAGAGCGCGGATCGAGCAAGCGTCGTAAACTGATACCGATCAAAAATACCAAGTATCTTGATCCTGAGATGCCGACCTTGGCCGATGCACTGAAACAGGGCGGCTACAAGACGATCCATTTGGGAAAGTGGCATTTGGGCGAAGATCCGACCCAACAGGGATTCGATAAGAACGTTGGTGGAAGCACCGGAGGCGGTCCTGGGAAGAGCTATTATTTACCGGTCAAGAGCGGACCCATGGCGGCTTACAACGACCAGTATCCCAAGAAGACCCACTTCGCGGATGTCCTGGCCGATCAGGCCGTGAAGTTTATTAGTGAGAACAAGGATGGAAAAGAGCCCTTGTTCATTCACATGGCTTACTTCCTCATCCACACCCCGTTTATCCCGGTGGCCGAGATGGTTGGGAAATACGAGGAACGTGGAAAAAAGAAGGCGACCTATGCCTCCATGATCGAGAAGATGGACGAGAGCATTGGCAAGATTCTGACGGGACTGGAGGCGGCCGGTCTGAGCGACAACACCTTGGTGCTCTTTTGTTCCGATAACGGAGCCCATTCGGATGTTTCTTCGCAAAAACCGCATCGTTCGGGGAAGGGATCCTATTTCGAAGGGGGGATTCGTGAGCCGCTCGTGGTCCGTTGGCCCGGCAAGGTGACGCCGGGAAGCAGTTCGGATGTGCCGGTTTGCGGGATTGATTTTTTTCCGACATTTCTGGAGGTCGCGGGACTTTCCGTTCCGAAAGACAAGGTCATTGATGGAGTGAGTCTGGTTCCACTTTTGACAAAGTCAGGGGCCATTCCGGACCGTGCTTTGTTCTGGCACTTCCCGGTTTATTTACAGGCATATTCGAAGCAGGACGATTCCCACGATCGTCACTTCCGGACCCGGCCCGGTTCCGCGATGCGTCACGGCAAGTGGAAGCTTCACGAATATTTCGAGGATGGGCGACTTGAGTTGTACGATCTCGAGACAGATCCTGGGGAGCGGAAGAATCTTGCCAAGGCGCAACCGGAGGTGGCCAAGAAGCTTCATCAGCGACTGTTGAAATGGCGTAAGGAAATGAAGGCGCCGGTTCCGACGAAAAAGAATCCCAAGTATGAAGGAAGCTAGTTTTCAAAGTAAGGTTTTCACTTTCGCTATCATGAAGTCACTTTTGAATTCTTGTTTCCTTCTATCCTTTGCCGCATTGCTGCCGCTTCAGGCGGATCCTCTGACTAGAATTGCGGATGACGTTGTCAAACAGACCGCATTTGGAGAACCCACCACGAAGAAGGACCCGGCACCCACTCGCTACAACTTGTGGATGTATCAGAACTTTATGCTGATGGAGGGAATGGATTCCCTGGGTGAAGTGACGGGGAATGAATCCTATAAGAATTACACAAGTCGGAACATCGACTTCTTTGCTGCTTATCAAGCCAAGTTTGGGGATTCGATGACGGCGGGTCCTGCGGGGACCAAAAAGTGGTACACCAAGCCGAAGGAAATGTGGCAAAGCGGGATGATCGCCGCATTCGCTGAGCGTCAGCAGACTCGACCGGACTCGGAATTTGTTCGGGGGATGAAAATCCTGGACGGCCTTCTCGAGAAAGCACCGGCCTTCGACGATGGTGTGCTCGTTCGGAAGAAGTCGAAGAATCGCGGGTTGGGATTGCAGATCGATGATCTCTACATGATCACGCCCTATTGGTGCCGGAAGGCAGAGTTGCTGAATGATTCCAAGTGGCTGGATCGTGCCATCGACGAATCCCTTCATTATTTCGACTATCTCTGGGACAAGGAAGACAAGCTGATGCATCCTCTCTGGCTGAAGAAGAGGAAGGGTCCTTATGGTCTCTATTGGGGGCGCGGTAATGGTTGGTATATCATGGCTGTGACCGATCTTCTCACGTATATTCCTGATGATCATCCCAAGCGCAACGAAGTGCTTGAGGATTATCGCGCGTTCATCGCAGGGATCATCCAGAGACAGGGAAAGGATGGCCATTGGCGTCAGATTCTCGATCGGCCGGAGACTTATGCGGAGACTTCATGCTCGGGGATGTTTACCTACTGCATTTTAAAAGGCGTTAATGAAAAGTGGCTGGATTCTAGTTTCCTCGAAGCCGGCAAGAAGGGCTGGCAAGGATTGTTGACGACGGTAAATGATCAATTTGAGATCACCGGGGTTTGTCCGCCTTCTGACATCAGTGAAGATCCCAGCTACTACTTGAAAGGCAGGGCTCCTAAAACCCACGACCAGCATGGCATCGGTCCGTTCCTCCTTGCGGGAGCCGAATTTCTGCGGGCAAGCAAGTCGCCGAAGACGACAGATGTTAGGGAAAAAGCAGGTGGTCTATCTGCCTCCAAGAACGATTCCCAACCACCTAACGAAAAGCCCAACATTATCCTGATCATGACCGATGACATGGGGTTCTCCGATCTCGGATGTTATGGAGGTGAGATCGCGACGCCCAACTTGGACGTGCTCGCCAAATCGGGGCTCCGGTTTACCCAGTTCTACAATACGGGACGTTGTTGCCCAACACGTGCCAGCTTGATGACGGGGCTCTATGCCCATCAGGCAGGAATGGGTCGTCTGACCGAAGACCGTGGGCCCAAGCATCCGGGCTATCGCGGTCACTTGACTGAGCGCTGCGTTACGCTTGCCGAGGTTTTGAAAACTGCGGGATACCAAACTTTCCATACGGGCAAATGGCATCTCGGTTCGGATCGCCAGGAATGGTGGCCGCTGTCCCGGGGGTTTGACCGAAGCTATGGCTGCCTGGAAGGTGGCGGATTCTTTTTTAAGCCATCGTCCTATTGGGGCCAACGTCGCGTAGCACGTGATAACACGGTCCTTTACGACAAAGATACGGATCCACCGGAAGGTTGGTATGCCACCGATGCCTGGACGGATGAGGGGTTGCTCTTTGTTGAGCAAGCAGTGAAAAAACAAGAACCCTTCTTCTGGTATCTTGCACACAATGCACCACATTTCCCTCTGCAAGCAAAACCGGAAGATATTGCCAAGTATCGGGGGAAATATAAAGCCGGGTGGGATGCTGTTCGCGATAAGCGCTACAAGCGTTTGCTGGAGCTTGGGTTGATCGACGAGAGTTGGCCTTTGTCGCCGCGTCAGGATGGAATCCCTGCTTGGGACAAGTTGTCCGAGGAGCAAAAAGATAAGCAAGATTTGCGCATGGCGACCTATGCGGCAATGATCACTTGCGTTGATCAGAATGTCGGAAAGATCATTGCGAAGCTCAAGAAACTGGGCGTGTATGAGAACACCTTGATCCTTTTCCTGCATGACAACGGTGGTTGCTCTCAGGGTGGAAAGATGGGCAGCAACAAAGGCAAGGGTGTTTGCGGCACTGCCGAGTCGTTCGCTTTCTACGGCATGAGCTGGGCGAACGCCTCCAACACCCCGTTCAGGAGATACAAGAAATGGATTCACGAAGGGGGGATCGCCACGCCCTTAATCGCTCATTGGCCGGATGGAATTGATCCTGCATTACATGGGTCGCTGGTAAAGGCATCCGGACATGTCATCGATGTCATGCCTACCTTGACGGAGCTTACGAAGGCATCCTATCCCGAAACCTTCGAGGGCCATCAGATCCTTCCTGTTGAAGGGGTCAGCTTTGTCCCGGTGTTTCAAGGGAAGACTTTTGAGCGCAATGATCCTTTGTTTTTTGAGCACGAAGGAAACCGCGGGATGCGGCGTGGCGTGTGGAAATTGGTTGCGGCCAAAGGGAAGCCTTGGGAACTCTACAATATCGAGAAGGATCGAACGGAGCTGAAGAATCTTGCGGATCAAATGCCTGACAAAGTCGGTGAACTCTCAGCTCTGTATGAGCAGTGGAGTAAACGCTGTTTTGTTGGGAAATAGAAATAGTCGGTCAGTTCTTTTTCTTCTTTTTGACGAAGCTGCGTTCGGTGGCGACGGGGTCGCTGTCGTCCCACTTTGCGAGCCAGGTTTGAAGGTCGGTCTTCATTCGCTTGAGGACCGGAGCGGAGTCGGGATCGCTGACCCCTCCTTCGCCAAGGCTACGACGGGCTAGGAGGTTGTTGAGTTCGTGCGGATCGTTTTTACGGTCGAAGAGAGCCCACTCAGGGCGGTGGTGAAGTCGTTTGATAATTTCGGCATCGGATGGCTTCTTCGATTTTTGTGATTCGAGAACCCAAGAGCCGGCGGTGTTGGGACCGCCCTTTGTTTTTTGTCCGGCCTTGATCCATTCGAGGGCCTGGCTAAGGGAAGTGTTGGAGGTGATCTCCTCCTCGGCCCGCGGCGACCAGATGAGGGTGTATCGATCATCACGGATCGTGCGAATGGGAAAAACGCGGTCACGGTTGTCGATGATGTTGCAATTCAGGAAGGCGCCATAGGCGTATTGGTGAATGGCTTTACTCTGACCGGTGAGGTTAGCCCATTGGCTTTTGCCATCGAAGTTGTTTTCAGCGATTTTACCTCCGGCGGCTTCGACGAGGGTTGGGGCAAGGTCGGCGATCCAGGTGATTTGCTTGGAGGTTTTTCCGGCGGGAATGACACCGGGGAGAGCGGCGACGACGCCGGAGGCGAGACCGTCATCGAAACAAGTCCACTTGGAAAAAGGGAAGGCGTTGCCTTGCTCTGAGCAGAAAATGACGAGGGTGTTCTCGGTGAGTTTTTCCTCAGCGAGAATGGCGCGAAGTGAGCCTAGAAGAGAATCGAGGTTGCTGACTTCGGCATAGTGTTTGACGAGACTTTCCCTGTAAGTCGGAGTGTCGATGGTGTCGGGAGTGAGCTTGAGGCTGTTGGGATTATATTGCTCGGTGTTGCCGTGAGTATAGGGACCGTGGCCGTCGTGGGAAGCGACAACCAGGCAGAAGGGCTCCTTGGCCTTGCGGGCGTCGGAAATGTATTTGCGCGCGAGTTTGATCGCGTCGGGATTGGGGTCTTCCTTCATGGGAAGAGCGCCGACTTTGTCGAACGGGTAAGCGTCTCTTGGACCGACGTGGCTTTTCCCGAGCAAGCCGACACGATAGCCCAGCGGGCGAAGATAGTGAGGAAGGCTTTTCGTTCCGGCGATGGATCGTGAGTGATTGGGCATGGCGCGGGTGCGCCAGGCGACGCGGCCACTGAAGAGCTCCTGCCGAAAAGGCGCGCACATGGCGACGTTGGCATAAGTGTTGTCGAGGCGGATGCCTT
>JBMHCW010000136.1:0-4410 GCA_049889715.1 Akkermansiaceae bacterium | reverse complement strand
CTTCAATTGCTGATGGAGGAATCGGTCGATGCATGGGAAGCGAAGATGGGTGGGTCATCCAAGGTGGATGCCTTGCGGGAGTGCCTTTTAAAGATGGATGTCTCTGCAGTCACTCTGCTGGAAGATCGTTATACAAAGGGTCTGACGGTCAGAGAAATTGCCAAAGAGAGCGGCAAGGGTTACTCGGCGCTCACGATGAAGTTGCACCGGCTGCGTGAGACCCTGGCGAAGTGTATTGAACAGCGAATGGAAAGGGGAAGTGCATGAAAAAGGAGGAAGTTCTGGAGGCCTACTTTGCGGGTGAGCTGGATGAGGCAGCAACAAGCTCGTTTTGCGATGAGTTACGCTCTGATCCGGATTATCGCGAAGAGTTTGCCCGGCAGTGTGCCTTGCATGGCTTGCTGGGACTGGCCATGGAGGATGAGAAAAGCGGGGATCAATGGAAAAAGGACGTCATCGACTCCTTGCGTCGAGATGATCGTGAAGAGTTCGTTGGCGGAGTTCGGAGAAAGCTTGTTCGTTTTCGCCAGGTGGAGTTGACGAGGCGAGTGGCAGCACTTGCGGCCTGTTTGCTGGTGTCGGTGGGGCTGGCATTTTGGTTCTGGGGTGAAGGGGCGGCTGAAGAGGAGGGGGCGGTTGTGGCGAGAATTGTCGAGACGAGTGGTCTTTCCGGAGGAGGACTCGAAAAAGGACGCTTGGTGAGAGCTGGAGATGAAATCAGCTTTGAGTCGGGTCTGATCGAACTTGAGATGGAAGGAAGAGGACGAATGGTGATTGAAGGGCCGGTGGAGATCGAGTTTGCCGATGCCAAGACCGCGAAGATCAGCGAGGGAAGGGCGTTTATGAAAGTGACGCCAGCGGGACATGGGTATCGTCTGGAGACGCCAAGAGGGGATGTGGTTGATCTGGGAACCGAGTTCGGGGTGGTGGTGGATAAAGAGTCATCGTCGGTGGAGACTCATGTCATCGATGGCGAAGTCTGCGCGCTTCCCGACGATGGTGAGGCGGTGATGCTTCGTAAGGACGAAGGGATCCGCATGAAGAAAGGAAGCTCGGAGAGGATTCACTCGGACGGGGGAGCTTTTTACAGCAGTCTTCCTCCCGAATCGCCCAGCGATTTTCCGATGGTGCATTGGTCTTTCGACGAAAGAAAAGATGGTCGCTATCAGGGAATGGCCTCAGGAGTTGGGCAGGAGAGCTATCCGATGAAGTTACTTGGAGAGCCCCGACAGCCCGCGGAAATTGACGGCCCCTTTGGACAGGCTTTGTCGTTCAGTGGTGACGGCGATTTTGCGGAAAGTACGTTTCCCGGAGTGGAAGGACGTAAGCCGAGAACGGTGGCTTTCTGGGTCAAGGTGCCGAAGGATTTTGATCCTGATGAGGGATATGCCTGTGTCTCGTGGGGACGTTTCGGTTACGAAAGATTCGGGCAGGTCTGGCAAGTCTCGGTCAATCCTGGGTTCCCTAGTGATGGGGGTGGCCCGGTCGGGCGATTGCGTCTGGGTGTTTATGGTGGCTTTGCCATAGGTACAACCGATCTGCGTGACGAGGAATGGCATCATGTTGCCATTGTTCTGTATGAAGCTGGTCGCCCTGATGTTGGCAAGCACGTCATCATGTATGTCGATGGAAAGATGGAGCCGATTTCAACCCGTTTGTTGGGCGAGATTCGGACTGTTCCCGGAAACGATGGACACGGGGTTCTTCTTGGTCGTGATATTACTTCACTCAACCGCATTCGCGATGGAAAGGAATGGGGATTCTTCCGCGGAGGACTAGACGAACTTCATATCTTTGAGGGAGCCTTGTCGCAGACCCAGATCCAGTCCTTGATGGAGCGTAACGAGCTACCGAAGAAGTAGAGGATTCCTCTTCTTATCGATAAGTGAGCTGGGCGCTGGCTTGGGTGTCCTTGTCGCAGACGAATCGAATCCAGTAGGCCTGGAAGTCCGAGGGGAAGGTGTGGCTGACCTTTTGGTTGGCTTTTTCGATGTTGAAGGAGCGGTAGTCCATCCAGTCGCCATTTCCAGAGATGTCGACTTGGGCAGTGATTTGGCAGGGAGCAGCGACGGAGAGGACGAGTTCTTTTTGATCATAGCCTGTCATGAGATAAGGGTCGGATGGAGTTCCGGCTTTCACTTTGGAATTGAGCCAAGGGCCGCCTTGCCCGACGGGCTTTCCGAGATCCCAGAGGTCATCCACGGCTCCGGCCCAGAGGGCGGTCTTTCCGTCTTCGGAGCGAATGAAGTGGGGATTGTCCTTGGGAATCATGTTGGTGGCTGTGCCTGAAAGAATCAGAAGGCCGCGGTAGCTGCAGAAGTCGTGGATGCGGAGGTTATGAGTGGCGATGGGACGGACGCGGGGAAATCCGAGCGCGTTGTTGGCGGGAAGTTCGTAGAAAGTGCCGTGGGCATTAAAGAGGTCGCGCTCGGTAGCGACTTCGCGACAGATGCGCCCGGTTTCGCTGTCGAGTGCGGCATGACCTTTGGGGAGTCGAAAGCGTTTCCCGCTGTCGTCAATGTAGAGAACGGAAGATTCTTCGACTTCAAGGATTCCTTTTCGCTTTGGAATGGCGGCATTTTTACGAAGCCATTTGTCAGCGGTTTCGTTTTCTACCTTTACCAGTGTGAGGTCCGGATTGAGTTGATAGAGACCTTGATCGGAGGCGAAATGAAGATCGCGTTTGTTCTGTCCGCGAGCGCGAACGATGCCTCCGGTGACCTCCTTGTTTGAGGCTTCGGCGAGGCCACCAAACTTGGCATGATTTTCGCCAGGTTTGCGGGTGTCGGGATTTGAGTAGGTGAACCAAGCGCTGGCTTTTTTGAGGGGTGTTGAAGACGTCAAGCGAATCCAGGTGCCTTTAGCGTCGGCGGGGAAAGAGTGCCAGTGATAGCCTTCTACTTCGACTTTGGAGATTTCGGTCCAGGTGTTGTTTCCATTGAGATCGACTTCGAAGGTGAACGTGGTGGGGGCGCTCGAAAAGAGATGAACGGCGCGACTTTGGTAGCCCGAGAATAGATAGGGATCGGAGGGAGTGTTGGCTTTGATCCCGTCATTGAGCCAAACTGAGCCTCGGCCGATGACTGGTCCCAAATGATCGAGTTGCTCGGGTTTTACGAACCAGAGGTTGGATTGGGATTGGGGCGCGGCGACGTGACCTTTGGCTTTTCGTTTGTTGAGGAATTCGCTCTTTGCGGTGTCGTCGCAGCCCATGACAACGTGCTCACCCCAGCGGGCGAAGTCACCGATCACCTTGAGGTAGCTAGATCGGGGGAAAATGCCCGCGGATTTTTTCGGAGTGAAAGTTTTGGGGAAGTTCCAGAACATGCCGTGCATCGTCATGAGGAAATTGTCTCCTTCGCCAATTTCCCGGATGCGCGGCCATTCGGTGTTCCAGCCGTGTGCTCCGTCGTAGCTGTGACTGGCCTTCGGAAGGCGATAGCGATGCCACTTTCCTTCGTGGAGACACATTAAAATAAGAGATCGGGCGTCCCAGCCGTTGGCCCAGATAGGATCGCTGTCTGGGTTGTCAGATCCATAGATCCCGCCGGGCCCGGTGACTTCGGTGAATTGATTACGAAGGATGACTTCGAAGTTTTCCTGTTTGCCGTCCCATTGGGCGAGGACGCCGGACGGTGTGAAGGGATTTGTCCGGGCCGCCTTGCCATGTTCTCCGTTATTGGCGTAAACGAGTTTTCCCTGACCGGAGTAGAGGCCTTTGCCGTGATAGCCGGGGAGGTCGCTTTTTGGTGAACCTTTTTGCGCCTCATCAAAGAAAAGCGTTTTGGTTTCGAGAGTGTGAACATCGATCTCGTAAAGGGCTTCCTCCATGGAGGCGCAATAGATCTTGTTCGCCGGATCAAAGAGGTGGCGGGCGTTGCCCGTGGGACGGCCGAACATTTTGGTGTAGGGAATTGTTCTGACCTTGCGGTTTTCGTCGATGGCGTAAGGTCCTATGAAGAGCTGCTTGGATTCGCGATGGATCATGCGGTTGGCCGGAGTGCCGCCGATGCTTTCGGGGCGGACGGTCATGTTGAGATTTTTGTCGATCTCATAAAGCTTGTCCGTGGAGCCTTTGGGCATGTGCGGGGCGTAGGTGATCGCCCAGAGCCGGTCGGCGAAAGGAACGACGGCTCCGGTTCCGCATTCGTTTTCGTTGTTGAAGAACGAAAGATGGGGATAGATCCCTGAAAGCGAGACGTGTTTTTCTTCAGAGAAAGCAGCGGAGGCAAGCGAAAGAGAAAGGAGGTAGGCAACTGGTTTCATGAAAGTTAGCGGAGGCGAATCTTGAGACGGTAGAATGTTTTGGAGACAGAGGCTGGAACACTCCAGGTCATTGGCTCGGAGGAGAGAAATTGAATGCCACTTTCGTGCCAGTTTTCGAGGTCGTTGCTCCATTGCGGAACGAGT
>JBMHCW010000135.1:0-6536 GCA_049889715.1 Akkermansiaceae bacterium | reverse complement strand
GAATTACCCCGGGGCTTTCGCTGAGTATCTGGTCTTGCCCGCCACCAATGTTTGGAAGTTGGCTCCCGAAGTCAGTTCGGACATTGCAGCCATTCTTGATCCCCTTGGGAACGCCACTCACACCGCACTGGCCTTTCCCTTATTAGGCGAGGACGTTCTCATCACCGGAGCGGGGCCGATCGGGTGTATGGCGGCTGCCATTGCCAAGCATTCAGGAGCGCGCCATATCGTGGTGACTGATATCAATCCCGGTCGCCTCGAGTTGGCCAAGACCCTTGGAGCCACTCGGGTGGTGGACGTGACCAAAGAATCTCTCGAGGAAGTGCAGGCTGATCTTGGAATGACCGAGGGCTTCGACATCGGGTTGGAAATGTCCGGCAATGCACGAGCCTTCAACGACATGATCGCCAACATGAGGACGGCCGGTCAGATTGCCTTGCTCGGGATTCCCGAGAGCGGAACGTCTGTTGATTGGAACAAGGTCATCTTTGGCTCGCTCACCATCCAGGGAATTTACGGCCGGAAGATGTACGATACCTGGTATCAGATGACTTCGATGATTCAGTCGGGTCTCAACGTCGATCCGGTGATCACCCACCGTTATCACTATACCGAATTTGAAAAGGGATTCACCGCGATGAAAGAAGGCTCCTGCGGAAAGGTTCTACTCCAGTGGTCCGACCAATCCTAACTCTCAACTCCCACACCTCCATGATTACCGAACAATTTACCAACCAGCTTCAAGAAACCCTCGCCGAGATCAAAGAGGCCGGTCTTTATAAAAGCGAGCGATTGATTTCCTCTCCCCAGGACGCCGAGGTGACGCTGGCCGATGGTCGGAAGGTCATCAACATGTGCGCCAACAACTACCTCGGTTTGTCGAACCATCCCGAGGTTTGTGAAGCGGCCCGCGAAGCGATCAAAACCCATGGATTCGGGCTTTCATCGGTTCGATTCATCTGTGGAACGCAGACTTTGCATCGACAGCTTGAAGAGGCCCTTTCGGAGTATCTGGGAACGGAGGACACCATTCTCTACCCGTCTTGTTTCGATGCCAATGGAGGCCTTTTTGAAACGATCCTCACCGCTGAAGACGCCGTGATTTCCGATTCCTTGAATCATGCCTCCATCATCGACGGTGTCCGTTTGTGCAAGGCCCAACGATTCCGCTATGCCAACAACGACCTCACTGATCTCGAAGAAAAGCTCAAGGAGGCCGAAGCTTCCGGAGCGAGGCACAAGTTGATCACGACTGATGGCAGTTTCTCGATGGATGGGGTCATCGCCGACCTCGCCGGCGTTCATGCCTTGGCTGACAAGTATGGAGCCATGGTTCATTTTGACGACTGTCACTCCACCGGTTTCCTCGGCGAACGGGGCCGTGGAACCCACGAACATTGCGGTTTGTTCGGCAAGATTGACCTGACCACGGGGACGCTGGGCAAAGCGCTTGGGGGAGCTTCGGGAGGTTACACTTCAGGAAAGAAGGAGATCATTGATCTTCTTCGTCAACGCTCCCGCCCTTACCTGTTCTCCAACAGCATTGCTCCTCCGATTATTGCGGCTTCCTTGAAAGTGCTTGAGATCTTGTCGGCTTCGACGGAGCTCGCCGATCGAGTGAAAGACAATACGAGGTATTTTCGCGAGAGCCTCGCCTCGACTGGATTTGAGATCCTCGGTGAAGACCATCCAATTTCCCCGGTTCTTTTGGGCGACGCTGCACTGTCCCAGCAGTTTTCAGAAAAACTTTTGGAGCGAGGAATCTACGCCATTGGTTTCTTCTTCCCGGTGGTGCCGAGAGAGCGGGCGCGGATCCGTACCCAGATTTCTGCGGCTCACACCCGCGAGCATCTCGATCAGGCACTCGAAGCCTTCGTCGCCGTCGGGAGGGAACTGGGAGTGATTCAATAAATCATCTCAATGGAATTGGAGATCTTCCTTGGGGCCTCCTCCTTGTCTGGTGCGAGGATGGGGATCAGTGGATTGGTGCTGATGGCCGTCTTCATCGGTGGAGGAGCCTGGTTGATTCATTTCCTTGGCCGTCACGAATATGATGTTCACTCAGGAGGTATTTTCGGTGTTTTGGTGGCGGTGATGATTGGAGTTCTGGGCGGGGCAGTCGCCGGTCATGTTGTCGTGATCTATCTGCTGGCGGGAGGCGCAGCATTTCTTGCGTCCGGGCCATTCCTTGGTTTCAAGGGTAAGCACCGCATGATTTTGGCAGGCTTGTTGCCTGCTCTTTTCTTGGGTTCCGATTGGCTGGGAAGGCTGGTCGAAGACTGGATGGTCGGCTGAAGGTGACCCACCAAAAGAAAAACCCCGCGAACGCCTGTTCACGGGGTTTGATATTTGAGCGGGAGAGCTGCTGATTAACGCTCTTTGTTTTCCTCCCGTTCGCGCTTTTCCTCGCGCTCCTCTTTTTCCCGATCACCGCCTTCGCGTTCACGGTCACCACGTTCACGCTTTTCTTCGCGATCGCCTCTTTCGCGATCGCCGCGTTCACGGTCTCCGCGTTCGCGTTTCTCTTCGTGGCGTCTCCTTGCTTCATTCTCCCGTCTCTCCGCCATTTCGCGCTGCCGGGCTTCCATCATTCTCCGGACTTCGTGTTCCCGGCGCTCCTGCATTTCCCGACGCTCGATTTCCCTTCTTTCCTGGGCTTCGAGATGGCGTTCCCGTTCGCGACGCTCGCCGAGCTCGTGGCGGGTCTTTTCGATCTCCTCGAGCTCATGATGGGCGCGGTCGATCAGATGCTCGAGCTTTCCGGCAAGGTGTTCGAGATGCTCGTGGTGTTCATGTTCCCCGTGCTCTTCGTGTTCCTCATCGTGATGATGCTCGCGTCCTTCGAAGGCGATGCGGTAGATTTCATGGGCGACATCGGGTGAGATCTTCTTGCTCTCCACGAGTCGTCCGAGCAGGTGTTTCATGCGTTCCTCGCGCGGCCTGTCATCGTGATCGTGATGACGTTCGCCATGATGTTCCCGGTCGTGCTTACGATCATGGTCCTGCTTTTGTGCGGCGATCTTCTTTTTAATCTCGATGTATTTGGCGTTGGCCTGTTCGCGGGTAATATCCCCGCGTTCCACGGCGCCTTCGATTCGTTCCTTGATTTGCTCCCAATTGACCTTGGGCTTGTCCCGTTCCTGGGCGAGGGTGCTTGATCCCAGAAGAAGGACGGAAGTAATGATTCTTTTCATAACTCCCCCTCGTATCATGGCCGACCGAAATGTCGAGAAGGAGCTTGAGCGGTTCCCGCCTTAATTGGCCTTCAGCAGGTTGTGTTTCCGTCGGTAAGCCTGAACAGCGCGGGCAACGGTGAGGCGGTAGGCCGCCCACTTTTCCGGCGTCTGGAATCGTTTGTCCGGCGGGCGGACGTCGAGTTCGAGCCAGGCATCGTAGTGCAGGTGGATGAAGTCGCCGAGGGTCAGCTTGGTGTAAGGGAAGCCTGCACCGGGCCCACCGTATTTCGGGCTGGAATCTTCATCACGGAGGGTCTTGTCATAGGCGTATCGATCGAAAACCTGGAAGAAGGAGAACAGGATTTCGCGGGGCGCCTCCTCTGGTGGACGGAGGTTGGAAATCAGTTCCATTCTCATTCCTAGATCGGCGCGGTGGAGGAGATCGTGTGTCGACTTCCAAATGGCAGGGCTTTTGGATTGGGAAACGAGGATGGTGAGACCGGCGTTCCGATCCAGCCAGTATTCCGTTTTGGTCGTCTTGGGGACTTTCTTGAGCAGGCGGAGCAGAATCTCTTCGGCGGCCGGTTGATCAATGTCCCAAAGCTTGTGCAGCGCGTAATGGCGGTGATCGGCGTTACGAGAAGCGATTCCCTTCATCAGCATCTTCTTGCGCGTCTCGAAGGGGATCTTGGGATGGGAGGCAATCACATTGCTGATCTCCCAGTTCTGGGCCTTGGTTTTGAGAGTGGCTTGATAGAAGTCGAGCAGGAGCTCGGGATAGCGATCGGAAGCGATCAGCAGGAGCTCGGAACTGATCGAGACTTCGTTCTTCTCCTTTTTTACGATGGTGAACTTGGCGACGTAGTTTTTTTCGCCCATGGCCTTGGCCGTTTTCCACCAGGCCTCTACCGCTTCCCTGGTGCTGGAATATCCTTGTTGGCGACGGAGCCAATTGGAGCCGAACTCATTGTTGGCAAAGTCTTGCAGGAGACTACTGATCACTTGGTCGGCGGTCATTGGGTAGCTGGAAAAGTTGTTGAAGCCCTGCATGAGGTGATTGGTCATTCTCTTGTCATCGAGGTGCTTGATGAGATGAGGAATGGCTGCGAATCCCTTTCGGACCAGGGCGGCACGCGAGGGGTTTTCCTTCAGACCGGAGGCCATGATGCCTTCGACGCCTCCCGACATGAGGTAGGCATCGATGAGAGCTTCGATACTGCCGGGCTTGGCGGCGGGATGATCGATGGAAGCCTGTAATGAAGTCAGGATGTAGCTGGTGGCTTCCGATTTCAGCTTGGGGAAATCGGCCAAGACAATCTCGATGCGATTCTTGATGTCCTTAAAATCAGGCTTCTCCTCCGTGATGTCCTTGATGGCTTGAGCGATGCAGGCGCCCGCGAGGGTGTTTTCGGGCGATTGGTTTTCCTGAATGTGAAATGGCGAACGATGGTGTCCGGCATCGTGCTTGAGGGAGGCCTTGAGGGTTTTGCTTCCGAGTTCCTCATGTCCAAGACGGAGAAGATGGATGGACGTGATCAAGCTCAGGTGGGTGCCTTGAAAGGTATTCGAATAGGCCAGATCCCCGAGGGATGAGGATTTCAGAGTTTTGAATTGAGTGGAGGGACGAGCATAGACTCCTTCGATATTGACCTCTTTGAACCCAAGAAGGGCGGTGTTGGGTTTGTCAGGCGGCACGAAGCCCAGATGATAGAAGTCCCGGTCTTCACTCCGATAGGCTGAGATCTTCACGAAGGTTGAATCGGGGTGGGGCTTGGGAAGTCCCCACTTGTCTGCCAAGGCGAGAAGTTTGTCATACTCTCCTCCCTTGAGCTGAAGAGTGAGAGTTAGGAGAAGTAAGAAAACCTTCATCGTTTCCAACCTCTATCGAACGATATGAAGTGATTCAATTTGGAAGTGCCTCAAGTGCTGATCTAGTAAAAATCCCTGAGGCCCTGGTTGGTGCGGCGGCGTTCCTTGCGGTGTTGGATCTGGCGGATTTGTTTGGGGGTGAGGTCGTCTTCGTCAGATCGGGTGAACTTTCCGGCCATGAGTGAGCCGAGTGGTCTGATTTCGGCGGCGATGGTGGCGAGATCGAAGTGGCGGATCTGTTTTTTGATCTCCTCCGGGTTCTTGTAGGCGATGGGGATTTCGCTGAGGTCGGGTCGGCCGGAGAACCAGCGGGCATCGATATCACGGGTGTGGTGTTCGATGAGGTGGCGTCGTTGGTCGGCGCTGCGGAATTGTTTGCGAAGGGCGGTGCGTGAAAGATTGCGTCCGGCTCCGTGGGGAGCGAAGGAGAGGAAGTCTTCGTTGTCGTTGCCGAGGACAAGGAGGATGGGCTCGGCCATGTTCAAAGGGATGAGGCCAACGAGCGGGCGTCCTTGCTCATCCTTCCAGGCGGGGGTGGCTCCTTTGCCGTGATAGAAGACGTCGCCTCTTTTCCAAACGAAATTGTGTTCGTTGCCGATGGTTTCGATGGCGGTGGAACCGATGCGATCGAGGAAGCGTTGATGGATGCATTGGTGATTGGCCTTGGTCCAGCGGGAGACGTACTGGAGGGCCTCCCAGTAGTCCTGTCCTTGTTGCGAAGAGGCATCGAGCCATGCGGCGGCATCGGGAATGCGGTGGGCATTTTTGGCGACATGTTTGAGGGCGGCATCGCGACCCCGTTTGTAGAGGTGGGAGCCAAGACTTCGCGAGCCGTGGTGGGTGACGAGGACACGGTAAGTGCCGCGATGATTTGCGAAGTAAGGATGTCCCGCTTCTTGAAAAGTGCGCGCGAGTTCGTCGGTGAGATCGATTTCACCGATGAAGGCAAAGTGGTTCCCGTCTCCTTGGTCGGCGAGGTGAATGCGGGCCCGGTCGCGCAGGCTGTTGAGGAAGGGATTCTCCCAAACGTCTTCGTCGAGAACAGGATGGGTGACAAGGTCATCGAAGTGCCGTCCTCCGGGCCCGAAGCGAGTGGCGGTGGTGAGGGCATCGAGTTCGCGCGAAACTTCGGATCGTGCTTCGTAGAAGGAGGCAAACATCGAACAACAGATGTCGGAGGAATGGGCGGAGGGGATGATGGCATTCTCAACGGCAATGGCCCCGCCCACCGGAATGACGGCGGGAGCGGGGCTGGTCGGGCAGGCATCGGGCATGATCGCGCCCGCCTTGATCACGGGACAAGCGAGGAGCTCGCTCATCTTTTCGCGCACCTTGGCAAGGTTGGCCTTTTCCTCCTTGGTTGAGGCAGTGATCGCTTCAGAGAAAGGAAGAGGCGTCTCGCGCATGGCATTGAAAGGAGGAGGGTCACCGAAGTCCCGCTTGAGAAGTTTCAAGAGGTACTTCTTTCCGGTCACGCCACGGGCCTTCAAC
>JBMHCW010000134.1:0-3058 GCA_049889715.1 Akkermansiaceae bacterium | reverse complement strand
CAGGGACATGGAGATTCTCGAAGAAACCGAGCCAGAGAAGGTACCTGACAAGAAATAGCCACGCCAATTCTTGTCAGTGATTCGAAGCGTTAGTGTTGGCTCACTTTTGGTTGTTTTGAATTGGCCTATCCGCTGCCGATCTTTGAGGGATAACCAAGGATTTAGAAAAAACTCGTCGAGTTTCCGAATCTCCGGCAGCAATGAGGTGCAATGTCCCGGGTGCTTGACTGATGATACAAGGGGCAGATTTGTCTCGTATACTGGCGTACACAGAACGGCTCAATTCAATCAACGAGAGAGATTCGCAGGAACCAGATGCCAAGGATACCAACCAGCTTTCATTATTTACTACTGCTCTTCATGCTTTGTGGCTCTCTCGTCGCCAAGCCGGGGTCGCCGGCGGCTCCCGAAGGCTACGAGGAAAAGGTGCGACCGATTCTCGAGAATAAATGTTTCGGCTGTCATGGTGAGCAGAAGCAGAAAGGTAAGATCCGCCTCGATACCCTTTCCGCCGACCTGATCAAGGACGTGAGGTCTGCCGAAACCTGGCATGATGTTCGGGGAGTGATCAACCTCGGCGAAATGCCGCCTGATGACGAAGAAGACCTCACCACCGAAGAACGCAAAGTGGTTCTGGATTGGCTCAATGCCTCCATCGACCACGCCCACAAAGTCCACCGAAGCAAAGGCGGACAGGTTGTCCTTCGTCGACTCACTCGTGATCAGTATCAAAACACGATGCGGGACTTGTTGGGGCTCGACATCAACTACATTCAGGACATTCCTCAGGACCCGATGTCGCCGGACGGACTTCGCAACAATGGCAGCTCCCTCCAGATGACCGGTGAGCAACTGGAGCATTACATCAAGGCGGCCCGGGAGGCTCTCGACAAGGCGATTGTCACCGGTCCTCAGCCCGAGATGTTTCACCACACCTTTACGGAGTCCAGCAAAGTCCGAATGGAAAGAGGTGAAGTTGCCGGAAATCGTCTGGGACCCAAGGTCCGTTTTATTGGTCGGATTAAGGATGACTACCCGGAAGAAGGTCCTTTCGAAATTCGGGTCAAAGTGCAGGCTGAGCTCCCGGAGAAAAAGGGGCCGATCCCAAGAATGAGAGTCGTGGTGGGGTATCGTCCGGACACTTTGCTTCAGGAAGAAACGATGGCCGAACTGGACATCACCAAAGAAGGGTCGTACGACTATGTCTATCGAGGGAGAATTGAGAACTTCCCGCTTCCAGTCCGGGGTCAGGGAAAATACCCGGGGCTCTTGGTCAATGTGATGAATGTGGCCAACGAACACGCAGAGGTCAAAACAGAGAAACGGAAAGATGAGAAGGGGAAGGATAGGAACTTCCGCGTCGAAGATCCTGACCTTCCATATCTGATTGTAGAGTCAGTGGAATTCAAAGGTCCCATCTACGAGTCCTGGCCACCCAAACATCATCAGGACATTCTCATTGATTCCAAAGAGAAGTATCCGGCCGACGAAGCGAAACAAGTCGCGCATATCCTCCAAAACTTTCTACCGAAGGCTTGGCGGAAAAAGGTAGCACCTGAGGAAGTTGAGAAGCTCACTTCATTCTTCACCAGGATCCGACCCGATTTTCCAAGCTTTGAAGAAGCTCTCAAAGAGACCTTGGTGTTGGTCTTGGTTTCAAAGGACTTTCTCTATCTGATGGAACCTGAATCCCAGGAGAAGAGAAAACTCAACTCCCATGAGCTGGCCACCAGGCTTTCTTACTTTCTCTGGAACACGCTTCCCGATGATCGTTTGCGGGATCTTGCGCACCAGAACAAGCTCACCAACCCAGATGTTCTAAGACAAGAGGTCGAACGAATGGTGAAAGACGAGCGCGCCGATGAGTTCATTCGAACCTTCGCCACCCAATGGCTGGATGTGGATGCCATCGACCGCATTGAAATCGAATCTTCCATCTATGGGAAAACCCCTCCGGATTTGAAAGAGAACTTCCGGAGTGAAACGATTCACTTTTTCGAAGAGGTCCTTCGCAACAATCTCTCGGCAGAGAACTTCATCGATTCGGACTTTCAAATGGTGAACCAGGAGCTGGCCGATCATTACGGGATCGAAGGCGTCTTTGGAGGGGAGTTTCGCAAAGTCAAAAAATCAGCGAACCGGGGAGGGGTCTTAACCCACGGCTCAGTCTTGCTGGGACATTCTACCGGATACGACTCCAGCATCATCAAGCGGGCGGTCTTTGTTCGCAAGAACCTGCTCAATGATCCTCCGCCTCCACCTCCGCCCAATGTTCCGCCGCTCGACGAGTCGGATCCCAAGTTTTCCAAGTTACCCGTTCGTGAGCAACTTCTCATTCATCGGGATGACCCGGCCTGCGCCGATTGTCATCGAAACATTGATCCCTGGGGGCAAATGTTCGAAGCCTACGGAGCCACGGGTTTGATCCGGGAAGAGATCCCCCGCAAACGAGGCAAGAAGGTCGTGGCCCGTCATCCGGTGGATACCACGGGCAAACTCCCTGATGGCAGCGAATTGAAAAATCTGGAGGAACTCAAGAAATACCTCCTAACCGAACGGAGGCAACAGTTTGCTCAAGCACTGGCCAGCAAGCTCTTAGCATATGCCTTGGGACGTTCCCTCGAGTTCTCTGATGAACCGTTGGTGGAAGAAATTGCAAAGAAATCGCTGGAAAATGACCTCCGTTTGCAATCACTGGTGCAAAGTATCGTAACTAGTGAAGCGTTTTTGACGAAATGATGAGGATTCAACACATTGGCCGCCGAACTTTTCTCCGGGGTGCAGGAGCGTGTCTTGCCCTTCCGGTCCTGGACTGCATGGCCAATGGCAGGAAGACTACTCCACCTCCGGCCAGGCTCGGTGTTGTCTATTTTCCTTTCGGAGTCTCCCTTCCCAAGAAGGAAGACAAACAAGACTGGCATTGGTTCCCCAAAGGCGAAGGGAAGGACTTTCAATTCAACAAGAGTCTCAAACCGCTGGAACCTCATCGTGATCATCTGACCGTTCTTGGCGGACTCTCTCACCCCGAGGTCGAAAAGATAGGCGGACACGATAGTGG
>JBMHCW010000133.1:0-3231 GCA_049889715.1 Akkermansiaceae bacterium | reverse complement strand
CGCCGAAGATGCCTCACCCAACTACACACCACTCCCCGCTCAAAAGTGGGATGTCGTGCAGAAGAATCCGGGCCGCAAGGAAGGCCTGACGGGGTTACCCTCAAATGAGCCCAAGGCCAGGAAGAAGCGGAAGAAGTAGGTCTTCATCCGGGTCATGACCCCAGCGGTCTTGATCGATATTGACGTTTGCGATCGGGGCCTAGTTTGGTCGACAATTGTGGAAGGTCTTCTTCAGGGCATTTCTTGTCCTGAGGCCATCCACCAACCCCCGATGAAAAATGCACAGAGAGAAGTACGGATGCCCCTGCTGTAGCGGTGGCTTTCATCCCATGATGGATGGGAACAAAGTGTTCCAGTCGATGAAGTCAGCTGCGGAGAGTGGCGGTTGGTCTTGCAACTGGGGAATTGATTTCAGCAAGGTTTCGCGGCGCGGTTTTCTCAAAGGAAGTGCGGCCACGGCGAGCCTTGCAGCCTTGCTTCCCAGTTGTTCCGGGGAGAAGGAGCAGGGGAAGAAGGAAGCCGCCACGGTCTTCACGGGTGGAACGGTGCTGACTGTGGATGAGAAATTTTCCGAGGCGCAAGCGGTGGCGATTCGCGGGAATCGCATCCTGGCCGTGGGGAGCGATGAAGAAGTTCGCAAGGCTGCGGGAGAGGGAGCGGAAGTGGTCGATCTGAAGGGGAAAACGGTTCTTCCCGGATTCGTCGATCCTCACAGTCATGTTGTTGCCGGATCTGTCGTCGATTCCATCATGGAGTATGTCGGAATGGCGCGATTCCAGACCACCGATGAAGTGTTGTCCCATTTGAAGAAACGGGCTGGCGAAATACCGGCTGGAGAATGGTTGGCGTTCCGAAATTTTGATCCGGCGGTGCAAGAGGGGGTTGAGGCGCTGACCTTCAAGGAGCTCGATGCGGTGTCCACCGAGCATCCGATCTTTGTATTAAATGCTTCCGGTCACCTCGCTTATGCCAACTCAAAGGCTTTCGAAATTTCGGGCGTCACGGAAGACGTCGAGAATCCACCGGGCGGAGAATTTGTTCGTGATGACGAAGGCAAGCTGACCGGGTTCATCAAGAACAACGTGGCCTTCCTCAAGATTGCCGGGAACAACCCGGCGATGGCTGAGGCCGATCCCATCGAGGGACTGATCACTCTCCTTGGAAAGTGGAGTGCCGTTGGTTTGACCACCGTGTCTGAGTTGAGTCTGGGAGCTCTCTCCCAGTCGCCTGCTGATGCCCAGGTGATGGCGGCGGCCGCGAAGTCCGGTCGGCTGAACGCGCGGATCCGGGCCTACCCGTTTTATACCCTGGGCGCGGACACCTGGGATGAGGCGGGGATCAAGACGGGCGATGGCAATGAGATCACCCGCATTGCCGGCTACAAGTTGGTGGCGGATGGATCCAATCAAGGCTTTACCGGGTTGCAACGTGAGCCCTATCTCGATAGCGAAGATGACCGGGGGCTGGCTTACATGTCGCCCGATGAACTCAAGAAAACCGCCTTGGAACGGGCCAGCAAGGGCTGGCATCTTGCGATCCACGGCAACGGTGATGCGGCCATCGACAACATTCTCGATACCTGTGAAGCCTTGCGTGAGGCCGGCATCGATCTGGCTAAAGTGCGGCCGCGGATCGAACACTGTTCCATTCTGCACGATGAACAAATTGCCCGGATGAAGGATCTGGGAGTTTCCGCGAGCTTCCTGATTGGCCACGTGCACTACTGGGGTGTGGCGATGCGTGACGAAGTCTTCGGGGAGAAGAAGGCCCAGTTGCTCGATCGTTGCCGCACTGTTGAAGAGGCCGGAGTCGGCTACACCCTGCACTCCGATTTCATGGTGACTGATCCCGATCCTTTGCACATGATCGAGATGGCGGTCACCCGCAAGACCTGGAAGGAGCCGGATTATGTGTTGGCTCCGCAGGAAACAATCGCGGTGGAATCAGCGATCAGGGCCCTGACCTCGGAAGCGGCTTGGCAGCTCTTTTCCGAACACGAAGTCGGTAGTCTTGAATCCGGCAAGTTGGCCGATCTGGTGATCCTTGAAAAGGATCCCCGCAAGGTGGAACCCGATGCCATCAAGGAGATCAAGATTCTCGAGACCTGGATGGACGGGAAGAAAGTTTACGGCGCCTGAGACGGGGAGTGGTCGTCGTTGGTTTCGACACCATCGACTACTTTTTCTTCTTCCTTCCGGGCCGAGCCTTCCATTGGAAGAGTTCGCTGTCTGTGGCAGCGTGGGCGGCAATCTCGTTGAACATCTTCTGAAACTCCGGTCGATCCTTGGCGAGGTTGGTGGCTTCGCCGGGGTCCGAGGACAGGTCATAGACTTCCCAGGGGCCCGTGGCTCCGGCTTTGGCCCGGTTGAGTCGAACAGCCTTCAAGTTGTCTTTGCGAATCGCCTGCTTGCCACCCCGTTCGTAGAATTCCCAATAGAGGTAGTCGTGTTTCTTCTGCTCTCCTTCTCCGAGAAGCGAAGGGAGGAATGAGATTCCGGTATGATCGGAGGCGGGTTTGGTGCCGGCGAGCTCGGCAGCGGTCGCCATGAGGTCCCAATGAGCCGAGACATGATCGCTGCGGGATCCGGCTTTGATTTTTCCGGGCCAGCGGACGATGAAGGGGGCGCGGATGCCTCCTTCGTAAAGGTCGCGCTTGATGCCTTTGTAAATGCCATTACCGTTGAAGAATTCCGGATCGGCTCCGCCGGCCGGAGTGGGGCCGTTGTCGCTGGAGAACATGATGATGGTGTTTTCCGAAAGGCCCAGTTTGTCGACGAGGTCGATGATTTTTCCGACATCACGATCAAGCCGGGAGGTCATGCCGGCGAAGCAGGCCCGCGGAGTCGGGTGATTACGGTATCCCTTTCCGGGAAAGCCGGGATTCTTGTATGGGCCTTTCTCTTTGATGGTCTTCAAGTAGGGCTCCATCGAGTCTTCGGGAACATCAAGATCGACGTGTGACAAAGTGTAGGCCATGTAGAGAAAGAAGGGTTCCTCCTTTTTGCTCTGTTCTTCAATCCAGTTCAGTCCTTCCGAGGTAAAGCTGTCGTGGATGTAGGTTTCGCGTTTGGTCGGGTTGTCGGGATAGAGCTCTTTCTTTTCGTTGCGCCAAATGTAGTCCGGATAGAAACGGTGGGCGCGGGATTGGTTGAGGTAGCCGAAGAAGAAATCGAATCCTTGCTTGTTGGGAATGCCGGGAGAGCCGGCTTCGCCCAGACCCCACTTGCCAAC
>JBMHCW010000132.1:0-50622 GCA_049889715.1 Akkermansiaceae bacterium | reverse complement strand
TTCTGGATCGTGCTTGGAGTTCTCCAGGCACTGCTGTCGCCACTTTCGGGTGTCACGGTGCGCGATGCACCGACACAGGAGGAGCGCGATGCGATCAAAGCAGCGGCACTTGCCATTGGCGAGGAGTTGGCCTCGGTCGCTTATGCCATCGGATATTACGAGGAGACTCCTTACGTTGGAGGATCCGTTGTCGTTCTAAATCGCACTACTGCTATCTCTGCTGCTCATGCGAGCTTCTATAATGACGGTGGCGGCGGGCAGTTCGAATATGATCAGATTCAGATCGGATTCGGCAACATGTTTACGACTTTCGAAAACGAGGGGCCGTTTCACACGGTTACCTCGTTGCACCGCCATGCAGTGCACGATCTGGTGATTTATGATTTCAGCGACGACCCGCTCCCCGAAGATGTTGCAACAGCTACCATCCATGACGGCAACGTCGATGTTCGTGAACTTGTGCATTTTGCCGGATACGGTTTGTTTAGCCATGAGAGAGGTGAAACTGTCCGCGATGGCAACAAGTACGGCTTCCGGGGAATCGTGAAAAACTATACGGACAACAGATTCCCGAGCACTCTAGTATACACACTGTTTACTAGGATGCCGGCCAATGATGATTACCATGTGGAAGGTGGTCTCGGTGATGACGGAGACATCGGCGGCGGCGTATTCCTTCAAGTATCTGACAACTCATATGAGTTGGTAGGTATCATGGAGGTCGTTACTGGCCACAACATATATGGTTCTCATACCGGCTTTCTCCCGTTGCCGCTACCCGATGTCCGAGCGTTCATCGAGCCGTTTCTTGAGGAGACTCCTGTCGTTGTTGAAAACCCTGAAGGGGATGACGTCAACGACGGGCAGAACAATTTGGTGGAGTTTGCCTTTGGGTCTGATCCGAAGAGTTCTTCGTCCCAGCCACAGTTCGAGCAGGCTTTTCGAGGAGCCGGGGAGGAGGAGACGATGCTTGTTTCTTACCTCCGCCGCACGGATGGCTTGGTCCTCTACGAAGGCGAGGCCTCCCGCGATTTGAGAATCTGGTTCCCGGCAACTCCCTGCGATCCGCCGGGTGAGGGCCTGGCCATCGCAACGGCAGGATACGAGTGGGCCTCGTTTTGCGTCGGGCGGGGCATTCAGAAGGGATACATCCGCGTCAGGGTGCGATTGGCGGCTGATGTCGGAGGTGGCTGATTGAGAATATGGTTGGTCGGTAAGACCAGAAGAGTTTTGACAAGGGCTTGGGGAAAGTGACGTCATCTTCTCTGTGATGAAACGATTGATTTGCGCTCTTCTCTCCTTGGGAAGCGGGCTCTCCTGCGGAGAAGACTTTGAGGGCTTCAAGAGCGGTGGGTTTACAAAACTGGAAAGTCCACTGGGAGTATGGTCAGCGCCGGAAGGTCATGTGGAGATTCACTCCGAGCATGCCCGAGGTGGAAAACAGTCGCTGCGTTTGCTGGGTGGTGAAGGGAAGAAGGTCGAGCTCAAGTTTGGTGAAACGTTGGCGGATGACATGGTGTTGTCATTTTGGACCGAGAGATGGACGAAGAGGGCTCCTTTCCAGTTTTGGATCGAGGAAAGTCGTGGCGGGAAGTGGCAGGAGATTTACCAGGGAGATCGAAGTATTCGCGTCGGAGGTTTTTTGACCGAGGTCGAACTTGTTCTTGGTCGGGGAAGTGAGGGAATTCGTTTTCTTGCGAACACGCCGCCCGAAAGCGGTGTGATGATCGATGACTTTGGGCTCGATCAAGTGCAGCCCATGGGCGTGAAGTCGGTTTCGACCGTTCAGCCCGTGGTTCCCGTGCTCATTCGAAAAAAGGACAATCCTGTTCTTGGCCTGGTGATATCCACAGAGGGGAGATCCGAGGCGCGGAGAGTCAAAAGGATGACCTTTGACCTTGAAGGGACGACACGGCCAGAGCTCGTCAAGGGGATCCGGGTTCTGTCTTCGGACACGAATTCTTCTCCCGGAACAGGGCAGCCCGTTGGCGACGCCAAGAGGTCGGGAGAGCAGTGGGTTTGTGATTTTCACACAACGTTGCGGGCAGGAGAGAACTACTTTTGGGTGTCAGTTGAACTGTCCGACAAGGCAGGGTTGGACGGTTGGGTTGATGCCAGGATTCTTGAAGTGGAATTGGATGATGGGAAAGTGATCAAACCGGAGGTGGCTTCGCCTCCGGGAGCACAGAGAATCGGACATGCCTTGCGCCTGCGGGGTGATGACGGTTCGAAAGCTTTTCGGATTCCCGGGCTGGCCACTACCAAGAAGGGAACCTTGATCGGGGTGTATGATGTTCGATATCGAACAGGGGGGGATCTTCCCGGGGACATCGACGTGGGCATGAGCCGGAGTGTCGATGGGGGTGAGAGTTGGGAGTCGATGAAAATTGTGATGGATATGGGTGATGATCCCAAGTGGCTCTATGACGGGGTCGGAGATCCTGCCGTGTTGGTGGACCAAGGAACCGGGCGAATCTGGGTGATTGGAACCTGGAGTCATGGCAATCGTTCCTGGCGGGGATCCGGGCAGGGAATGGAGCCTGAGGAAACCGGCCAGCTGATGTTGGTTTACAGTGACGATGATGGTCTCACGTGGTCGAAGCCGATCAATATCACCAAGCAGGTGAAGAAGCCGGAGTGGCATTTCCTGCTTCAAGGGCCGGGAGCGGGGATTACGATGAAGGACGGAACGCTTGTTTTTGCGGCTCAATATCAGGATGGAGACAAGCATCCAGATGGGAGGAAGAAAGGGACGCCGTTTTCGACCATTCTTTATAGCAAGGATCATGGGAGGACCTGGTCAGTTGGAACAGGAATCAAGTCCAATACGACCGAAGCCCAGGTTGTTGAATTGAAGGATGGTTCCTTGATGTTGAATTGTCGCGACAATCGCGGGGGAGCGAGAACGGTCGGGATTACTCGAGATCTGGGGAAGACCTGGGAGCTTCATCCGACTGATCGGAAAGGTCTGAACGAGCCTGTTTGCATGGCGAGTCTCTTGAGGATGGGGGATCGATTGATTTTTTCCAATCCGAACACCCGACGGGGGAGATACAACATGACCATCAAGGTCTCTGAGGACGAAGGAATGACGTGGCCGGAGCAGTTCCACACTCTCTACGACAGTCGGGGCGGAAGTGGGTATTCCTGCTTGGCTACAGTCGGGGAAGAGCACGTGGGAGTTCTCTATGAAGGGCCCACCGAGTTGTACTATCTGCGTTTTTCACTCGAGGAATTGATGAAATAGCAGCCATTCTGCATTCACCGTGTTTCGTCCGAAGGTGTCATTGGCTCATTGTTTGATTCTGCTCTTCTCGTTGTTGGTGGCGAGGGGGAATGGCCTTGAGTTGGCGCTCCCTTTTTCCGATCACGCGGTTCTGCAAGCCGGGAAACCCGTGCCCATCTGGGCGACTCGAGCTCCATTTGCGCATTGCCCCACGTGTGAGGTCCCATCGTCTTGAAGATGGGTTTGCAGGCAAACCATGTCAGAAAGAACGTGAGGAGTGCGACCGCCCACGGTTTTGAAATAACCCTCATTTCTAACTCTCAATCTAATCGAAGGGCGGGAATCGGTAAAATCAACTGTCAAAAAAACGGCCACTGGCGAACCAGTGACCGTTTTGGAAGAATTGGATTCTTTGGTGTCTCGTCGGCTTACGCTTCGGCGATGGTCTGGAGAACGCGGCTCGCGATGGCGTATGGGTCGCCCTGCGAGTTTGGACGTCGGTCTTCGAGGTAGCCTTTCCAGTCGTTCTTGGCGAAGGAGTGAGGCACTCGGATGGAAGCACCGCGGTCGGCGATTCCCCAGGAGAACTTGTCGATGGACTGAGTCTCATGGAGGCCGGTGAGGCGCTGGTCGTTGTCGGGACCGTAAACGGCGATGTGCTCCATGCAGTTCTTTTCGAAGGCTGCCATGAGCTTGTCGAAGTATTCCTTGCCGCCTTCTTCACGCATCTTGGCGGTGGAGAAGTTACAGTGCATTCCGGAACCATTCCAGTCACCCTTGAGGGGCTTGCAGTGCCAGTTCACGTCGACGCCATACTCTTCGCAGAGACGGAGGAGGAGGAAGCGGGCGACCCAGATTTGGTCGGCAGCCTTGCGGGAGCCTTTACCGAAGACCTGGAATTCCCACTGACCCATGGCCACTTCGGCGTTGATGCCTTCGTGGTTGATACCGGCGTAGAGGCAGAGGTCGAGGTGCTCGTCCACGATGGCGCGGCCGATGTCTCCGACGTTCTTGTAGCCGACACCGCAGTAGTATCCGCCCTGAGGCTCAGGATAACCGCCCTTGGGGAAGCCAAGGATGTGGCCGTCTTTTTCGAGGAAATATTCCTGCTCAAATCCAAACCAGGCGTCGTCGTCATCGAGGATGCCGGCGCGGGTGTTGGAGGGATGCGGATTGCCGTCCGGCAGCATGACCTCGCACATGACGAGAACGCCATTTTCGCGAGTTCCGTCAGGATAGAGTGCGACAGGCTTCAGGATGCAGTCGGAGTCACCACCGTCAGCTTGCTGGGTGGAGGAGCCGTCGAAGCCCCACTCGGGAAGTTGCTCAAGGGTTGGGAAATCATCAAATTCCTTGATGCAGCATTTCGTGCGGAGGTTTGGGACGGGCGTGTAGCCGTCCAACCAGATGTAATCGAGTCTGTATTTAGCCATTGGTTTGGTTAGTTGCTTGGGAATGAGCTTTCCCGTGTTTGAAAGCGCCGGAGGCTCAAGAATAATCGAGCCCTTGGCAATTCCTTTTCGGGATAAAGCAGCTGGTATGCCAAAAAAACCTAAATTTGTGCGATTTTCGCCACAATAATGGTGGTATCGTCGCGTCCATCGTTCTTGTAGGCCCGTTCGCTCATGGCGATGGCGGTCTCCTCGACGGTCAGGTCTTCGGTGAGCATTTCGGTGATGTGTTTCTCCCAGAGACCGTCCATCACGCCGTCGGAACAGAGCATGAGGCGTTGTTCCTTTTCAACCGGGATGGAGCCGATTTGCGGGCAGGGCTCGGACTTGCTTCCGCCCAGGACATCGCTGAGGACCGATTTGCGGGGGTGGTTCCGGTAGGCGTATTCGGTGATCTCGCCCCGCTGCCACTGGTGCCAGGCCCGGCAATCGTCCTTGGTGAGCTGGGTGACGCCATCATCGTTGATGAGGTAAAGCCGGGAGTCGCCGATATGGGCGAAATGGATTCGCTGGTGGGAGATCCAGGCCATGGTAAGGGTGGCTCCCATTCCCTTGGTATTTTTGTTGCCGGCGGCCAACTCGATGATGTCGTGGTGGGCTTCCCGCAGCAGCTTGTCGAGAGAGGGATTGAGGTCTTCGTCTTTGGAAAGGGTATTGTACAGGCTATCGGCTTCCTTGCGGATCCGGGCCATCAGGAGGCGGGAGGCGAATTCGCCGGCATCATTGCCGCCCATGCCGTCGGAGACCGCGAGAACGAGGTGGCTGGGATCGAGCAGAATTTCCCCGGATTCAGGGAGGCGTTCGGTTTGCTTGGGGTTCACGGTGAGGGCGAGGAAGGCGTCGTCATTGGCCTGATGCTTCGCTCCTTGGATGGAATTGGCGAACCAAGTGGCGCGGAGGGCATCGATACGGCATTGGTGTTCCTCCTTGTCCGGAAGAGGCAGGATTTCGGCGAGTTCGAAATCGATGAGGCAGAATCTACCCATCCGTTGCGAATAAGTGACATTGCGGGGTTCGGGGTCGTCGTGACGCACGCCGTAGAGGTCTTCGAGTTCCTGAAAGAGAGCAGTTGCTTTTTCGGCTGTCACCAAAGGAGCGGGTGCGCCGCAGTTGGTGGTCACGATGGTCAGCGCGTCCTCATGCGAGTCGATGAGGACGGGAACATTGGGAGCCCCGCGTTCTTCGAGGACCTTGAGAACGGCCACTTCATTCGCGAAGCGCTTGTCCGAGTCGGTCCCCCGGAACTGCTTGTGCACATGGCCGTTGAAATCGATGCGGACAAGGGAGCGGATGCCGTCTTTGAGTTCCTTCATGGTGGTTGCTCGAACGATAAGAGACCGGGGCTATTCTCCAAGGAATTCTCCGAGGAATTCTCCGAGGAAATTGCCTGACCGTTTTGCTGGTCTGAAGGAAAGGGAGCGGTTATTGCGCCCTTCGCATGCAAGGGGATTACGAGCCGGGACAACGATGGGTGAGCACGACGGAGCCGGAATTGGGGTTGGGGGTGTTGTTGGAGGCTGAGGGAGGAAAGGCGAGTATCCTCTTTGCGGTGGCCGGAGAGAAGAGGACCTATGCCGTCGCGACGGCTCCAATCCTGCGGGTGCGATTCAAGCCGGGGGATGGGATTCTCGTCCATACCGGAGAGACTTTGACCGTCGAGGAGGTGTTGGAGTCGGATGGGTTGTTGTCCTATCGCTGTGGTGATCGGCTGATCGAGGAGGCCGAGCTGGATGACTCGATCAGCTTTTCTAAGCCCCAGGATCGTTTGCTGGGAGGACAAGTCGACGACTTGCGGACTTTCCATTTGAGGGTGGAATCGCTTTTCCGAAGCCGGCAGATCAGGCAGTCACCGGTTCGTGGGTTTTTAGGTGGGCGGGTGGATCTCATTCCCCATCAGATGGCCATTGTCAAAGAAGTGAGTTCGCGGCCTGCGCCGCGTGTTTTATTGGCGGACGAAGTGGGTTTGGGGAAAACGATCGAAGCCTGTCTGATCATGCATCGGCTGCATCTGACCGGACGGGCTGACCGGGTCCTCATTCTTGTGCCCGAGCCGCTGGTTCATCAATGGTTCGTGGAATTGCTGCGTCGATTCAACATGCTCTTCGCGATCTATGACGAGGCGCGGTGTCGTTCGGTGTCGGAGGGGAATCCATTCCTCGATGAACAGCACATCATTTGCAGCCAGGAATTCCTGCTCGATCATCCCGAGAGAATTCCCGAGGTCATGGAGGCGGGCTGGGATCTCTTGATTGTCGATGAGGCCCATCACTTGGAATGGTCTCCCGATGAGGTGGGCGAAGGGTATGAATTGGTGGAGGCCTTGGCGACTTTGACTCCGTCGGTGTTGTTGTTGACGGCGACTCCGCAACAGTTGGGAGCCGAGGGGCACTTTGCGCGGCTGAAGCTGCTTGATCCTCATCGATACAACGATCTCGAGAGCTTTCTGGAGGAGTCGGATTATTACGAAGAAGTGGCTGATGCCATTGACTTGATTCAGGAGGGGGGAGTTCCGGAAGCCGGTCGATTTGAGAAGCGCTCCCATCGGATTGCCGAAGGGATGGCCAAGCTCGAGGAGTCAGGTGCGCGTGAACAGGTTGTCAGGGATCTCCTCGATTCCTTCGGGACCGGTCGTGTCATGTTCAGGAACACCCGCAAGCAGCTGAGCGGTTTTCCCGAGCGAAAGGCTCATTTGGTGAAGCTCGAGGGGGAAGATGAGTTCGTGGCCAAGGTCGATTGGTTGGTGGAGTTTTTGGGGAAGCATTCATCCGAGAAAGTCCTCCTGATCTGCAAAACCCTTGAGTTGGTGGAGGAAATCGCGGAGGCCTTGCTGGATCGGGTCTCGATGAATATCGCCCAGTTCCATGAGGAGCTGACTCTGTTGCAGCGCGATCGTAATGCTGCCTACTTTTCCGAGGAGGACGGGGCTCAGGTCTTGTTGTGTTCCGAGATTGGCAGCGAAGGGAGAAACTTTCAGTTTGCTCATCATCTCGTCTTGTTCGATCTGCCGGAGAATCCGGAATTGCTGGAGCAGCGGATCGGAAGACTGGATCGGATCGGGCAAACCGAGACCATCCACATTCATGTTCCTTATGTGCTCGGTGACCGCGGGGAGCATTATGCCCGCTGGTATCACGAAGGGCTGCAAGCCTTTGAGAAGAACCTTCACGGGGCCCAGATCCTGGTGAAGAAATTGCAGGCGATTCAGGCCGGCAATCTCACCGACTTCATTGCTGAATCGGAGAAGCTTCGCGCGGAAGTCGAAGAGCAAATGGAGCGGGGGCCTGACCGCTTGTTGGCACTGACTTCAAAGGGAGGAGATGATCTTGAGGAGACCCTGGAGTTGATGGATGCGTGGGATGGTGATCGTGAATTCGAGGACTGGGTGCTGCGTCTCTTTGACTTCTTCGGGCTGTCGGTTGAGGAGCTGGGTGCTCGGGGCTATCTCCTGCAACCGGGCAATGTCATCACCGATGCCTTTCCTGATCTTCCCAATGAGGGAATGAGTGTCACTTTTGATCGCGAGCGGGCCTTGAGTCGGGAGGATATTGGGCTGATGACGGCGGATCATCCCATGGTCCGGTCATCAATTGATCTGCTCCTTTCTGGAGAGGTTGGGAATAGCGCCTTCGGGGTATGGGAAGTAGCGGGACCCAAGTCGATTATCCTGGAGGCTTATTACCTCGTGGAATGTGTGGCGCCGGCCTCGCTGCAAACCGACCGCTTCCTACCCGCGATTCCGGTACGAGTGGCTGTTGATTATCAGGCGAATGATCTGACGGCGGATCCAGGATTGATGAAGGCGGCCTTGCGGAAAGGGAATCATCGCAAGATTCTCGATCAACCCAAGATTACCGGGGAGATCGTTCCCGCGATGATCAAGGCCCTAGATGCGCTGGCTGGTCAGAAACGAGTGGGTCTCGTTGAGAAGGCGATTGGAAAGATGAAGGAACAGTCGGACCAAGAGATCTCGCGTCTCAAGGACTTGCAGGGGGTGAATCCATCGATCGACGATGGCGAGATTCAGTCGGCGGAGCAGAGGGTGGGAGAAATTCGTGAGGCTTTGATGGGAGCCCGCCTGCGATTGGATTCCCTTCGGTTGATCTATCGGACTCCTCCCAAGTGAGTTCCCGATTGTCGACCAGAGAAATTCGATGGCAGGTTGACTCCTCTTTGTTAGGGTCTGCGCCATGAAGGTATTGGTGGGATTTGCGTTCTTTTGGATGGTTGGACATACGGCGTTTGCAGAAAAGCCTGCCTATGATCCTATGCCATTGTTCAGCAAGATTTTGAAGAATGCGGCCAATGGCGGAAATCCGGATGAATTGGTCAAGATCGAGGGGCTGAACAAAGGATCGAAGTCGGACCCCAATCATCTTCGCCTTGAAAAGGACTCCATGTTTGCGAGGCCCGGGCAGATTCCAAAATACAAGAGGGGGACCTTTTGGGGAAAGGTGCGTGACGGAAAAATCAACCGGTTTCATTTGGCGATTCACGACCGGCGGGATGTCTTTGAGAAGGGGCAGGCTTTGATCGAAGAGGTTTACGGAATCAAATTTGAAGAGGTTGAATGGAAGAAGGGGCCCTACGGGGTCTTTAAGGAGATGGAGGTGGTGAAAGGGGAGAGCAAGATCTTGTTGATGATGTCCGATGGGAAGGTTGGAGGAAGGGACGCGATTTCGCTGGGGTTGTCGCTGGAGCCGGTGAAAGGCGACGATGCCCCCAAGTAGATCGCGAGTCTTTGCCGGGCGTTTGTGGTGACTCTGATCCAAAGAAAAACCCGGAGTATGGACTCCGGGTTTTTTGGAAAGGTGAGCCGGGGAGTTCCCGGTTTTCGAATGGAACTCTAAGAATCGAGTTCCCGCTGTGTGGAAGTGAGGATGGCCCGGTTGTTGCCGCAGGCGATCTGAATTTCCTCCATGAAGTCGGAAACTTTGACATCTTCTTTAAGAATAAGGCCGTAGCGGAGTTCGGTCATCATGCCGGCCTGCACGGATTCAACGCTGATCATCTCGATGGCGTCAGTGAATTTGTCGAAGATTTCGTTGAAACCGACCGAGAAGTCGACGTCGTTGTTGACGCGAATCCGGAGCTGGTGGGAGGCCCGGTTGGGAGCGAAAGCGTCCTTTCTGGAAATGAGATAAATGGCAAGGGAAACAATGACGGTGGTGATGAGCACAATGACGTATTGGCGTGCTCCGATCCCCATGCCGGTGGCCATGGCAAAAAAGACAAAGGCCAGGTCCCTTGATTGGCCGAGGTTCCTCCGGAATCGAATCATGGAGAAGGCGGCGAACATGCCGAAGGCCACGGCGCCATTTCCGTTGACGACCATGATGAGGATGGTGGTGACCGTGCCAATGATCACAAGGGTGTGAACGTAGTCCTGAGAGTAGCGTGTCCCCTTGTAGGTGGACTGGTAGAGTTTTCCGATGAGGAGGTTGAGAACGAAGCTCAAACTCATCGCGCCGAGGACTTCGGCGGGAGGTGGAAGCTCCGTGGCGTTGGTTTGGGTCAGGAAATCAAATGCAGTGGGATCCATTGTTGAGTTGGGTTGATGTTGCTAGGTGTGTGAATTGTTTTAAGCAGCGCCTTTTTCATCAAGGCGGAGTTGACTCCGAAGGATCGGGTCGCAGACCTTCATGGCGGTGCAGAATTTGCTGAAGCTGCGTCTGACCAGCCCTTTTTTTCCGGCGTAAACGCGGAACCAGTAGGGAGCGGGTCCCCAGGATTTAACTTCAAGAATACATTGATCGGGCGGGATGATGTAGGTGCTGAAGCGTTGGTCGTCCGGTTCCAGTTCGAGAAGTTCGGAGCGACACTTTAACCCGGTGTCGAAGGTGATTCGAAGTTGCCCGTCGGGCGTCATGAGAGCGTTGCGGTCGTAACGCAGTTGAATGGCCGGTTCGTATTGCCGGCGTTCAATTAGATCAAAGAGTTCCTTGATGATCATGCGCTGGGTGCGTGACCAATCGCGGTTGGGATTGTTGAGGACTTCGTAATTTCCCTTCGCGAATTCAATGGCTTCCTCCACCGGCAGAAAGAGACGTCGTTTGGCTCCCAGACCGAAATGTTTGTGTTTGATTTCGATGAAGCCGGTGGGGGGAATCTTGCCACCTTCGTTTCCGTAAATGCGGACCCGGATTTTGCGCCGACTGGCGAGGCGCCTGTCTTTCTCCCAAAAGCAATTGCGATCCGGTGTTTCAAAATACTCCGTGACGATGGGGTATCGTCCATCCTCCGACGCCAGACTGTCAGCGACAAGCCGGTCATCGAGGTCTTTCTCGATTTGCTCCTTATCCTCGAGAGAGATGAGATACTTGTATTCGGTGCGATTCAAGGGGCGAAGGTTCTTTAATGCGTTTGAATGGTCAAGGATTCTTAACTCGTGGGGGAGCTAGTAATCAAAGAGGGAAAATGCGGTCCTGACCAGCCTAACTTTTCAGGTGGTAAGCGGTTTCTCCGTTGGTTAGGAGGATTTGCGATTGTTCATCTTTCGAGAGTTGGCCGACCAATGATCGGACCGTTTCCGCCCATTCCCGGTAGGAATCGATGCGGAGAAGACACACCGGCCAATCGGTGCCGAACATGACCCGGTCAGCTCCAAAGATTTCCAGGGTTTCTTCAAAGTAGGCCCGGATGCTGTCGGGATCGATGACCGCATCATCGTTGAACTCAGTCACGAGCCCCGAAAACTTGACACCCCGGATGTTGTCCCGCTCCGCGAACTTTTTCATTCCGGAGCGCCATTCCGCCTCGACGCGGCCGTTTTTGGCTTCGGGTTTGGCGATGTGATCGATGACGATCTCGAGGTTCGGTTGACGGTCCGCCAATTGGAGGGAAACCGGAATTTGGCGCTGAAAAAGGAGGAGGTCGTAAACGAGCCCGAGGGAAGGCAATTTGGAAAGACCCCGGTGGAAGTCGTCGCGAAGAAAGTATTCGTCGGGTTCTTCCTGCAGGACATGTCGCACGCCCACAAATTTTTCGTGCGGGGAGAGTCTCTCGAGATCGGATCCGACGTTTTCATCAATCAAGGGGACCCAGCCGACGACTCCGCGGATGAGCGGCCCTTGATCAGCCATGGTAAGGAGAGCATCGGATTCTTCGGTGATTTGACGGGCCTGAACGGCGACCGTTCCGGTCACGCCGGCCTCCGAGGTGGCGGCTTCGAGTTCAGGGAGCAACTGGTTTTGAGCCAGCGGGCTGCCGGCGGGAATCCAGTCGTATTCCTCTGTGTTGTAGGACCATAGGTGATGGTGAGTGTCCAGCATGGGCGGGGAATCTGTCAGGCTGATTTCGGAGCGTCAAACTTCCAATGAGACAAAAGCAAACGATTTTCTGCGAATCTCCCTTCACCTTGGCGGGGAGATCGATAGAGTCCCCCCCCGATGAGAATTTTCGATGAAGTGGATCAATTCCGCGTGGACGGGGACAAGCCGTTCAAATTAGCCGATTTTCCGAACACCATTCCTCCGCTGTATATGGAGAAGAAGGATTATTCTCGTCAGTTGAAGACCCTGCGAAAGCAAATCGATGAGTACCAGCAAATGATGTATGCCAACGATTATCACAGCCTGTTGTTGGTTTTCCAGGCAATGGATGCGGCGGGGAAAGACGGGACGATCCGAAATATTCTTTCCGGGGTGAATCCGCTCGGGGTGGCGGTGCATTCTTTCAAGCAGCCGTCACTGAAGGAAGTGGACCATGATTTCCTCTGGCGGACCATGGAATGCCTGCCCAGGCGGGGAAACATCTCGGTTTTTAATCGATCCTACTATGAGGAGGTTTTGGTGGTGAAGGTGCACCCTGAGATCTTGAAGGAGCATCAACGAGTTCCCCATGAGTATCATGAAAACGTCTGGGAGGGACGATATGCTTCGATTCGTCAGCACGAAGAGCATTTGACGAGAAACGGCACGCGAGTGTTGAAGTTCTTTCTGAACGTCAGCAAGGAGGAACAGCTTGCCCGCTTCGTTTCCCGGATCGATGAGCCCGATAAAAACTGGAAGTTCAGCGAGGGCGATATCGAGGAGCGAAAATTTTGGGACGAGTATCAGCAAGCCTACGAGGAAGCCATTAATGAAACCGCCAGCGTGAACTCTCCTTGGTATGTCATCCCGGCTGACGATAAGAGGAATCTCCGGCTTTTGGTGGCCCAGGCGATTGCTGATGAGATGAGATCTCTTGACTTGTCCTATCCTGAAGTGACCGACAAGCGCCGAGCCGAACTTTCGGATATCCGGGTAGACTTGGTGGGAGAGCCAACGCCTCCGCCACCCGAAGTCTAACCGACCTCGTGCCTTGGACTTCTACTAAATAGGCGATCAAGGGCGACTGCCGGAGGGACATCCTGATAGAGGACCGCATAGACGACGTCGAGGATCGGAGTGCGGGCATCAACCCGTCGGGCAGCTTCGTAAATGGAACGGGTATTGGGAACACCTTCGGCAACCATGCCCAGATCTTCAACGGCCTCCTTGAGAGTTTTTCCTTTTCCAAGAGCGAGGCCGACCTTGTGGTTCCTTGAGTGTTCGGAAAAGCAGGTGGCGATGAGATCCCCTAATCCCGAAAGGCCGGCAAAGGTTTCGGTTTCGCCACCCAAGGTGGTGCCCAGTCGGGTCATTTCGGCGAGGGCTCGGGTGACAAGAGCGGAGATGGCGTTGTCGCCGAGCTTCAGGCCGGTCGCCACGCCGGCGGCGATGGCAAAAACGTTTTTGATGGCCCCTCCAAGTTCGATGCCGGCGACATCCTGATTGGTATATGAGCGGAATCGTTCGGTGGAAAAGATCTCCTGCAAGGACTCGCCGACGGAGAGGTCCGAACAGCCAATGGTGGCGGCGGCCGGGAGACCGAGGGCGATTTCTTCGGCGTGGTTGGGGCCGGATAGCACCGAAATGGGATTGTCGGGAAAGCTGTCCGCGATGATCTGGGACATTCGCTTGCCGGTCTCGAGCTCAATGCCTTTGGAGCATGTCATGAGCACGGCTTCGGGGACGATTTGGAAGCTGGCAATCTTTTCGGAAGTTGCCCGCATTGCCGATGTGGGGACGACTAACAAAATCAGATCAGCCTTGGCGGTCAGAGAAAGGTCGGTGGAGGCAATGAGATTTTCGGGAAGATCGACGTGGGGAAGATATCGTGCGTTCTTACGGGTGGTATTGATCTGTCGTGCGGCTTCTTCGTCTCTCCCAATAAGATGAACTTGCGGGCACTTACGGGCAAGGAACAGGGCGAGTGCGGTGCCCCATGAACCACTGCCGATGACCACGGGGTGCTGAAAGACCTTGCTCACGAAGTGACCTCCTTTTTCTTTTGTCCGATCTTGTGTTCGGTTCCGTTCCGAAGACGCACGATGTTGGTCCGGTGTTTCCAAACGGCGAGACTTCCTGCAACCAGGGAGAAGATAAAGAGCGGTTTGTTCCAGGTGCCGTCGGCAATCTTTCCGTGGTGGTAGGATCCCCACAAGGTGAGGAGGGGAAGAGCAATGGCGGTGGCGATGCTTCCGACTGACACATACTTCGTGGTCTTGGTGACGACGATGAAGATCAGGATCAAGAGACCGAGGGCGACCGGGGGCATGATGCCACCGATCGCTCCGGCGGTTGTGGCAATGCCCTTTCCACCCTTGAAGCCAATCCAGGGAGAGTAGTTGTGTCCGAGGATGGAGGCCAGAGCGGTCACGACTTCAATGGTCTGGCCGGCGGGCGTGTCCGGGGTCAGCTTGACTGCAAGATAGACCGGAAGGAACCCTTTGAGGGCATCGAGAATGAGACAAATGATGCCGGTCTTTCGCCCGAGAGTTCGGAAGACATTAGTGGCGCCGATGTTTCCGGAGCCGTGTTCGCGGATGTCAATTCCCTTGAGCTTCCCGAGCAGGAGTCCGAAGGGGACGGAACCGAGGAGGAACCCAAAAAGAGGGATGAGCCAATGCATCGGGTTGGTTACTCGGATTGCGAGGCCCGGCGAATGGATTTGATGGTCACCGGTTCCTCGGGAACATTTTGGAACGGGCTTGAGTTGTATCGCCCGTTGGGAAGGAGAGAAAGGGCCATGCTGGTGCCGGTGGGGACATTCTTGATGGCATTGACAACTTCCATGCCTTCGATCACCTCACCGAAGACGGCGTAGCCACCCATGCTCGGATAATCGAGGTTCTTGTTGTCTTCTACGTTGATGAAAAACTGGGCGGTGGCGCTGTTCGGATCGTTCGTCCGGGCCATGGCCAGAGTGCCGGTGGTGTTCTTCTTGGAATCAGCACTTTCATTGGTGATGCCTTTCCCGGTTTCTTTTTCCTTGGGGAACTGGCCACTCATCTCGAAGCCTCCTCCCTGAATCATGAAGTCAGAGATCACGCGATGGAAGATGGTGTTGTCGTAGTGCTTCTTGTCCACATAGGTCAGGAAATTATCGACTGTGATCGGAGCGGTGGATCGATGCAGCTTGGCTTTGATGGTGCCCATGCTGGTCTCGATGACGACAATGTCGCGCAGTCCTGACTTCCGGTCGGAAAATGGTCCGTTCTGTCGATCGGACTCAGCGGCGGATGCCCCGGATCCGTCAGAACCCGATCCGCCGTTTTTGCCATCCTTGCCCTTGTCGCCGTTACATGAGGCGAAGAGGAAGGCGCTGAGAAAAAGAGGAAGGAGTTTCATTTCGGGTAAGGATCAGAAGTCTTATTTTGCTCGTTTCACGGAATTGATGACCACCGGAACCTTGGGGACATCACCCATTCCCTGGGAGAAGCCGGTTTTGACTCCTCTGATCTTGTCGACAATCTCCATGCCTTTGACGACCTTTCCGAAGGTGGCATAGCCACCTCCGTTGTTGGGATAGTTCAATCCGGCGTTATCAACCACGTTGATGAAGAACTGGCTGGTGGCGCTATGGGGATCGGGAAGGCGCGCCATGGCGATCGATCCCCGGACGTTGGGGCCGGATTTCTTACTTTCATTTTTAATCGGAGCCTTGGTAGCCTTTTTCGAGAGTTTGTCGTCCTTGAGTTCAAAGCCGCCGCCTTGAATCATGAAGTTGCCGATCACCCGGTGGAAGACCGTGCCGTCGTAAAACTTGGCATCCGCATACTGGAGGAAGTTGGCCACGGTCTTCGGGGAGCGTTTGGAATCGAGTTCAATGTGGATGTCTCCCATCGAAGTCGACATGACCACGGTGACTTCGCTGGATTTGGCCTTCGAAGGTTTGGACTCGGTTTTAGGCTTTTCGCTTTCCTGAGAGAAGGCGAGGGCGGGGAAGAGTCCGGCGATGAATAGGGTGAGAAGTGATTTCATGATGTCGGGATGATAGAGAGGGCTCAGTGGGCTTGCAACCAGTTGTCGCCAAATCCGGTGTCGATTTTTACCGGGACTCCATTCGGGAGTTCGAGGGCATTTTCCATGGCAGCGATAATGAGAGGAGTAAGTTCTTCCTGCTCGTCGAGATGGAGATCGAAGAGGAGTTCGTCGTGGACCTGCAGAATCATTTTACTTTGTCTGCCTTCGAGAAGGTCTTGAACCCGGACCATTGCAATTTTGATCATGTCGGCCGCGGTGCCTTGGATCGGGCTGTTGATGGCGGCCCGTTCGGCATTGGCCCGGACGGTGGCGTTGCCGGACTTGATGTCCTTGAAATACCGCCGACGCCCGGTGAGGGTTTGGGCGTATCCTGATTCGCGGACGCTTTCGGTGACTTCCTCCATGAATTCGGCAATCGCGGGATATTGCTCGAAGTAGGTCTTGATGATTTCGGATGCTTCACCTCGCGGAATCCCCAGCCGCTGGGAGAGGCCAAAGGCCGAGATGCCATAAATGATCCCGAAATTGACCATCTTCGCGGTGCGCCGCATTTCTGGAACCACGTCGTTGGTATCCACGCCATAGACTCTCGCCGCGGTCGCGGTGTGAATATCGAGGTCTTGCTGGAAGGCTTCAATCATGGCCGGATCGCCGGAAAGAGCCGCCATCACCCGGAGTTCGACTTGGGAATAATCGGCCGCCAGCAGGGTGTAGTCTTCCGATCGAGGCACAAAGGCCCGGCGGAGTTCCCGGCCCATTTCCGATCGGATCGGAATGTTCTGGAGATTGGGATCGCTGGAGGCCAATCGGCCGGTCGAAGTGAGAAGTTGGTGAAGTTGGGTGTGGATGCGGCCCGAGTGAGGAGCGCGGTGCTGAGGAAGGGCGTCGACGTAGGTCGACTTCAACTTGGTGGCTTCCCGGTACTTGAGAATGTTGGCGACGATGGGGTGCTTGGGGGCGAGGCTGGCGAGGGTTTGCTCGTCGGTCTTGAACTGGCCGGTTTTGGTTTTTTTTGGTTTCTCAACCAACTTCATTTCTCCAAAGAGAATTTCGCCAAGTTGCTTGGGCGACTTGAGGTTGAAAGGCCGCCCGGCGGCGGTTTCGATTTCCTCGCCGAGGGTCGCAATGATCTCGGTAAGTCTTGAGCCCACTTCATCGAGGACGGATTGATCCAGTGAGATGCCTTCGGCTTCCATCGAGACCAAGACAGGGAGAAGGGGGGACTCGATTTCGGTCAGGATTTTGGTGAGGCCCAAGTCCTCCAGCATCGGGGCCAGTTTTTCGTAAAGCTGGAGGGTGACGTCGGCATCCTCGGCCGCATACTCGGCCATTTTTTCGAGAGGGATCTGGGAAGCGTCGAGCTCGCCTTTATCGGCCTTCTTCTTGGCAGCCGAGGCAAAAAGGTCGTCGTCAGGCTCTTGGGATTGGGTGAAGAGGTCGAGCAGTTTGACCGGAGAGTATCCAAGAAGGTTTTCAGAAAGGGCATCCATGCCGTGTTTTTGGTCCGGAGCGGCCAGAGTATGGGCCAGCATGGTGTCGAAGAACGGACCTTGAACCGCGATGTCGTGGGAGAGCAGAATGGCGAGATCGAATTTGAGATTGTGGCCGATCTTGAGAGCGGGTGACTCGAACACGGGAAGGATCTTTTCGCGAAGAGAGGGCCAATCGGAAACCGGCAGATAGTAACCTTCGTGAGCTTGGGTCGAAAAGGCGATGCCGATCAGCTTGGATTCGAAGCGATCGAGGGAATTCGTTTCGACGTCGAAGCAGAAGTGATCCGCTTTGACGAGATTCCCGATCAGTTGGTCGAGATCATCGTCGGTCTCGATGAGATGGTATTCGTGGTCGACGTCGGCGATGGTTTTCAGGCTGTCGAAGACCGGCGTGGCCTCTTTTCCTGGTTCGTCCGATTCCGGGAAAATACGGCGGGAGAGCGTGCGGAATTCCCATTTCTCCAGGAGTTCGCGGAGTCGATCGTGATCGGGTTCCTTGCGAGCGAGATCATCGAGGGATTCTTTGACCGGGGCATCGAGGAGAATGGTGGCGAGCTTTTTGGAAAGAAGCGCTTGGTCGGTGAAGTTGATGACGTTTTGCTTTTGCTTGCCCTTGAGCTGGTCCGTGCTGGCGACCAGATTTTCGATGGAACCAAATTGCGCGATGAGTTTTTTGGCCGTCTTTTCACCGATTCCCGGAACGCCCGGAATATTGTCGGAGGCATCGCCCCAGAGGCCGAGGATATCGATGACCTGATTGGGCGATTCGATAGCCCAGTTTTCGAGAATGGCCGGAAGATCGAGAACTTCGTGATCAGAGCCCTGGCGTCCGGGTTTCCACATCGACGTGTTCTTGTCGACCAACTGGGCAAAATCCTTGTCGGGGGTCACCATGAAGGTGTCGGTGTTCCCGGCATCCTCGGCCCATCGGGCAACGGTCCCAATGATGTCATCGGCCTCGTAGCCATCGATGACCAAAACGGGGATTCGGAAAGCCGCGCAGAGGTCCTTGACTTCGGGAATGGCAAGGGCGAGTTCTTCGGGCATCTCCTCTCGCTGGGCTTTGTATTCCGGATAGAGTTCATGTCTCGAGGTGGGAGCCGATGTGTCGAAGGCGACAGCAAGGTGGGTTGGCTTCTCCTTTTCAATGATCGTCAGGAGGGTATTGGCGAAACCATAGATGGCGGAGGTGTTCAGGCCTTGGGAGTTGGTGATTGGGTTCCGGAAAAAGGCGAAATGGGCCCGGTAGACCAAAGCCATGCCATCGAGAAGGAAAAGTCGGTTTTTGGCCATGGCGAAGCGTCGAACGTAGCCGGGAAAAGGTCAAATCCCGACTTTGACTGCGTGACAAGTCGATTAGAAAGCCCTAATTTGCGCGTAACACTATCGAACCCTTATGAAATACGCGAAGTTTGCAGCTGTTGTCGTAGTCCTTTTTTTCCTGGGATACGTCCTTGGGCCGACCTTGAACCCGATGTTGGTCAAGGATGACCAACCCGAGAGCCATCTTGTTGCCTCCGTAAAACTGGATGGCGGGGCGACCTATGAGATTGATCTCGCCGAGTATCGCGAGAATGACCTTCCCGAGACCCTTAAAATGGAGAATCAGACGACCATCCCGACATTGAGTGGTGAGGGAACCAAGATTCTCCGGAAGAACGACAAGGTGAAGCTTCTGAACCGCAAGGGAGATGTTTTGATTGTGGAAACGATGGATGGAATCGCGAAAGGAAGCGTCAAGCCATTGGATACCGATATTTTTAAAGTGCTTGCCCAGTCCAAGCATAACGCTGATCTCAGCAAGAGAATGGCGGACGGTGGCAACACACCTCCGGCCCTGGCCCCTGCACCAAGCCCTACGCCACCTGCACCAGCTCCTTCTCCAGGGCCGACTCCGGTAGCGGTGGTAGAGCCAACTCCGGCCCCGGCTCCTGCTCCCGCGCCAGGTCCAGGTCCTGAGATGACTCCGGCCCCGGCTCCCACCCCGCCGGCTCCCGCACCCGCTCCGGCTCCCGCAGGTGGTGGCGACCTCACCGAGGACCAGATCGTTGCCCTGATGAAGGAAAGTATTGCCGGAGGAGCCGTGAAGGAGTTCAAGACTGATCAAGTAAAGGGCTGGAAGGCCGCCGAGAAGGAAACGATCGACGGTACGGAATATCAGACCGGATTGGCCGCTTATGAGGCCCAGACGATCTTCGGAGTGAAGCCGGTTCAGGCCAAGGCCCTGATCAAGGGAGGAAAGATTGAACGTTGGGTCTATGCCAAGAGCGGCATGGAAATCCAGTAGTCTGCCGAGATTCCACGAATTTTTAAGAGCGCCGGGCTGAGAATCAGCCTGGCGTTTCTTTTTCCAGGGAAGTGAGTTTTGGGTCGGGCTATCGTGCGAGGGAAATCACGCACTCGAGATGGCGGGTCTGGGGGAAGAGGTCGAAGGGCTGGATGGTGTCGATTTGATATCCGTTTTCCAGAAAGCTCTTGAGGTCGCGCATCTGGGTGGCCGGGTTGCAGGAGATGTAAACGACCCGGCCCGGATTGAACTGAAAGAGTTGCTGAAGAAAATCCTGGCTGCAGCCCTTTCGAGGAGGGTCGATGACGACGGATGTTTCCGCGGCAGGGAAGGTGATGTCGGCAAAGAGGTTCTCGGCGGAAGCGGCGATGAAGCGGGCGTTCTCGATTCCATTGGTGCGGGCATTCCGGCGAGCCCAGTCGGCGGAAGTTTCCGAGAGTTCGATTCCAACGACCTCCTCGAACTTGTGGGCGAGAGAGAGTCCGAAAAGTCCGGAGCCACAGTAGGCATCGAGGAGATACCGTTGCCCGGACTTGCTGGCCTCCTCGGCAGCATGGCCGGTGAAGGCTTCGAGAATGAACGGGTTGTTTTGGAAAAAGTCTCCCGCGAGGAAGTTGAAGGTGAGCTCACCGACTTTCTCGGAAACCGGTGTCCGATGGTCGGTTTCCACACGCCCCCCGGTTGCGCGCATGAGGAGAGTGGCTCCCTTCTTGTATCGGGCGGCATTGGCTTTGACCTCTGCTCTCAATGCCGGAAGTTTGTCATTGATGACATCCATGGCAATGGGGCAGTAGTCGATATCGACCAAGCGGGTGCGGCGATTGAACTCGAGAAATCCAATGGGGAAATCGGACCCGCCTTTGGGTTTCTGGAAATGAGGAGTGATCTTGGAGCGGTAGCCCCATTCTTTTGGGGACGGAACGGCCGGCAACACCTCGGCGTCAACCCCTACCATGTGTTCAAGGAGTTCCCGGACCTGACGAGTCTTCCAACCAAGCTGTTTCTGGTAGGGGAGGTGTTGATATTGGCAGCCTCCACAGGTGGCAAAGTGGCGACATTTCGGTTCAATGCGATCAGGAGAAGCATCGAGGATCTCGACCAAATCAGCGTGGGAGCAATTGGCTTCGTTCCTCCAGACTCGGGCCCGGATTTTTTCTCCGGGGAGAGCGAAGGGGACGAAGACGACCCAGTCGTTGGGCCTGGCAATGCCAGCTCCCAGATTGGAGAGTGCGACAATGTCCAGTTCGATGATCTCGTGCCACTCGTAGGGCTCGGCCTTGAATTTCGGCGGGCGGGTCTGGGCCATGGATGTCGGTAATGAAGATTACTCCTCGCCGGGCAGTCTGGCCTCGGGGAGTTTTGGAGGATCAACATTGATCACGCTGTCGCCTTCGCTGACTTCGGTTGGCTTGGGGGCAGGACCGACGATGGTCTTTTTGTTCTCTTCGGTCATCAGATTGCCGGTAGATTCGGGAACCGCAAATTTCATGCTTTCATCGACCGGAGGAGGGAGTGGAGGTGGTTCCTCGCCGGTCCCGGCTTCTTCATTTTTCGGCTTTTCCTCCTCTTCGGGTTCCTCATCGAGAGAACCGGAACAGGAGGCAAAAAGAAGAGCGGGTAGGAGAAAAAGAAGACGAAATCGCATGACTCGGTCGAAATGTGTTCGGTCAGACTGACCTCTTCCGGAATAGGAAGCAATGCTGGATTTTTGGCAATTCGCTTCAGGTCACTTCTGACTGGCTTCGAATTCGGCCTGAACCTTCTTTCGGGTTTCGGCAACGAAGAAATTGCAGGCTTCCTGACAGAGCAAGGGGATGGCTTGCTTATTGCATCCACCAAGGACTCCCTCAAATCGGGATGCCTCGGAGTCGGCGAGAGGAGTGTCTTCGTCAATCTGCCAGAGAATTTTTTTGACGCACTTGTTAGAGGGGCCGCAGAGAGTCCGAACCAATTCCTGCGCACCTTCTTCTGAGACATTCCGGGTGCGGCGATACATTCCGGTTTGTCGTGACAGCTTGTCCCGAAGATTCTGGATTCTTACCGAGTCCTCTTTCCAAGCCTTCCAAATTCCAAGGGAAGCAGGATAGAAGAGGTCGAGGGTCTGCCGGACTTCTTCGATGGATTGAAGTTGGAAAAGCCATCCACGCTTGAGCGAGAGTTCCCCTTTGGTGAAGCGATACTCCCCATCTTCGGAATAGAGGCTGATGTCCCGGGCGTGATCGGGGTTGGTATGAACTTCCAGAGAATCGAGATCCTGATCGTCGATGTGATGAAGCCGGAAGGGGTTCTGAAGGATGCGGATCTGGCCAATTTGGTCGACCCCGTTTTCAATGGCTTCAGTGAGCGTTTGAGTGAGCGACATGTTGGGAGTCGAAGGTGGAAATTTGGTCGAGAATGACATCGGCCATCAAGGGTTCGGTTCCGATGGCGGCGGAGTAGTAGAGGGTCTTGTCTTGCAGGTGGTAGGGGTTGTTTCGAAAGACTTCCTTTTGGCTGGCCGCTTTTCCTTCGTCTTTCTCGAATCCCAGCATGACCGGAATGTCCTGGTAGGAGTGCAAGCCATCAGCAATGAAAAAGGGAACGACGATGGCGTAGGGAGTCTCGCTGAGCTTGGCCCAATCAGCGATAAACGGAGCTTCCTCCATGTAGGTATCGAGAACCTCCGCAAAGTGACAGTCCGGCAAGGTCTTGATCAGAGCCACTTGGTCGGCGATCGCCTTGGTGGAATTCTTGTTCAGGGAAGTTCCATGACCGACAATAAAGAGAGTGGCCTCTTCCTGCGGAACATCGGGGGCAACCTCTGCGGTTCGCTGGAGGATCAGAGAAGTCATCGAAGGGTGGATGCCGACGGGATCGCAATAGTGGATGGTCTTCCCATGCACGTGGGTTGTGGGGCCGGTGAGCTCCAGCTCCCTGGGGATCACATCACGGGTGAAATAACCTTCGCTGATGAAATCGGGGACGACATAGATTTCCTCGGCATCGATGAGATAGAGAGCTTCCCGCATTGAAGGCTCTTCTTTCCAGAAGCAGCAATGCACTTCGCCAAAAAGCCCGCGTTGGCGGATTTCCCGGGCGTGATCGAAATAAGGGGTCGACGAATCCGGATTCTCAGTGGATCCGTGCCCCACGATGAGCAAAGCCGACTTTGGCTTTGGGGAAAAAGACATGTGCGGAGCTTAGTTTGGCTTGTCTCATCTGCAAGAGGGAGTGTGATGAAAGAGTGATTTTTGAGCGACTGGAAGTTTGGCGGGACGCCAATCCTAGATCTGGACCGGAAAACATGGCGGTGGACGAATGGCTCCTGAGGAGCGGGTCGGAGCATCCACTTTTGAGAATTTATGAGTGGCAGGGGGATTGGGTGAGCTTGGGATATTTTCAAAGTCTCGGAGAGGCCCGGAGCATCTTCGGAGAAGAACCTCAATATGTGCGCCGATGGACGGGAGGGGGGATCGTTGATCATCGGTCCGATACCACCTACACTCTGATCATCCCTCGAAACGTGGAGGTGGCTCGATTGAGAGGCGCTGACAGTTATTGTGCCATTCATCAGGCGGTGGCTGATTGCCTCGGAAAGCAGGGGGTGTCATGTGCCTTGACGGGTGAGGATTCGTCCAGTCAGTCCAAGGCGTGTTTTCAAAAGCCCGTTCGCTGGGATTTGGTGGCGCCGGATGGTCGGAAGCTGGCCGGCGCCGGTCAACGACGGAACCGGGAGGGGGTGCTTCATCAAGGGAGCGTGGCGGGCGCTCCCTGCGTCCTCAAGGGACTGGAAAACTCGTTGGCAAAAGACGTCCAAGAAAGATCCTTCGATCAGGTCGAAGAATTGGACAATTATGTGGGAAAATACTCATCGGACGACTGGTTGAGTCGGATTCCTTAAGATGTGTTGTCAATCCGGGTGTTTGAGGCGAGAATTCCTTGAGAGGTGACAGCGAGCATCAAGTCTAACCAAGAGTTTATCGTGGCTCTGCTGATTGCAGCCTGGATCCACGTCGCTCTCTTCTTTGCCTTTATCCTAATGTTGGTGCTCGATTTCTTCTCGTCGACGATCATTTCCGAAGAGAAGAAGCCGGAGAAGAAACCCGAGGAGCGGATCGAGATTGCGTTGGTTCTGGATGAGCCGGAATCCGAGGAGGTCATTGCCCTTCCTCTTCCGGAACCAGCGCCGGCTGAGCCGGAACCGATGGATGAGGAGCCCGAACCGGAACCCGAACCACCTGCTGGTGGCTTTGTGCAGACCAATCCGGATCAGGCGACCGAGGAGCAACCCGACGACACCGGCTTCATTGGGGAAAACAATACCAAGGCTTCCAGCGACGCGGGTGCGATTGCTGGGGATGAGAAGATGACTGCCCTGGCGGGAGAGGACGAGGTGAAGTCCGACATCAAGACTTTTGATTCCAACTTCAGTGACGGAGAGGATTCGGCGAAGGAGGCTTCTTCAGTGCAAGACGGAGGCCGAGGGGATGACGAGATCAAGCAGGATGCCGTCGAAGCCAGCGAGAAGGCGGAGGAGAATCCGGACACGCCGACTCCGAATCCCGGGCCGGAAAAAATGGATGCCAAGCCTGAGTCGGAGGATCTTGCCGAGATCGACAATGCATTGAAGGCTCTCGAGGACGCGTTGGCTCCGGAACCGATGAAACCGCCGGTGCCCAAAGTAACTGAGACTCAACCGGAGCGCGAGGAAGTGGAAGAGAAGGATACTTCTCCCGTGGACGGAGGATTTGCTCCTCAAAATCGGAAAACGAGGGTCAAAGGGGTCATCAGCGCTGCGGGAAGCGGATCTCTGGATGTTCGGAATACTGCTTTGGGGCGCTATCAGGCCACAATCTACAAGCGACTTGAACGAAAATGGCAGATTGAAAACAGTCGGAACCGGTCGCTGATCGCTCCGGGAAACATCACTTTGTATTTTGCGGTGAATCCCGATGGATCGGTCAAAAATCAGCGTCAGGTTTCGATGAATGGAGCTTCCCAGATTCAGTGGGGAATGATTTTGAGGGCTCTCTCGGAGATTGAGATTCCCAAGATGCCCAAGGACGTGGTTCGGGAACTTGATGGCGATGCTCTTGAGTTAATTGTGACCTTCAACTACTAGACCTGCGATGAATCTTTCCGAGGCATTTGATACGACCTGGAACTTTTTGCGAGGAGGCGGCTTTTTCATGGTCTTGCTCGGCCTCTGTTCTCTGGCCTCCTTGACCGTAATTTTGATGAAGTCGATGAGTTTGACCCGCTCACGGGTGCTTCCGGATGATCTCGGAGAAGAAGTCGAACGATTTGAAGAACATCTTGAAAACGGGACTCTGAATCGACTGCAGCGAGAGTTCGAAAAGGGTGACAACTCGTTGGCCCGCCTTTGTTCCGTTGCCATGAACAACGCCGGACGCTCCCAGAGTGAAGTCAAGGAGGCGGTGCAATCATCCGCCCGGGAAGAAGTGGTGAAGATGAATTCGGGGATGTCGGTGCTCGATGTTGTGATCACCATTGCACCCTTGCTTGGTTTGTTGGGAACAGCGGCCGGATTGATCACGGTTTTCGCTGACCTGGATGACAAAGACAACATCGGTCGCGGAATCGCCACGGCCTTGAGTACGACCATCGTGGGCATCGCCATTGCCGTTCCTTCGGTCATTGCACAAAGTGCCTTCAGCCGCAAAATCGAAACTCTGTCGGCGCGCCTTGAGGTGCTGTTGGGGCGGGTTGTTTCCGCCTGTCACCAGCACGTGTTTTTCCGCGACAAGTAGACTGCCAAGGCTGTGGAATTCTATCGCCCCCAGAAGAAGCCGGTAACGGTGCCGATCGTTCCCCTGATCGACATCCTCGTGACCTTGCTGTTCTTCTTTATCGTGACGATGAACGATCTGACCGAAAAGGTTCCCCGGCCGGAGATTCAGGTTGATCTACCGTCTGCAAATTCCCTGAAGGTGAAGACCGTATCGATTGCCCGGTCAACCCTGACTCTCGGTCGGGATGGTAGTGCTGAAATTGACAGCCTTCCGGTTCCCGACGGTCTCTTGAAAGAGTATTTAATGGGGAACCTCCAGGAACGACCGGGGATGAAGCTCGCCCTTCGGGTCGACAAGGGATGTCCATGGCAGAAAGTGCTGGAGGCTCACAGTGCCGCTCTCGATGCCGGTTATCCACCCGAAGATATTTTCTATCCGGTCAGACCGCACAAACCTCCCGCAGAAGAACCAATCGAAAAGAATCATGATCCTTGAAATCACCCAGTATGGAAATCCCATCCTTCGCAAGAAATGCCGCCCTGTTAGAGAAGTGACGGAAGAGCACCGGAAGTTGGCCGAGGACATGATCGAGACCATGGTTCATGCCCAGGGGGTGGGTTTGGCCGCCCCCCAGATTGATCGTGATCTTCAGATGGCGGTGGTTGACGTTTCCCATGATCCTGAATGTATCAGCTTCTTGAAAGTGGATGGGGAGGAGGCGGATCTCGAAAGCATCATGCCCTTGGTTTTCATCAATCCGTCTCTTGAATTCGGACCCGAAAAAGAATCGTCCACCGAAGGTTGCCTCAGTATAGAGGGAATTAATGCCGAGGTTCGACGCCCAGCGGTTGTGAAAGCAACCCTTGAAATGTTGGATGGACGGAAGGTCGTCGTCGAGACGGACGGGTTGTTGTCCCGGGCCATCCAGCATGAGACTGACCACTTGAATGGGATTCTGTTTGTCGACCGGTTGAGTACGGCTGCCAAGGTTTCCATCCGCAGAAAGCTGAAGCGCCTTGGAAGTCCTCGTTAGGCAGATTATTTAGGATTCATTAAATAGTTTTTGGAATTTTTCTCATCGCTCGCTTGCCGAAATTCCGGGTGGAAATTGGTTGGTCAAGAGATTAAATAGAACTCCCTGAAGATATGTTTGTAGACCCCGACAACCCTTTCGCGTCTCCTCCCCCCAAGAAGAGTTCCGTGCCGAACCCCTTTGGTCCGAATTCCAGTGGGCCACCACCCGCGGGTGTTCCTCCCAAGAAAGTTTCATCGCCTTTTGATGAGGATCTCGAAAAGGGAAAGGAGTCAGCAAAAGCTGATTTTCGTGAGGAAAAAAAGGTGCCGGATTCGCCCTTTGGATTGGAGGACGAAAAGCGCCCCAAGACTCCGGCATCGGACCTAGATCAAGGTTTCGCGCTGCCGGACGAGATCCCTGATCCTGTGGTCCCTCCTCAACCGGTTCCCAAACCGGTCAAGAGGTCTGAGTTGACTCTTGATGACGACCCCTTTGCGCTTCCAACTCCGCAGAATCGGGCCGATCGACCTTCGGAAGTTAATTTTCCTAAAGAGTCAAAAGGTGTTAATATTCAGGATGTTATGCCTAGCTCGGGAAGTCAGTTTTCTGAGCCCGTAGTGCCTCCGAAGGTGGTTGAGTCTCCCCGGGAAGAGCTTCCTTCTCAAGCCAGTCCCAATGAGGTGCCCCAGCTTGTCTTGCGGGCAATATTCGGTGTTACAGCTGAAATGACCCGGGACGAAATTCTGGAGAAGGCCCGTTCGCTTCCTGGTATTCGGCGCATTCAGTTGGCCGGTCCCGATGAAGCTGGCGCCATGGCGCTCGTCAGGTCGGGAGTTCAACGCATGGGGTTGGGAGATCCCAATTCGGTGGTCATTCAAACCAATGACGGAATCCTCGATCTGATCGAAGAGCCGGGTGCCTCGCTGGCCGTTCTCAGAGACGGGGACTACGGAGCAGGGGTGCGGGAGACACTGATTATCGTCGCCCGGGAGGTGGCCCGGCTTTCCAATTCCTGAGAAGGAATGTCCGCTCGGAATCTGAGTAAAAGTCTTGATTTATAAGTAGTTAGGGAATCTTAAATATTTTAAAATTAACGCTCTTGTTTTTGACTTATTATAAAAAGTTTTAGTGAGATTCGCCCGGCTGAAGGTTAAGAAACCTTTACGGTCAACAAACCCCAATATCGGATTCGACCTCCCATGAATACCCACGCTAATTCTCAAAATGGTAATGCAGCTCCGGTGTGGCCTTCGATGGATTCCATCATGCCCCTAAATGCAGGATCATCGGATGCGGCCCCCGTCCCGGGTTCTCAAGTGCCCGCTCCGCAAGTGTCTCAACAGCCCGAGCAACCGGTTCAGATTCAAGATGACCGACTTCCAGGTGCTCCGCCCCTTCCGGTGGCGGGCCCGACTCCTCATCCCAACGCCATTTCCAGTATGCTCAATGGCTCTTTTGTGCCGGCCGGGAAGCCCGGTGAGCATGCTGCGGCCATGGCGGCCAAGGCGGAACAAGCTGCCCAGCAGCCGAAAAGTGACATTGCTGCCGGTGGAGCCAATGGAGGTCATCCCACAAATGGAAGTGCTCAGTCTGGCGAAGGCGGATATCAATTGCGATCGGGAGAAGAGAATCTCGTCGCGATGCCAGATCTGAATAAGGTCAAGTTGCCTCATTCGACGGGAGTGGTGGAGAAGGCTACCGATTCCGCTTTGCAGAACGTCCAGGCAGCCAAGCCGGTTAAATCTGTAGAACCCGAGGTTGCCAGACCGTTGGCTTCGGAACCCGATGTTCCGGCCGCCCGGATGGAAGCATCTGAATCCGCTGTCTCAGATCCCGAGCCAGAGGAAAGCAAAGAAGAGCCGGTTGCCGAGGAGGGTTCCTTCATGGATTCCGCTCAGATCGCGCTCCGGGTCATTTTTGGGTTCGAAGGAGAGCTTTCCCGGCAGGAGGTGTTAGACTTGGCCAAGGATCTCGAAGGGATCCGCGAGGTGAAGTTGGTCGGAGGCCCTGAGGCTGCAGCGATGAAGGTTCTTCGAGACAGCGCCGAAGAGTTTGAGTTCGGTGGAGAGAGTGGCTTGATTCTTCGTTCTGACGGGTAGCCGGTCGAGTTCGTTGGTGATTCCAAGGTGTGTCTCTGTGTCATTCTGGAGCAACCCGAGCTTCCCAAGGGAACTCTCGAAAAGTTGACTCTCATTGCTCGCGAGGCCGCCCGATTGGGATAGTCTCCCCGTATGGCAGAGTGGCAGGTTCGAATCGACGTCGGTGGAACGTTCACCGACGGCTGGGCCCTATCTCCAAACAAAGAGGAGTATCGTTGCAAAGTTCTCTCGTCCGGCATCATCCGGATGAAGGTTTCTTCAATCGAGGAAGGGTGGATATCCTGTGGGCGGCCCCTGGGACCTCAGCGATCGGGGCTGGAGGGCTTTAGAACCAAGGCTGGCGCTGAAGTTGTCGAATCGAATCCAGCTGAAGGGTTGATTCGGTTGAATGGTCAGGCCGTTGTCGGTGAGTATCTGGAGCTGGAAACAGGCGAGGAGTCAGCAGTCGTCGCGGCGAGGTTGCTCACCGGTTGCGGGTTGGGCTCATCGTTTCCCCCTTGTGATTTGAGAGTAGCGACGACCCGCGGAACCAATGCCTTGTTAGAGGGGAAGGGTGAACCTGTCGATTTGATCACGTCAGCTGGATTTGAATCTCTCCTAGAAATCCGTGATCAACGTCGCCCGGATATTTTTGAACTTGGTCCTGCTCAGGCTGTTCCTGTTACGAGAAAGGTGATCGGGATTCCCGGAAGGGTTGATCGTCAGGGTGAAATACTGGAAGCACTGGAAACCGACTTGTTGCAATCAAGTGAACCAGGAAAGGCCATGGCTGTGGTTTTGATTCATGCGGATCGCTTTTCCAATCATGAACGGGAGGTGGCTCGAGTTCTTCGAGAGAAAGGGTGTTCCCATGTCAGCGTTTCTCACGAGTTGGCCCCGGTGATTCGGCTCTGGCCCCGAATGGAAACGACGGTGGCCAATGCGTATCTCTCTCCCATCATGGGAGAATTTGTGGATAGGATTAAGGAGGCCCTGCCGGGAACTCCGGTGTCTTTGATGACGAGTGCCGGACAGCTCAAGTCCACGGAGACTTTTCGGGCAGTTGATAGTCTTCTCAGTGGGCCGGCCGGAGGAGTCGCCGGGGCCACGGCGTTGTCAGCGGCTGCCGGACTGTCAAAAGTCCTGACCTTTGACATGGGCGGGACCAGTACTGATGTTGCCCGGATCACCGGCGATCCGAGATATCGCTATGAACAGGAGGTCGGACCGGTCAGGGTTCTCGCTCCGGCAATCAAGATCGAGACCGTCGCGGCAGGAGGAGGGTCAATTTGCCAGTGGCGGAATGGCGGCCTTGAGGTCGGGCCGGAGAGTGCTGGATCAAATCCGGGGCCGGCTTGTTATGGGCGAGGAGGACCGTTGACCGTGACCGATGTCAATCTGCTCCTCGGCCTCATGGACGAAGGAAGAGCCGGGATTCCTTTGGATCGTCAGGCGGCCCAATCACGACTCGAAGAACTGTGCTGTGAGATCGGGGATGGTTGTGATCCGGATTCGCTGTTGCTGGGGCTGCGTCGCATTGCCATCAATCATATGGCTGAAGCTCTTCGTCTGGTGTCGACTCGTGAAGGGTATGATTGTCGTGATCATGCCTTGGTGGCCTTCGGTGGAGCCGGGCCCCAGCATGTATGTTCGCTGGCCAGTGAGCTCGGGATCGGGACGATTTTGATACCGGGGGATGCCGGTCTTTTGAGTGCATGGGGATTGCATCAGGCTGGTGATCGGGAGATCCGGACAAAGCAGGTTTTGGCCCCCCTCGATGATCGCGTCGGGGAGATGATCGGGGAGCTTGGAGGAGGAGAATCCATCCATCGCTGCCTGTTCGAACTGCGGCTGAAAGGACAGGATTCCTGTCTTGAGATTGAGACGGCTCCTGAGGTTTGCCGTGAGGAATTGGAAAATAAGTTCTCTGAGCGTTATCAGGTTCTTTACGGATACGAGCGGCCACCAGAGAGGGAGATCGAGTGGGTGACTTTGAGAGTGGAAATGGTGGGCGCAAACTGCTTGGTGGAGGAGGAAGAGTTTTCGAGCGGGGAATTGGTCGAGGGTCTCCGGATTGAACAGGATGCCTTCTCCACTCTGGTGCTCGAACCGGGATGGAAGATTTATCGTGGAGACAAGGGGTCACTTCGTTTGGAGTGGGAAGGTGGAAAGAGTGAGGGAGTCACAAAAAATCTTGAGGTGGTGGAAGCCGAGTTGTTTCGGCGGAAGTTTGAAGGAGTAGTTGAGGAAATGGGGGAGCTCCTTCGTCGGACCGCCCTTTCCACCAATATCAAAGAACGCTTGGACTACTCGTGTGCTCTTCTCGATGCTGATGGATTTCTTGTCGTCAACGCTCCGCATATTCCTGTTCATCTGGGCGCCTTGGGGCTCTGTGTGAGGAAGGTGTCTGAAGAGCACGATTGGAGGGAGGGAGATTGTATCGTGGTCAATCACCCGGCGTTTGGTGGGTCCCACCTGCCCGACGTCACCGTCATTAGCCCTGTCCTGGTGGAAGGAGAGTTGATCGCTTTCGTTGCGAACCGAGCACACCATGCTGAGATCGGAGGCAAGAGCCCGGGATCCATGCCTCCCGATGCCACCTGTCTGGCGGAGGAAGGGGTGGTGATCCCGCCAACCTCTTTCGAGGAGATTGGGCCTTCCTTTTTCCAGGGTTCCCGGTCGCCTGCCGACAACCAGGCTGACCTCACCGCCCAGGTCTCGGCAAATCGTCATGGCGTCAGAGCGGTTATGCGCTTGGTCGAAGAGTCCTCTTCAGGAATTGTTTCCTGTCACATGAAGGGATTGTTTCAGCGCTCCTCGCAGTTGTTGAGGGAGTCACTGAGCGCTTTCGAGGGAGGGGCAGCGGGTGATTGTCTCGATGACGGTTCGGAGATTAGAGTGAAGATTTCCCGGGGCGACGGACTGAAGGTTGATTTTCGGGGTTCCGCAGCCATTCATCCTCGAAATCTGAATGCGACCCCTGCGATCGTGCGAAGCGCGGTGTTGTATGCCCTGCGGCTCTGGGTGAATGAAGATATTCCCTTGAATGAAGGGTTGCTGAAGGAGGTGGAGATCATCACCGATACGGGAATTCTGAATCCTGAGTTGGATCGGGACCCCTTGAAATGTCCGGCGGTAGTCGGAGGCAATGTCGAAACGAGCCAACGCCTGGTGGATGTCCTGCTGGAAGCTCTCGGTATTCAATCAAATGGGCAGGGGACGATGAACAACTTCCTGTTCGGGAACGATCGCTTTGGCTTTTATGAAACAATGGGCGGAGGTGGTGGTGCCGGACCGGGTTGGAATGGTCGAAGCGGGTGTCATGTCCATATGAGCAATACCGCGATTACCGATGCTGAAGTCTTGGAGGAACGCTATCCGGTGAGAGTGCGGGAATTCGCCATCCGGAAGGGTTCGGGAGGTCCCGGGACATTTCATGGAGGAGATGGGCTCATTCGCGAAATTGAGTTTTTGGAGTCCATGACAGTGTCGTTGCTGACCCAGCGTCGGGATGAAAGGCCAAAGCCCAATGGTCAGCCTGGGAAGCAGTCGATTTGTCGCAACGGGATTTGGAGTGATCTGCCCGGAATTGCTTCAATTGAGGTGAGCGAGGGAGATCGAATCAGAATTGAAACGCCGGGTGGGGGAGGATGGTTGCAAGATTCATCCAAGACGGTATAGTGCGCTCATGAGCAACGAGAAACCTCAGATCACGGCTTATCTCAAGACATACTGCGGGTGGAGCGAAGGTGTTCGCGCCATCATGAGGAAGTATGACCTCGAATTTGACGAGAAGGACATCATCAAGAATCCGGCCTTCCGTTGGGAGATGGAACAAAGAACCGGCCAGCCTCTCAGTCCTTGTGTGGAGGTAAACGGTGAGATGCTCCCTGATGTGAGTGGGGAAGAAGTGGAGGCTTATCTCGTTGAGAAAGGGCTGGTGCAGGCCAGCGAGACTGCTCCGGATGCTCCCATTGATTCCTCCTGCTCACCCGAGCAACATGAGCGTCAGGCCGCTGTCGAAGCGGAAGCGCAAGGGCAGCCCGGAAAAATCGTCTTTTTGGACTGATCCATTTTTTAAACAACGATCTTTGAAACGGCACTCATAGAGAGTGCCGTTTTTCTATGTCTCGATCCGAACTTGATATCTGATTTCGACGCTCTATTTTTTCCGTGTGTTTGCCCGAGTCTTTGCTGTCCTTCTCGGAGCGACTTCTTGTTTGAGTGGCTTCAATTTGAAGTCGGGCATTGAGCTGCTGGAGCGAGATTCGGTGGATCACGTGATGTCCCTCGATTTTGATCACGATGGATTGCGTGATATCGCTTTTCATGATCGGGCTCAGGATCGGATCAAGATCCTCCGGCAAATCTTTGAAAGAAGTTACTCTGAGGAAGCTGTCTTGGTGTTTCCTGTTGAAGACGGTGCCAATGTTCATGAAGGCGATTTCAACGGAGATGGGTTTGGAGATCTGGTGATCTTTGAAAGTGGAAGAATCAGAGTGCTGCAGAGTCTCCCTAAAGGATTCGAAGAGTTGGCTCCATTTGACGTTGGGCAGGAGCAGCTTGATCTCAAGGCGGTTGGTGACTTTGATCAAGGGGAAGCTTGATTTGATGTTCTTTCCCGCTCTCAGCCAGGTGCCGGGGGTGGTCAATCAATTGCCGCCCAGAATCTATTGGGGGCTCGGTAACGGTAGATTCGAAAGCGAGCCTCTGATTTTTGATGTCGAACCGGCTCGGTTTCCAATTTGTTCCGAGATTCTGGAGGTGATCCCTGATCAGAGCGCTGATTTCAGAGTGAGGAGTTATTCCGGACACTCACTGGTGTCCATCACGGAAGAACGTGAGGCGTTGGTAACGAGTTTTCCTCGCAGGGATCAGGCGGCCTTTGATGTGAATGGGGACGGGAGGTGTGACTCTCTGTCAGTATCATCGTTGTCCAGTGGGAACGGAATGGCCACCTTGTGGCTGGAGGTTAAATTTGGAATTCTGGAAGGAGGTTTTGGAGCGCCCGAAACGACCACGATTGCTATTGAAGGGTTGAAGCAGTCGCAGCTCGATCGACTTCAACCCGCTTATCTTGATGGTGATGGAGATTTTGACCTGATTGCGTATGGGAGTGCTTTCTCAACGAATTTTGTGGGCCTCATCAATCAAGGGAGTGGATCATGGGAAGCTTGTCTTGTATCTCATGCGTTTGGCATCATTGGGGAATTGAACGTTTTGGACCTGGATGGAGATGGCAGGTCTGATGTGGTCGTCAGGCTCTTTGGGACGAAATGGACCAACGTTTTCGGGGATCCTTTCAAGTTCGCCGGTGCGGCGAGCGAAGCGTTGTTGTTTTTCTCAGATCGAGTTCGTGAATTCACTCAGCTCAGCAAGGGACAACGAGTTGGAGCAACCCGCCGTCCGTTGAGGCTCAGATGGTCCGATTGGGATGGGGACGGTTTGGAAGATCTCCTCTTTGGAGATCTGACAGGAAGTGAAGTGCTTTCTCTTCGACTTGCTCCAGAGGTGTTTGAGTCCCGGTTGACTTTGTTGGGTGTTTCCCAGGGGCAAAATCTCTTCGATTTTGATTTCTATGACCGAGAAGGTTTCGCGAAGACGATTTTCACGGCTTCGAGCGATGTTTCTCCCAATGAATGTTCTTTTCAGGGATTCTATGAGGAGCCTGCGGAAGTCGTGATACAAGCTGAGGCTTTCGTTCCCTTGGTGCCAGGATTGCCAAGTTTGTCGACGATGACCGATTCTTCACAGGTTGGATTTGTGCCAGCTCAAGGGGCATTTGTGCGACGACTGGATTTCGACGGCGATGAGTTTATCGACATCATTTTGGTCAATCACAGCAATGGTGATTTGGTTTGGTATGAGCAGGAGGAATTCGCTTGGTCGACACCTCGCGCGGTAGCGAGGTTAACTGATTCAGTTGGATTCACGTCTCCGACTCTTTCCTCGCAAGTCGTGATTGGTGATACGGATCTTGATGGACTTGATGAAGTTTTCATAAGCGATTGGGCGGAGAATCATGGAGTGAGGAGTGTTCAATATCTGCCGGAGAAAGAGAACTTTGAGACAACGCAGGTATTTGAGGGGTCCTCGTGGAGCCACTTGAAGTTGGCTGATGCCGATCTCGATGGTGATCTTGACTTGCTTGGCCTCAGGGCCGCACCACAAGGCCTTGGTCCCACGGGGATTCTTCTCCTCGGCGAGAATGATCAAGGGAGTTTTGATTCATCCGGTGAGTTGATGCTTCCTCTTAGCGTCACTGATTTTAGCCTGGGAGATTTAAATCGAGATGGCCTTCTAGATGTCGTGATTGGTGAAGGGATTGTGGGCGATGCCCTTGGGAATCCATACCAGTCTTTCGGAGTTTCCTATATTCCTCAATTGGAGGATGGAGAATTCGGTGAAGTCATCAGGGTGGCTGAGGCGGTGGGTACCTGTGCTGAAATTCTGGTGGCCGATGTGAATCGGTATGGGCGGGAGGATGTGGTGCCTGCGTCCCGGACCAGTGCCTCGATCGAGGTCTTTTTGAATGAAGAGTTGCCTGAGATGGAGACATTTGACGATTGGTTACTCGATGTCGGAGATGCGACGGGGGATCCCGACGAGGATGATCGAGCAAATCTGGCCGAGTATTACTTTGGGTCCGATCCACTGATGAGGGATGCCGGGAGCGGGTTTGAGATGCGGATGAGCCCGGAACAGGTCTATGGAGAGAACTTTAAATTTTCGGCTCTGCGGCGACGAGGACTTGATCCCCGGGAGTGGAAGCTCGTCATCGAAGTGAGCAGCGATCTTACAGAGTGGACCGAGGTTCCAGCTGGACGGCATTCGGTGACCCGGGTCGGCATGCCGCAGGGGCGAGAATTGGTCGAGGTCAGAATCGGATTTTCCATGTCATCACAGTATGCCCGCTGGAGGTTGGTGTATGATCCGATTCAAGCGGAATGAGGTCACATTTGTGAGGCATCTGAAGAATTTTCGGCTTTAAAGGAATGGCGCTTGCTTTCGTGAGTCGAATTCTATTGATTCGCCCATGGCGGAACCTTCTTTGGCCCTTTCTTTCGATGACGTCCTCCTGACGCCAGGTTTGAGCGAGTTGCTCCCATCTGAATCTGATGTCAGCACGCAGTTGTGCGACGGGATTCCCTTGAACATCCCGGTGGTTTCGGCAGCCATGGATACGGTTTCTGAGACCGAGTTGGCAATTGCCTTGGCCCGGGAAGGCGGGATTGCGGTCATCCACCGCGCCTGTCCGATCGATGAGCAGGCCTCGATGGTAGCGAAGGTCAAGCGTTCTGAAAACGCAGTCATCCACAAACCCTTGACGGTGTCCCGGAAATTCACGGTGGCTGAGGTTCGCTTGATTATGGCTCACGAAGGATTTTCCGGGTTTCCGGTTGTGGATGAAAATGGGAAGCTGGAAGGAATGGTGACCGGTCGCGATTTGCGTCACATTCCCAGCGAGGATTGCCTGGTGGAAGATGTCATGACGCCGATTGAGCGTCTTCATACTGCTCCGGCCGATATGGGGCAGCGCGAGGCCCGTGAGATTCTCTATAAGAATCGCATCGAAAAACTGCCCCTGATCAATCCCGATGGGACTCTTGCAGGCTTGATTACCGGAGCGGACATTGAAAAGCGGATCACTTTTACCAGTGCTTCCAAGGATCCCAATGGCCAGCTTCGGTGTGGCGCGGCGGTTGGGCCGGGACCGGAATTCCTCGAGCGTGCCCAAGCGTTGATTGAAGCCGGGGCGGATGCTTTGTTTATCGATGCCGCCACCGGACATACGTCCCGGGTGATGGAAGTGATTGAGACCTTGCGCGGATTGGGCGAGGTGCCCGTAGTGGCCGGGAACGTGGTGACAGCTGAAGGAGCGAAGGATTTGATTAGTGCTGGCGCGAGTTGCTTGAAGGTGGGTGTAGGGCCCGGGTCGATCTGCACGACGCGGGTGATTTCCGGAGTGGGAATGCCTCAGTTTACGGCCGTTCAGAATGTGGCCGACACCGCCCACGAGCACGGCGTCCAGGTTATTGCCGATGGAGGAATCCGCTACTCGGGAGACATCACCAAGGCTTTGGCGGCCGGAGCTGATCTTGTTATGCTGGGATCCTTGCTGGCTGGAACGAGGGAGAGTCCTGGACAAACAGTTCATTCCCAGGGACGTCGTTTTAAAACATATCGTGGAATGGGATCAATCGGCGCGATGAGAAAAGGAGCCGGTGATCGTTATGGTCAGAACTCCAGCGGAAAATTGGTCGCCGAGGGGGTCGAGGGCCGCGTGCCATACAAAGGGCCCTTGGCTGATGTGGTTTTCCAATTGATGGGCGGATTGAGGTCCGGCATGGGGTATATCGGAGCGAGGAACCTCCACGAGCTTCGGGAGAAGGCCCGATTCGTGCGAATTACGGCCGGTGGTCTGCGTGAGAGCCACGCGCACGATGTCACGATTACCGAGGAACCCACCAACTACCAACCTGCGACTTAAGCGATGCAAGAGATTCAACACGTGGCCGTTCTTGATTTCGGCTCCCAATACACCCAGCTGATTGTCCGACGGGTTCGCGAACTGGGATTCTTTGCCAAACTGTATTCAACCGAGGAATTGGGTGAGATCGGTCAGCCCGGGGCAATTATTTTGTCGGGCGGCCCCAAAAGCACCAGTGAGCCTGATGCCCCGGATATCGATTTTGAGAAGTTGAAGTCCTACGGAGTTCCTGTTCTCGGTGTTTGCTACGGCATGCAGTTGCTGAACATCAAGTTCGGCGGCTCGGTCAAGGCCAGCAACAAGCGTGAATACGGGCCAGCGGCATTGAAGCCTCTGGCGAACGATGATCTTTACGAAGGGATTTCCCATGAATCTCAAGTCTGGATGAGTCATTCGGATACCGTTCAGGATCTTCACGAAGAAGCCGAGGTGATTGCCACCAATCAACACGGGACTCCAGTGAGTTTGCGTTGGCCCGGTGGATTCTTTGGAATCCAGTTTCACCCTGAAGTGACCCATTCTCACGAGGGGCTTCGCATCCTGCATAATTTCCTGCTGCAGGCGAAGGAGCTGCAGCCGTTCCACATCGATGACTTCAAAAGGGAGATGATCGATGGCATTCGTGAGCGGGTTGGCGAAAAACAAGTTGTTTGTGGGGTGAGTGGAGGAGTGGATAGCACGGTATTGGCCGTTCTCCTCCATGAGGCCGGTGTCAACGTCCGGGCCATCTTTGTGGACAATGGACTTCTTCGTTTGGATGAGGCGGCCGAAGTTCAGAATAACTTTCACCGGATGGGCGTGGAGATCGAAACGGTTGACGCCTCCGAGGAATTCCTTACGGCTCTTGCAGGCAAGGATGATCCCGAGGAAAAACGAAAGATCATCGGCAATCTCTTCATCAAGGTCTTCTGGGATACGGTGGGAGATGCCGAAATGTTGGCGCAGGGCACTCTTTATCCGGATGTGATTGAAAGTGCCTCCAACGCAAAATCCAAGGCGTCTGTCATCAAGACGCACCACAATCGGGTTCCCAAGATCCTCGAACTTCAGGAGCAAGGAAAGGTTCTCGAGCCTTTGGCTGAGCTTTTCAAGGATGAGGTTCGCGAGCTGGGAGCGGCCTTGGGAATTGCTCCTGATATTCTCGGGCGTCACCCATTCCCAGGCCCGGGATTGGCGGTTCGTTGTCCGGGGGCTGTGGACAAGGAGCGTCTTGATGTCATCCGCGAGTGCGATGCCATCTTCATTGGAAAGCTCAAGGAGCACGGATGGTATGACAAGGTCTGGCAGGCTTATGCCGGTCTCATTCCGGTCAAAACGGTCGGGGTTAAGGGAGACGAGCGAAGCTACGAATGGGCCACGAATCTCAGAGCAGTGATCAGCGAAGATGCCATGACCGCAGAGTGGGTAGATCTTCCGGCGCAACTTCTGCGAGAGGCCAGCCAGGACATTCTCAATGAGGTCAAAGGGATCAACCGGGTCCTCTACGATATTTCGACGAAGCCTCCGGCGAGCATCGAGTGGGAGTAGGCTCTGCTTACTTCTGATATTTTTTCAGCTTCTCGAGGGCCTCGGGGGTTCCGATGGCCTTGAGGGTGGCGATGACCTTTTTGCGGGCCTCTGCCTTCTCTTCCGGTGTCTTGGCGTAAAGACTGTCGACAACGGCATAATGTCGGATGGCATCACCTGGTTTTCCTTCGGCCATGTCGATATCACCGGCATGAAGCCTGAGGTCGACGTCCAGTTCTCCCTTCGGGCGGAGGTCCAGAGCATCTGAAACGGCCTGCCGGGCGTCGTTGAATTTCTTGAGTTTCGTCAGTGCTTTCGACTTCAGGAAGAGAGCCTCGGCCTTTCGGTAGGGGTGTTCCTCGGTCTCCAGAATGGTCTCGGCCGATTTGACTGCCGATTTGAAATTACCGGTTGTCATGGAGGCGGCTCCAAAAAGAGTCCAGATCAGGTTTGGGCTTGGTTTGGTGTGGGCTTTGAGACCTTCGTCGAGCAAGGGCCAGGCGCGTTGGTGGTGACCTTCCTTGGCAAGGGAGGCTCCCAGCCAAATCAACATGGGTGCTGGAACCGGAGCCTTCGGGTCGGCCTTGCGGAGAATATCGATCTCCTTCTCAAGGAGGTCCTTGTCTTCGGATTTATAGGCAGCCCGGATGAGGAGAGGACCGACTTTTCCGGAAAATGTTTTCGGGTCCAATTCCCGGGCTTGCAGCAGGTAAGGAAGGGCTTCCTTGTCGTTCTTGAGACGGTATTCGTTCCAACCCAACCAAAAGTTGGCGGAAGCCTTTGTTTGATTGTCGAGGTTGGGCAGCAGCAGGATCTTCTTTTGAATATCGGAGAATTTGTCCCATTGTTCCTTCTCCTGATAGACTCCGGCCAGACGCAAGAGGATAATACGTTTGAGCTCCTGATCAGGGGACGCCGCGAGGACGGCATCGTAGTCGGTCATGGCTTCCTCCTCTCGTCCCAGCGAGGTGAGAAGTTCGGCGCGGTCCAGTCGGAGTTGAGTGGCTTGTTTTGTGTTGGAATATTCCTTCAGGAAAGCAGCAATTGCTCCGAGGCTTCCTCCATGATCCTTGAGGGCGAGTTGTGACTTGGCGACATGATAACGCACGCCGAGATGGTTCGAGGAATCGACTTTGGAGAGGTCCAGGAGACGATAGTGTTGAATAGCGCGCTTGTAGTCCTTCGCCGCGTAATAGTGCTCTGCTAACAGAAGGCGGGCGGATTGGACCTTGGGGTCTGCGGCATGTTCTTTGCCATAGTTGGATAGAAAGGTCTCGGCTGTGCGGGCGAAGCCCCGGTCATTGGCAGTATGATCTCGGATGAGGATACGATAAGCCGCTTGAAAGCTGGTGGCGGATCCCGGAGTGAGTTTGGAAATGCGGGCGTAGATCTTGAGGACATCCTCTTCTTTGCCCAGCGCTTCGTATGACTTCGCCGCCATAATGAGTCTTTGGACTTCACTCTCTTTCTTCAGCCCGAAGTCACCTGTCTTAAAGACCTCGATGACCTTCGCCCACTCCTTGGCCTGATAGTGGAGATTCATCAGGGCCAACTGGGTCTGGGCTCGCTGGTCTTTCAAGCCAGGTTCTTTCAAGGCCACTGCAAACCACTCCTTGGCAAGCTGGGTCGCTTTCAATTCATCAGCAGTCAGGGCAGCTTGGAGGACGGCTTCGGCGCGAATTTCCTGTTTAGGAGAACGACTCAGGAGGACATACTGTTCGTGGGCCTGTCGTGTGCTTTTGGTGCGACGATAAAGGCGGGCCAAGGCCAGGCGGGCTGACTCTGCAAACGGAGATTTCTCGTCCTTCAAGACCTCCTTGAGAGCGACCATGGTTGACGCGTTGTCGCCAAGTTTGCTGTAACAGAGAAAGCGGCGGTAGAGAGATTCCTGCCGGATTTTCTGGTCTTCGGTCAATCCTGCAACGACAGCGAACCATTTGGCGGCATTGCTCCACTGTTCGGCAGCATATTCATCGGAGGCAAGATAGAGAGCGGAAGCTTCGACAAATTTCCCTTCCTTCCAATTTGTGGCAACCGTTTGAAAGCATTGGTGGCTGGCCTTGGTTTCACCAATCTGGCGGTAGCAAAGGCCGAGGAAATACCAGCTTTCTTTGGCCTTGGCATCGCGGGGATACTTGCGAAGGAAGGAGTCAAATTTTTTAGCCGCCTGCCGATATCCGTCCTGCTTTTTCTTGGCGTCTTTCTCTTCGGCTGCAGTGTTGTAAATGAGGGTGGCGAAATCAAAGAGATCGGGGGCCGGATTGGCAACGAGAGGATTCCTGTCCTCTTGAGGAGGGGCTCCTTCCTGTCCGAGGACGGGAACTGCCAGGGAGAGGAGGAACAGGCGAAGCTTCATCGGTTCTATTCGGGGCTGGGAGCTCTGGTGGCAAACCCGATGTTGAAGATTCCTGCTTTCTGGATCTCATCCATGACCTCGATCAAGGTCTGGTTTTTCCCATCGGCATCGCATCGAATCCGGACCGGTTGTTTGTCGGCTCCGCCAGTGTTGGCGATTTCGGAGGCTTCTACAATACGTTCCATTTTTTCCCGTAGTTCGGCCAAGGTATAGGGTTCACCGCTGATTGTGATCTCACCGTCTTTGGTGACATTGACGACAATCTCGTTGGCGACCCGGGCCGATTCGGCGCCTTCGGTCGATGAGGGGACGGAAACCCGAGTGTCCTTTTCCTGTTCGGTAATTTGATAGGTGACGAGGAAAAAGATCAGGAGAAGAAACACGATATCAATCATCGGCGCGAGCTGGAAGCTGGCCGGTGGTGGAGTCTTATCGTGGATTTTCATTGATCAATTCCCGAAGGCTTAGATCTCGCGGGCAGGATAGTTTTCGTAATGAGGGGATTGCTCGTGGGCTTGCGTTTGGTTCAGTTGTCCACCGACGAGAGCGAGGATGTGGGTGCCGGCTGCCTCCAGCTCGGCAACATGGTTTTGAACGCGGCCCCGGAAGAAGGAGTAGAAGGTCATCGCGATGATACTGATCACCAGACCTGCAGCGGTGGTAATGAGAGCCTCCCAAACTCCTTCCGCAAGCTGTAGTTGCTTGGTGCCTTCGATGTTTCCATTGGCGATCTCCATGAATGATTTGATCATTCCGATCACCGTTCCGAGCAGTCCGACCATTGGGGAGATTCCCCCGATGTCAGCAAGATAGCTGATGCGTTGGGTAAGGATGCCGGCCTGACGGGAACCTTCGGCTTCAGCGACTTCGCGGATTTCCTGCTGGGTCGCTCCGGGGTTTTTGGTGAGGAAATCAAGAGACTTCTGAGTGACCCTCGCAACTGATTCATTTCGACGATGGCAGTAGGCAATGAGCCCAAGGTAATCACGCTTGCGGATCATGGCCTCGGCGGCGTTCATGAACTTGTTCGTCACCACCGTGCTTCGCCGGAGGGTGAGAAAGTAGAGCATCACCAAAATCAGGGTAAAGATCGAGAGAACCGCAAGCGCCACCATGACCCAACCGCCTTTTTCAAGGACATCAGCCAAGGTGAGGGTTTTTGCCTGACCTTCAGGTTCGGCTCCCAGGGCGAGCGTCGGGACTAAAGCGAGCAGGAGCGCGATAAAAAAGCGGGAATTCATTTGTTAGGGGATATCTTACCGAGAGTTTGCGCGGGTGCAAGTGCAGGAAAACCCGCCGTAACTGGCGGGTTGCACGCTCTCGTCGGGTGGATTACGAATTTTTAGCGCAAATTCTTCCACCAATGTCCCAATTGCCAGCCCTGCGAGCCCGTCTTGGCGAGGTACCCCACAAGCCCGGGGTTTACCTGCACAAGGATCGTCTCGGCTCGATCATCTATGTTGGGAAGGCTTCTGATCTGAGAAGGCGTCTGAGCTCGTATTTTTCCCCCTCGGGCAGGACGCGGGCGGACCGGAAAACAAAAGCACTCATCGATTCCATTCATGATTTTGAGATCCATGTGGTGCGCAACGAACAGGAGTCGCTCATCTTGGAAGGAAAATTGATCAAGCAATACCGCCCGCGATACAACGTGATGTTTCGGGATGATAAACGCTTTCTCATGTTGAAAGTGGACCTCGAGTCCCCGTGGCCGAAATTTGTGACGACCCGGCTGAAGAAATCGGATGGAGCCCGATACTTTGGCCCCTTTGCTCATTCCGGAGCTTTGCGGAGTACGGTGGCTTGGATTAATCGGGAGTTTGGTCTCCGGAGTTGCCGGCCACTCCGACCGGGCGAAAAGGACTACAAGCACTGCAATGCTGATGTCATTCGAAATTGCACCGCTCCCTGCATTGGCAAGATTGAGCGTGAGGATTATCTCGAACGGGTGGGGCAGGCTTGTGAGTTGCTGGAAGGAAAGGGCCGAAGAGAAAGGCTGAAGGGGCTTCGAGAGGAAATGGAACAGGCTGCCATTGATCTGGATTTCGAAAAGGCGGCGAGGCTCCGCGATATCATTGCCAATTTTGAAGCGACGCTCAGCCCAACCCGCCAGTTTTCCCGGGGACGAGGCGTTCCCACTACGGTCAAGCCTACTGAAGATCTCGCTGAGTTGGGTGACTGGTTGTCGTTGGATGGTCCGCCCGCGATCATGGAGTGCTTCGATATCTCAAACATCTCGTCAACACACATCGTCGCTTCGATGGTTCGATTCAAGAACGGGGTGCCGGATAACCAGAATTATCGTCGTTACCGGATCAAGACGGTGGAGGGACAAGATGATTTTGCCAGTATGGCGGAAGTGGTTCGCAGAAGGTATGGTCGGATTCTCAAAGAGAACATGGAAGCCAATCCCGAGGTGGCCGAGGAGTCGCAGGAGGGCGCTGTGGATTCCTTGCGTCGCCTTGCCAAGGACGGGAAAAGCCCGATCACCTTGCCCGATCTGGTCATTGTGGATGGCGGGAAGGGGCAGTTGAGTGTAGCCGTCGCCGAGCTGCAGCGATTGGGACTCGATGGCTTGCCCATTGTTGGGTTGGCGAAACAGCGTGAGGAGATTTTCTTTCCCGAGCAAAGTGAGCCAGTGGCCATTCCTCATGATCGAGGCGCCTTGAAGCTCATGCAAAGGATCCGTGATGAAGCCCACCGTTTTGCCAATGGCTACAACGAGCTGTTGCTCCGGAAGCGGGTCAAGGAAAGCGTGCTCGACGATTGTCCGGGAGTTTCGCCGGCCAAGAAAAAGACCCTTCTGAAGAAGTTCGGGTCGGTCGCAAGGATCAAGAAACTGACCCCTGAGCAGATCGCCGAGTTGCCGGGGTTTTCGATGAAATCAGCGGAAACGATTCTCCGCTGGTTGAAGTCAATCTGAGGACTCAGCGATGAGTTGGATCTGGTAACTCTCCATCACTTTGCTTTTCCAATGCAGTAGAGAAACTCCTGCCGGTCATCCCGGTCGACTTTGCCGATTCGAAGATACAGGGCGTCTCCCAGAGCCACGGGGCTGGCGTAGGTATCGCTTCCTAGTTGATTGGTGGCCACCACTTCGCAGCCGTCGCCGCTGGCCTTGAAGACCGCAGTCGAGCCATTCTTGAGGGTGGCGTAGATGAGATCGCCAACCGCCAGAGGGGAGGCCATGACGCCACGGCGGCCCAGACGTTCCTCCCATTTTTTCTCACCACTCTTGGGATCCCAGCAATAAGCCCGTCCATCATCGGCAAGGGCAAAGAGAAGGTTGTTGTGGATCAGCATGGACTGTTCGTAGCAGACGGTCTTGTTTTTCCAGACCACCTTGCCGGAGCCATCGGCCATCACGCCGGCCGTTTCCTTCTCCGGAAAACCTCCACTTGCGAAGACCATGTCGTCGGTCCAGACGATTGTGCCGCACATCGACTTGGCCCCGGCGGCTGCTTCCCAATTGAGTTTGCCAGTGGCTGGGACATAGCTGGAAATCTTGTTCACGCCTGAAACGAAAAGTTGTTCTTTGCCGGCCACGGTGGCGACCACGGGAGTGGACCAAAAATCATGCCCCTTCCTCGGGATGGTCCAGTTTTCTTCACCGTCTTTCGTTTTGATGGAGGTCACTCGTCCACCGTCCTGGGTTCCAACCACCACGATTAGGGAGTCTTTATAAAGAACGGGAGTGGATCCGTATCCGAAAGGGTAGTTTGGTTTGTAGTCGCCTAGGGATTTGGACCAGACGATGTCTCCTTTGGGGCTTACTGCGTCGACCTTGATCTTTTGGTCGTTCTCGAAAACGACAATAATGTTGGTGCCGTCCCACTGGGCGGTCTGGGAGGCCGGGCTATTTTCCTTGTGAAGATGCTCGGGGTAGCCGCCCTTGTGGACGACTTTCTCCCAGAGGATCTTTCCGGTCGATTGATCGAGAGCGATCAGGGACTGAGTGGCCTTGGCCTTGTCGCCGGTGGTGAGGTAAATTTTTCCGTCGACAAAGATGGGGGTCGAGTGACCGCGACCGGGAATGGGGGTTTTCCAGCGGACGTTTTTAGTTTCGGACCATTCGGTCACCGGTTTGGCATCGGCTGGAGCATGGTTGTTTTTATCAGGACCACGCCATTGAGGCCAATCGGTGGAGGCCAAGAGAGGGGAACAAAGAAGGGTGAGAGCGAAAAAGGCTTTCATAGCGATACAGAGATTCTTTCCTCTTACGTGCGCCCCGCAAGAAGAGTTTTCGGAAAGCTTGGCAAATCTGTTGGATTCCGGATGATTGGCGGACATGGCAAGCCGCTTGGTCAATCTCTTCTGGCTTTGGACACTCTTGGGAACGGCGTGGGCCTGGGCTGTGCCTGGCCATTTCACCTGGTTTCTAGGAAAACTGCCTGGCGCCGATCTTGGTTTGGTGGCGGTGGGGCTTGGGATCATCATGTTAGGGATGGGGATGACCTTGACCTTCACCGACTTTCGTGAGGTGCTCAAGATGCCAAAGTGGGTTCTGGCCGGGGTGATTGCGCAGTTCGTGCTCATGCCATTGATCGGCTGGACGGCGGCCTCGTTGTTCAATTTGCCGGATCAATTCAAACTTGGTCTGATCCTGGTGAGTTGCTGCCCCGGTGGAACCGCCTCCAATGTGGTGACTTATTTGGCGAAAGGGAATTTGGCGCTCAGTGTTTTGATCACGATGTGTTCGACCTTCATCGCGGTCTTGGCGACACCGTTTCTCACCAAGCTTTATGCTTCGGCGATTTTGGAAGTGGATGCCATGGCCATGGTGATGTCGATGGTGACGATTGTCTTGCTTCCGATTATCGGTGGCCTCCTTTTAAATCACTTTCTTGGGGAGCGGTTGAATTTCGTAAAGACGGTTTCTCCGCTCGTTTCAGTCCTCGTGATTGTCCTCATCGTGGGCGCAGTCGTGGGAGCAACCAAAGAGAGTATTCAATCTCACTGGCAGGTTCTGTTGCCTGCCGTTTTTCTCGTGCATGCGGCGGGCTTCGGAATGGGGTATGCCTGGGGGCTGGCCTACAAGATGCAGTCCCGCGAATGCCGAACCTTGTCCATCGAAGTGGGAATGCAGAATTCCGGGCTTGGCTCACAGCTTGCCAAGACGCATTTTACTTTGTTGGCGGCGGCGCCTTGCGCGATCTCGGCCTTCTTTCACTGCATGATCGGAAGCTTTCTGGCCAGTTTGTGGAGGAGAAAAGGGTCACCCAAAAATCACTGAGGCGTCATCAAATGGTCACAATGACCGGATACAACGTCCAGTGTTATAAAACGACATCATTATTCAAAGTTCTCCCGGTCCTGATGAGTCTGGGAATGGTTTCCGGGCAGACTGCCGCCGAACGGCTGGAGCAGGGCGTGCAATTGCAAACCGCCGAAGGCGACCTCAATGCTGCCATCGAAGAATATAAGGCCGTGCTCAAGGCGACGGCCAAATCCCAGCGCCTGGCGGCTGAGGCCCGGTATCGCTTGGCGGAGTGCTTCGCTTCTCTTGGGAACAAAGAGCTCATGAATGCCCATTTGAAGCTCCTTCGTGAAGAGTTTCCTGCAGACAACAAATGGGTGGTGAAAGCAGCGACTCTCGCGCCGGCGGACTGGGAATTTACCGCCCGGCCCTGGAAAGACGGGCAGCTGCATATCTATGAGATCTATCTGCCCAATGGCACGAATGTCGGAAATTTCCTCCTCGCGGAGCGGCTCAAGGATGAGCGAGTCGATGGGGTTAAGGTCGATGAGCTTTCAACGGCTCGCAAGGTCGATGAAGGGCCGGGCGGTAAAGTTTGGGAGTCGATCGTCGTTCGTGCAGCGGGGGGAAGAAGTCTCAGTCGCACCGAGTTCACCGAAGAGAATTTGCTGCCACTGAAATCCCGTTGGTACATGGGAATGATGGGAAGCGTGGATCTCGAGTTTCGAGATGGGAAGGTCGACTTTTACAAGGGCGATCTGCACGAGCTCTTCAACAATTACGATCACAAATCCTCGCCGAGCGCGAGCGTTCCTCTTTTTGAGAATGAGCAGATGATCCAGGTCTTGAGAACGCTCAAGTTGGAGATTGGGACCAAGTAGAAGACCTTCGTGATGTCTGCCCATCAGGGGCCGGTGGCGGTGCCTTTTGACCTCGAGGTCACGGAGCATCTCGAGATGGAAGTGCCCGCCGGGAAATTCCAATGTGCCAAGGTGGAAACCAACCTGAAGCAGACCTTCTACATTTCGATGGATGCAGATCGTCGCCTGGTTCAGTTCGAAGCCGGTCCTGCCAAGATCAAGTTGATCAAGAGTGAGCCCTGGAGTGTGGATCAACCGCGGGGCTTCAAAAGCGAGCATCTCGGTGCTTCGTTCTCGGTTCCGGGCTTCATGTTGAATTCTCCCGAGACGTCGGAGGAAGAAGTCTACCGCTTGCAGGTCTGGTCCAGTGACTTCGCAGGGCATGATGGTTTAATTGAGATCAACAAGAAGAGTAATCTCCTCCCCGAAGCTCAGAAAGGGTCCAAGGAATATGGAGAGATTCTCAGGGAGGGATTCACCAAGAACTACGATTTGTTCTCCATAGTCTCAGAATGGGAAGAACTGGAGGTCGATGGCGTCACGGCTGCCGCCGCCAAGTTTAAGATGAAGAAAGGGGAGGTTTTGGATCGTGAATACCAGGTTCACGCTGTTGGCGAAGAGCTGGCTCTCAGTTTTCGCATGAACTACGCCAAGCAGGACGAAGAGCGGGCCATCGCAAGGGTTCATGAACTGTTGAAGATCTTCCGTTGGGAATGATCTCAAGTAAGACATCCTTCTTGTGCATCAGCCTGTCGGGCTGCCTCCTCTTGGGGGCAGTCCTTGGTTGGAGTAATATGATGAGTGAGATGGCAGACGGTGAAGCGAATCGAGTGCAATTGGCTGTTGAGTTGGCAGAAATGAATTCGCTTAGAGAAACGGTTCAGGGGTTCGAAATTAGGACTGCGACAGACTACCGTCCGATTTGCAATAGGATCGGAACCTACTACCCAATTTCAGGGTTCATTGACAGCCGAACACCTCGGGAACAGAAGAGCTTTGCAGAGCGAGAACGCCAGGTGGTAGTCCTTGATTATGACGTGATCAATTCATTGGAGGAGTTTCATGAGACGATGGACGAAACAAGCTCGGTATTCAGCGATCGCTTTTGGGGAAATGTTGTTGATGGGCGTGACCAATTTGGAGCCCTTCTGTTGAGGCTGTCTCAGAAGAGTGATTCCAACAGGGAAAGAATTTACCACTTTCCTGAGCGAAAGATCGCGCGGATGAAGGGACGCAATCTTGAAATGAACCCCGGCTTCGTGCTCCTCATAATCTCAGAATTGGAAAAAACCAGGCGCTCAGACTTTCTGAGGGAGCTCCGGTCGCACTTTGAAATCAGGGCTGTGGATGGGGATGTCAGATCCCTGCAGGATGAGGTGGATGAGGACGGCCAGCTGATTGGGTTGGAAATAGGCGTTAATAAAGTCTTCTTTTCCAAAAGGCAGGCAGAGATGTTTGTTGGTGGCAGACTTCAGCTCACCAGTGTTCAGCTTACGAAAGAGCCGCCGGAGGACCGGGCCAGGATTCAAGTGCCCCAGCTCGATTCAGTCTGGAAATATGTATGCTTCAACGGCGGGTCTCCGTCTTACCTGGTCGGGGGAAGGTGGCTCCACTTCGATCGAGAGTCAGGAAGTGTTTCCGCGGTTTCCGATGGATGGGCCACGTTAGCGACATGGACTGCAGTGGCCCTGAGTGGATTCGTGATTTTGATTGTTTTTCTCGCATGGAAATCGATGAGGGTGGCCCGTTCGCGGATTTCCTTGGCAGGCACGGTGGCCCATGAGTTGAGGACTCCTTTGGCAGGGCAGCGAGTTTTGTTGGAGATGACGTTAGAACGGAAGGGCTATGATGAGGAGTATCTCGATATTGCCCTTCGTGAGAACGGGCGTTTGGGAAATCTTTCGGAGGAGTTTCTGACCTTTTCCCGTTTAGAACGTGGAATTCTTGAGCTGAATCTCCGACCATTGGATTTGTCCGAGTTGGTGGAGTCGGGAGTTCATGATTTCAAGGCGCAGCATGACGGAGGGGAGATTGTGATCGAATCGGACAAAGGGGTTCTGGCTGTCGTGGATGATGCGGCGGTGATGACCATTCTTCGAAATCTTCTGGAGAACGCTTGGAAGTATTCCGAAGGAGGGCCAAGGGTCACGGTCCGGGTTTTTGAACGGAGCGGAGATCCCGCTTTCTCGGTTTCGGACGAAGGTGTTGGTCTTTTATCATCGGAGAAACGAAAGATTTTCCGTCAGTTCTATCGGGTGGACCGTAAGCTGTCCCGGTCGCAAGACGGCCTTGGTCTGGGCTTGTCCATCGTACGTCGATTGGTGGAGTCGATGGATGGCCGGATCTCGGTCGAGAGTGAGAAGGGCAGAGGGAGTTCCTTTACCGTCGTTTTGAAGAAAGGAGGAGAGAGATGAGAATCCTCATTGTGGAAGATGACACCACCTTGCGGGTTGGTCTGCGGGATCACTTTGTGGATCTGGGCTGGCAGGTGTTGGTCGCCTCTGACGGGGAAGAGGGATTGAGGATGGCTTTTGAAGAGAAAGTCGATCTGATACTCCTCGATATCATGCTGCCCAAGGTTGATGGCTATGAGATCTGTCGAACACTTCGGCGGGAGAAGGTGGGAACTCAGATCTTGATGTTAACCGCGAAAGGGCAGGTTGATGACGTTGTTCATGGTCTGGAGCTGGGCGCGGACGATTACTTGGTGAAACCGTTCTCGCTCAAAGAACTCGACGCACGGGTCAAGGTCTTGGCCCGCCGGATTGATGGAGGGCAGAGTGTCTACGAATTTACGGGCGGAGGAGTAATTGATGTTCAGTCGAGGCAAGTGCGGATTGACGGCGAGGAGATTGCCTTGTCACCGAAGGAATTTGATTTGTTGGCTGTCTTCCTGAGAAAAGCCGGGAGGGCAATGACTCGTGAACAATTGTTGGGAGAAGTCTGGGGGTATGGGTTGCTGGTGACATCCCGGAGTGTGGATCGTTGTGTGAAAACCTTGCGATCCAAACTGGGTCCGGAATGTGCCTCCAGCCTGGTGGCGGTCCGAGGAGTGGGTTACCGCTGGGATGAATAAAAAAGGGCGGAATTCCGAAGAATCCCGCCCTCTTGATCAATGGTGGAGAATTACTTGTCCTTCTTAGTTCCAAAGAGCTCTTGGAGGACCTTGAGCTGGTCGCCGAGCATCTTGACGGCTGCAGGGTCGGTGCCTTGTTTGCACTTCATGGCAGCAACAATCACCTTGTGGCAGGTGGTCAGCTTTTTGAGGTAGGCGTCCTTGGCGGTGTCGGCCTCGGTCAGCTTCAGGCGCTGGGCGAGAAAATAGTTGGTTACGGTCTCCTGAATGGCCTGGGCATGAGACTCCTTGTTCATGATCCAGCGGGTGAGCTGATGGGCGTTGGCGGCCGGGTCCTTGGAAAGCTCAACGATCTGAGCGGAGGCCTTTTCGACCGTTTTGAAATCGGACTCGATCAAGCGGGTGAGAACATTGTCATCGGTATAGATTCCGCAAGGAACCTGACAGTGGGCGGAAATTGTTGCAGGCGCGAGGAAGGAAAGGGCGCAAAGTGCAAGAATTGAACGTTTCATAGCACCTGAAGAGTAGCGGGGAGACAGCTTCTGGCAAGGGAGGAAGCTACGACAGGG
>JBMHCW010000131.1:0-3118 GCA_049889715.1 Akkermansiaceae bacterium | reverse complement strand
CCTGAACCATTGCAGACACAGGTCCGGCCAAGTGGAAAGCGGGTGCTGTTTGGGTCGAAGGGAAAATCCGTGACCACCCTTCTCAAAAAAGTGAACTCGAACGGACGCGCCGGCTTCCCTCAGAGCTTCGGCATAGATTGGGCTTCCCGGAAAAAAGCCCTTATCGTCTTTGGCTGACACAATCAGGGTTGGGCTGATTTTACTGGAAGCCGTAAACTCCTGACTCAGCACCTTCCCCTTGTTCATATAGGCCGGGTAAAGCAACACCGTGAAGTCTGGTTTGCAGCTGACACCGTCCAGCGCATCGACTTTCTCATAGGATTGGATATCAAATCCAGTACTGACCCGGGCCGCAAGGTGTCCTCCCGCTGAAGAACCCATGACTCCAATCCTTCTTGGATCGATGTTCCACTCTGATGCTCGCGATCGGACAATCCGAACCGCTCGCTGAATATCCTGAAAGGCGTCTTTGCGTTTCTTGGGGACCCGGTACCTCAGGATAAATGCGGAGATTCCGTGATCATTGAGCCATTTGGCGATCGGGGTCATCTTCGTGGTGACAAGATGGCTATACCCTCCTCCCGGGCATAAAATGACTGCAGGTCCAGGCTTCTTCTTACCGGAAGCCGGGAAATAGCGCAAGGAAGGCTGGGTGATATCGGTGAGGCGTATGTGTCCATCGCCAAGATCGGGCTTCGTCGTTCCCATGCCTTCGTTATCTTGACTCGCGACATCTTTGGGCCAGAGCTTAATGATCTCGCTCGCCTTCTCTTCGTTCGCATTCGCAATGACTGCAGTGCTCCAAAAAGCAATGCCGCATAAAATAGAGACCATGAGCCGGTCTGTCCCTGAGGTTTTCATCAGTCTATTTCCAGCTTCTTCTTGATGTCGAACCTTGCTTCCTTTCCTGGCTGATTTCGCAATCTCCCTGATGCGAATGTTCTTGAAGGTTAGCTTCATCTGAGAGTCCCGTCTCACCTACCCCTTGGCTTTGCCAGGCTTGCTCTTACCGAAAAGGGATTTGAGTTCGGTCACCTTGGTCAGGACCACCCGGCCATTTCGCTCGCTGGTGTTGCCGCTCAGGGTAATCGGAGTTCCGACGTGATAGGCCAGGTTGAACCCGTGGAAATCCTTGAAACTCACTTCGATTCTCACCGAATCCTTCCCCGCGATATCGATATAGAAAACCTTGGCTTCGTCGAGATTGTCCGACATGCGAAGGCGGCCTTGTACGGTCACTTTCCCCTGGCCGAATTTCACCCAACTTTCGAAAGGACGTTCCTGGAACTCATCGAATTCCCCGCCGTCGAGGCCGGGAAGTGGTGTGGTCGAGTTCGCGAAGGAATTGGAATCGATTCCGAACTTCTTGAGCAGCGTCAGGTGAAGTCGTCCCAGCTCCTGGTTTTTGGAATACCTGAGATAACGTCCGGTCTTGAGCAATCCCCCGCCCTGTCCGGCGAGCACGATGGGAATCCGCTGCGCGGTGTGGTTGTCGCTGTGACCCATGCCCGACCCGAAGAGAACAATGCTGTGATCGAGCAATGAACCGTTGTGATCTTTGTAGGACTTCAGCTTGTTCAGGAGATAGTCAAACTTCTCCATGTGCCACAAGCTGATCTTGAGAAGGGCATCGATGTTTTCCCGGCTGAAGTTCCGGAAGAAATGAGAGAGGTAATGGTGCTGCTTTTTGATTCCCAGGAAATCAAAGACCATGCGGCTGTTACTGTTGCCAAGCATGTAGCTAATGCAGCGAGTCGAGTCAGTCCACAGGGCCATCGCCATGACATCGATCATGGCCTCGACCTGCTCGTTGAGATTCCCGGCACTGTCAGGTCGCTTCAGTTTGGAAAAGTCCACGCCATTCGCCTCGTCGGCGGGGGCCATCTTTTTCAACTTCTGTTCGGTCTCGCGAACCGCCGTGAAATACTCATCGAGAGTTTCCTGGTCCTCACGTCCGGCCTTCCGCTGCAAGGACTTCGCATCATCGCGGACGCGATCGAGCAAACTCGCCATCTTCTCCCGCTGACTAAGATCGCGCATGGGATTTCGAAAGAGACGATCAAAGACCAACTGCGGATCGCTCTCGCGCGGAATGCGGTCACCTTTCTCGTTGTAGGAAATATAGCTGCAATCGATTTGGTTCGGGAAAAGCCCTTCCGTCGTCAATTCCAGCGAGCGATGCGCGGTGTCACCTTTGATCTTGTCTGCGATCATCTGGTCAACCGAAGCCGACTTTTTATTGGCGTGGTGACCCGAAAGAAAACGGCGGGTGGAATTACTGTGGGAGGAAAACCCAAAGTCTCCCATGTTATCAAGAATGAGCAGGTCATCCTTGTGCTTGGCAAAGGGCGCCATCAGCGGGGACATGCGGAAGTCGTTTTCCTTCCCTCCTTCGATATTCCAGGAAGGAGGGTGGACGCCATTCGGTTTGAAGAGCGTGACAAACCGAACCGGCGGCTTGGACTCGCCCGCCAGATTGGCCGTGGCGGCTTTCGCGCTATTCTCCATCAAGTTGAGAAAAGGCAAGGGCACGAGCGCACCCGCGGCTCCCCGCAAAAAGGTCCGTCGCTCGATATTCCAGCTCTTACTCATCGTTCTTGTTCGTGAGTGTAATGATTGTCTTCCAAAAAGGAAGATCGTTTAAACCATGAGCTGATCGATCGCGCCTTCTTGCCGGAGGCGATTGCGCTGCATGGTGAGGTCGAGATCGCCGTAGTGCTTGATCGGGTTGCCGTAGGCGTTGAGCAAGGTGGTGTACCAGTTGCTCAAAGTCTTGTGACCCTCGGTGCCATGGAAAGGCAGACGAATATAGCGGCCGGCAATGTCGAGTCTGGAATTCTTTCCACTCATGATGACCATGGGTGCCTCGGTATCCGGGCCGTGGTGACCTGCTCCCGTTTCTGGCATGTAGATGATGGTGGTGTTGTCAAACATCGTGCCCCGGCCTTCGGGGATGGCCTTGAGCTTGGTAACCAAAGTCTTCACCTGCTTCATGTGATGGGTCTTGATGACATCACGCATGAAGGCCGAACGACCGCCCTGACCATGTCCGACCGCGTGAATGTTGGTCTTTTCGTCATTCTCGGGAAGCGAGGTAATATCCGTGCCCAGGTCATCG
>JBMHCW010000130.1:0-5178 GCA_049889715.1 Akkermansiaceae bacterium | reverse complement strand
CACCCTCGCCGAAATGTATCTCCAGGGAGTTTCCACCCGACGCGTCACCAAAGTTATGGAAACACTCTGCGGCTTTCAGGTCTCCTCAAACCAAGTCAGCAAAGCCACTAAAGAGCTCGATGAACAAATCGAAGCCTGGCGCACCCGTCCCATCGAACCCATCGCCCACCTTGTCCTCGACGCCATGTATGAAGACGTCCGCTACGATAAACTCGTGGCAGTATGCGCAAGACTTTGGGGGATGCAATTTGATAGTTGTTTTGCTGGTCTCGAAAACGATGGCCTCAGGAGAGCAAGTCGGTGCCGAGGATTTTGACGAGTTTCTCGGCAGGTTTGGAGAGCTTGGAGTTTTTCTTTTTGAGGAGGAAAACTTTGCGGGTCGGTGCGGGCGACGAGAAGGGACGGATGTGGACGCCGGGGCGATCGCGGCCGCGGATGGCGAGCTTGGGAACGACAGCGTATCCCAGATTGGCGCCGACCATGGCGAGGGCCGTTTCAAGCTGGTCACATTGGAGGCGGGGCTGGTCTTTCGAAAGACGGCAGACTTCGAGCGTTTGTTCACCGAGGCAATGGCCGTCGGAAAGGTGGATCAATTCGTCGGTGTTGAGATCGGTGGGAGCCGGGTCGTCTTCGCGGAGGGCGAGGGCATGCTGGCGGGGAAGGGCCAGCAGCAGGGGTTCGCTGAACATCAATTTGGTTTGCAGCGAGAAGCGTTTTTGGTCGTCTGGTGTGACATCACTGAGGATAGCAAATTCCATCGCGCCTTCGGCGATCAGGCGGACGAGGTCGGGCGTTTTGGTTTCGCTGACATCGATGGTGATGCCGGGGTATTGGTTGCGAAACTCGGTGAGGAGGAGAGGAAGGAGGTAGGGAGCGAGGGTTGGGATGATGCCGAAGGAGATCGAGCCGGTGCGGTATTCACCGCGGGCGGCGAATTGTTGGAGAAGATTGTCTTCTTCGGCGAGAAGGCGCTCGGCGTGCTGAAGGAGGAGGCGTCCGGCATCGGTGGTCACCGCGCCGCGACGACCCCGGGTGACGAGCTGTTCGTCGAGCTGGGTTTCAAGGTCGCGAATGGACTGGCTTATGGCCGGTTGGCTGACGCCGCACTGGCGGGCGGCGCCACTCATGGACCCGGCGGAGATGACGGCTTTGAAATAGCGAAGTTGTTTCAGGTCCATGGGCTGATGTTGAACCCAAAAACCGAGAGAGCAAGTGATCTGCTAGGGAAGTTCGCGGATGCGGAGGTTGCGGAAATCGATGGGTGAACCTTCGGACTCGAGGCAGAGGTATCCATCGGCTGGATCACAATTTGTGCCGCCGGAGACTTCTTCGCCGTTCACCCAGAGACGGACCTCTCCGTTGATGGCGCGGATGTAGTAGTGGTTCCATTCGCCGAAGCCTTTGGTGAGACGCTTGGTGGGGAAGCTGCGTTTTCCGTTGGGAGCAACCGGAGGGAAGGGCTTCATTTTGGCGGGTCCGGTGGGGAAGACATCGCCATGTGAGGTGAACCAATCGGAGGGCTTGCCTTTGCTCTTCTCCCAATTGGTTTCGTATCCGAGATCAAGAATCTGGACTTCGATGCCATCGGGAAGGCGACCTTTACCGGCGACGAGCCTGTCGATGGAGGCCTTGCTGGCCCATGCGAAGACACCGGAGTTGCCGGCGTGTTTGTTGTGTCGCCACTCGCAGACCATCTCAAAATTCTTGATGGTCTTCTTGGTGCGGATGACGCCGACTGGCTTACCGGTGCAGGCGACGGTGTTGCCTTTCCAGGTCCAAGTGTCGTCGTGGCAATTGACGTTGACGAAATCATCGCCGGTCAGGTCGCGCCAACCTTGGCCGGTGCCATCGATCAGGGCTTTTTTGACTTCGGGCGCGGCGGTGTCGGACTTGGTTTCATCGGAGAAGCCTTGGGTGGCGAAGGCAATGAGGCCGAGGCAGGCGGCGCCGAGGGAAAGACGGGTCGGGAAATTTTTGGGAATCATGATCTTGCAATACGGAAACGAGAACGCTTTCTTAGCGGAATCTAATACAAAAACGATCATAAATCATGAGCATGGAAAATCAGTCATACACGAGGCGGAAGTTTGTGGGATTCGGGTTGGCAGCAGCGGCTGCCACCACGGGAGGAGTGCGGGCGCAGTCACCCAATTCCAAATTGAACATGGGGATCATCGGTTCGGGGGGACGTGGAGGCGCGAACATGAACGGGGTGAAGAGTGAGAACATCCACACCTTGTGCGATGTGAACCGCAAAACCCTCGCGGCGGCTCATGGGCGATACAAGGACGCCAAGATCACCACGGACTGGCGCGAGATTGTTTCCAATCCGGAGATCGATGCGGTCGTGATCAGTACGGCGGACCATCATCATGCTCCGGCCGCTCTCGCAGCCATGAAGGCCGGGAAGCATGTGTATTGTGAGAAGCCGCTGGCGCACACCGTGCAGGAGGCGCGGTGGATGCAGGAGCTATACATCAAGAATCAGGACAAGATCGCCACCCAGATGGGAACCCAGATCCATGCTACTGCGAACTATCGTCGGGCGGTCGAGCTGGTGAAGGCGGGAGCGATCGGCAAGATCAAGGAGGCGCATGTTTGGTGCAGTCGCTCGATCAGTGATATCGGCAAGGTGGTGTTGCCCGGTGAGCCGGTGCCCGAGTTCATGGATTGGGAGGTCTGGTTGGGGCCGGCACCCGCGCGTGAGCACAACCAAGGATACTGGAAGGGAGGCAACCTAAATTGGAATCGTCGTTGGGACTTCGGCAACGGAGTGCTGGGTGACATGGGAAGCCACTTGATTGATTTGGCTTGGTGGGCGCTCGATTTACATCGGCCCCTGCGGGTGACTTCGGAAGGTCCGGCTCCCGATGAAGTGGCCGCGCCACCTTGGCAGGAAGTGACTTGGGAGCATCCCGAGGATTTGAAAGTGAAATGGTATCACGGACCGGAGGGGATGCGTCGTCGCAGCGCTGCGATTCAACCTTTGGTGGGAACCGATACCGAGATCAACAAGTGGGGCATCGGGGTGGCCTTTGTGGGAGACAAGGGAGTGCTGGTTTCGGATTACGGGAAGAGGGTTTTGAGTCCTTCGGCCGACTTCAAGGACTACAAGTTCGAGGGCGAAGTGATCGAGCCTTCCATGGGTCACTACAAGGAGTGGTTGCATGCCTGTAAGAATGGCGGGCGATCGCTTTGCAACTTCGATTACTCCGGAAGTCTCATTGAGCACAACCTGCTCGGCAACGTGGCTCATCGGGCTGGCAAGACCCTCGAGTGGGATGCCAAGAACTCCAAGATCACCAACGACGAAGCGGCGAACAAGTTGTTGGGCAAGACCTACCGGAAAGGGTGGGAGGTGAAGATCTAGAGGTGTCCCTCAGTGCTCGTGCGGGACGGGACCGCAATTGGGACAGGGCGAGGTCCATTCGACTTCGCCCGAAGAGTAGGTCTCCTGTTTCCAGATCGGGACGCGGGCCTTGATGGAATCGATGAGGTATCGGTTGGCATCGAAGGCGGCGGCACGATGAGGTGAGCTGGTCAGGGTAACGACCGCGCAGTCGCCGATGGCGAGAGTGCCAATGCGATGGACTGCGAGCGCTTTGGTGATGGGGAACTTCTCCATCGTTTCTTCCAGAATGCGTTGGCCTTCCTTGGTCGCCAGAACGGGATGATGGGTGTAGTGGAGTTGTTCGACGTCACGACCTTCGTGGTGGTTGCGGACGAGGCCTTCGAAAACGACGAGGGCGCCACAAGTGGGGTCTGCCATTACCGCGCGGAGCGAGGCGAGGTCGATATCGTGATCCTGGATGGTGAACATGGCGGTGGGTTTAGCCTCCGGCGAAGGGAGGCATGAAGGCGATGAGTTGTCCTTCGGTGAGGGGAGAAGTCCAATCGGCAAATTCGTTGTCGATGGCTGGTTTGACGTGTGGAAGGTCGAGAGTGAATCCGTGGCGGAGCCGGACTTCCTCCCAAAGACCGGTGAGGGTGGCTGCGGTGGTCTGAAGAGTTTCGGAGTTCGTGCCGGCTTCCTGGGAAAGCTTGGCGAAGTATTCCACTGAGACTTCTTTTTCGACCGGTCCGTGTTCGTGCAGGAGCTCGAGTTCGGTGAGGTGTTCGGGCCGATTGAGGTTGAGGAGAGCCTGCGGATCGGAAGGAATCAGTTCGGAGCGTTTGAGTGAGGTGAGGAAGCGTCGGGCGCAGCGGCGGTTCTCGCGAATGGCTTCATCCAAAGCGGCGGAGGCCGAAGGCGAGTAGAGGGCGCAGAGAGGTTCGGGATGTTGATCGAGAGGATTGAGGAAACAAGTGACGTCTTGGTTGGGATCGTGTGCGTCGACGAGTGCTTGCAGGTCTTCTGCTTTCAATCGTGGGAGATCGGCGGCGACGAGAAGCCAGTCGGCTTCGGGGTCGTTTTTGAAGGCGGCCTGAAGTCCGCCGAGGGGGCCGGGGGATGGTTCGAGGTCGGCGATGACGGGAAGCTCATGGTCGCCTTGGTCATCGTGGGCCACCGAGAGGAAAAGCTCGTTGGTCAGCGGCTTGATGAGAGCGATGAGGCGATCGAGGAGCGTGGAACCGCCAATCACGAGGGAGGCCTTATCGGTGCCCATGCGGGAGGACTTTCCTCCGGTCAGAATGAGGGCTTTCATGCCTGATAGTCGGCCTTGCCGCCGGTTTTTTTGAGCAGCTTGAGATCGGATATCACGATGGCCGGGTTGGCAGCCTTGCACATGTCGTAGAGAGTGAGGGCAGCCACGGAGGCTCCGGTGAGTGCTTCCATTTCCACGCCGGTGCGCGAGCTGGTCTTGGCGGTCGACGTGATCAGAAGGGTTTCTTCATCGAGGGGCGTGATCTCGATTTTGGCTGAATCGAGCGGCAGAGGGTGGCAGAGGGGAATTAGGTCGGAGGTCTTTTTGGTGCCCGAAATGCCGGCAAGGATGGCGGTGTGGAGGACGGGGCCTTTCTTGTTTTTGAGTTCGCCCTCTTCCATTTGAGAAATGAGTTCACGACCGATGGTGACAAGGCAGGTGGCGGTGGCGATGCGGGTGGTTTCCGGCTTCGCCGAGACGTCGACCATGCGGGGCTGGTTGGAGTCGTCAAGATGGGTCAGCTCGGCCATGGCGGGAGCTTGCACGGGTGGCAGGGGAAGTCAAATCCGGGGAAGGTGACGTTATCGATTGA
>JBMHCW010000129.1:0-3777 GCA_049889715.1 Akkermansiaceae bacterium | reverse complement strand
CCTTGGATCCAGAGAACCTTAAATTCGAATTACGAGGACTTCCGGCTCCTGACCAAAAACAGCCCGATGATGCCCAAACTCTTGATCGGGGAAAGCAGGCTGATGCAGGGAGTGGCCCGAACCACCGAAAAATTCGTGGCTAACATGGAGAAGCTGCTCGAGCTGCAATGATAGATGCATCGATTTCATATCGATTGTACGAATCTTCAGATATATTTATTTTCCCTTGTCCGTAAAACAGGTAGCCTCCCTGTTGACTTTTACCTGTCGACCATGCCCAGATTCCAGTCCAACAGACTCACTAAACGGTTGAAAATCAACAGGTTGTGTCCCAATATAAGGCTTCGTCTGCGGTCCCGGTCATCGAATTCGATGAGCAGCCCCAGACCCCGCAGACTTATGAAATGGCCCTCGAAAGAGCCAGCCAAGATCCCGAGAGTGCGGCTTTCGATTCTCGCCTGACCAGTCTCGCCCAAGTCCCCTATTATTCTCTCACCCAGGTCGTTGCCAACCACCGGGCTCTGTCACCCTCGGCTGAAACCGACCTCCCGGTCATCGAAGCGGAAGACGATCACTTTGAAGAAACCGATGGCTCCCGTTACTCCAACGAGGACAAGGTGGGAGAAGGAGGCACTTCGGTTGTTTATTTGGCCAACGACACTCGTCTGCGTCGTCAAGTGGCCCCAAAACGTTTCAGACAGATTTCGCGGAGTAATGACGAATCGGAATATCTGACGGAACTGGAGCGAACTTCCAGTATCAGCCACCCCTACGTCGTTTCTGCCTACGATGCCGATGTCGACCGCAAAGGGCGTTTCATCGTCATGGAGTATATCCATGGCGTCGATATGGAGGCGGCTGTTGGGAAAAAGACCCTGAACTTCAGTCTCAACCGATTCATGAACTTCGCCCACAAGGCCTTGGAAGGTCTTGAGGCTGTTCACGAGGCCGGCCTCCTCCATTTGGACCTCAAACCCTCCAATATTATGCTCAGTGAGAGGGATTCGGGTCGGGATTTGGTCAAAATCATTGATTTCGGACGCGCCAAAGATTCTGTCCGGGAGGACGGAACTCCTCCAAAAGGACGGGGGCTCACTGGATCCATTCTCTACAGTGCCCCGGAGCAACTGCTCGGGGAGGAACAGGACGTTCGGACCGACCTCTACTCACTTGGCTGTGTGTTCTATTGGGTTCTCACCGGAACCAGACCCTTCGATGGCCCCAATCCGGTTTCCATCATGTCGGCCCACCTCCGGCATATTGTCACCGACATTGCCAAGATCATCCCGACGCTTCCCGAGTGGCTGGCCAAACTGATCATGAGCATGATGGCTTTGGAAAAGGATGACAGGCCCCAGTCAGCTCGTGCGGTGATCGATCTCCTTGATACCGACGGGCAATCTGAGAAAGTGGCTCATTTTCAAGCATAAACTACTTTCAACAAGTAAGTTATAGAGATATTGGCTTTTCCTCCCGTCTTGCTGTTACTCTGAATCTTGTGACAATTGCCCCGATTTCAAGATCCGGGTTGTCGGAGTTCCCGGGCATGGTCTAAGCTTCCCGTAGATGCAATCATCCCATGAAAACTGGATTTTTGGTGTCTCTGATTTTTCGGTCACCGAACCCTTGATCAATGCTGCCGAGATCATCGGAAGCGGATTGGATTTCATTGAGCCCGGTCTCGCCAAAGCGGCGGCCCTGGATCATGACGACTTTGAAGAGGCCGCCGACCGCATTCAAGCAGCCGATATCCGGGTCCAGTCCATGAACTGGTTTCTTCCACCCGCATTGAAAATCGTGGGCCCCGATGCCAGCCATTCGGCTTCCAGACGTTTTCTCGAGAAAGCCCTGCAACGCGCCGATCATCTCGACGCCAATGCCATCGTGCTGGGCAGTCCGGCATCAAGGTCCATTCCGGCTGGCTTTGCCGAGGCCAAAGCCCGTGATCAGATGATTGCGTTCCTCAATCTTGCGGCCGATCTCATCCAGGAAGCCCAATATGGGTTGAAGATCGCAGTCGAGCACGTGAATCATACCGAGACCAATCACCTGAACACCTTCGAACAAGCCTTTGATCTGGTTCAGGAAGTCGATCGTCCGGAAATTGGACTGGCTGCCGACTTTTATCACTTTGCGATGGAAGACGAATCCAGCGACATCATGCTGGAAGCCGTCGACTTGATCCATGCGGTCCAGCTGGCTGACCCCGATGGCCGGTGTTTTCCGAAACCGGGAAAGGTGATTCCGGGGATTGATCGCTTTTTTGAGAATCTCAACGCCATTGATTACCAGGGTGGGATCTCGGTGGAAGCAACCGTGACCGGTTCCCTGAGTTCGGACTGTGAAGGAGCAGCCAAGTTTTTTGAAGCCCTCTAGAGAAGATCCCGATACAGTCGACGCATGTTTGAGAAACTGAACTTCGGATCGGCGCTGGCCGCTCTCATCCTCTTTGCATTTCCCTGGCTGGACATCCAGTGTTCCCAAAAGACGCTGGCTACCCAATCGGGCATCCAGGTGATATATGGAGGGGGCACTCCGGCCGAGGAGCCCGCGGAAACGGAAGTGAAAAAGGACGACGACAATACCATTGGAAAAACTCCGTTGATCGGGCTGGCCTTGATCGCGGTCCTTGGCGCCGTGGTTGCCTCGTCGCTTGCCCTGTTCAAGGGAGGGGAGGGGCCGAAGCTTTTCTCCGGAGTCTTTCCAGCCATTGCCCTAACCCTGCTCGTGGTTCAGATGATGAAGGGCTTCCCGCTTGAGAATGAAATCAGTGAGGCGATGTCCGAAACCAAAAGTGAAGACGAGGGGACGAATGCTTTTGCAAATTCCGCGGCGCAAATGGCCATGATGAATTTCGCGGTCAACAAGCGACCGGCGCTTTATCTCGAACTGGTCGTGTTGGCTCTTCCCACGCTTCTCCTTTTCAATGGCTTCATCGATTCAAAGAGAAAGCAAGTGGTTCCGCAAGATCCGGCAGAGTAGGGGAGTTCCAATCCCTGTTAGCGATTGTAGTCGAAGTGAGGGGCGGATCTCCCGGATACTCCGCTCATGAAAAACGGACGTTGTCCCAAGTGCGATCATACCGAGGTCGTCAAAGGCAAGGCTGCTGATTATGCCGACAAAAATTACGAGTATGAGATGTCGGTGACGGCCGAGCCACGGATGGTTTTCTCAGGAAGAAATCCCCGGCACTCTTATGGAGCCCTTCATACTTACACCTGCCGTTCCTGTGGGTTCACGGAATGGTATGCCGAGAATCCGGAAGCCATTCCCATTGGGCCCCAATTCGCCACTAAAATCATCCGGTTTCATGGGGGAGCGGGTTGATGGCTTCCCGCGAAATCAAATCATGTACTCGATTCCCTGCGCTTCCTCGCGCTCGCGATTGAGCTTTCCACAAACAAGCTCGCATAGTTTGAAGACCGTAGGATCCGAGACCGCATAAATCACGCGGGTGCCTTCCTTGCGACGCGAGAGCAGGGCGGCCTGATGCATCATCTTGAGATGCTTGGAAACGACTGTCTGTCCCATTCCGGTGAGATCAACCAGCTCGCCGACCGTTTGTTCGCCTTCCTTGAGCTCCTGCAAAAGTTGGAGGCGGGCACCATCGCCGAGAACCCGAAAAACCACCGCGAGGTGGGCCAGGGCTTCCGGCGTCATCTTGACGGGCTTGCTGGATCGCGATCGTTTTTTAGCGGGCATGGTTCTGATTGAGTTCAAATATATGCGCATATTGGCATATTTACAAAGAAAGATTCTCTTCTAGCTTATGGGCAT
>JBMHCW010000128.1:0-10583 GCA_049889715.1 Akkermansiaceae bacterium | reverse complement strand
CCTCACCCTTCTACGTTCAGTATCTCGTCACCCGTGACTTCTTCGGCGACGCCGAAGAAGGAACCGCCGGCGACCTTGGTCCCGAAGGAATCGAGTTCATTCCGGCTGCAGAAAGCCCGAACGGACGCCCTCTCCTGCTCGTGGCAAACGAAGTCAGCGGAAGCCTGACCGTGATCGAGATTGAATAATTAGTGTTGGCCGCCATAACCCACCCGCGTTCCTCCGGGAGCGCGGGTTTTTCATTCTTATCAGCCAGCGATCTTCGACTTGCTCGAGAGCTTGTGATCTCACTGGACTGTCCACCAGTTGCTGAAACCAACCCTTCAAGGCTCGTTCGGAATGATCCGGAAGAAGGCCTTGTCGGTTCCTTCGGGCAGCCAAGTGACCGGGAAGATGTAGGGGGAATCGTTCTCTGGATCCATGTCGTTCTCCAGCTCAAGTGGCCAGGTCATCAGATCGCCAGAATACTCCAGACGATAGAGAAACCCGGCCGGGCCGGTCCAATCGAGCCTGATCTGGGTCCCATCCGAAACAAGGGTGATATCGGTAATCTCGGTCTCCAAAACGCCCGGAGTTGAGTCAGCGTCGAACTGGAACTCGGAGATCTGCATGGAATCGACCGTAGCACTCACAGGTCCCTTCACCGTCCGGCAGATCCACTTGTAGGAGGTGTACACCGTGTTGTTGTTCACATCAACCTGGGGACCTTCGGTAAATCGTCCCGCCGGAAGAGCGAGTGTTCCTGAATCAATCAGAGTCCAGCCTTCCTTTCCCAAGCCCGTATCGTGCGCCTCGGTGGTCACCGGTTCATTGGTTCCATAAAGTTGCCAATCAACAGGGTCACGGCCTTCAAAATCATTGGCGGTCGAAATGACAAAGGAACGGACAACCGAAGGTCCAGCCGCCGGAGTGACAATGAAGCCGCTATTCTCTCGTCCAAAATTGAGATACTTAGTGAAGGTGTCTCCATCGAGTAAGTTTTCGACCTCTTCGCCAAGCGGAGAATTGCTTTCCGCAGCCGGTTCCTGGATGGCAAGAATCAGAGAGCCGGGATCGAGAAATGAAGTGCCTGATCCATCAAGAGATTCGAAGAAATTCACGTCGGCAATCTGCATTGAATTCCCGGTGCCCCTGACGGTTGGAAACAGCACCTTGTAGGAGGTGTACGCTTCGGCGATTCCCAACTCGATGACTCCGCTAGTCACCTGCCGGTCCAGTGGAAGCGAAAGCTCTCCTTCATCAAGGAGTGTCCATGATTCCTCGAGTCCTGCACTGTTGTCCGAGCTCATGATAGCATCATTGGTCCCATAGATTTCGTAGGACGTTGGGTCCCGGTCTTCGGCATCATTGGCCGTGAACAGGGTCATGCTGCCGATGGCGGTTGCTCCACCTGTCGGGGTCACAATAAAACCGGTATTGAGACGGCCGAAATTGAGATACTTGGTCGTAACATTGCCATCGAGAATATTGGCAGGTCCTTCGGCACCCGGATAAGAGCTGTTCGAGGCAATATCTTCATCGATCGGGATGATGAAGTCCCCCGGAGCGAGAAGAGGATCGGCCAGACCAGGGGTCAGAGAAATCAATCCGGCCAAAATGCCGGAAGACCAACGATTCAAAGTGTGCGCTTTTGTCATTGTGAGTCAACGGGTTGAACAAAGCGGAGGCTACACCTCCCCCATCCACGACAGAAGAACTCATTTGCTGTCCTATTTTCATGGATTCAAGTAGTTCCCGACTGTTGCTCACCGGAACCAAGAATCGAACGCCCGGACCAGAAGCCGGCCCGACGAAACCAAGTGCGACGAGCCTTCCTCACCAAACCGGCGAATTCCGTTCGTTGAATCCCGAGGGCCCGAAAACAACTCCGGTGGTCCAGCCAGACGACCCGCCAGGCCGTTTCCGTCAAAATAGACAACCCGACTTTCCAGAGCCAACAGACCGGACCGGACCACTCTCGTTTTCGATAACCAAAAAACTCGGCATGAAATCCGGTGTGTCCAACCTCGTCCTTCACGATGCGGGCACAAGCTCGCCGGATCGGTTGATCGTCTACCTTGCGTCTCAGCAATTCATAGTAACCTTCGGCTATCAACTCGGCGGTGAGCAAGGTCTGCAACTCGAACTCCAGATTGACCAACTTACGCACCGTTCGGAACACACCATCCGACCACTGCTTTTCCAACAAGGTCCCATCCACTCTCATGACCATCGACTTGAGCATCTCGGCGTGACGGTTCTCCTCGTCCACGAAAAGTCGCAAGGCCTCTTCGTACCCGGTCAATCCCGGATCATCCCGACGTGACCGCGCAAACTTCAACAAGGCGCTTCCTTCGCCAGTCTCTCCCAACTGAAAAATCGCCAGAGAACGGGCCAAAGGCACACGCACTTCATCGGGCAGCTGGCAGGGAGCCTGCCAATCAATCGGCTCTTCTATCCGGTTGCCCTTGAACCGCTCAATCCATTGTTTGCAATTCATGGCACCAGGTTCATCGCAGCCATTTCCCGAAGCCTCTTCGTCACTGCTTCGACACTTTCATCAAGAGTCGAAGTCCCTGCTGTCAGTCCGACCGTTTGCACTCCCTCGAACCACTCGTCGCAGAGATCATCCGGCCCCTCAATGTGATAGGCCCGGCAGCCATGCAAACGGGCCGTTCCCGCCAACGCCGCGGTATTGTTGGAGCCTCTGCCACCGATCGCGAGAACAAGCTCCGAAGCCTTGCAAAGCTCATCGAGAGATTGCTGTCGATCCTTGGTCGGCTGGCAGACGGTGTCGTGAAAAACAACTTCCACTTCAGGTCGCTGCAGTCTCACCTCATGCACGAGTGCCCGGACCTTCTCGATCGGTTGCGTGGTTTGCGAAATGATTCCAAGGCGCTTCACGGGTGGAAGGCGTTCGATGTCCTTCTGGTTCAGAATGACTTGCGCACCTGGAAAATCTCCCAGCAGCCCCCTCACTTCAACATGCCCGGCTTTCCCTACGATTACCGGAAAGTAACCTTCATTGACGAGAGCCCTCAGTTTCCGATGAGCCACGTGGACCAAGGGGCAGGTGGTGTCGAGTACGCGATACCCTTGCTGCTTCCAACGAAGTCGGTCCCGGTCAGATGCACCGTGAGCCGTGATGATCACATCGGGAGTCGCTGAACTGTCTCCCTCCAAATCACCATCCCGGGCCCCCAGCCCGGTCATCCGGGACTTCACCACCGGATTGTGGGCCAACTCGCCCAGGATGGTGGCAGGGCGGGAAGACAAGAGGGATTTAGTCGCCTCGATCGCTTGTCTGACTCCGAAGCACATTCCGGAATGACCGGCGATGAGAATTCGGAATCGGGAAGTCTCAATAGTTTTCATTTCGAGAGCCACCATCTCTCCTGTTTGTGGAGTCTTGATGAAGGGAAGAAGAAGATTCAGTGAAGACGCTTTTGCTATTTGAAATCCCGCGATTTGCCCTAGCTTTCACAATCGATGAAAGAGGAGCTCCTCACCAATCCGGTCTTCAAAATGGCCGCGGAACAATTCGACCGTGTTGCCGACTTCCTGGAGCTGGAGGACCGCGTGCGCGAACGATGCAAGTGGCCCAAGCGCATGATCACCGTCAGCATGCCGGTGACGATGGACGATGGCCGGACCGAGGTTTTTTTCGGGCACCGCGTACAACACCACCTTTCCCGAGGTCCGGTGAAGGGAGGCTTGCGATTCCACCCCGAAGTCAATGTTGGAGAAGTCGCCGCCCTCGCGATGTGGATGAACTGGAAGTGTGCCCTCATGGGATTGCCCTACGGAGGAGGCAAGGGAGGAATCACCTGTAACCCCCGCGAGATGAGCATGGGTGAACAGGAACGTCTCACCCGAAGGTTTGCCCAGGAAATCAGTCCTTTCATTGGTCCCGAAGTCGACGTGATGGCTCCCGATGTCGGCACAACGGCGCAACACATGGCTTGGATTCTCGATACCTACTCCACCCGCGAGGGCCGTTTCGTTCCCGAGGTCATCACCGGCAAACCCGTCGAACTTCAAGGCAGCCAAGGGCGCACCGAAGCCACCGGTCACGGTGTCGCCTTCCTCGCCACCCAGGCTCTTCACAAACTCGAGCTACCGATCGCCGGAGCGTCAGCCATCGTTCAGGGTTACGGAAACGTCGGCTCTCATGCCGTGGCCACCATGAATCGCTACGAGATGAAAGTGAGGGGAGTCTCCGACATCTCGGGAGCCGTCTGGAATGCCAATGGTCTCGATACCAAAGCCCTTGAAAAACACGTCGCAGAAACCGGTGGCGTGGCTGGATTCCCGGGCGGAGAATCCATCGATCCCGATGAAATGTTACTCCAGGAGTGCGACGTCCTGATTCCCGCCGCTTTGGAGCGGGTCATCACCGAAGACAACGCCGGAAAACTCCAATGCCGAATTTTGGCTGAAGCCGCCAACGGGCCCACCACACCGTGTGCTGACGCCATCATCGAAGAGCGGGGCGACATCTTCCTCATCCCCGATGTTCTTTGCAATGCCGGCGGCGTCACCGTGAGTTACTTCGAATGGGTGCAGAATTTGCAACGCTTCAGTTGGACCAAACAGGAGGTCCTTTCCAAACTGGAAACAAAGTTGAACGAAGCCTTCGAAAACCTCCTCGACTTCTGCGCCACCCGCGGATGCGGACATCGTCTCGGAGCTCTAGCCACCGGCATCAACTTCGTGGCCGAGGTCAAACAAAAGCGCGGCCTCTTCCCCTGATCCCTAGGCCCCTTTCTGATACTCGGCGAGGACCTCCTCAAAGGGCTTCCGGGTAAACTGGGGCCAGATTTCCTTGCGATACCCGCCACGACCACAGTCCTGGGAAATGGCCTGCAAAACCGCGCCTCCATACTTGGTCGTCACCCAAAGGAAGAATGCCGCCGTTCCTTCGTTCCCTTTCAACGCCTTGGAGCGATCGGATGTGGCCCCGAATGATTTCCCCCAGCTGGAATCCGGAACCAGCTGGTATCGAAGCATGTCCCTGATCCCCGAGACAAACCACTCCGGACTGTCACTGCGATACCGTTGCAGGTGGGGAATGAGTCGTTTCAACATCTCGTCCCGGGCTTCGACATTACTCAGTTGATCCATCTTCGAGACGTCGAGTTCGAAACGCAGTTTTGTTTCGGGGTCATAAAACACACCGAGTTGGTCCACCACCCGATGCCAACTCTGAAAGTACATCCTTCGCATCACTGCGATCTGATCACGAAGTTCCGGGCGATCCTCGAAGTTTACCGCGAAGACTACGTTTCTAACATCGTACTCCACCTTTTCTCCTTCGATCCGAGGAATCCGAAGTTCCCTCACCTCTTCGAGATTCGGAACCAAGACAGCTTCGGCCAACTGCAGTTCTCCCAGAATGACGGCATGATCGTGGTCACCGGTCAGCCGAATCCGGACGAACTTTGTGCCCGCAGGAGCCTGGACCACCGCCCGGTTCTCAAGAAAGGCCACCGGCTCCGACCATTTCGAACCATCACCCGAAACCTCAAGCACCCCTTCCTCAATGCCGGATGACTCGTCTCCTTCTTCTCCTCCCGTCGCTGCCGAGATGGGTCCCTCGACCGGATAAGAAAACTCAAAGGTCAAGATGTCTCCCGCTTCGCCGGAGTTCGAACGGAACGAGGTCTCCGGATCACCATCGAAGGCCAATTCAGGCCAGCGCCCTTCGATGACCTCCATCGAGGTCGTCACCTTGGTTCCGTACAAAGCCTGACGCTCCACCACTTCATGGACACCCGACGGCTTCAACCCGGCAATGCGATATCTGTCGAGCATTTGATCAAGCCGGCTTCGAAAATCTTCGTACTTCCTTTCGCCGGCTGGAAGCCAACCCGCTTCGGCAAAAGCCGCCAATCGAGGAAAGACCTGATACTGCAACTTCGCAAAGTCATGAACATACTCCGTCCGCAGTTTCGCCTCCACCGACTCCACCCCTTGAAGTTGATAAACCATCTTGAGCGGATTCAATCCGGAGAATGCCTCACGCTTCTTGTCGACCTGAAGTTCGGCCCCTTCATCCAACCCATAGACCGAAAAATCAGTCACGGTCTCTCCGCCTGTCACCAAGGCATTCTTCTTGTTCTCAAGAACCTTGCCCAGCTCTTCAAGCCGCTTGCCTTGATCAATGATCCGGACTCCGTCGGGAAAAAGGGTGGAAACCTCTTCGAGAATCGTCCTGGTAAACTTCAATTGTTCCGGGCCTTCAGGCAGACCCACCTGCCGATCCGCCCAGGTCGTCCTGACCTTCTCGGGCTTTTTCCCCAACCCGGGATAAGCTGCCACGATGGCCGAGGCACCCGTTGAAAATGATAAAACCGGAACCAGCCTGACTTTCCGGCTCCGGGCATAATCCACCAACTCCCGGAGGTTCGCCTGAGTGTAGTATCCTCCATATTCCTTGCTATCGCTCCCATCCGGATCGCCGTAGGGAGGCGTGGATGTCCTGACGCTCCCCACCTCGTGGAGCTTGGGATACACCATACTTTCCATCCGCCATCCGTAGTCTCCATTCAAGCCGAGATGAAACTCGTTGATCTTGTGGAAAGCCAACCAATCGATGAGTTCCTTGAGATTTTTGGTCGGAAACAAATGGCCACTGACATCCACATAAAAAATACGTCTTTGCACCGCCGCCGAATCCTCGATGGTCTGGCAGGGAATGACCATTCGCTGGATCGGTTTCTCCGGATGCTTGAGGAGTTGCACCAGAGTCTGAACCCCGAGAGCCAACCCCTCCCGATCACTGCCGGAAATGGTCAGTCCGTCTTTGGTGATCTCCATGTGGTAGGACGCCGGCGTCTCCGCTTCCTTGATCCCAAGACGAATGGCCCTTGGATACCTGAGGCGCCCGGCCTGCCGCGAGGTCAGGTTGTAGTGGGTCGACGTCGTCATCCGGGTCAAGGCGTCCTGCACAATCTTCGCCTGATCGGCAAACTCCGCCGGAGCGATCACCCCGGTTTGGAAATCCACCACCAGCCCCCCTTCGCCCTGAACCACCTGACGGGGCCGCGGAATCAGGGCCGCGGACAGACTCCCTAACAAAACCAGGAACGAGATCATCAGGTGGTGCATGGAGGAAAGATGGCGCGGCCTTTTCGCCAACGCAAGGCGACAAAAGGAAAGGAAGTTCACGCCAGCCCCGTATGACTCGGGCTATCAAGCCATGAAATCGATACTCAGCATTCTCGCACTCGGAGTTCTGCCCGCCGTTGCCGAACTCAAACTTCCCGCCTTCTTCTCTGACGGCATGGTCCTTCAACGGGATACCTCCGCCCCAGTCTGGGGTTGGGCCAAACCCAATGCCGGCATCAAAGTGATCTTCGCCGGTCAGGAACAAACCACCAAGGCCGATGCAGAAGGAAACTGGAAGGTCGAATTCAAAGGTCTCAAGGCCAACGACAAAGGCAGCAATCTCGCCGTCGAAGCCCCCGGCTTCACCAAAGTCGTGCAAGACGTTCTTGTGGGCGAGGTCTGGCTGGCTTCGGGACAATCCAACATGGAATGGAGAGTCTCCCAAAGCGCAGGCCGCGACACCGAAATCCCCTCGGCCAAGGATCCTCTCCTCCGGGTCTATGTTTCAAACAACGTCGCCATCGACACTCCTCAAAAGGACTTCGCCGGATCGTGGAAAGCCACTGACCCTGCCAACACCGGATCCTTCACCGCCGTCGGATACTACTTTGGCAAGAAACTCCGCAAGGAACTTGGCGTTCCCGTCGGGATCATCGAATGCGCCTGGGGCGGCAAATCCGTACAGGCCTTCACGAGCCACGAAGCACTCGCCGCCCTGCCCGAAGCCAAGAACCTGATGGAACAGAAAGCCCAGGCACTCGCCAATTGGGATCCTGAAAAGGCCAAGGCCAACTACGAAAAAGCCAAGGCCGCCTACGATGCCAAGATGGCCGAATGGAAAAAGGAGAAGAAGGGGCGGGCTCCCCGCGCTCCCCGCATGCCCACCAGCCCGGCGGTCAACCCCGGGATGCACTCCACCATCTTCAATGGCATGATTGCCCCACTCGCCGGATACGGCGTCCGCGGAGCAATCTGGTATCAGGGCGAGTCCAATGCCAACCCAAACAGCTCGATGAATTACGAAGAACTCCTCGGTTGCATGGTCGCTGATTGGCGGAAGCGCTGGGGCAACGACTTCTCGTTCTACTGGGTCCAGCTTGCCAACTTCCGCAAGCCCACCGAAAAGCCGGGCGTGGACAGCCACTGGGTCACGGTGCAGGACGAAATGCGACGCGCCCTAAAGTCCATTCCCAAAGGCGGAATGGCTGTGATCAATGACATCGGAGCCGCCAACGACATTCACCCGCAGAACAAGCACGACGTCGGCAGGCGACTTGCCCGCTGGGCCCTCGCGCAGGACTACGGCAAAAAGAACGTCGTGGTCAGCGGTCCCCTTTACTCTGGTTTTGAGAAGAAGGGCGACAAGCTCGTGGTCTCCTTCGATCACGCCAAGGGACTGAAGTCGCGTGATGGCGCTCCCCTCAAGCGGTTCGAGATCGCCGGTGAAAACGGCGCCTGGGAATGGGCCGACGCCAAGATCGAAGGCGACAAGGTCATCCTCAGTTCCGCCAAGGTCAAATCTCCTGCCAAGGCCCGCTACGCCTGGGCCGAGAATCCCACTGGAGCGAGCCTGGTCAATGGCGAAGGCCTCCCGGCCAGCTGCTTCACCACCGAGTAACGGTTACCAGCCCCCCTCACCGCAGGCAACAATCGTTGCCTGCGGCTTTTTTGTCCGGGGGCCTACACACACACATACCAAAAGGCACCTTTGCGGGCGAGAAACTGGTCGAGCGCTTCCAGGCTGTCCGTTGGACGGGAATCCGGATCCCGCTTCATCAACGACATCACCCAGTCTCCCATCGCCCTTGGCAGATCAGGGCGAAGCTTGGATAAAGGAGTGGGGATATCTTGAAGGTGGGACGCCATCACCTGAATCGTAGAATTGCCATCGAAGGGATACTTGCCGGTCAAGGCATAGTAGAAAAGACACCCCAGGGAATAGAGATCGGACCGGCCATCCAACTCCTCGTTGTTGAACTGCTCCGGACTCATGAAATGAATCGATCCCTGGATACTGAGATTTCTGGTGGACTGGGTGGGCGCTCCGATTCGGGCATTCGGCCGGGCCAATCCAAAATCCACGATCTTCATGTGGAGCCTCCCGCTCGGCAACCAAAGCAGCATGAGATTACCGGGCTTGATATCGAGATGCAACATGTTCAGCTGATGAGCCGCAATCAAACCATCGAGAGACTGGATCACCAGCTCCCGGAACTGCTCGGGCATCAAGCGGCCATCCTTGGCCAGGGAGTCGAAATCAAACCCGTCGATGTATTCCATGACGATGTAGAAGCCGTCTTCGTCGATTCCAACGTCGAACACCGAGACCACATTGGGGTGCTGGATGCGGCACATCGCTTCGGCTTCCAGCAAAAGCTGTTCGTGCATCATGGCGCTGGTCGCACCACTGGCCTTATGAAGCCGCTTGACTGCCACCCGTCGTTTGAGAATCCGGTCATAGGCCAGATGCACCACTCCGGCACCTCCCCGCCCGATCATCTCCTCGAGAACATATCGGTCGGAAAAATTTTGCCGCGGAAGCTCCTGTCCTTCCTCGCTGGAAAGAGTCAATTCGTCGTAGGGTTCCATTGAATTACGAACCCTTCTTTCTCAACCAGACTTCGACTCTCCGATTGGCAGTCCGCCCTGATTCAAGGGAGTTGTCTCCCACGGGCATGACTTCCCCGAGGCCAAGGGCCTCGATCTGGGTGCCGCCGTTCCCTCGGAGATACTCGCCCACCGAGCGGGCACGCTCCACCGAGAGAGCGAGATTGGTCGCGGTCGCTCCCTGGCTGTCGGCAAATCCAATCAGGACCACTTCGGTCTCCTCCATCGACGGCGATGGGAAAGACGTTGGCATTGTCCCAAAGATCGGGCAGCCCTTCGTTGATCAAGGCGTCCGCCTCACTGTCCTTGATCGGACGCGAAGCCATCCCGATCTCACAGAATTTTCCCTTGAGCCCGACGTTCGGATTCTTGTCGCTGGACTGGAATGCTGTGCTCGAGCCATGGGCGATCACTGCGATCACCTGGAACCGCTTTCCGCCGCCCGGAGTGCGGAAATAGATCCGGGATTCAACACCCTCCTTCTTGACCATCACCTCTCCCACTCTCAATTCCGCCTTGAGGAACTCCTTCACCAGGGCAGGTGCGAGCGAAGCTCCAATGGTGTTGGAACCGTGGAGTCGCATCGCCACCGTCGCATCACTCATGGGACTATACCCGTTCTTCAGAGCAAACTCAGACCCCACTTGATCAGCATCGGATCCCGAAGCCTTGGCGATCATCTGAAACTGGCGAAGGCGGTCCTTGTTCTCAAGCTCGGTCAGCTTTCGGGCCAACTCGGACGCTGATTCACGCAAGCTCAACAATCCGTTTTCGGTCTCGAAAATTTCGCGCTGTTTCAAGGCCACCTCCACCAACTGGAGGCGGGCGGACCGGACCAGATTCAGTTCCGCAAACTCATCATCGGCCGAGGCTGGCGCAGACCAACC
>JBMHCW010000127.1:0-16701 GCA_049889715.1 Akkermansiaceae bacterium | reverse complement strand
GCGGTGGCCTTGCGGGCCATGATCGCAAACACATTCTGGGTGATTTCTTCGGTCAGCTGCGCATTGCCCGTTCTCCGGAAAGCGCTGGAGTAAACCAGACCGCTCAGGCTCGCCACCAGATCGGCGAAGATCCGCTCGTTGCGGCTCGAAGACACGAATTCCCGGAGGAGCTCGGCTGGTTCGGAGTTGTTGACGGACTTTTCCACTAGTCTTTACCCTACTCTTTCCGGACCGCCAAAAAAAGTAACAGGTTTTGACAAAAAAATCTCTGCCTCCTGGATCCATCAGGTCGTGATCATCCAGAAAAGGTGAAACGTTCTCCGGCCTTTCCCCGTTTTCCTCATCCTGCCAGCACCTCTCATGAAATTCCTCGGCCTTCTTCTTGCTCTTCTTCTCCAGCCGGTCTTCGCCGCCAAACCCAACATCATTTTTATCTTCGCCGACGACTGGGGATGGGGTGACCTTTCCTGCCACGGACACCCCTACGTCAAAACTCCCCATATCGACCGGCTCGCCAAAGAAGGAACGGACTTCTCCCGCTTCACCGTGGCCAGCGGCGTTTGTTCGCCCAGCCGCACTGCTGTCATGACCGGACACTTCCCGGCTCGATACAGTATCAACGGACACTTCGCCTGGGTGCCCAGCAACGCCAAACGCAACATGCCCGATTGGCTCGACACCTCCGCCCCGTCTCTTCCCCGCATGCTTCAGCAGGCCGGTTACGCCACCGCCCACTATGGCAAGTGGCACCTCGCCAACAACATGATTCCCGACTCACCCACGCCCGCGGAGTATGGCTACGACGAATACGGCGCCTTCAATTGCTCCGGCGAGCAGATGCCCGTCCACGAAGACGCCGATCACACCATTGGCTTCATCAAGAAAAGCGCCAAAGCCGGAAAACCCTTTTTCATCAATCTCTGGGTTCATGAACCACACACTCCTTTCCACACCGTTCCCAAGTACGAATGGCGCTTCCGCGACATGGAAAGCCGGGAAGACCAGATCTACGCGTCCGTCCTCTCCCACGCCGACGACCGCATCGGACAGGTCCTCGACACTCTCGATGAACTGAAACTGACCGACAATACCCTCGTCATCTTCAGTTCCGACAATGGCCCGGCCCGGGCAAAGGGACCGGCCGAATTGGATTTATCCTACGACACCGCCACCGGGGCCGGTTGGGGCATCGCCGCCGCCAAAGGAATTACTGCCGGACGAAAAGGCTACAAGGCTGCCCTCTTCGAAGGAGGCATCAACGTTCCTTTCATCGCCCGTTGGCCCGGCCACATTCCCGCTGGAAAAGTGGATGACACCTCGCTCATCTCCGCCGTCGACTTGCTTCCCACCTTCTGTGAGATCGCCGGAGCAAAGCTCCCCGAAGGATACCAACCCGACGGACTCAGCCAGGTCGGGACCCTCAAGGGACAACCCTACCAAGAACGCACCAAGCCTCTCTTCTGGAAAACCAGAGGCCGCTACCCCGCCCCCAGGAACTCCCCCGACCACTGGGTTTCCTATGTCATCGTCGACGGCCCCTGGAAGTTCCTCACCAACGAAGACGGCTCCCACGCCGAACTCTACCATCTCCCCAAGGACCCTCTCGAAAAGAATGATGTCCACTCCTCCAATCCGGAAGCCGCGAAGGATCTCACTCAAAAACTGGAGGCCTGGAAAAAATCCCTCCCGGATAAACCAAGCGGGAAGGTCTTTTCCTCTCTGCGGGAAGAATAGATGATCTAACAAACCCTCCGGAAAGGCCCCGGGGAAAAAAGATTTTCGCCCCGCTTTCCTCCATCTCATCAGGGTTTGTCGCCTCCGGCATCCCCGGAAGCCAAGTTTTTTGAATCTGCTTCCGGCATTGGTTCGAAGACCCATGATAAGATGAAAAACATAAGCAAACTCCTCCTCCTCGCCGTCTCGTCTTCGGCGTTCCTCACCGGCACGGCTTCCGCGGCCGATCCCGCAGAAGCCAAAACCATCGGCCGCGTGGTCCGCGAACGTCCGGACCTCTCCAACTTTCTCCAGCTTCTGGAAAAGACCGAAGTGGGCTCGCAGCTCTCCGAACGAACCAACATCCGCCGCACCGTCTTTGCTCCCACGGACGCGGCCTTCGCCAAACTTCCCGAGAACTCGCTGAAGACCCTGCTCGATCCTCGCAACGACGACCGGCTCGAAGAGGTCTTCGGGTTCCACGTCCTCAACCGCTCGGTCTCAGCCTTCGGTCTTGAGAAATTCAGTACGCTGCAAATGACCACCGGCCAGTTCCTCTCCATTGACTACAAGAATCAATCGATCGGAGGAGCCCGGTTCACCGGCGAGACCATCTCCTGCTCCAACGGAACGATCTATCTCGTCGACAGTGTTCTCACTCCCAATACCGACGACCTTTTCCAGCGCCTTCAGAAGGACGGACGCTTCACCATTTTCACCAAGGCGATCACCGCCAGCCGGCAGGGAAAACTCTTCCAGAACATGCACGGTCTCTACACGACCTTCGCCCCCACCGATGAGGCCTTCAACAAACTGCCCAAGGAATTCGTCGACTCACTCTTCCTCCCCGAAAACGACGAGAGGCTTGAGGACATCATCAAGCACCACATTATCGATGGCGTGAGGGCCGCCGGCAAGATTCCGGGATTTATCAGCCTCGGCGTTTCGGATGTCACTCCAGTCTCAGCTTTCGGGCAACAGATCAATTTCAAGCTCACCGATCAGGGACCGACCATCGATGGAGCGAAGGTCGTCGAGACCGATCTTCCTTGCGCCAACGGCATCATTCACGTCATCGACTCCGTCATTCCTCCGGTCGATACCGGACTCCTTGAAATGCTTCGGAGCGACAAGCGGTTCTCAACTCTGGTCAAACTCCTCGATGCCACCGGGCTGAGTCTGGCCGTCGCGTCCTCGACCCAATACACCATCTTCGCTCCCACCAACGAGGCCTGGAAGAAAGAACCCTTTGCCGCGCTGGCTGCCAATCCCACAGGTGAAAACCGGGAAGCCTTGTATGGCTTGCTCGCCCGGCACGTCATCATCGGCAAGCATGTCAGCGAGAACTGCAGGCCCTACAACAAGCTCCGCACGATCCATGATGCCCCGATCTACCTCACCCGCTCCGGAACGGACCGCAGAATCAGCGGCATCCCCATCGTGGAAACCGATCGCGAAGGCTTCAATGGATTGATCAATGCCATCGACTCGGTGATCCCCGATCCCATGGAACTTCCCGAGGGCGACATCAGCACCGTGGACGCCATCGAATTCATCCAGGAATCTCTCACCCAGGCCGCTCCGCTCTATCAGGGTGACAAGTATGAGCAGTGCTGGCGCTACTACACGGCCCGGGGCTACGAATTCCTCTCCAAATACAGCCAGTTTCTCGCCAGCAGCGATATCGCCAGCTTCGAAAAAGCCATTCAGGATGACCAGCCGGTCTTTCAGTTCGCCAACGAAGCGTGGGCTTCCCGCAACGCCTTCCGCAGGGTGTTGAGAAAACTCGAACAACGGGAAGATCGTATCCTCGACAGCTACCTCATGCAGGCCCGCGAGAAAAAGCGCTTCGGCCGGTAATCAATCCTTCCCCCTCCCCAAACCCCGCCCTCTTTCACCGGAGGCGGGGTTTCTTAACGTTCCCACCAGAGACTCCGAGAACATAGACTGCCTTGAGCCGCTCCAAACTCGAAGACATTATCAGCAATTCAGCCCCGCTCCTGCCGGGACTCTCCCTCCAGAATCCGACCATCAAGGCTGTGGTCACCCTCTTTGTTTAGGATTTGTTTCATTATCCACAGAAAATGTTTTAAAAAATTTTTGCGGGTTTTTGGAGTCGGATGAATCTAACCGGTTCTTCCCTGAACTCTTACGGAAACCCCTACACTTACTGCGACAGCAGTTTTTGCAGTCGCCATGAACACCAGCACGGCCGCCATTGTTGAAGTCTCAGGCGGCGCCACCTCGGTAGATCTCGACACTGCAACCCTCGCAAGTGTTGGCCTGAACCTCACCGGTGCGAATCCTACCGCCCCGGCAGCTCCCAACTTTGCGGTTGGTTTTGACGTGACCGGCCGGACGGCTGGAGTCCTCCCAACCACCTTCATCTACGACAGCGATGCGTTCGCTCCCTTCGCCGGAACGATCGAGCATACTGGAACCGTGGAATTCAATGGGGGCGGCTTGGTAGTGGGTGATTTTACCATCGGCTTCGATGGAAATCGCGTCGACGGAGGCACTGGAGCCAGTGGGTTCTTCGTTGCCAGTAACACCGCTTCCCTTGGGCCTGCTGGAATCGATGCGATCCTTTTTGACGTCGGCGGACCAATTCCAACGACTTCAACTTCATCCCTCACCATCACCGGAAGCGAGCCGACCGGAGGTGCAGCTCACCGGAACTCGCCGGCGTTCTCGGAAATGCTGCCCTCACCGGAGCGACCGTGGGCAGCGCCCGCGTTGATGCCATTCCCGAGCCAAGCACCAGCCTTCTCGGGCTTCTCGCTCTTCCCGTTCTTCTCCGCCGCCGGCACTAGGACAAGTTTTTCAGCCAAGGTCTGATTGAAACGATGATCGTTCGGTGACCCGAACAACAATCCCCCGATTAACGGGTCATTTCGATCAGACCTACTGACGAGAAACGGCAAACCCCCGAATCAAAAACCCGGTTGGATTTCCTCCAGCCGGGTTTTTCTTTTTCCTCAAGAATCGTGAGAATCGAAATCACTTCACCGGCAAACTTGGATCACCCAAAAGGTTGAGCTCGCAAATTCCTTGGTGGTATGTCGCCGACTTGCGCGCATCCTTGGACAAGCCGGCCTTGGCCTTCATCAACGAAAGCCCGGTCGTTGCCTTTTCTCCCAGTCCGGCCACCCAGAACGACGCCATCGTCTGTGTCGTCCCGTCCAATTTGCCTTCCTTCATCATCAGAGGAAAATCCTGACGGGGATTGTGAAAGTGGGGCTTCCCTTCCCTCGCCGGCGCCACCACTGCGACGGCCCCGCCACCGGGATGACGAATCATCGACTCGACGATGCAGGGATCCTTTTTCCCGTCGAATTCACCGGTGAAACAAGAGACGGTCGTGACAATCAAGGGCCGACCTTCGTTCTTCAAAAGTCCCACCTGGGGCGCCCGAAAGGCTTCCTCGTGCTCCAGAACCCAACGGTCGTTCAATCCATGCCCGTGAATGTGCCACTTGGTAATCTTCCCATCATTGATCTTCTCGATGAGATTCTCATTGCTCAGATCATAAGCGCCCTTCTTCCCTTCACCATCCCAGCTTGTCATGTTGGTGAAAAAGAAGGACACCTCGCCGTCCTTCCACGCTGCCGGAATGATCTCATTCCCACTTCGGTAAACCTTGGCATTGGCTCCCGGCACCGCGCAGGTCAAAGCCAGACCTCCTTCGATTTCTGATTCAAGGTAGCTGGCCACCTTCTTTCCATAAGCCGCCACGTCCTCCGACGTCCGGATCGGAATCCGCCCTACCGCGACCGTTCCATCAGGGTAGGTGATCGCTTCCTTGTCATCCTTCCATTCCCCGTAAATTCCGTCGCCGTCATGATCCCAATCCGTCGGGCTGATGAAATAAATATCAGTCGGGATGTCGTTGTCCGTTCCCCACATGTTCTTGTGAAAAGTATCCCGATCAGGAATCAATCCTCCCTCTGGCGAACTGTCCCCTCCGAGAATCACGGTGTGAAACTTCTCCTTCTCGATGTGCTCGCGGGCACACAGCCGGATCTTGCCAGCCAAATCCTTGGCTTCGTACTTCTCGGAAATCTCTTTCAAGGTCACCACCTTCATCGGAGTCCCCTGTTCCTCCCGGACTCCGGCATAGTCAGACCAGGCGTCTTTGAGTTCATCGGGGCTGACCAGAAGCACCTTGGCCTCCTCGGCCTGCAACAGGGACATCAACGAAAGGGAGAGAATGACTTTCACATCCTTAGAAACGGATCCCGGTTCGGAATCTGTCTCGCAACCTCCCGATCCACCATTCCAGTGCCTCTCCTTTGCGCAGGAATTCAATCCACTCCCTTTGCATGGCCCCGCCATTTCGAAAAGACCCGGGGCATGGCAGTGATTGCCATTGCTCTCCCCGGAGGACCTTCCTGCCGACGTCTTCCGGCCAGATTGGATCTTGTTCGTCCTGCCATGGCCTAGCGAACTTTGCCGGGCCGATGCTGTTCACCCTGTCTGATCCAGTGCTCCTCGATGGGTTCCCTGGATAAAAGAACCTCGGTGAAACAGGTCTCCACCTTGGTGGCGCAGTCGCCGAAGTGATAGTTGCCGAAGGTTGGAAGAATTCGACGGTCCGGCTTGTCTTCGTAGAGCGTGTTGCCACGGAGATCGACCAATTTGGTCATGTCCCTGGTCCGAAGACCCTGTTGATGGGGGCCGATCCAAGCTGCAATTTTTCCGTCTGTGACGCTCGGGTGATATTCGAAGTACATGCGGTACCAGCGGTCCTTCTCAACTTCGAATCCTTTCGAGACCGTTGGCTGGTTCACCCCGTAGGGTCCGGTTTGGACGGTGACGAACCCGAACTTTCCGGCTTTGCCCTCGGGACTGTCGCGCGGGTGGCTGCGGAGATGGGTGGCCACACCACCCGGCCAGAATTGAAAGAAGAGGTTTCGTTTGTAACGAACATCACCGTTGTCGAACTTCGTGCCCGCCTCCGGGTTAGGTGCCTGGGTCGGAAACTTGACGAGAAAGGTTGCGAAGATCTTGTCCCCTCCGCGCATCAATTCCTTCTTCTTGTTGCCATTGAGATCGGCGTAATCGTACAGATCAAAATGAAGCTTCTTGCTGAACTGACCGTTGTCGAGGTCATCTCTGGTGGGAAACGAGCTGAAGCAAAAACTTCCGACCGTTTCTCCCGAAACACTGGTGGTTTTGGAAATGGCCAGCTTGTTGTATTCGTTGTGGCCTTTCTGAGAAACCTTGAACCGCAATCCCCCGTTCTCGACGATGTTCATCCCGTCTTGTTTTCCTTTGTCAGTGCAATGGAGGGGGCTGATGTATCGAGCAGGTGCCGTGCTCTGGGCAACTGAGAAGCCGCAGGAAAGACATCCAAGAATGGTTGTGACCAGGCAAGAAAAGCGACGGTGGAGATAATGATTCATGACGACGAAGTTAATGCATTTCAACGGCACACGATCCCAATCCGCCCCGATAATAGTTGAACTTCACCTTCGGATGATCCGCGAGTAGCGACATAGGAACGGCCGAATCCGCGATCCCCTTTGAAATCATCAGAGCGGTCAACCGCTGACCCAAGGGATTGTCGTGAGTGCCCGCCTGCCAAATCGAAACCTGGTCAGCCTGCCAGGTCTCCACCGGACCAACGGTCACCGCTTTGTCCGGAACCATCGTGATATTGCCTCCTCCCGAGGTCCGTGCATTCTGGGCCAGCGTGATGGGGTGCAGTTCCACGACCCGCGTGGCAAGCTTCCGATACTCCTCCGGTGAAGGAGGCTCATCCGCATATTCTCCTTCGCGCCGCAGAGGATCATTGAATGCCCAGTGTTTGATATCGCCCTGGCCTCCCTGCATCACCGCACAACGAATCCCGGCATTCCACGACGAGATGAACTCCCCGGTATCGGCCTTGGGAAAATGAAGGTTTTCTTCAGGCACTCCGTTCCGGATTCGATCAAAGCATAATTCCCGATCCGCCCGTTCAAACGACAAGGGATGATCCAGAAACACCTCTTTGCCATCGTCACCAATCCACTCGTCCATCCCCCAAAAATGAGCGTTCGAGAGATCAAGTTCCAGCTCGTTGCAGAGGCGCGCCACCAGGGGAAGCTGCTCGGTCGGACCGATTGGCCCGCAAATTCCCACCGGATTGTCAGCCGTCGCCTGCTTCCAGGCGTTGATGTATTCCAGCGCCTCCGCCAGATAGAAGTCCTCCAGCGAATCATAAAACACCACCTCGAATCCGGGACGTGAAAGTTGTTGGAGATCACCCGGTGTGAGCCGGGCAGCATCCTGGATCAAGTCGTCATCAAGAGTGGTATAGTCCCACCAATCGGGGGAGATCTTGGAGTATCTGCGCATCGCTAGTTGGTCGTTGAAGGGTAATTCGGATTGATCAGGTAGGAATCCCCGAGGATCTCGCTTAGCGGGTCTTCGTCACGGGCTGAAAAACCGAGATGCAAATGACGCCGCCAACCTTCCGCTTTCTCGAACTTGCCGGAAAGCTCACCGACACGCGCCGCCAAATCATCAAGTACCTGCAAGTAGGAATTGGCCCCCTGGGAATGATCCAACCAGTCCTGTTGGGAAGCATGGGCCGCGAGCGCCTCCCGCTGCCGGTCGATCACCGACGTGGTTTCGACATACGAACCAGCCTCAACCGGCACTCGAAGCTGGTCACACAACCCATGAGGCATGGAATGGTAAACGAACACGTCATCCGGATAGGTATCCTGCGAAGGAGGATCGGTCACGAAATTGGGCATTCCACTTGTAAAGGCCGCGGTCACTGCAAGCCGACAAGCATGGGTATGGTCCTCCATGTAATCCTGCGGCGGATGAGTCAGGACGATGGACGGTTTGACCTTCCGAACCACGCCTGCCACTTTCCTGAGAAGAGGCAACCCATAGAAAATCTCCAGATCATCGCAAATTGGTGGATGAAATGTGGCGCCGAGAATCGAAGCCGCATTCCTCGCTTCCTCCAGACGAACACGACGGGTTTCCTCTGCATCCATCTCCACCGACCCACAACTACCAGTCGAAAGATTGAAGTAGTGGGTCTCGAAACCTGCTTCGCGCAGCCTGAGCAAAGTCCCGGCGGCGAAATACTCGATGTCGTCGGGATGAGCAAAAATGGCGAGAGCAGTCTGGCGCATGGCAAAGGATTTAAAGTTTGATCGACCGTCCTTCGGCCGCGCTTTGATCAGCAGCGAAGAGCACCCGGAAGGTTTGAAACGCCTCTTCGTAACTCGTCAGCGGCATGGTCTCCTCCCGATCCAGCGCATCAAAGAAGGCCTGGAACTGATCATGATAAGGATGATCGGCCACGTCTCCCGAATCAGCCAGGGCAACCGGCAACTCCGTCCAGGTCTTGTCACGAAGGTGAAGCTTCGACGAGTAGAGCTTGTTATCAAGGATGCTTCCTTCGCTCCCACAGAGGTGCGTGTGAAAATAATAAGGCTGCTGGCAGTCGATGACGCTGGAGCACTTGCCCACCACGCCATTCTTGAACTTCAACATCGTCACGGTGGTCGTGGGATACTCGTACTTCTGGAAAATCTCATTCGTCGACTGGGAGCTGTAGGCGGTGACTTCTTCCACCTCGGACCCCATGCAGAGTAGCAGAGCATCGAGGGCATGACACCCGGCGGAGAGCAGAGAGCTTCCGCCATTTTCGCGCGTCGTGTTCCAGCGATACTGGCCATACCAGGGGCCGATTCCATGATAGTAGTCGATCTCTCCATAGTGAATGTCTCCGATCATTCCCTCATCAAGCAAGGCCTTGGTCGTCGTAAATTGTGAGATGAATCGCAGCTCGAAGCACACACAAGACTTGGTCCCGTTCTTCTCAAAGGCGGCTTTGATCGCTTCGGCATCTTCCAGGTTGAGCGTGATCGGCTTCTCCAGAATCACCTGCTTGCCTGCTTCGGCAGCCGCAATCGCCTGATCCTTGTGCTGCGCCGGGTATGACGTGATATCCACGACATCAATGGATTCATCCGCCAGAAGCTCCTCCAGTTTACGGTAGACCTTGATCTCCCCACCGTGTGCCTCGGCGAGTTCAGCCGGATCAAGATCCCGGGAAGAATACACCGCCGTGACCTTCCCTTGGCTGGTGTTATTGATCGCTTCAATGTGCGCGGTCGCAGCCCAACCGTATCCGATTACTCCTACATTGTAAGTCCGGCTCATATCCGCACATGCTACCTTTCCAGACTCAACAGAATAGCATTATTTTGAGAGGTTCACGCTACAAGGCTTCCCCATCATCCATCACCTTGGAGGGGTCTCCCTCTATCGACTGGCGTTCCAACGCAAGGCCTCTATCGGCTGATCCGGAAGTAGACTTGATCTTCGCTCTCAAGACCGAATTCGCTGAGGTCAACCGTCACGGTCAGACGATCCCCGTCGCCAGGAACTTCGTCATCGCCGATCTGAATGCTGTCGCTGATCTTGCCCGCCCAATCCAAGAGGTCGGTGGAGTAGTTCATCGCGTAAGTCACCCCGGAACGGGCCTCCCAGGTCAAACGAACCATGTCGGGAGCAAGGAATTCCACTTCGGAAATCACCAAGTCGGAACCTCCCCCGAGTGGGGATTCTCCATTGGCCAGAGCCTGAATCTCTTCGGGAGCCAGGGCGTAGTTCCAGATCCCGATATCATCGAGTTGCACATTCGAATGCGCCGTTTGCACCACCCCGCTCAGCATGCGGTTGCCAAACATGACAAGATCCGTTGAGGGAGAAATGTCGCCACTATCGGCAACCGACAAAACCTCCACGCCATCCACAAACATCTTCCGTGTTAACCCATCATAAGTCCCCACGAGATGGCTCCAGTCCGGATTGGGCCCGATATCAGAAACGGTCTGAGGATCATCCTCGGCCGATGTGCCCCGGAGGGTGAAGGTTCCCGTGTTGTTCCCTCCCTGTCGCCGGATTTGCCAGCCATTGGCCTCCCCATTCTTGGATACAAAAGGAAGCCAGTTTCCTGCCGGCCATCCTTTCACCCAGACCGACACCGACAAGGCCTGGGCTTTGATCGCATCAAAGTCATCGTCATCAGCACCACCGGAAAAGGTATCAATAATCACATGGCTACCTCCGCCCGTCAGATCCAGTGATCGCGCGCCGGCTCCGGCCAATTCCTCAGGAACATCCGTCGAAAGGATTCCTCCGGTCATCGTTCCATCATGGCTTCCATCATCGGTGGCAAGGTCCAGGACGCCACCTGCACCAGGTTCCGCATTCCCTTCATTGAAATTCCAGAACCCGACCAATCGTGGCTCATAGGGAGTCTCCACCGTCAGTGTCAGGACCGACTCGATCGTCTCACCCGACGGAGATCCCGTCGCCAGCACCCGCACCGAGTAGGTCGTTCCGTCTGCTTCCTCCCCGAAATCCACCGCTGCCCGCAATTCATCTCCGGAGATCTGGAACAGATCGTTGTTCTCCGCTCCTTCCCCCGCCACCAGCGAAAAGGTATGGGTGTCTCCCTCTTCCCCGGCAACTGCCGTCAGAGCCCCGATGAGGTCCCCGGTGTTCACCGTTGTCAAAAAAGTCGGAGAATCGATCACCACCGAAGCTCCGGTGACACCGGGAATAATGACCGTATCCAGGGCCGTCCAACCCCAGCCTCCAAAGTTGGTATCCACAAAGTCAAGAGTGCAACGCTCACCGACATACGGGGCCAATTCTGCAGCGGTAAACGAATGGGCAACCCAAGGGTTGCCATTGCCGCCCCGGCGTTTCGTCAAGACAAAGGCCCCATCACTCACTCTTCGCAAGCCCACAAACATCGCGCCGCCGGAAATGGCATTGGGGGTTGCCAGGACATCGACATCCTTCGCTGGTAAATCCGCGGAAGCAGACCCACCCGCCATGTAGAAGGTCAGATCGCCAGAGGTATCGACAACAAATTCCGGGGATCGAAGATAAAGTGTTTCGTGCCCCAAATCACGGCTTTCCCACGGAAGAGCCACCACGAAATGAGACCCGGACTGGGGAGGAACGCGAGTCACCGGAGCAGTCGATGCCGTAAAAACGAACGGCGCAGCCCCGGGGTCAGCCGGTAGAATCGTTTCCCACCCCTGGAGAGTGCCGTCATCAAAATCAAATTTGAGTGTTGCCAGACCCACCGGAGCAGAGGCCACCCACAATGAAAGAAAGAAAAGAGTTTTGGAAGAAGACGGAGAAAATGAAGTTGGGAACATTGATAAAAGATCGTTTGGGCGGGGGAAGGGTGGTAACAAGCTCCTTTTGCCGCTTCAAATTCCAAAGAACTTTTTTGTGTCCGCTTCGTCCCAGACAAAGCTTCTTCAACCCGCTCTTACCATCAAGACCACCGCGAAAGGCACTCGTTAGTTCTCAATGAGCGAATCGAGAAAAGCGAAGAGTTCCTTCGTCGCCGGGTCATCGGGTTTCCCAAGATCATGGTTCAAGCGACCATGATTGCTGTCTGCTTTCCCATAGGCTTTCGCGGGAATGTTTGCAGCCTGCAAGACCGTCCTCAAACGATGCGCCTGCGCCCGTGTCTCGGGATTCCCGGGGAAATAGAGAATCAAAAACGGTGGAATTTTTTTGCCCGGAGCAACATGGGTCACTGCCGAAAAATGAAGATGCTTTTTCGGGTCGCTCCCAAATTTCTGCCGATGACCATTGGTCGGCATCTTCCCCCCGTAAACGGCCTGACGATGTTCCGCCGTCATGATGATCTTGGGAATGTCGTAAGTGTCGCCATCCACTGGCACGCATCCTTTCAGCACCTCAAGGGACACGCCTTCTTTCTTCAGATAACGATCATCCGTGCAAATCAAGGCCGCCAATTGCGCCCCGGCCGAGTGTCCACCCACAAAAATTCGATTCGGATCTCCGCCGTACTTCGCGATCTCCCGGTGGACCCAGGCCAATGACTTCGCCACGTCCCCGACAATTTCCTCCATCGTCACCTCGGGAAGCAGACGGTAATTCGTCGACACAAAGACAAAACCCCGGTCACACAAAACCTTGGGCTTCACGTGCACGTCGCCCTTGTCCCCCTGCTGCCACCCTCCACCGTGGATCCAGAACATCACGGGAAGGTTCCTGCCCTTCGTCGACTCAGGCACGTAGACATCGAGAACCTGGCGCTCGTGTCCGCCCTCGACGTAGGGAAGATCGGCAGTCAGCTTTTGGCCCAAGGCAAAGCCCCCGCTCAGAAGCAAACAGGCCAAGCCAAGATGGAGTTTGCGGATCATCGGTATTCACGCCTGATTGACTCTCCGCAAACTCTTCGGAGAAGACCTCTTACTTGAGCTCTTTGATCCAGACATTGCGGAAACGCACGTCCTGACCATGCTCTTGAAGCTTCAAAGGCTCGTCGGTCGGTCCGTTCTTCACTCCGCCATTGGCATGCTTCACCGGGACATTGTCGTGCACCTTGATGCCATTCCACCAGAGGGTCAGACGGGCCGGCTCCTTGAGCTTGTCGCCCTCCCATTCTCCGGCTTTGAAAATGAAGTGGAAGGCATGCCACTGGCCATTGGGGCGCCAGGCATTGCCCTTGGGAACGTGCTCCATGCACACCGCTCCAATTCCATGCGGCCCGATCTTCCAGTTATAAGGATCTTTGATGTTCTTCCCTTTCGGAGACTCGATCTGCAACTCGTGACGATTCTGCATGTAGACGCCGCTGTTGGTGTAACCCTCGGCCTTATCGTCGCCCCGGGCACCCATCATGATGAATTCCACGTGCCCTTCGAAGTCGTGATACTTCTTCTTGGTCACAAGATCGTGGGTTCCCCACTTCTTGCCGCCGTCGGTCATGAGAACCATGGTGTCATCGGTCGGGCTCTTGACGACCTTCCACGTGATGTCCATGTCCTTCTTGGGCCACATCTCGAAATTCTTTTTGACCGACTCCATCGTTCCGTCAAAGGGCACATCGGCACCCTCGGGAGCCTTCAACCCGACGTCCTTGCTTTGATCGTATCCCTTCTGCTCGGAAGGGTCCTTGGCGTTGGCAATCGCGCCCATCATGGAAAAGGCGGCACAGAAAGAAATCAGTCGGTTGGTGGTCGTTTGTTTCATTGGAAAAATCACTACGGGTGAACTCCTAATCTCCTATCGAATTGCCGAAAGAGTTCCAACCAAATTGACGGAGATTATCAGAACTCCTAGCTTCCATCACCGCCCGCATGATTCACCGCCTCGTCATCCTCTCTCTCGTGGTCATCTTCTCCCACCCTATTCGGGCCGAGGCTCCCCGTCCGATCGATACGAAGGCCACTCAGGAGACGGCGCAGCTTTTCGAACGGCTCCGGACCCAACAAGACAAGGGCGTTCTCTTCGGGCATCAGGACACCTCGGCCTATGGCATCGGCTGGAAAGGTGACAAGGACCGCAGTGACATCAAGGATCTCTGCGGTCACTGGCCCGCGGTCTATGGATGGGATCTGGGCGACATTCACCAAAGCGCCAATCTCGACGGAGTGGCTTTCGAGAAGATGAAGCAACTCATCATCGAAGCCGACGCCCGGGGCGGCCTCAACACCCTTTCGCTCCATCTCGACAATCCAGTCACCGGACGCAGTGCCTGGGACAACCGTCCGCGAGCGGTGAAGGAAGTCTTACCCGGAGGTTCCCGCCACGAATCCTTTCTCAAGACCCTGGATCAAATCGCGGAGTTTCTGTCGAAGCTTAAACAGTCAGACGGCACGCCCATCCCTCTCGTCCTCCGCCCGTTTCACGAACACAACCATTCGTGGTCGTGGTGGGGAGTCAAGGCATGCAGCGATGAGGAATTCATCGCCTTGTGGAAAATGACCGTCGACCACTTCCGCAAGACCCGGCAGATCCACCATCTTCTCTACGCCTACTCGCCACAGGACGTCGCTCGAAAAGACAAGTACCTCCATCGCTACCCCGGCAACGATTACGTCGATGTCTTTGGCCTCGATTTCTATCAGACCTGGCACTGGCGGTCCGTTACCCGCTTCGGCGAAGCCCTCTCGATGATCAATCAGCTCGCGGCCGAGCGAGGCAAGATCGCCGCCCTCACCGAAACCGGCGTCGACAAGGTTCCCAACGCCGATTGGTGGACCGAGTACCTGCTCAAAGCTCTCCAGCACGATCAGTGGAGCCGCAAAACGGCCTGGGTGCTCGTCTGGCGCAACAAGTCCAAGGACCACCACTTCGGCCCCTATCGCGGGCATCCCAGCGTTCCGGATTTCATCAAATTTCAGAAAGACCCCCTCACCATCTTCGGCCCGAAGAGCTCGAGGGTGACCTCAAAGATCTCAGCGGAGAAGAACTCAAAACCAAGCTTGAAGAAAAGAAAGCCGAGCGCACCAAGCTTCAGAAGCAAGTCGCCGAGCTCACCAAGAAGCGCGATGCCTTCATCAAGGAAACCCTCGCCAAGCAAAACAAAGAGGAAGGCAAGGATTCCTTCGACACCAAAGTCACCGAAATCCTCAAGGCCCAGCTCGCTCCTGCCGCCGAGTAGCACCCGGCCTGATATCGCGACGCTTCTCGACAACTTCAAGAACGAGCCATCAGACCAGGGAACAACCGGAGCAACTCATCTTGCTCCGTGTTCTTCCCGTGGGTCGACCAAGTCGAGATCATTGAAGGGCTTCTTCTCCACCGACCCCTGCGCCACTTTCTTCAAGAAGTCCTCAACAGAAGCAGGCATGCTGTCCAACGAATACCGTCTCACCGACACTGCATTCCCATCCCAAAAGGCGATCGCAAAGGTTTCCAATTGCCCGGCGTCCTTGGTGGATTTCGGAAGCTTCTTGAGAAGACTCCGCATCTCCTCGATCTCTCCGGCTTGGTAGACCCGCTCTTGGCTGGCCCGCATCGATCAATTGTGAATCTCGAGGTAAGAGAGCGGCTTCTGCTTCTCTAAATTCACCGATAGCACTCTCACCCATCGAGCCGAATCCCGGAGCCAAACGCACCTGACTTCATTCTTCGGGCAATTCTTCAGCCTCTTCTCGTGATGACCCGCAGCCGCGATCTCCGGATCGACCGCTTCCTGAGCGTTGACGGCAGCGATGCCCATCAACCAGAAAAGAGTGATCGATGGGATGGACCGTTTGGAAATCATAACAGGAAAGAAGTTCGCCACCTGAACGAGAGCGCAGCCTGTTAGGAAGCACGACCTCCCTGAAAAATCGTCCGCCCCGCTCGGAACAGACAACCCAATCCGACGACGGCATAGACAATGCGAAAGAGCATCGCAGAATTCGCGCCGGGTTCAAAGGTCGCCATGAATCCGAACAAACAGAACACCGCAACAGCCAACAGAATGAGAATCATGATCCATTTCATAAACTTGAAGGGCAGGAGCGACCGAACCACACCATGTGAATCCTGACAGATCCCAAGTTGCGGAAACTACCTCAACGGATTTGATAATTCTATCATAAGCTCGATTCGGAAAAGCCCGGCCCGGTTGCAGGGGACTCCCTTGTCGAGAGTCACTTTGACGCCGGGCGGATCGCCAGCTGTCGTCCGGAACCCGGTCGGTCTGTGCCGACTGCTAGCCTTTCTTCTTCAGTTTCTTCACGATCGCAAGGGCTTCGGCCCACTGCTCTTTCGTGCCCGTGAACTGTCCATTCCAAATTCCCTCCTTGTATCCGATCATGAACATCGTTTGTGTGATCCCGCCCTCAATCTCAAACTTCACGAAACTTCCTGAGAACGTCTCCCCGTCAATCTTCTCGATCTTGTATTGATCGCTCTTGAGATTGAGACCCTTCTGGTCTTTCGCGATCTCAATGAAACCTTCGGCCAGGGCCTCGATCTGTTCTGGAATTTGCTTCACGGTACCCGGGGCAGGCCATCGGGAAAACATCAGCAAAGCGGCATCGTTCCCCTTCCGGGTCAAGGTATAGACCTGCATTCCCTTGTCCCCCTTGAATTCGACCTTCCACGTCTTCGGAGCATCAACGACGATAACTTGCTTTGCTTCTTCGGCAAACAAGGGGCATAGAACAGCTGAGACGAGAATCAAGGCGGCGAGGA
>JBMHCW010000126.1:0-66567 GCA_049889715.1 Akkermansiaceae bacterium | reverse complement strand
CGAATGTCTTTTCCAAAGGTTGAAGCGCTTCCGAAGAATCAAGACCCGCTATGATCGATTGGCCGCAACCTTCATGGCATTCGTATACCTCTCAGCATTAGCAGATTGGTGCCGATAGCTATTTTGTCCACACGGCCTAATATCGCTGTGGCAGTCGATGGGGTGAACGGATCCCCCTCGTTTAACGGGACCAGATATATTGACGCACAGCCTGATAATGGGACGTTTGAAGGAAGTAACGTTCCTGATCCAGCTGCAACAGACAATAGCTTTTCGAAAAGTCTCGAATTCTCGGGCCGTTTGGAAGGGGGAACCGAAGGAACGGGAACGGTCTACAACTTCTCTCTCTCAGCGAATTATACCACCGATGGTTCTGCGTTTGGATTCTCGCGGAATAATCTTGCCGATATTTACACCATCGATTACGAGCAATTCTCCTTCGACGTGCAAGCGATCCCCGAGCCCTCAAGCTTAATTCTCGCAATGGCAGGCGCCGCTCCTCTTCTCCTGCGCCGTCGTCGGAACTTCAAGAAGTAACCAACCTCTCTAATCTTTTTAAAAACCTTCCGCGAGTTCCCTCTCCGGAAGGTTTTTTGTTTCAGCCTGCCCCGCGATCGCCTATGTCCCATCCCATGGGTGATCGATCATCGGCGAAAGTTGTGAAGCTCTCGAGAGAGTTTCCCTTGATCATCACCCTGATCATGCTCCCGGTCATGATTCTTTCCTTGGCCGGACAGGATTCAAAAGGGAGCGATCAAAAAAGCGGAGCTCCGCAAGGCTGGGAATCCTTCGCTTGGGTTGAAAAGAAGAAGGTCCTTTTCGAGCATTTTTCCCCCACCCAGGATGAACTTGCCCTCATCCACGAGGCTGTCCCCAAACGCCCGTCGGTCGCTCCTCGGAAGAAGCAACGCGTTCTTCTCTTCTACAAATGTGTCTCCCCTCAAACCTCCATCCCTGCCGGCCTGGCTGCTTTTGAAAAATTGGCCCTCGCGACCGGCGCCTTCTCTCTCGACACCACCGACGACCCCGCCCGCCTGGGCAAGGGTAGCCTGTCCCAATACGACGCTCTCATTCTTCTGAATTCCACGGGCTTGGAAACCACTCTCACAACAGACCAACGCTCTTCCCTCCTTGCGTTCGTGAAGAATGGAAAAGGGCTCATCGGCATTCACGGAGCGGCCGATGAAAAGAAGGACTGGCCCGAAGGCGAGAAACTTCTGGGCGGAGTGATTCAGAAATCTCCTTGGACCGCCAAAGGAAAGTGGATCGCCAGGATGGAGTCTCCTCTCCATCCCGTGAACAAGGCTTTCGATCGTCAAAACCTCTTCCTGCAAGATCACATCTCCACCCTTCGTGACGGATCATTTTCCCGTGACCAATCCCGTGTCCTCCTCAGCCTCGACATGGAGCGAGCCCGAAATCACGTCGGTCGCGGACTGTCCAAAGAGCACCTCGAGCTTACCGCCAGGAATGACGACCACCCCATCGCCTGGATCCATCAATTCGGAAAAGGACGCGTCTTCTATTCCAACCTCGGGAATCATCGCGCCACCTATTGGAACCCGGTCGCGCTCCAGCACTTCCTCGACGGCATTCAGTTCGCTCTCGGTGACCTGCCCGCCGACCTAACACCGTCCACCAGGATTTCCGGGCAGCATACCGTCCAAGCCAAACCTGTTCGTATCGTGTTCCTGGCCGGCAGGGCCTCCCACAAATCGGGTGACCATGAATTCCGCGCCGGCTCCCTCCTTCTCGCCCACGCACTCAATTCCCAGATCGATCTCCCGATCGAGGCTTCCGTGATCACGGGCTGGCCCGAAGACGACACCCTCCTCGATGACGCCGATGCCATCGTGATCTACGCCAACTCCGATTCCATCCAGCGCAACCATTACAAACGCCTCAAGCAAATCACCGATGCCGGGACCGGACTCTTCTTGATGCACTACGGTGTCCACCCAAAGAAGGATGAAAGCGGACAAGTTCACTACCTCCCCACGGTGGGCGGCTACTTCAAGAACAACCATTCGGTCAATCCTCTCTGGGTCGCTGACTTCGAAGCCGCTTCCGGTCACCCCATCCGACGCGGCTGTGAAAAGCCCATTCCGGTGTTCGACGAATGGTATTACCACCTTCAGTTTGACGAAAACGCGATCCCCCTTCTCACCGGCACGCCGACCAAAGACACGCTCATTCGAACCAACCTCTGGAACGAGAACGGCGTCAACGGCCTTGGCAAACCACAAACAGTCATGTGGGGATTCGAGCGACCCGACGGCTCCCGCGGCGGCGGTTTCACCGGCGGACACTTCCACCGCAACTGGGCCATCGATGATCTTCGCAAAGTCGTCCTCAACACCATCGTCTGGATCGCCGGACTGGAGGTTCCCGAAAACGGGGTGTGGTCAAACACTCCCACCGAGGAAGAGATGAATGCCAACCTGGACCAGAAGGATCCCATGACCCGCATCTCTCTGCCTCTGGGAGAGCCAGCTGACTTTTTCGCCGCCGCCAAGAGAGAACGCGAGGACCGCAAAAAATCCAATCAGCCCAAAGCCGAAACAGCTCCAAAATTCCGCTCGCTGCTCGACCAAAACCTCTCTGATTGGGAGGTCTGGATGGGCGTTCCTCACAAGTCGGTCACCCTTCCGGGCGAAACTGCCACCTCAAGTAAAAATGGAGTGACCGGAACTCCACTCGGCCTCAATCAAGATCCGCTCCGGGTCTTTTCAGTCAAACGGAACAAAAGTGAAATCGTCTTGAAGGTCTCAGGTGAGATCTACGCCGGACTCACCACCAAAGAGGAATTCGAAAACTACCACCTCACCCTCCAGTTCAAATGGGGTGACAAAAAGTGGGAACCCGGGCTCAAGAATCGGCGGAGATCCGGTCTGCTGCTTCACTGTGTGGGGAAACATGGTGCCATTTCAAACGCCTGGAAACGCAGCCTTGAATGCCACATCGTGGAAGGCGATTCCGGAGCCTTCCAGGCCTTGCCCGGGACCACGGCCGACGTCCCCTCGGCAGTGACGGTAAATACCCAAAGACTCGTTTATCAACCGGCAGGCCCCTTGCGAACAGCGTCCGACACTTCTGTTCTCGCGCCTTCGAATGAAGCCCCTCACGGCCGGTGGAATTCCATCGACATCTACACCCTCGGCGACCGCATGGTTTTTAAAGTCAACGGTCAGATCAACATGGTCCTCCTCAATACCCGACAAAAGACCGCCCACGGCCCCGCCCCTCTCACCAAAGGCCAGATTCAAATTCAATCCGAAGGAGCCGAAGTCGACTACCGCCACATCAAGATCCGCCCGATCACTGAATTTCCAGATGACATCAAGGCTGCGCTTCCGAAAGATTAGCTCACCGATTCCAAGGCATCCTGGCAATCAACATTCCCATCCCACAGGTGTCGGTGATTCCAGCAAAGACCAGGCCGCAACCCACAAAGGCCGGTAGGGCAATCCACGCCGGGCTGACCGTCCACGCCAATAGGGCTCCCACCGCGACCATTGCTCCGGCCGCAATTCGAACCTGACGCTCAAGGGAAATCGCTCCCTTCCCTTCGATGAGAGGAAGTCCGTCGGCTCTCCACTGAACCACGCCACCCTCCATCACGGAAAGATTCTCAAAACCCTTCTTCTCGAGCGCTTCCGCCGCAAGGAGAGCCCTCTTCCCTGAACCGCAGATCAAGACGATCTCCTTGCGACGATCGAGAGTCTCGAGATTGGGACAGGACGCGACCTTCTCATGCGGCACGCAGGTGCAATCGTCCAGCTGCTCCCGACGAATCTCGGCCGGGGTCCTCACATCAAGAAACAGGGCTTCGCCGGATTCCTTCAACTTGCTGACATCTTTGGGAGTAATCTTTCTCATGGCTTATTTATTCTTATATGCGAAATCTTGCATATTTAAGAACCGGCGCAACTTTTTTTAATCGTGCGGCCCTTTTGCTAATCGCTGAGGAACTTCCCGGGATTGAGGATCCCTTTGGGATCGAGGGCCTTCTTGACGTCGAGATGCGCCTGAAATCCGGACTCTCCCAGCGCATCCTTGATCCAACGCTTCTTGGCCAGCCCCACTCCGTGTTCGCCGGTGATCACTCCTCCATTCTCCAAGATCCAGGTGAAGAGAAGATCGAGGGCGTTATCAGCCTTTTCCCGGATCACCGGATCATTGTAGTCCTCGACCATCAGGTTGGTGTGAATGTTACCATCGCCGGCGTGACCGAAGCAGGCCACCGGAATCCCGGTCTTCTCTTGAAGCCCGGCCGCAAAGTCCGCCAGATCCACCAACTTGGACCTCGGCACGACAATATCCTCGTTCAACTTGGTCAACCCGGTGGCCCGAAGCGAATAGGAGAAATCCCGGCGAAGCTGCCACACCTTTTCGCACGCCTCGTCGTCCCCGTGTTCCTCACAGGACAAAGCCCCGGCCTTTTCCAGAACCTCCTTCAACTCGATCAACTCACTCGCAATCGCTTTGGAACGACCATCGATCTCCACGATCAAATGAGCCTCTCCTTTCGGAAAAGAATCCTCACCCAAATAATCGCGGGCCGCTTTCAAGGTGAACGAATCGGTGATCTCCAGCGCCGACGGCAAATGCCCGGCATTCAGGATGGCCTGCACCGCCCCGGCCGCATCGGGAAACTTGGGAAAGGTCGCCGTCAACATGGCCCGACTCTGCGGGTAAGGAATGATTCGAAGCGTGGCCTCGGTGATCACGCCCAGCATGCCCTCACTCCCTACGAAGAGGTGCAGCAGATCGAAACCTGTTTTATTCTTATGACAGCGCCCCCCCACCTTGAGGACTTCGCCATTGGCGAGCACCACTTCGACTCCGAGGACATAGTTCTTGGTCACGCCATACTTCAAACACCTCGGTCCGCCCGCATTGGTCGACAGAGTTCCCCCGATCGAACATTCCTTCAAAGACGCCGGATCAGGCGGATAATACCAACCTACTTCACGCGCCGCTTCCTGAAGCTTGTGCAAGATCACTCCGGGTTGCGTGACCAAGACGCCGTCCGCGGTGTTCAACTCCACGATCTCATTCATCCGCGCGACCGAGAGCGCAATCCCGCCCCTTTCGGGCACGCATCCACCGACGTAACCCACTCCTGCTCCCCGCGTCGTGACCGGAATTTCCCGTTCATGGGCAAACTTCATCACCGCGACAACATCCTCCCGCGACTCCGCGAACACCACCACCTCGGGAAGGTTCGAGTAATTCCATCGATCCGTCCCGTGCTCTTCCAGCACCTCGGGCAGGGAACTGACTTTCCCCTCACCCAACAAATCGCGCAATTCATCAATCACGCCCCTCTCTCTCCCACATTCCCCAAAAACTCAAGACCGGCTTTCTCGTTGGTCCAGGAACCGGATCACCCAAATCGTCTCTTTTGAAAGGAAGGATCTATGGTGCGGTCTTTAGCCCAACAGCAATGGCGGGAGTTTCCACACCGACACCCTCGAAACGGAAAAAGACGACCGACATCATTCCTATCCGAGGCAAAAAAAACATGGCCCCGGCCTTGAAAGCCTTCACACTCCCACCTCGTAACCCGAATTCTCCATGCGTTTCACACTATCCATTCTCCTGTTGACCTCGCCGCTGGTGGCCAAGGACTTCGCACAGAGCACGAAGCTCTACGCCAAGGACTCCCAGCGACTTCACCAGATTTCGGCCAAGATCGCCGGTCTGGAAACCATCGAGCTCTACGTCAGCGATCTCGGCAACGAGTCCCACGATTGGGCCAACTGGATCGACCCCACCTTCGTCACCAAAGACGGCAAGAAGATCCCGGTCGCCAAGGAGTTCATTACCGATCACAAGCAAGCCTGGGGAAACCTTGGTTTCAACAAATCAGCTGGCGGCGGCAAGCTGACGGTCGACGGCAAAACCTACAAGAAAGGTTTCGGCACCCACGCCAAGTCCACCATCCAGCTGAAAGTTCCCAAGGATGTCGTCGCCTTCACCGCTCAAGTCGGACTGGATGACGGAGGCGCCAAACAAAACGGTGAGGTAACCCAAGCCGCCGTCCAATTCACGGTCCGTGAACCAAAGGCTCCCCGCGATCCCAATGCCCCATGGGAACCCGAACTCGAACCGGCTTCGGTCAACCTTGAGCAATTCAAGCTCCCGGCCGATCTCGAAATTTCGGTCTGGTCGACCTCTCCTCAATTCTACAACCCGACCAACATCGACATCGACCACGCCGGTCGCATGTGGGTTGCGGAAGGCGTCAACTACCGCCGCCACAACGGACGTCGTCCCGGCGGTGACCGCATCGCGGTCGTCCAGGATACCGATGGCGACGGCAAGGCCGATACCTCCCACACCTTCGTGCAAGAAAAAGCCCTCGTGGCTCCTCTTGGAGTCGCGGTCTTCGACAACGTGATCTACGTCTCCCAGCCACCCGAGCTCCTCGTCTACACCGATGTCGACCGCAACCTCATCTTTGATCCCGCCGTCGACAAACGCGAAGTCCTTCTCACCGGCTTCAACGCCAAGAACCACGATCACTCACTTCACTCGGTGACCGCCGGTCCCGACGGCAAGTTCTACTTCAACAACGGAAACTGCGGAGCAGTCTTCAAGGACAAGTCCGGCAAGAATTTCTACATGGGCGGTCCTTACAAAGGTGGTGGCGGCGAATGGCCCGTCGATCACCTCGCGGTTTCCGGCAAGCGCTCGGACGACGGACACATCTGGACCTCCGGATTCACCGTCCGTATGAACCCCGACGGAACCAACTGCGAAATCGTGGGACACGGATACCGGAACTCCTACGAGCAGTCGCTCGATTCCTTTGGCAACGCCTTCCAAAACGACAACGACGATCCGCCGGCCTGCCGCGTGTCCTACATTCTCGAATACGGTTGCGCCGGATACTTCACCCGCGACGCCCAACAAATGTATCGCGCCGTCAAACGCCCCGGTCAGGACCACGGACGGGCCCACTGGCGTCAGGACGACCCGGGGACCATGGACGCCGGACACATCTACGGCGGAGGATCTCCCACCGGCGTGACGATGTATGAAAACGGGGCTCTTCCCGACAGCTACAACGGATCCTTCTTCGCCTGCGAACCGGGCAAAAACACGGTCTTCCACTACCAGCCCGAGCCTCTGGGCGCGGCCTTCAAACTGGAGCAACGCAACCTCACCACGACCAACCCGGACAAGAAGTATGCCGGATCCGACTTCGTAGGTGGAAGCTCCGACCCGAACGATACCAAGATCCTCTTCCGTCCTTCCGACGTCTGCGTTGGCCCCGATGGTGCCATCTACATCTCCGACTGGTATGACCCACGCGTGGGCGGACACGGCGACCGGGATGACTCCTGCTCCGGGACGATCTACCGGATTGCTCCCAAGGGTTTCAAACCCAGCATTCCCACCTTCGACCTCAAGACGGTCGACGGAGCCATCACCGCTCTTCAGAGCCCGGCCATCAATACCCGCTACCTTGGGTTTGCCGCTCTCAAGGAACATGGTGAGGCTGCCTTGCCGGCCCTCGAAAAACTCCTCGGGCATTCCAACAAGTTCGTGGCGGCACGCGCCGTCTGGCTTCTTCCTCACCTTGGTACCAAGGGAATCGCCGCTTGTGAAAAGCTTCTCGAACACAAGGACCCGCAAGTTCGCATCGCAGCTTACCGCGCCTTCCGTCGCGCCGACCACGACATCCTGAAGTATGCTCCCAAGATGGCCGCTGACTTTGATTCGGGTGTCCGGCGCGATGTCGCTCTTTCCTTGCGCGACCTTCCGGCCTCCAAAACCAAGAGCATCTTCGCCACCCTCGCAACCCAGGTTGATGAGAACGACAAGAATGCCGTCGAAGCCATCGGACTTGGAGCCGCCAATCAGGAGAACGAGATCTGGCTCGCCATCAAGGAGCACATGAAACCCGGTGCTCCCCATGAGTGGTCCGACCAGTTTACCAAACTGACCTGGCGCCTCTGGCCTTCTGCCGCCGTCAAGGATCTCGAAGCTCGCGCCAAGCACTCTTCGCTCACTCCCGAAAAACGCGCCTTTGCTGTCGAATCCCTTGCCTTCATCGATGACAAGTCAGCCGCTGACGCCACGCTCAACCTCGCCGCAGACAGCCCTGCCAAAGCAGAAGCCGCACGCTGGCTCCTCCGCAACGGCAACGGTGAATGGAAGAAATACAACATTGCCGAAGAGCTGAAGAAGCGTGGCATTTACGATCCCTCCAAGATCGTGGTCACTCCTGTCACCGCTCCCAAGCCCGAGACACCGAAGTTCTCGGTCGAAGACGTTCTCAAGCTGAAGGGCAATGCCGCCAAAGGCAAACTCACCGCCAACCGCTGTATCATGTGTCACGAGTTCAACGGCGCCGGAGTGAACTACGGCCCCAACCTCAAAGGCTGGGGACAAGGCCAAACCCTCGATGTCATCGCACGCTCCATCGTCGACCCATCCGCTGACATCGCCCACGGATACTCCGGCATCGGGATCGAACTCAAAAAAGGAGGTCACGTCCACGGAATCGCCTCCAGCGACGGCGACCCCATGATCATCACCTCGACCGGTGGAGTTACCCAGATGATTCCCCGCGGCCGCGTGAAGAGCAAACGCCCATACAAATTGAAGCACTCCCTCATGCTCTCAGCCGATCAAATGGGCCTCACTCCTCAGGATGTCGCCGACCTCGTCGCCTTCCTCAAGGAATACAAGTAATCCGAAATCCAACCCTTCTCAAATCCGGTCATCGCATCGCGGTGACCGGATTTTTTACACCCCTTCCAACCCCTCGCTCGTCTCGGCGAATCGGGTCACGGGGACTCCCAAATTCTTGAGCGCAGTGAGATGCAACCGCGACATTGAGGTATTCTGCTTTGGAGCAAAGTAGCGCCCGGGCTTGAGTTGGCCATTGGCTCGTCCAGCCACAAGAATCGGCAGATTCTTTTCCGCATGTTCATGACCGTCAGCGATGCTGGAGCCATACACAATCATCGATGAATCAAGAACACTGGAACCATCGCCATTCTTCAAATCCTTGAGGCGCTGGAGGAAAAACGCCAGCTGTTCGTGATGCCAACGCGTGACGAGATTGTATTGGGAACGCTTGCTCCCCGGATTGTCCCAGGAAGTCACACCATCATCATCCTCGGTTTTGCCGGACGAGTCTTTCCAATGCGACAGAGCGTGCCAGGTGCCCTTCACCCCAGGCACAAAGTTGAAGTAGCGATTCGACTGTCCATGATCGAGCATGACGGTTGAAACACGGGTGGCATTTGACCAGAACGCCAAAGACACCAGCTCGAGAAGCTGCTGCATATACTCGGCATGATCACCCGGGATTCCGGCCTTGGGTCGGACCAAGGTATCAGTCAACGCCTTGTCCGCAGCCAGCTGCCTGGTCTGCAGCTCCGCGAAGTCCAGACGCTTTTCGACGGCCCGAACCGAATCGAGGTATTCATCAATCTTCCGCTGATCAGCTTGGGAGGTTCTCCGCTTGAGACTCTTCGCTTGCTCAAGAACGAGATCAACGACAGAGCGATCAAGGAACCCTTCCGCCGCCCGGCGGAAGAGTTTGTCAAAAATGGCCCGGGGTCTGGTCTCCCGCACAGCAGGCACGTCCCGCGAAGTCCACGAAAGACAGTTGCGGGGCAAGGACCCCGAAAAGTTCCCTTCCCCTTCCGTCGAAATCTCCAGAGAGGGCATGGGCGATTCGTCGGCAAAATGAGCGGCCGCGATCTGATCGACTGAAATTCCTCCGGCATCATTCTTGCGGCCATTATACCCTCCTCCTGTCAGCCAGGTGGCGGTTCCCGCAGCATGACCGTTACCACGTGGCGTCCAAAGATTGCGCGTCACGGTGAGCTCGCTTTTGTAATCCTCGAGAGGAGACATCCAGCGATTCAATTTCTGCAACGATCCGTCAGAACCCACCCGCTCGGGCTCCCACGAACCTTCCGCCGAACCATTGGGAAAATAGAGATACGCCAGCCGGGTGGCCGGAAGCGGTTGCCCGGAAGCACCCAGGGATTCCAATCCAGGAAGGGCCAGACTGGCTCCGAGAGAACGTAGGAAAAATCGTCGGGAAGGCATGGGGATAGTGGCTAGTTGCCGGACTTGGTTGGGATGCGTTTCTTGAGAAAAGGTTCGGACGCTGTGATCTCGACCAAGATGTCCCGAAGAGGATACCCCTTCGGCTTCAACTTGGTCGCAATGTCGCGGACGACCGCTTCATCGTAAAATTCCAGCTGACGCGAGAGACCGTAGGATAGCATCTTTCGGATGATCTGTTGAGCAAACTGATCGAGGCGCGTATCGACCAGTGCCAGCTTGAGGCCCTGTGCTCCCCGGAACTTGGCCCCGTTGGGAAGCGAACCACGATCATCGACTCCTCCGCGGAACTGTCCGAAATTGGCATACGACTCGAGGGCGAAGCCCAAGGGATCGATGCGGTCGTGGCAAGAAGCACAGGAAGGATTCTCCCGATGGCGTTCCAAACTCTCACGCAAGTTACGGGCGGCCCGACGCCCTTCTCCATCGACATCGATTTCCGGAACATCGGGAGGTGGCGGTGGTGGCGGAGTGCCCAGAAGGACATCGAGGATCCAGGTTCCCCTTAACACCGGGCTTGTTCGATCAGGATAAGAGGTCACCGCAAGCACCGCGGCATGACCGAGCAAACCACCTCGTCGATCGGTCTCCAGCTTGACCCGCCTCATCTCCTGACCGGAAACACCGGCAATTTTATAGAAACGCGCCAACTCTTCATTCAAAAATGTATGGTCATCAGTAAGCAACTTCTCGATGGGCAGGTTGTTGATGAGGGCATGATGGAAAACCAGAGAAGTCTCATCCCGCATCGCCTTCATCAACGATTCCGTGCACCAGGGATTATCGATCGGGTCCTTGCGAATCCGGGGACCCAACTTGTTGGTCCCCAGCCACTCACCGGCAAAGATTTCTCCCATGGCCACACTTCTCGAATCTGCCAGGAGGCGCTCGACTTGCGCCAACCGATGCTGCGAAGAAATCAGCTCATTCTTGGAGGCGGCTTCCAGCAATTCATCGTCGGGCATCGAAGCCCAAAGGAAATAGGAAAGCCGGGAAGCCAGATCATAAGGCGTCACCGTCGTATCCTTTCCGGGCTCGGCACTTTTTTCGACCCTCAGGAGAAACGAAGGCGAAATGAGCACGAACTTCAGGGCTTCGGCGAGAGCTTCCTCGGGTGACTTCTTTTCTTCGAGAGCCACCTTCAACCGGGCGTGGGCATCGTTTCGTTCCTGCTCACTGGGCGGACGACGATAAGCCCGAAGAAGGAAACGATCGAGCGCCTGCGGTCCTGCGGAAAGCTTCTTCCATGCTTCGGGATTGGCCCTGACTTGATCAATAAGATGATCCGCCGCTGTGATGTATCGGTCCAACTGGGCGGTCTGGAGATACAGAGTGTTGGCAGAATTGGAAAACCCCGAGCTACCCGAAAAATCCTGGGGGAAGTCATCCGAAGGACGGAGGTCAAGCCCCAGCAAATCTCTCGTGGTTCGATTGTATTCTTCGCGGGTCAAACGCCTTACCGGAAGATACCCCGGATTGCGATGCTTCGAGTAATCGAACTGCCCGACTTCCCGATGAACCCAGGCCCGAATCTGAAGGCGCTCCTTGTCTCCCGGCTGATCCTTCACCTTTTTCGGGGGCATGTCTCCTCCTCGAACTCGCTCGGCAACGTTCTCCCAAAGCAGCTTGTTGCGAACAAGCGGCGTTTGTTCCAGAGCTGATTCCAGATCAAGATCACCCTTGGCCGTCGCCTGGTCGTGACACTCAAAGCAGTAAAATTCCAGGTGCACTTTGATGTCCTTTTCAAAGTCAAAGGCCACCGCGGAAAGCTCTTCGTTCGGATCAGGAACGTTTCCGGGAGGCGGCGTGTAAATTGGAGTATCCGCCGGGATCTCCTCGAACTCTTCTTCCTCTTCAAAAAGGTCGGCCAACAATTCTCTCAGCTCTTCATCAACATGCCGGGCCAATTCCTCGCGCTCGAACGGAGGTTCCTCCTCGAGGATTCTTTCGTGAACAAAGACCTTCCCGAACAAATCACGAAGACTCTTTGTCAACACGTCCCGCTCCAATTCCTCATGCTCGAATTGCCAGATCACGGCATCAATCGCAGCGAAGGAATCATGGACCACCAGGAAGGCCTTGGCTTTTTTCTTCCCCTCTTCACGTAACAACTCCCCGTGTTCCTCCCTCAACTCGCGAGCTTCATCAACCAATTCGTCACGATGTTCTTCCTCTCCGGCTTCCTTCAAGAAAGCGAGATTCCTCGCCAACGACGGAAGGTGTTCCCGGATGAACGCCTCCGTGCGCGGATCAGCCGACAAGGACATCACGGAAAAAATCAGGACTAGAAAAACAGCTCGCATCACTCGTCCGTCAACGATGACGGGGGGTTGAATCGATTCAACCCATAGCAGACTTCCCGCCATTGAACACCCCACGACTGTCAAATCTCTGTCAAACCGACCACTCCCTTTTATAAAAGGAGACTTCCAGAACGGCATCGCTCTCTTCACCATGAAGACGATGTCGCTATCAGCCCGAATCAATCCGCTCTCATTCTGATGATCCTAACCCCAAGAGGTGCGGCTCTGCTGGGAGCCGCCGTTGCCCTGCTCGTCGCCGGTCTGTTGAAGATCGACGGTGCTCTGGTGGCCTTGGGAGCCGCCGGGCTATTGCTGATTCTTCTGGTTCTCATCATGGGGCGATGGAACCTCACCAGACTCCGATTGAAACTTCAGGCCCCCTCCCGGGTCTTTGCCGATACTCCTTTCGATCTTCGGGTCACCCAAATCAACCACCGTAATCTCTTCGACGCCTACGGAATTGATCTCGAAGTCGAACTTTCCAACATCGCCAAGGTTCGTAGTCACGCTTCTTGGACAGCCGCCCGGTCCTCCGCCACAGCCAAGCTCCGGGGCTCCATCCCCCGTCGAGGAGCGATCCCGGAACATCCCGCCCACCTGCGATCAAAGTTTCCCCTCAGTCTTTTCGAGCATCGACGACAAATTGTTCTCAATCAGGAAATCCTCGTCTTCCCCAAAGCCCTGGTGCCACGCGAATTTTTTGCTTCGGGTGAATTCGACGACGCCTGGAATGGCGAAGGCCTCCAGCCCGGGGACTCTCCGGGAGAGCCGCGCGGACTCCGCCCGTTCCGCCCCGGCGATCAGGCCAAGCGGTTGCATTGGCCCGCCACCATCCGTTCATTGGCCCGGGGACGCGATCCCCGCGTTCGCGAATACGACCCGCCCGGTCTGCGACCGCGCAGAGCCACCATCATCTTCCACAGCTTCGGAACCGACCACTCCCTCATCAGAACCGACCTTTTCGAGCGGGCCCTCTCTCTTACCTGTGGCACCCTCCGGCACCTGAGGGGGATCGGCGTCCCCACCACCCTGCGGGCCGACTTCCTGCTCTGGGAAAAGGTGCAGACCTTCCAGTCCGAGGCTTGGAGCGAAACCCTCGCCATTTTAGCAAGAGCCCGGCGGGCCGAAGGCACGGAAGCGCACGATCTCATCGCTGAAATCGAAGCCGTTCCCAAGGATGAAGCCCTCGTCATCATCTCGGACATGTCGCCCGATGCCTGGTGCCACATCCTTCCTGATCGCAAGGCTCTCATCATCGACATCCACCAACACGCCTACAAAAAGCGCGGGATGAAGTTCACTCCCAAGAATGTAATTCCCGCACCAGCCGCCAAACTGGAAAACTGAATCCAGCAAAAGGATTTCGCGCTTCCGCTTCCGCAAGCGATCTCTTTAATCAGACCGTGCTTCCGAAGGATCGTCCGGCTCTTTTCCTCGCGCCCATGCAGGACGTGACGGACCTTCCGTTCCTCCGGGTCATGACTGCGATGGGAGGAGCCGACGTCTACGTCACGGAATACTTTCGCGTTCATATCCATTCAAATCTCGATCCCTACATTCTTCGCTCGATCACCGAAAATCCCACCGGTCGTCCGGTGATCGCTCAGATGATCGGCAAGGACCCCGATGAACTCGTCCGCACCGTTCACGATCTCAAACAACATCCCGTTGCCGGGATCGATCTCAATCTCGGTTGCCCAGCCCCTGTGGTTTATCGCAAGGATGCCGGCGGTGGACTCCTTCGTGATCCTGATCACATCGACCATCTTCTTGGAGTGCTCCGGGAAGCCTGCGGCGACCTTCCCTTCACCGTGAAAACCCGCATCGGATTCCACAACCCCGATGAATTCTACGGACTTCTTCGCGTCTTCAAAAAACATGCTATTGATCTCCTGACCATCCACGGACGAACGGTCAAGGAACGCTACCAGACTCCCGTTCATCCGGAAACCATCCGTCAGGCCGTCGAGTCACTTCCCTGTCCGGTGATTGCCAATGGCAATGTCGTCAACGTCGCATCCGGGCTGAACTATTTGGAGCAAACACAAGCGGCCGGATTGATGGTTGGACGCGGAGCCATCCGGCATCCCTGGATTTTTCCCCAGCTCCGAGCCGCGCTGACACAGCAATCCATCCCCGCAGTCACCGGAAGGATGGTCCTTGAATACATCGATCTTCTCTACCACGAAATCGCCCGGGAAGCTCCCAAGTTCCATGAGCTGAAACATGTTCAGAAGATGAAGAAGTATCTCGCCTACATCGTTCAAGGGCACCCCGAAGAATTTGAGTACGAGATTCGTCGGGTCAAAACGCCCGATGAATTCTTCGCCATCTGCCAACAGTTTCTTGACCACAACGATCCCGCACCGGACTTGCCACCGGAAAATTCCCGCCTCTTCTGCGGCTTCTCCCAATTCCTCTAGACCAAGATTCCCATTGACTTCATCGGGCCCAAACCAGACCTTGGGAACGAAAACGATGGAACAGGAAGTATTACATACCGAAAAAATCCTCGCAGATCGCAAAATCTTCTTTCTCGATCTCAAGGAAAACAGGCGCGGGCGGGTCGTTAAAATCACCGAAGACGTGAGCGGAAATCGCGACACCATCATGGTGCCCGCTGAGATCCTCGGAGACTTCATCGAAGCTCTCACCGACATTCGCGCCACGGCCGAAGCCGAATAATCGCGCAGTGATTGGACCGCCACTCCCGCCCGGACGATTTCATCTCGACGTCCAGGAATCACCGGACCGACCCGGTAGGCTTCACTTCTTCGCCTCGGAGGAAATCGGAGCCAATCGATGTGTCTTCAGGATTCTCGATCTTCGCTGGAAAAGATCTCAAGGAACCTGCGTATAGAGTCAGGATTACCAAAGGGTTCCTTTGATGGCTCCCTCTTGGCAGCGATCGGACCATCTCTTTGATCCGGCTTCGATTCCCTGCTCGTCATCCCGAAATAATCAACGATAGATTCCAAGACATAATGAAAATCACTCACCTTATCGCAGCCCTCTCTCTGGCCACCGCCCAAGGCAACGACTGGCCTCGATTCCTCGGCCCCAACGGAAATGCCACCTCTCCGGAGACCGGCCTCCTCAAAACCTTCCCGAAAGACGGTCCCGAAGTTCTCTGGAGCGCCGACCTCGAACCCGGCTTCGGCGGATCCGCCGTCGTTGGAGACAACGTCTATCTCGTCGATCGGGTCACCCAGGAAAAGGACATGCTTCTCTGCCTCAACCTCGCCGACGGCAAAGAACAATGGCGATTTGAAAGTCCGTCTGAAGGAGAGCCCTCCTTCCCCGGCTCGCGGAGTGTTCCCACCGTCGAGGACGACGCCGTTTATTTCCTCGGCACCTTTGGAGAGGTCTTCCGCATCAACCGCAAGACCGGCAAGCAGGATTGGAAGGTCAAGCTGGGCGAACGTTATCCCGATGCAGCCACACCAAAATGGGGATACGCCCAATGCACCCTCGTTGTCGGCGATGTCCTCATCGTCATGCCCTTCGGCGACGAAACCGGGATTGCCGGATGGGACAAAAAGACCGGAAAGGAAATCTGGAAGAGCAAGGCCATCGGCAACACCCACTCGTCTCCCGTTGTAATGAACTTCGGAGACCAGGAACAAGTGGTCCTTCTCACCACCGGAAACAACGGAGGCATCCACAGCTACGATCCGAAGACCGGAAAAGAACTCTGGAGCACGGACCTCTATGCCAACCGCATCCCCATCACCATTCCCATCCAGGTGGACGACAAGCGCCTCTTTGCCACCGGAGGATATGGTGGTGGCTCGATGATGCTCTCGGTGAAAAAATCCGGAGACAAGTATGAGGTCAGCGAACTCTGGACGACCAAGAAAGGCTCCCAGGTTCATCCTCCGTTCATCGTCGACGGGCACCTCTACATGCTCGCCAACGAGAATGACAACCACAAAACCAGAACCAAACGCAGCAAGGGCGGTCTGACCTGCTACACCCTGGATGGCGAAGAGCTTTGGAACACCGGCGACGAACCCTTCATGGGCCGTGGAGCCAGCCTTCTCGTCGATGGCATGATGATCATCCAGGATGGCGAAAACGGAGTGCTTCGTTTGGTGGAGCCTTCGCCCAAGGGCTACAAGGAACTGGCCAAAGCCAACATCTTCGAGTCCGACCTCTCCTCGAAAAAGGATCTCAAATACTGGAGCCCCATCGCCCTTTCCAATGGCAAACTGGTCCTCCGTGGCCAGAGCAAATTGCTCTGCGTGAAAATCAGCAAATAAGCGTGATCCGGATTCTGTTCATCTGCTCCCGCAACAAACTCCGCAGTCCCACTGCGGAGTTTCTTTTTGCCGGTCGACAGGGCGTCGAGGTGGACTCAGCCGGCGTCAGCAACGATGCCGAAGTCTTGGTCTCCGAAGACCAGATTGAATGGGCCGACCTCATCCTTGTGATGGAACAAATCCACCGCCGGAAGCTGACCCGTCGCATGAGCCAAGTTCTCGGAGGCAAAAAGATCTCCGTCCTTGGAATCCCGGACGACTACAAGTTCATGGACCCGGAACTCATCGAAATTCTCGAGTCCAAATGTTCGGAATATCTGCCCTAGAAATCAAACCATCGCAGCGAGGCGACGGCAGACTTCCTCGACATTTTCGCGGGAATTGAAGGCCGAAATCCGGAAGTAACCTTCGCCGGCCGCACCGAATCCGGCACCGGGAGTGACGACGACTTGGGCCTCCTCGAGCATCTTCTGGAACATTCCCCAGCTATCAACACCATCTGGGCATCCCACCCAGACGTAGGGCGCGTTTTCTCCACCCCAGACCTTCAGCCCAAGACCTTCGCAAGCCTCACGCAGGAGCTTGGCATTGGTCATGTAGTGCTCAACAAGCTCGGCGACCTCGGCCTTACCGGCTTCGGAATAAATGGCCTGTGCTCCGCGCTGCACGGGATAAGAAGCACCGTTGAATTTGGTGGAATGGCGACGTCCCCAGAGTTGCTTGAGAGGAACTCGTTCACCCGAGGCACTAGCGCCAGTCACGGTTTCCGGAATCACGGTGTAAGCACAACGCACTCCGGTGAAACCACCATTCTTGGAGAAGGAACGGAATTCGATGGCGCAATTCTTGGCTCCTTCGATTTCATAAATCGAACGTGGCACTGAGGAATCCTGCACAAAGGCTTCATAAGCCGCGTCGTAAAGAATCACCGCATCGTTTTCGAGAGCGTAGGCCACCCAGGCTTCGAGCTGTTCGCGGGTCGCGGTCGTTCCCGTCGGATTGTTGGGGTAGCAAAGATAAATGAGATCCACTTTCTCCTCGGGAATGGCGGGCACAAAACCATTCTCCGCAGTGCACTTGAGATAAACCAAACCTTCATACTCGCCAGCTTCGTTGGCCTCACCCGTGTTGCCGGCCATCACGTTGGTATCGACGTAAACAGGATAAACCGGATCGGTCACCGCGATCTTGTTACCGGGGCCGAAGATATCGAGAATGTTGCCTGAGTCGCACTTGGAGCCATCGGAGACGTAGATATCACCGGCATCGATTCCCAAACCGGCATAGGCATTTTCGGCAATGGTCTCGCGAAGGAAGGGATATCCCTGCTCAGGACCGTATCCGCGGAAGGTTCCACGATCACCCAGCTCATCGACGGCCTTCTTCATTGCCTCGCGGGCGGCCACCGGAACCGGCTCGGTCACATCACCGATCCCGCAACGGATAAGGCGGCCGGCCTTCTCGGGCTCGGCTTCGGTATAAGCATTTACCCGACGGGCAATCTCCGGAAAAAGGTAACCAGCTTTGAGCTTCTGAAAATTATCGTTGATACGAGCCATGACGGGAGTGATCTAACGCGCTCCGGGACATCCCGCAAGTCCCATCCCGGCTTTGCCACAAGATCTGCCGGCCAATCAACGATCGGCCTCGCTCTCCGCCTTGATCGTCTCCAGCTCTTCCCAGCGCGCATAGAGCTTCTCAGACTCCAACTTGGCTTCATCGAGAGCCGCTGAGACTTTCGGAACTTCCTCGTAATCGCTCTGAACCTCGACCAATCGGGCTTCGAGCTCCTCCACCTTTCCTTCGGCTTCCAGAATTCGATCCTCCATCCCCTCCAACTCCTTCCGTTCCGCCATGGTCAGCTTCTTCGGCTTGGCCTTTTGCGCCGCCGCCTTCTTCCTTGCCGCCACTTCTCGCGCTGCCGCCGTGGCCTGAGCCCTCGCGGCATTCTCACGAGCTTGCCGTTTCTCGAGGTAATAGGAAAAATTCCCCGGTGTCACCCGGACGCCGTCATCTTCAAAGGCGATGATCTGATCGCAGATTCGATCGAGAAAATACCGGTCGTGCGAAACAACGAGAATGGTTCCCGGAAAACCTGCCAAGGCTTCCTCAAGCATCCGCAAGGATTGAAGGTCCAGATCGTTCGTCGGCTCGTCGAGGACAATCAAGTTACCACCCGTCTTGAGCACCTTGGCCAACATCAACCGAGCCCGCTCACCTCCCGACAAAAGATCCACCCGCTCATTGATCCGCTCATCGGAAAAGAGGAACCGACGCAAATAAGCCCGCGCTCCAATCGTCTCGTCACCAAAAAAGATCTTCTCGTTGCCGTCCGAAATTTCATCCAACAGCGACCCCGTTCCGTCCAGCTGCATCCGGCTTTGATCAATGTAGTTGATCTTCACCTGTTTCCCCAGAACGGCTGTTCCTTCGGAAGGAGCCAATTGATCGAGGGCGATCTTGAGAAGGGTTGTCTTGCCCACTCCGTTCTTCCCGACGATGCCCGTGCACTGCCCTTCATCGAGGGACAAATCCAACTTACGGAAGAGCCACCTGGGATGAGCCTCGCTCCCCACGTTGATGCCGACCTGCTCGAACTCGACAATGGTATTGCCAAGACGAGGTGGGGGCGGAATCAACAACTCCATTTCACCTTCCCTGACCGGAGCATCCTGCCCCGCAATCTCATGATAGGCATCGAGACGTGAACGGGATTTGGTCGTCCTCGCTTTCACACCGGCCCTCACCCACTCCAATTCCTCCTTGAGAAACTTCTGACGTTTGCGTTCGGCATTCTCGGCGATTTCCTGACGAATGGCCTTCGACTCAAGAAAGGCGGTGTAGTTGCCCGGATGAGAGAAGGCTTTGCCATCGGCAATTTCGATGATGCGGGTGGCAATCACGTTCAGGAAATACCGATCGTGAGTCACGAAGATTACCGCCCCCGCATAGGTCTTGAGAAAGTCTTCCAACCAGCGGATCGAATCGGCATCAAGATGGTTAGTGGGCTCATCAAGCAGCAACAAATCCGGCTGGGAAGCGAGTGCCCGACAAAGGGCCACCCGACGCTTTTCTCCTCCTGAAAGTGGTCCCGTTTCCACCTCAAGAGGCGGAGTTCCCAGAGCATTCGACAGCGCCTTGATCCGCGCGTCGAGATTCCACCCATCAGCCTGCTCAATGAGGGCAAGGAATTGATCCAACTCTGCTTCGGTTCCATCCCCGTTTTCGTATCGAGTCAGCGCGTCCACCACATCGGCTGCCCCTGCCGCGATGTTGTCATAGACCGAAGATTCAGAATCCAACTCAAACTCCTGGGGCAGGTATCCGATTCTCAACTCACGGCGTGACGAGATCTCACCCGAGTCCGCCTGGTTCTCGCCTGCAAGAATCTTGAGCAACGAAGTTTTTCCACATCCGTTCCTCCCCACCAGTCCGACCTTCTCACCGGCTGCCACCGCAAGCGTCACTCCATCGAGCAGGATCTGATGCCCGTAGGCAAGCCGGATTTCGTTGGCGGAAAGAAGGGTCATTCGGGAGCCACTTGGTAGTGGGGCCATCCCTGCTTGTCGAGAACGGTCAGTTCTCGATCACGCGAATATTTTCCTGAATCTGCGGAATGAATTGTCCACTCACTCCAGCCCTTTCCGCGAACTCTGGCCAACGCTGCAGGACCGCCGCGATCTCCGACAGAATCTCCCGGGCTTTCCTTGGCTTCACGTCAGCAACCCGGGCCGTCTCCATGAGATCATCACAAACAAACCCGTCCCTCTTTCCATTCAAGCTCATCTGATGACGGCTCGTCCACAAGCCGTCCGGATTGTATGAGTATGTCACATCATAGGCGGGAGCGAGACGCCACTCTCCCCGACGGTCCATGAGGAAGGAAATGTTCTTGGTGTGATCGTCCTGATTCCTTCCCAGAATATTAAAGACCGCCCGTCGAAAAAGCTCGGTCAGGCCCGGCTGTGCCAATCCGAGGCGTCTCGCCATTTGAAATGCCTGCTCGTAGGAATAGCCGCCCGCCTGATTGAAGTCATAGTGCCCCAAAGCACAAAGCGTCTGTAGGTGCAGCCTGTCTCCTCCCGGGGTGCGATCAAAACGTCTCGTCATAAAGTGCGCCCTTCCGTGTTCTTCGAGAAGACGACAGGCACTCATCTCCAGACCGGCCTCGCGAGCCATCAAGTAATAGGCATACTCCACTCGACCATAACCCAGTGGATCGGCCAACTCCTTGTCGGCATTGCCATCCACTCCGTCGAACTTGATCAGCCATGGTTCAAAGCCCGTGGGCAAAGGAACCTGTCCGGAGCGGATCTCCCCGGTCACCGGATGCCATGCCACCACCGCCTTGGCCCGCGCGCCGCCCGCCGAGGTTCCCACCCGGAGAATATCCGTCAACGCTTCCTCCTCGTGCCCCGAGGTCAACTTGGTCGAGAGCTCCTCCCTCTCCGCCAAAACCTTGTTTGCCAAGGTCACCAAGGCCTCGACCTCCAACTCCCGATCGGGAAACTCGGGATGCCCTGTTGGAAGAAATTCCAGAGCCCCCATCGCTCGACTTCCGAGATAACACAATCGCTCCACCGGATTGAAGGAGTCCGCTTTCCTCCCCTGCCTCGCCAACCATTGATCGATCAAAAGATTCCCAAACCGATCGGGAAGGCAGTCGGCCAACAACCCTGGCAATCCCTTGAAGGTCTCACGGGGCAAGTCTGGAAATTGATAAACACCCGGCGCCAGAGGCATGTGCAACGGAGCCACTTCGATCCCGCTTCGCAGGAAGTCCGGGTGATACTCGAGCATCCCGATCTCGCGGGCTGCATCCCAGGCCACCGAAGCAATGTCGGTGCCATACAATCTGACAGTTGCCGAGGTCATCTACTGTTCGTCTCCCCATACCCAGCCTTCATCTTCAGCGGGCTTCTTGCGGGGTTTGGAGGCATACTTTGCCTTGGGTTCCAGCAATGCGCTCGCCTTACGAAGGGCAATCGGGCTGACCGGTGGAGGCTTGAGCAGCTCATCCAGAACATGCTCGATTCGCAGAGCCCTCACCAAGCGAATCAGGGTGCTCAAGGTGCAGCCCTTGCCATTCTCAACCGAGGTAATGGTCCGACGCGCCAACCCCGCCTTCTCGGCAAGCTCGGTCTGGTTGAGATTGCGCCTCAATCGATGCTCCTTGAGCTGCCGGCCAATCAGCTCTTCGAACTGGCTTTCACTGAGCGTCATATCGGTGTTTTGATTCATTTTCTGCTCAAAATAATTTTAATCCCCTTTATTTGAGCAGATTAATGATCATTGTCGAGATCAATTCCACGCACAACGCGCATAAAAGAACTCAAAATGTCCGAAAATCGATTAAATTGAGCAAACTTTTACTCATAAAGACTCCACCCTAAACCGACAAATAAGTTCTTCCCCGGTTTCCGGATGCCTCACCCGGACCGTATGTTGCCCCGGAACCAGCTGAGCCGATCCATTCTCAATCCTCAGGGTCTCACTGGTCCAAGTCGCGGAATCAAGGTTCGAGAGTAACTTCAGCGACGTAGCCTGCCCGGGCAATTCAGGGTCGAGATAATAAGTCGCGCCCGCCATCGGCGTAATGATCTTCAAGGGAAAACGCACCGCCGGAGGAGCAGAATCAGCCAAGGAAAACAAATGCCGCTTCACGTTGTCCTCGGAAGCAAACCACTCGGCAAACTCCATCGACACCAAGGCCCGGCCATCGTCATCGTAGTCCTTGCCCGTCACCGGCAAAGGCAGGCTGTCCATCGCGCAAACCTCGGTCTTGCGATAAGGCTGGTTTTGAGAAAGGTCCGACAAAAAACGATGCCCGGTGCGTCGATCAATTTCGATCGTTTCGATGGATGCCGGCCGCTTCAAAAACACGGGCTCCTTCTCTTCATGGAGAGCAAGCATGGTGCGATGAAAAATTGGACCGGCTCCGCTCACCCCCGAAATGCCGGCCATCGGAGTGTTGTCAAAATTCCCCACCCAGACACCGACCGTATACTCTCCGGTGAAACCCAGACACCAATTATCACGAAAGTCAGACGAAGTCCCCGTCTTGACCGCGCACGGGAACGGCAACCTCAACACCGAATCCACGCCAAAAGACGCCGACCGGGCCGAATTGTCCGCCAGAATATCGGCGACCAGATAACAGGCTTCGGGAGAAAGAATGCGCTCTGGACGTGCCCCGTCTCCATCCACCAGAAATTTCGGTGGAAGCTTGAGTCCCAGACGGGCCAGCGTGGCATAGGCGTTGGTCAACTCAAGGAGACTCACTTCGGCATTCCCGATGGTGAGCCCAAGACCATAGGCCTCGGCCTTTCGAACCAAGGTCGTCAGTCCCAACTCATTTAAAACCCGATGCAAGGGTTCCGGACCACCGACCCGATTCAACAGTCGCATCGCCGATACATTCAACGACCCTCCCAGAGCCTCACGAATCGAGACCGGGCCGTGATGGCGGCGATCAAAATTGCGGGGAGCATCGAGTCCCTCCTCCGTCTGATAGTTCGTGGGAATGTCCGCGATCATCGAACCGGGAAACATCGCCAGATCCTGCATCGCCAGAGCATAGGTAAAGGGTTTCAGGCCCGACCCCGCCGACCGGGGGGCCACCGCACCATTGATCTGCCCTCCCCGTTCATCCTGAAAGTCCGAAGACCCATGAAAGGCCAGCACCTCTCCGGTCGCATGATGGATGACCACCAAGGCACCATGACGAACGTGGGCCCCTTCAAGTCGCTCGAGTTCTTCACTCAGGATCGCCTTCGTCCTCGACTGCAATTCGGCATCAATCGTCAAACGTCCTCCCTTCTCGAAGTCACGAGTCAGATGCGGAATGGGATTCCCTTCCACCCGCTGTCGAAGAATGAGCGGCTCTTCCCGCGCCCGGGTGATCACTTCAGCATCATAATCAAACACCGAAGCCATTCGGTCGAGGATCCAATTGCGGCGCTCCACGGCCGCGTCCGGATTCCGGCAAGGATTCAAACGCGACGGAGCCTGCGGTAACCCCGCTAATAAAGCGGACTCAGCCAGCGAAAGGTCACCCAGCGGCTTTCCAAAAAAATGTCGGGCCGCTTCGACACACCCCTGGCGGTGAGAGCCGTAGTCGAGCCGATTCAAATACGCGGTCAGAATCTCATCCTTGGTCCACCGTGTTTCCAATCGTCGGGCGAGATACACCTCCTCGAGCTTCTTCTTCCAGTCACGCTTCTCCGGAGGAAGAGTGATCTTCACCAGTTGCTGGGTGATCGTCGACGCTCCCGAAGTCACCCGTTGTAACCGGGTATTGTCATAAACCGCCCGAAGGGTGGCGGAGTAATCGACACCTCCGTGATCAAAGAAACGTTTATCCTCGGCAGCAAGGGTCGCCTTGACCAGATGATCGGGGATCTCGGAAAGAGACGCGGGTTGATGACGAAAGTAGTCCTTCCGGGGAAGATCTGTGAGTTCCCGTCCATTCCGGTCCAACAAGACCGGATTCGATTCCGGAGGACTTTCGAATTCCTCTGGAAGTGGAATCAGAAGAGCCATCACCGGGAGCAAGAGCACCCAGGCGGCATGCTTCGGAATGGACGGAGCCAGAATCATCTCACCGTCATCTGAGTCGAAGCCCCAAGGGCGAAGTTCTCCGGATCATACATCTCCTCCACTTTGGTGGGAGGCACATAAATATCTCCGGCATGAGTCACTCTCGCATGATAACTGGCGGTGAACTTTCCCGACCGGCCCGGGTAGTCGGAGAAGAAGACCACCCGGTCACTGCGGATCTCCTGATGCGACACCCGCCACGACTTTCCGGCTTTGACCCGCCCGGCCTGACTCTTGAAGTCGGTATTGATTGCCTGGAACGACGACGGGAGCGGATCATCGATGGCGAGATAGCGGAAGTTATCGCGAGGCAAGGTGACCTCCAGAGTGACCTTGACCAAGTCACCGGTGCGTGGATCGCCCAGCGGCTCGGTCGAGCCATCGGATTTGACCCGCTCGTAGATCCGATTGACGGTAACGCCCGAGGGTGACACCGGAACGACCGGAGCAATGCGAGGCTTGGCTCCAAGAGTGGCGTGCACAAAGACCTTTTGGTCAGCCGATGCCTTCGCCTGTATTCCCCCATACAAAGGAATCCGGACCTTGTGCGACGCTTGGTCGGCAGGGAGAACAATCGTCTCTCTTCCCTCTGAAGTCACGAGAGTCACCGTGATATCCTGAACGTCTTTCTCAACGGCTTCGGCATAGGCTCCCATTCCCAGCAAGGCCCAGGCATTGCACCAGGTGGTGCGCCAATGACCACGTTTGGAACGCTTCTCCAACAAAAGATTCAGGGTCTTCTCACATTCATTCGATGACGGATCGATGGTGGCCCAAGCCAGCAGTTTGAAGGCTTCCTTGGAACGATGCGCCATCCAGTATCCAGTTTCCTTTCCGGTCAGCGCCTCCTGCTTCAGCAAATCAAGCGCTCCCTTCTGGCCCGACTCGTGCATCGCCAGAGCGAGGAAACTTCGCGATGAAGTCGTCAATTCCTCTACCTTCTCCAGCAACTTAGAATGATAAGCCGGTTCGGCCTTATCGAGTATGGCCAAAACGTAGAGAGCACGAGTGAGAACCTCATAGTCACGACTCGACTTGGCTGTGGAGATATTGCGCAACAAACCCGAGAGATAGGAGGCCAGCTCATCGAGCGCTCTCTTGGGCACGTTGGCCCCGGCTTCGCGACACAAAACCAAACCAAGCCCTCCATAAGAACTGGCCCATGGAAGTGCCTCCTGGGCCCCCGGCCAATAGGACAACCCTCCATTCCGTGCCTGCATCGAAAGCAATCGATCGGCTCCCGCCTGAATTGCCTTGGCAATTTCGGACTCGGACTTCTTCTGGAAGCCCGGTGCCAAATGACGCAACCGCTTGGCCGCAACCCAGGGAATGGTCGACGAAGTTGTTTGCTCCACACATCCATACGGATAACGAAGCAGGTAATCGATGGCGGCCCCGGCCTCACTCAACCGGGATCGGGCAAACTCCAGCTCAAGCTCACCCACTCCATCGAGCAGTTCGGGAGAGAAACCCTGAAGCAGGTTATGCTCCTTGCCGCGATCACGGAAGGTCACGAAGTTGGTCTCGGTCAGCAAAGGCATCGGATAACGCACCTCGAACTTCGACTCCACGGCATCGGACAAGGACTTCCTCAACACCGGGTCGTCCAGACCCTTCGGAGTTGCCGTCCAGACCCACCTCACACTCCCGGCATTGCGGAAGTGAACATCAAACTCAACCGCGCCCTGGGAACGGGGTTCCAGTTCCACAAAAGTCTCAAGCACTCCGCTCTGCCCCGGAGAGTCCACCGCTCCGGAACCGGTCAGGGAGTCCAACTGAAGGCTGACCTTCCAGACCCCGGCACGATCGCTGTTATTCTGAAGAATGGCCTTGGGGCGAATGCGGTCGCCTTGATGAGCAAACAAGGGAGGAGAAGGTTCCAGCATGACCGGCTTGTTCACCACCGCTTCGCCAAGCCCGGTGCCGAAACGCGAACCTCCATCGTGCGCCACCGCAATCAAACGATAACGGGTCAGCGTGTCAGGCGCGATGAAGCTCACGGCAAACTGCCCGTCGCTCCCTGTCCGTAGAGCCGGCATCCAGGCCGCGCAGGGATCAAAGTTCCGACGAAGATTTTCTCCTTCTTCTTCCCACTCGCCATCACCGCCACCGATGACAAACCCTTTGTTCGCCCAATAGTTATCTCCCGGTGTTTCCGGAATGAAATTCTCCAGCGACGTTCCACTTCTGGTTTCGAGGGCCATTGGGGCATGGAAGTGTGAGAGCGGGTCGGGATTGTCATACCCCGCCACCGAGAGGGTTCCCTCGTCCTCGGCATAGAAAACCAATTCGGCATTGGAAACAGGCCGACCATCATGCGAGACCACCCGTCCCTTCACCTGCACTGCTTCCCCCGGACGCGTCTCACTTTGCATGGCCACCATCTCAACCTTGAGACGATCAGCCAACGGATCAACGGTCAATTCACAATACCCCAGACGAAGCTGTGGTTCGGGATGCTTCCGCTTGGAATCAGCGGCCCCCTTGATGATGAGAACCGACACAAAGACATTGGGAGCATCCTCATTCGAGAGAGGAAGCTCGATGATGGGATTCTCCAGCGTCAGGCGGGTGCGCAAATGACGCAAGACACCCCGTCGCTCCATCGTCACGAGAGCCTCACCTTCAATTGGAGAGAGCACGAGAATCCGGGCTTTTTCACCCGGCTGATAACGACTCTGTTCGGGGACCAACTTGATCCGCATTCCAGCTTCATAAGCCCAGGAATACTCATCACTTCCATAGACATGACGGGTTGCGACCGTCCTGACGGCCCGCCCTTTGCCATCGCGGGAAGTCAGTTCAAAGGTATGGCGCCCGGCTTCCTTGGGAACAAAAGGAAGAACAAACTCATGCGAACCGGCGGGAATTTTGAAAACCACTTCCCGGACCGGGATGATGAACTTTTCATTCTTCACCACCACAGCCCCATTGGCGGCTTTCGACTTCACCTGGGTGTGCTCTTCTCTGGAGATCGTGAGAGTGGCCTGCACGTCCTCCTGAAAAATCTCCCCGCGTTGATCCACCACCACAAACTTGAACGGAACTTCCTCGCCCACTCTCGTCAGTCGATCATGACGGGAAATCCCAAGGTAAAAGTCGGAGGAATGAACCTTGGTGGAACTGGTGGAACTCAAGGTCTGGCTATTGGCATCGGTGATCTCCGTGGTGACACTGACCTGACGGGGCATGGGGTAATCAATGGGAGGAAGAGTAAACTTCAGAGAAACCTTTCCATCTTTGTCCAGCTTGGCTTCTCCTGATTGGAAATGACTGCCTGAGCGGGAACTCTCCTCGTCATCCCGGCATCCGAAGTAGTGAGCCCAGTATTGCGAGTCATACTCGCGGTGATTTCCGAAGTAGAAGTCGCGGAACTTGGCCGGGTAGATCCCCGTGGGACGGGCCGAGAGATACCACCCGGCTTCTGCTTCTGCCACCGGTGTGCCCTGAAAGTATTGGGCACTCAATTGGTAATCCAGTTCGTGATCTTCGTTTTCCACCAGCTCGGCTTCTTCATCGAAGGTATTCCTTTTGAACTCCTGGACGTTGACGTTGTGCGAGAAGAAGGATGACCTCCTGATTCGCTGTTCCTCGCGCCAACTTTCGGTTTCATTCGCTCTCTCCAGATCCTTGCGCCAGGTCAGCTCAAAACGATAACGCCCGACCGTGGTGGCCGGAAGCCGGTATTCGAAATCGAACGAGCCCATCTCGGACAGGGCCACCTCACGGCTCACCACCTCACGTCCCAGTGGATCCATCACTTTAAGGGTGGGTGACTTTTGCTCGGGCAGCTTGAATTCCTCACCGTCTTTCTTGCGCACCAATCCCTTCAAACGAATCATCTCGCCCGGACGGTAAAGATTCCGGTCGGTGAACATGTAGGCGTCGCGAACGAGTCCCGCCGACTCATCCCACGAAAAATTGACCGGGAACCGCCACATGTCGACTTGCGGCAAGGTTTCGTCGTAGGGCAGAATAAAGGTATCTCCTTCAAGGGTCGCGCGAAGGTGACGGTATTCCTTGCCCCGGGGAAGGCGGGCCACGCCGGACTCATCGGTCGTCACCTTTTTCAGGGCAATCGCATTTTCCCCGAAGAGAGCCAGCTCGACTCCCGGAAGCGGCAATCCGCTATGGCAGGAATAGGCATACAGGAAGGCCGTGTCGTTGGTGATCTTCCAGGCCAAGCCCAGATCGGTGAGCTGGACGATGGATTGCCCCAGCACCGAAGCACTCCGGCGGAGATCGGGATGCTCCGCAGGCGTTCCCGTGATCGAGACAAAGAAGGCTCCGGAACGCTGCCCGGCCGGCAACAACTTGTTCCAGTCGATAACGTGCTTGGCCGTGGTATCAAGGGCAGCTTTGATCTCGACCTCTTCATCAAGAACAGTCTCGCCACCGATCAGAACGAAGGGAATCGGTCCCGTTGTTTTGAGCCGTTTCCCCTCTCCCCCTTGGCCGGTGTAATGGCGATACCCTTGGGAGGCCCGGATCAGATCATCGGGGCTCAGTTTCTTGATGCTGACATGCAGGGAACGATTGTTGAGGGACTCCACCTCGTATTTCCGGGAACCCGAAGCCAGTTGTGCCTGATCAAAACTGGGCAAGGTCAGCGTGGGATCTGCCCGCCGGAATTGCACCCGCTGCTTGATGTTCTTCCCCAGAGTCAATCCATCGGCGCCGGCAAAGCTCGCCGGAAGAGAGACTTCATAGGAATCCCCGCTCTCAAGGCCGCCCTTCAGCAGAACCGACTGACGGCGGTAGTCGAAGGACGCCTTCAATTTCTCCGGCCGCGGGTGGACTGTGATCTGGGACAAGACTTCCTCCGGACTGAGCTCACGCGAAAGAGACTGGTTGAAACTCACCCGGATATACCGTTCGCCGTCAACCACCGTACGGGGGGAGACTCCCAGCGACTCAAAGGGCTGAACGTCGCCTACTCGGTAGGCGTTCTTGGGCTCGATCAAGGCCGTGCCATCCTGATTCGGCACTCCTGGAAGCCGATTTAAGGTCCAACCCTTGCCAATCGGCAGTGGACGCACTGGCTCGACAACCACCGCATTCTCCAGCACATCGGAGGGAGGACGCTTCGCATTGGGCTTTACTCTACGAAACTGCTCTTGCCAGGACTGACGATAGTAATATCTGCTGTTGGCAAAATCCCCCCAGGTGGCCTGCCGAGTCCGGACCGCCACCATTTGCATCTTCTGCTCCTTGGTCTCCGGAGACATGAACTGGAAATAAGGGCCAATTTCCCGGGCCGACACCTTGTCGTTGAAGGCCAACAGCAATCCGTCATTCCGAACCATCCCCCGCCTGACCGCCTTGAGAACCTGAAACGGAGAGACTGTAACCTTTGAAAAAGCGGGCCGTTCAATCTCCACCCCTTTCTCGTTCTTCAATCCTTCCTTCAAGGTCACCTGATAGGTCGCACCAATGGCCGGTGCCGCTTGCGGAATGAGCCGGGCGATGTTTCGAGCCCGCCACATCACGTTGACCTCAAGAGCTGGCTCGATAACCACCAATTCATTCGCCACCTCTTTCTCAACCTCCGATTGAGGCACCATGGCATCATCAAAGACGATCTCGAAATGAGACGTCGGTTGCAAAGGTCGGTCACTGGGAACCAAGCGGGGAGCCGCCATCAGCGGCAACATCAGGGTCAGGAGAATCAGGGCGGTTTTCATCGTCTCATGATATAACGGGGCCGCCCCTTCAAAGATTCTAAAATGATTCCCTTTGTCTGAATTTTTACAGGACTTTTACATTGCCGGAGGAATCGCTATGCATGTCCCATGCTGAAGCTTCTTCTCGCCTCCTGTTTCCTGGTTCTTCCTGCCCTTGCCGAAGACTACAAATTCACCCCCGAGTCCCAGCGCAAGGAAGGAATTCCCAAAGGAACGGTCACCCGCCACGATTGGACAAGCCAGGTCTTTGAAGGCACCCTTCGCCAGTATTACCTCTACGTCCCCGCCCAGTATGATGGGACAAAAGATGCCAACGTCATTGTCTTCCAGGACGGTCATGCCTACGTCGATGAAAAGGGACTCGTTCGGGCGCCCATCGTCCTCGACAACCTTCACGCCACCAAGGAAATCCCCCTGACCATCGGCATCTTCGTCAATCCAGGTCTCTTCACCGACAAGATCGAGGGCCGGCAAGGGTGGAAGCACAAGAAGGGAAGCAACCGCAGCGTCGAATACGACACCCTCAGCCCGAAGTATGCCGAGTTTCTGGAAAAAGAAATCCTTCCCGAGGTCGGCAAATCCTACAAGCTTACCGGAGATCCGGCCCGCCGAGCCATCTGCGGAATGAGCTCCGGAGGAATCTGTGCCTTCACCGTGGCCTGGGAACGCCCCGACCTCTTCAAGAACGTAATCAGCCATATCGGCAGCTTCACCAACATCCGGGGAGGGCACGTTTACCCCGCCCTTATTCGCAAGGAAGACAAGCGGGACATCCGCGTCTTCCTCCAGGATGGTGACCAGGATCTCGACAACCAGCACGGGAACTGGTGGCTGGGTAATCTGCAAATGAAGAAAGCTCTGAAATTCCGGGACTACGACTACAAATTCGTCGGCGGAACCGGCGGCCATGACGGAAAACACGGCGGTGTGATCTTCCCCGACACCCTCCGCTGGATCTGGCGAAAATAATATCTTCTTCTCAATCGGGGCAAAATGTTAGACCTCTCTTCCTGACGCCCATGATCATCTTCGACTTCGACGGAACCATCGCCAACTCTCTGGAGACCGCCCTCGAGATCTATAATGAACTCGCTCCGGAATTTAGCCTCGTCCCGATCGGACCGGAGAACCTTCCGGAGCTCCGCCAGCTCGGTATTCGCAAGTTCCTCAAGCGAATCCAGCTCAAACCCCGCCATGTCCCTCACGTTCTCAATAAAGGACGTCTGATGCTGCGCGAGAGAATCACCGGGATCCAACCCATCCCCGGGATCGTCGAACAAATCAAGATTCTCCACGAGCAATCCCACTCGCTCGGAATTCTGACGTCCAACTCCTCGGAGAACGTCGAAATTTTCCTGAACCAACACGGTATTCGACAGTATTTCGATTTCATCTCGACCTGTCCCAAACTGCGGGGCAAGGGCAAACACCTGAGCGCCATCGCCCGCACCTATTCACTCTCCCCTCTCAACATGATCTACGTGGGCGACGAGGTCCGCGACGTCAAGGCCGCCAAAAGAGCCGCCGTATCGGTCGCCGCCGTCACTTGGGGATTCAACACCAAAGAAGCTCTGGCCAAACACGATCCCGACTGGCTCATCTCCGACCCCAAGGAGCTGGCAAATCTCGAGAAAGGCTGAAATCACTTGCGATCCGTCGATTCACCGGCAACAGCACTGAAAAAACGGAGTTGATCGGCATTCGGCGATCTCAGTCGAAAACGAAGCTGTGTCCGTTCCTCTTCGGGAGCGGGCTGGGCCTCGACCAGTTCAAGGGGGTCCGGCTCCCAATTCTCCAGATCAACCGAAGTCACCGGAGTGAGCACAAGATCATTGGGCGAGACCGACGCAGAGAATGAGAAGACCGGCTCGAGGCCTCGCCCCAGATCTTCGAAAGTCACGGCAAACTCTTCTTTCGAAGACTTGTCCAGAGGATCCGTTCCGGAGGCATATTCGAGGAGATTGCTGACCCCGTCTTTGTCGGCATCGTCGGCCGGATCCAGAAGCACGGGATTTCCTCCGGCCCATTCTGGATAGGTCGATCCGGTCCGCGACGACTGGGTATTGATCAAGCCTGCCAACTCGTTGGTCAGAGCTGGCTGGCTCGAAGAGATATCAGCCAACTCATATGGATGAGCGGTAAGATCATAAAGATCATTGATGCCGCTTCCCGACCGAATCAAACGATGGCTCTCCGTCCTGATGGACGTCACGCTGCCCCATCTGGAAAATGCGTGATTCTTACCCGGAGCAAAGGGATTGAGCAGCATGGGCACCAGGGAACTCCCGACGGCTGTGGCCGGAACCTGATCCGTGAGGCCGCAAAGATCGGCAATCGTTGGATAAAGGTCGATGCTCTCGACCACCCCTTCAGTGGCCAATCCACTAAAGACCGTCGGGCTGAACTCTTCAGGAGCCCGAATGATCAGCGGCGATTCAACCGCCCTCTCCAAAACCGAGTGTTTTCCAATGCGGGCATAATCATCAATGCACCAGCCGTGGTCTCCCCACAAAACGACCACCGTGTTCTCGGCAAGACCCAGGCTCTCCAACTCGTCGAGAACCTTCCCCACCTGGGCATCCATGTAGGAAATACTTGCGAAATACGCCCGACGGAGAACATCGCGATCGCCGATCTGGGTATAGGCGTTGGGTTCTCCCGAACTTCCGGTCGAAGAATTGGCGCCGGTCGGAGGAGAGACAGGATCAGGATCCGGAAGTGCGACCGGGTCATAGAGATCGAAATAGGCCTTGGGAGCATTGAACGGCAAATGGGGCTTGTGAAATCCCACCGCCAGGCAAAAGCGCTGATCGTCGTCCTTGTATTCACGGAGCTTCTCAATGGCCATCTGCGCCATCTGCCCGTCCGGATAAGCATCATCGGGAAGGGAATTCCCTTCGCCATCCACCCCGATCTCAAAAGCCGGAGAAACATTGCGAACCCGGCCCGTTCCATCGGCATAGGCAAAGAGCGGGTAACGCCGGGCACCCCAATGACCGTGATCATAGATGATCTCATCAAATGAAAACCTCATGTCCGGGTCATTGGCTCGGGACCGGTTGTCGTCATAGTTGACCGGAAAGGACCAACGGAAGCCGTCTGGCTCATGAGTGATCTTTCCAATCGAAGACGTGTGCCACCCGTTCTGCCTGAGAAGATGAATCCAGCTTTCCGGAGTCGCCGGTTCCGTGGACGGCATGGCATTGAAGGCGTTGTTATCGTCGCTTGCCGATGTGGGGCGACGTCCGGTCATGAGGGCATACCTTGAAGCCCCGCAAGTTGGGACAGCCACGTAGTGCTTGCGGAACAACCTTCCCGTTTTCGCCAAGCCATCAATATGGGGAGTGTGCATATGGGCCTCTCCATAGCAGCCCAACTCAGGACGAAGATCGTCGACAGCAATCAACAGCACGTTGGGCGCCGTCAGAGCTCGATCATGCAAACCCAGAAGAATGATGACGAATGGAAAGAGGTGTTTCATCGGGCGGACTGGCTGGAGTAAAGTTCGAAACCATTGATGAGAAGATGGCGAAGAACCCCATCGGTGTCAGTGGCGGACAGCGTGATCGAGACAGCCTCTTCCCCATCATGCTCAAACGAAAAGGCCAGCGCGGGAATTTCACTGTCGGCAAGAGATGTCGTTCCCAGCCCCGCCGTTCCCAAAGAATTCGGAGAGACCGAAGCCTTCACCTCTTCGCCCATCCTGGCTTCGATGGTATTGGGCTCGGTGCCCGAAGTGCCACTGGCGAAGCCATGGTCGGAACCAGTGACCGGGTCCAGATGGTACGACGTCCAGAGGTAGGTTCCGGCTGCCAGATTTTCGAAAGTGACTTCGATCGCGCTCGACTGTGAACCGACGAAATCCGCAACGAGGAATGAACGGGACAAATCACCTCCGGGAATGGCCCGGCTGGTATCACCATTGGCTCCCCGGAAGAGGAGAGGACTGCCATCCACCGCGGCAATCGTGACGGTCATATTGCCAATCTTCTTGGTGTAAAAGGGCTCCCCTGTTTCAGGCCCCGCCACCGTCCGTACTCCTCCGAACGTGGGGGCTCCCAGTGAACTATTGCAGTTGAAATCGATTCCCAGAAGCCGCTCTCCAAAGTTACTCTCGGGATCATTGGGATCGGTCCCCACAGCGACCTCGACTCCGTCGCCCACCGAGTCACCATCAGTGTCCCCCTTGAGAGGATCGGTTCCGGTATCGGTTTCATCGACAAACACCAAAGTGCCCGTCTCGACTCCGTCCGGCAAATTGTCGCCATCGGTATCCGGATTGTTAGGATCGGTGCTTCTGGCCAATTCTTCATCATCGTCGCTGCCATCGGAATCGGTGTCCCGCAAATTGGGCTTGGTTTCATCCCCGGTGCCAGGTGAACCATCAGCTCCGCGATATTCCGAAATGTTCGTCAAATTGTCCCCATCCAAATCCAGATCCGCATCATCGACGGCTGGATCCAGACCATTGTCGATTTCGTAGTCATCCGGCATGCCATCTCCGTCGGTATCTGCCGGCGGAACCACTCCAGTCACCTCGACATTGGAAAAAGCAGCCGAGGCCGCATTCAGTGACCCTCCCAGAAGAATTCCCACCGCGTCATAGGTCATGCTCGACGGAGAGGCCGGCGAGATTGTTTCGGGCCACTCAACCAGAAATCCCCCGCCATCGGTCACCGTGGCCGATGTTCTAATCTGGGTTCCATCGACTCGGGTTACCGAAAAGGAAAAGCTCAACACTTCTCCGTAGTCGCCCGTCCCTCCGTCGGTATCCGCCGCTGCTGAAATCACCATGGTCGCGGACCCGGAAAAAGGATTGGTAGTCGATCCATTGGCCCGAACCAAATTGGCCGATCCGGCGGCCACTGTCGCCCACACCCCCACATAACCGCTTCCTACACCAGTGGTCGGAATTCCCGGGGCATCGAAAATCCCCCACCTCAGCTGATTTCCGGGCAAAGCTCCCGCCCCTCCTGCAATCGTCACCGAGCCATTGAGGGTAATGGTCTGCCCGACCTCCAAGGTCACCTCCGGAAAGCTGCCGACAATGGTCTCGGCATCCGCGTCCGTGGTCACGGGAGAATTGGTCGCTTCACTGCCTCCCGAAAACCCGGTATCGCCATTCGTGGCCACCCAATTGACCACCGGCTCTGCATGTAGACAAGAAAGGGAGCCTGCCAAGATGACAGACCTGACGAAAAAAGCAGCTTCGCTCATCTCCTAGCGACGACGGCGGATCAATCCCAGAAATCCAAGGACTCCCATCAGGAAGGTGGATGGCTCGGGAATCGAGGTGACCGAAACGTCAACATTTGAATAAGCCGCCTGCGTGGCGTTGGTCGATCCCCCGATCAGAAATCCGACGGAGTCGTAGGTGAAGCTTGCCGGCGAGGCCGGACCAGTGGTCTCAGGCCACGAGATCAAATCGGTTCCACCATTGGACAGCGATCCACTCACTGAAATCTGGGTGGCATCCACGCGGTTGATCGACAAGAAAAAGTCATAGGTCGTTCCGAAGGCCGGTAAGCCGCCGGTCTCGGTGACAATGGGAGATGAAGCCGAACCGGAAAAGGGGTTTCCCGTGCTTCCGTTGGCTGTGGAGATCGTCGACGAAGCCGAAGCCCACACGCCAACATAACCGGAACCATTACCAGTACTTGGAGTAGCGGGAGCATCAAACACCCCCCATCGGATCTGATTCCCATTGATCGTTCCTGTGTTCCCGGTGATGACGAAGGATCCGGTCAGCACCATGACATCCCCCACTCCCAAAGTGGCCTCTGGAAAACTTCCTACGATGGTGTCTGCGGTCGCATCCGTGGTCACCGGAGAGTTGGTAGCCTCACTCCCACCCGAAAAACCGGCATCTCCGTTCGTGGTCACCCAATTGAGAACTGCGGCTCCTTGTGAAGAGGCCACCAGACTTGCAGACAAAAAAATGGTTGGGAAGAGGACGCGCTTCATGGGATCGAGCGAATTCCCTTCCCCCGAGAGAAACAAGCCGAAAATGTTTTCTTTGTCAAAATGACACCCTTTCGACCCCTACCCGTCAACCGCTTCTTTCATCAGTTTCAGGCGCAAGGACAACGAAGTGGCCTAAACTTGGGGTGCCAGAAGAAATGGCTCCAGAGCCCCTTCCTAAACCGGCACAACAGTTCGTCAGTGCAGACAGCCGCCCTTTGCCATTGACCCCGAACAGTCCTTCTTTGAACTTGTTGGTGATGGAATCGCTTTTGCTTCTTCTCCCCTGCTTCATCACAGCTTGTTCCGCTCCCTCCTCCAGCGATCTTCCCGACTCCGATTCAGAGCGCGATGTCATGGCGCGGAAACTCATCACTCTCCAACAGGCCTACGATCGTCTCGACGAAAACGGCGACGGATACTTGTCACGCAGTGAAATCTCCACCGGATTGCAAAGTGAAGAATTCAAAGGAGTCAGCAAGGATTCGGTTCCGCTGATCTTCGAATTCTATGACACCAACAAGGACGACCTGATCTCACTGGATGAAATTAACGCCGGCGTCCAAACCGGCCCGGATGCCGCTCTCAAACTCAAGAAGGACCACGCTCTGAAGAAAGCGCCGCAATAGCCCCGCCTCCTATATGCTTTCCTCTTTGTTGAAGAATCCCGAACAAGTGAAATCCGATCCTTCGATCTGGGTTCTCATTGTTGCCAATCTGGTCCCTCTGGCCGGTGTCTTCTTCTGGGACTGGAGTATCTTTGAAGTCGTTCTCCTTTATTGGATGGAGAACGTGATCATCGGTATCATCAACATCCTCAAGATGGCAACTTGCTCGCCGGATCTCAAAAACTTCGACTTCGATTCGATGGTTCAAAGCCGGATGAGAAGTCATACCGGGTTGACCGATGACCAAAAACTGAAGCTGGAAAAAGCCAAGGAGTTCATGGGAAAAGCTGGGAATGTCGGCGGCCCGCTCAACCATGGGATGAAGTTCTTCCTCATCCCGTTTTTCACCATTCACTACGGCATGTTCTGTCTTGTGCATGGGATTTTTGTCGTCGTCCTTCTCGGTAGCGAAAGCCCTTTGCGGGGCGGCGGAGTAGGACCAGGTTCAGGCGGCTTTCCCGATCTCCTCGGAGCAGTCATCTCCCACGGAGGAAGCTGGGCCGCTTTGGCTCTCACCTTTAGTCATCTCTTTTCCTTTGCAACCAACTACATCGGCAAAGGAGAATACAAACGCACCGCCGTTCCCTTTCTCATGATGGCTCCCTACGGGCGCATTGTCGTCCTCCACGTCGCCATCCTGTTCGGCGCCTTTGCCATCATGGCGCTCGGAAGCCCCATCTTCCTGATGATCCTCCTCATCTGCGGCAAGATCCTGCTCGACCTCAAGCTGCACATCCGCGCGCACCAAAAGGCGGTCTCACTGGTTCAAGAGAAGTCGGCCGAAGCCCCGGCTTCCTGACGACGGTGCCTTAAGCAAGAGTGATCCATCCACCGCCCTTCTGCGCGGAATCCAGAGTCGCATCCATCACCCGTTGGGTCAGAAGGCTGATGTCAGGCCAATGCGAATCAACATTCCCTCCAAGAACCAGTTTGGCGAAGTTGTGGAAGAGTAGGGTTTCCTGCGACCCCGGATCGTTGGTCGACTTCCCGGGAACGTCATAGCTTTCTTTTTCCGCCAGCGTTGAATAGTTGCACCCTTCATTGTGGGAACCCAGTTTGGTCACCTGAAACTCCGTTCCGGGACCTTCAATCGGCTGCACAAAGTCATCCAAAGTCAGGGCTCCCTTCGTCCCCGAAACACGACAGCTTTGCTCCAGAGTCGTGGTGAACGAACAATGGAAGGAAGCCGTTCTTCCCCCGGCAAAGACAAGATCTCCGCGGAATTCAACGGGCACTCCGTCCTTCTCGTCGTAAAGAACTCCGCGGACCTTCCCGGGAACCTCCCACTGATAACAAGCGAGTGTCATTCTCAAGCAGTACCAACCAAGGTCCCCGAGACATCCCGCCGGCTCCAATTTGGGATTCAAACGAATGTCCCCGGCAAATTCCTCATCGCCCAGAAATGAAAAACAACTATCAATCCGGCGCAGCGTTCCCAGCTCCCCCGATTCAAGAACCTCCAGAATCTTGGGAAGACGGATATTGTGCATGAACATCACGCCGTCCATGAACTGAACATTGTTCGCTTCGCAAGCCGCCACCATCTCTTCCAAGTCACCCAGCGATGGAGCACAGGGTTTCTCGCAAAGCACATGCTTTCCGGCCTCGGCCGCCTTGATGACCCAGTCTTTGCGCAGCCCGGTTGGAAGAGGGATATAAACGGCATCAATCTCGGGATTAGCCAAGACCGCCTCGTAACCTTCCACGGCCTGTGGCGCGATATCAAACGGCACGGAAGCCTGACACCGCTCTACAAATTCCTGAGCCTTCTCCAGACTCCTCGCTCCCACCGATTTTAGAATCCCATTGCCGGATCGCTGGACGGAAGCCCAGTTCTTCTCGGCAATCCCGGCTGCTCCCAAAAATCCCCACACGACTTGTTGTTCCATCAGAGGAGCATTCCCTGCTAGAACTCCGATGGCAAGCCCGGGAGATGACTCTTCGTTCTCAAATCGAGCTCCAGTGAAAGACAATGGCAGCCAGGGAAAACAAGGCTCCCAATCCCGCAATCACCAGGGCCGCAGGCCTCCACCGGCCGGTTTGTCCTTCCCTTCGCTCGCGAAGCAGGACAACCACACAGGAAAGATTCACCGCGGCAAAAATCAGTAACGTGATGGTCGACGTCAAACGGGCCAATTGACCGACACTCCCGCTCAAAGCCAGAACGAGGATGATCATGGTCACCACCAGCACTCCGTTGCCCGGCGTCGCGGTTCGAGGATGAACACGCCCAAACCAGGAGGGCAGATTCCCTTGACTCGAGAGGCCATACAACACTCTTGAAGCCATGATGATTTGAACCAGCCCACCGTTGAGAACCGCAATCACACTAATCCCACTGATCCACGGCACAGCGGCCGGGTGATACAAGTCCACCACTGCCGCCAATGGAGCCTTGTGCCTGGCCAGCTCTGCCGGATCCATCGACGAGATCACCGTCACCGCCACCCAAAGGTAAATCCCCATCGCAACCACCAACGAAAAGACGATGGCCGCAGGAAGGTTCCGGCGGGGATTCTTGGTTTCCTCGGCCAGGTTCACAATGTCTTCGAAGCCGATGAATGCAAAGAAGGCCACAAAAGCCCCCAGAAAGACTCCCGACCATTCCCAACCTCCGGTCGATGGCAGAAAAGCAGACCATTCAACCGTCAGCGACTTCTCAGACCAAACCGGAAGACTCGCCACAAAAATCAATCCCAGAATCTCCACCACCGTGATGACCACCGCCAACCCTACTGATTCCTTCACTCCCCAGAAGGCAATCCCTCCGAGAATCGAAACCGACAACACAATCATCACCGTCTCCCCCAGAGGCACCAACCGAGCAAGATAGCCCACCAGCCCTACCGACATCGTGGCGCAAGACGTCATTCCCACGAGAGCCACGGTCAGCCCGGTCAAGGTCGCCAACCGGTCTTTGCGAAAGGCTTTCTGAACGTAGAGAGCCTCCCCCGCACTTCCCGGAAACCTCCTCGAAAGGATGGCAAACGAACAAGCCGTCAGCGCCGCCAAAAGCCCGGCCACCCCGAGGGCCCAGAGAATCCCGTGACCGGCCTCGGCCGCCACCTCCCCGATCAAGACATAAATCCCCGCACCAAGAATCGTCCCCACCCCAAAAAATGTCAGGGCTGGCAACGACACCGCGCGCTTCAAGGAAGGCTCATCGCTCTTCTCATTCATTGACTCCCCAACTATCTACCTGTGACAACCGACTCTCAATCGAAAAGCGTCTGATCCACCCCGCCTTTGCCCTTCCCACCTGACATTTGAATCTCCTTGAATCATCTAACATTTGGTAGGTCCGATAAAATAATCATAAAAAAACTAATTTCCATTCTCTCAATTGGCATTCTTTTAGGGCTCACTCCCGCCTTTGCCGATGCCCCTGCGAATACGACCTGCCCGGTCAAGGGCAAGAACGTTGATGCCGAAAGCAAGACCACCAGCGTCAAAGTTAAGTTCTGCTGTGGTAAGTGCAAAAAGAAATTCGATGGTGACGTCCTCGCTGGCCTCAAAAAGTTTGCGGCAGCCGAAGAAGGCAAATGCCCGATGACCGGCAAGGCGGTCAAGGATTCCGAGACATCCACTGCCAAGGTGGGTGTCTGCTGCGGAGGATGCAAAAAGAAGGTCGATGCCGACCCCAAGAAGTATCTCGCCAAAGTGAAGTAGACTTCTCGATCCCCTTTCCCGACAAGGCCGCTCCCCATCCGGAGTGGCCTTTTTCATGGACAAGATTACCCCTTCGCTCAGGGCTCTATGAGAAAATGGCGCGAATTCTGCTTGCCCGTCCACAACCTCCCGAAGATTCTCGGGGCAACCAACTTCTCCTGATTAAATGACAACCATCACAGGCAAACGTCTCTCCATCTTGCTGGCCGCAGTCGGCGTCCAAAGTTCCACCGGCGCAGTGTTGGCCGATTGGGACTTCAGCGGACTTGATTGGCGAACCGGGCAAGGCAGCGGACTCGCACTCAACGACCCTGCTCCCAATCCCATTCTCGATTCCTCGTCCGCCAACACCGCCCCCGGCCTGACCAGCACGAACTTGCTGCCTTCGCCAAACCTGCGGGTGGTGATCAACGCCACGACGGCAGCTGGCGAAGCCGATGTCAGGGATTTTGATGCCGGAGGCAACGGGACAAACGACAACTACCTCGAATTCACCCTGACCGGTGACGCCCCTGGATCTTTGGTGATCGAAACCATTTCCATTTCCCAATGGCGAAATGGAGCGGGAGCCGTCGATGGCATGGCCTTCGAAGTCAGTGTCGACGGAGGAGCGTTCGCTCTCTACGACTCCGTTCAAGTGGATCCCAATTTTGGAAACGGCCCGTCCTTCGATACCTTTACCTTCACCGAGACCATCGCCGGAGCGGACTCAGTGGCGATCCGGTTCGCACCCCGCGCGGTCAACCAGGGATCGACCGGAAACCTCCACATCAATGGCATCGAGGTCACCGGCTCGGTCATTCCCGAGCCTTCTTCCGCTGCTCTCGCCGGCTTGGCCGGCCTCGGACTTCTCCTCCGCCGGAGGCGCTAGAACCCATTTCCTTTTCAAGAACCGGTCAGTTCAAGAACTGGCCGGTTTTTTTGCGTCCCCGGAGACCTGAACTCTGCCATCGCTGTATCGCCAAAGTAATTCCTCGCCCCACCGCAGTCCACTGTGTCATGTTCCGCTCATGTCCGATGAAGCTGCCCGACTGGACCTCTTGTGGGAATCGATTCAAGCGCAGGAAGACTATCCCCTCTTCCGGCTGACCTACCTGAGCAAACCCAATATTCCGTTCACTGCGGAAGTCCTGGACGACATCGAAAGCAAGTCGGTCGAGGCCAACAATGCCCGTGACGTCACCGGACTCCTCATTGTGAACGAGAGCCGCATTCTCCAGATTCTTGAAGGAAAAGAGGAGTCGGTGCGGGAGCTTTACAACAAGATCGAAGCCGACGAACGCCACACCGTGGTTAAACTCGTCTGCGCAGTGGAAGATGATGTCCGCCTCCTCATGACCTGGAATATGGTGGTTCGTGGAATGAATGGAGTCCCCGGCCACCTCATGGATGACTTCGAAAGCCTCTTTGATGAGTTCCTCAATACCGATGCCGAGTGTGAAATCTCCATCGATCACGTCGAACTCTTCAAGACGATCGCGCTCTTCGGCCCCCTGCCGCTTCAACCTTCCTAAAACCGGACCACCAAATCACGGTTCAGACGCCGGCGGCTCTGCCACTCCTTCGCCGGAGGCGCCCTACTGTCCTCCGGCCAGATGCGAAACAGACAGCCTCAGAAACTGTGGCGGCTGAAGGCCGAACACCAGCGAATGAGTTCCTTTGAAACGGCCCGTGACTGCTCGCACCATCGTCCACGAGCCTTCGACCATGGTGTCTGCCCCCTCGAGAATGAATCGGTCTCCCCACTGACTCTCCCACGACAGAACAGGATGACGATATCGCAAAGCCGGGGCCTCCGGTCTGCATACATTCCTCACCGCACGGATCATTCCAGTGTCATTACAGGTGATCAACAAATCCCCATTCGCAGCCAGATGAATGGCCCGGGGCTCGCCAATCCGGTCAATCGCTCCCATCCGGGGCTGGTCATCGCCGAATTTCACATTCCCGCTGCCCGCTCCATTGACGAACAAATGAATCCGCCGATCCACGCCATCATTGGCAGCGCCGTTATCAACCCACCAGACATCGCCACCCTTCTGGGTCGCCACGAAAAAGCTGTCGTCCGGTAGAACCGCAATCCCCCGAACCCGGTCAAGCGAGACCGTGGTGGCCAGCGAGCCACTCGTGAGATTCCCATCCGTAGAACCATTCCCGGCCACGATCTCTGGAGCGCCCCCCTTGGGAATCCGGAAGACCCGATGATCCCCGACACTGGTCACATAGAGGGAACCATCGGGCCCAAGATCCAAATTCCCCAATCCCCTCGTTCCCGGATCGATTCCCGCAATGGTGACAAACCCATCCGCTGCCGACCATCGTTTGACCTGCTGATTGGTAGCCGACACAAACTCTCCGCAAAAGTAGATTTCATCGCCAAAAGCCGATGCCACCAATCCCCGGCCCGCCCCAAACCCGGCAGGGTAGGAAAAGCGCGTGCTCATCACCCCACTTGGATCCACCCGGCGCACTTTGCGATTGTCAGTATCGAGAATAAGAAATGATCCATCAGGAAAGACGAAGAGCCCATTGGGGTTCTGTAAGGCCCCCGACGTCGCCGCCATCGGTCCGTCGCCGGCATTTCCGGGTGAATGTGTTCCCGCCTCCGTCGTGATCTCGGATCCATCCGCACTGACCCGCAGCACACTATGCGATTCCTTGTCGACGATGTAGACCCGCCCATAGGCATCGGTCCCGCAATCATGCGGGTTGGAAAGCTCCACCAGACGGGGATGACTCCCTTCATAAGCGGGCAGCCAAAAATTCCCGTCCTCCTGATGACCCAATCCGGCAATCGTCCGAAGAGTCGTATATCGATCCAAAACACCCACCTCTGCCGACCAGGAAGCCCTGAGCAGGACCAACATCAACAGCGACATTCTCCAGACCATACCTACAGCATAACTCAACCACCCCTCGGGCGCCCCCCAAATCTTTCCATCCGAAAGCTCAACAATTTCAAAAAAGATAAAATTAATCCGATTTCATCAAACTTGGACTACGCCGTAACCAACTTTGGCTTGAATACCAAATACCATGCTTCAGCCAAGAAACCGACCTTGCTTTACTATGGCGACTTTGAAAAAGACGGGACTCCCAATATCGTCGAAGCCGAATTCGAAGACAAAACGCTCTTCCCTGTCCGTGGCCTGAGCTGTTCTTCGACGGCCATGCCACACCTCAAAGGAAAGTTTAAGACTTACACCTCCTTCGCCCTCGCGGAACTCAACGAGATTTACGAACCGGCGAAACTGGACGACTCGAAGCGGTGCGAAGCCAATACTCTGGAGTCTGGAGTCTTCGTTAACGACGGAGGGAAGTTCACCTTCAAGCCCTTTCCTCGACTCGCCCAGATTGCGCCCGGGTTCGGAATCGTGGCCGGAGACTTCGACAACGACAGCCTCTCCGATCTTTACCTTGTGCAAAACTTCTACAGTCCTCAGGCCGAAACGGGGCGGATGGCCGGAGGGGTCAGTCTACTTTTGAAAGGCCAAGGTGACGGAAGCTTCGCTGCGGTCGCCCCCGCGAAAGTGGACTATACGTTGGAGGCGATGCCAAAAGTTTGGCGACCGCCGATTTGAACAACGACGGCCGTCTTGATCTGGTCGCGGGGGTCAATGACGATGCTCTCGTCGCCTTCGAGCCGTCTTCCCAATCGACAACATTCTTGAGTCTTCAACTGAAAGGAAAAAACGGAAACACCCAGGCCGCCGGATCAAAAATCACGGTTAAATTCGACGATGGCACGCAACGGGTGGCCGAGGTCTCGGCCGGAAACAGCTACCTTTCACAATCGTCTCCGCTAACCAACATCAATATTCCCAAAAGAGCCAAGGTGTCCGGCATTGAAGTTCGCTGGCCCGACGGCAGCCTAAGCACTCCCTCCAAGGCAGATCCCGGAAAAAAATCCTGATTGAGCAATAGCCCAAGAATTCCGGGCACTGAAACTGCAATCACGGTCACCCCCTACCATCGGGAAACTCTCTTCAGCAATCGTCCGAAATCGTCGGCGACCAAGAGAACACAGGGAATCAAAAACAGGGTGATCCCGGTCGCGAATAGAATTCCAAATCCCAGCGAAACCGCCATGGGGATCAGGAACTGGGCTTGAAGCGATTGATCCATCAAGAGCGGCACGAGACCTGCAAAGGTGGTGATCGACGTCAGGATGATCGGACGGAAACGCCGCGCCCCGGCCGACAGAGCCGCCTCGATCAATGGCATCCCCGCCCGGCGCCTGCGGTTCACAAAATCAACCATCACCAACGAGTCATTCACCACGACTCCGGCGAGCGCGAGCATGCCGAACACCGAAAGAAAGTTTGGCGTGATATCCATGATGAGATGGCCCAGCAAGGCTCCAATGACCCCGAACGGCACGGCTAGCAAGACGTAGATTGGTTGTAAGATCGAGCGGAAGGGAATCGCCAACAGGGCATACAGGGTAAACAACATGAAACCCGCATTGAGCCAGGTCTGCTTGACCGACTCTTCATGCTCGGCCACGTATCCAGTCCAAAGGAATGACAAGCCCTCCACTTTATCGGTGATTTTCCGGATCTGGGGATCCAGTTCTTTGGCGATGCCCACGATGTCGACACCATCATCCTGAGGGATTCCTCCCATTCGAATCACCTCGGCCCCATCATTTCTCTCAACAAAGGTTGGAGCTTTGGTGAAGTTGAACTCGGCCACCGTGCTGAGTGGAACCTCGGCCCCTCTCGGCGAACGCACTTTCAAGCGAGACAGGGTATGCAGCGAGCGACGATCGTCTCTAGGAAGTCGCAGCATGACGCGGATCTCTTCATTGTCCCGGATGATTCGTTGAGCCTCCTCACCATAAAAGGCCTGACGAACCTGCTGCGCCAGCAATCCCTGGGTGATCCCGAGTTCGGCTGCCCGGGGCTTCAAGGTAAATTCGATTTCATCCTGACCCCGGTTGATCTGGGCCCAAGCTCCGCTGATGCCATCGTAACCTTGAATCAACTTCTTGATCTCCTCGGCGACCGCATTCTTGGCCTCGGAGTTGGGCCCGCGCAACTCGAGAGACATTGGCTCTCCGCCCCCTCCTCCGCCTTCACGCTGATGCTCCCGACGCCCCTTCCCGGTGATCTCGGCATGAATGTAGAACGAGTCCGCTTCTTCAATCTCACCCACCAACTCGGTCCATCGCTTCGCGATCTGGGCATTGGTCGGCCCGGGCTCCGAACGTTCGCTCGGAGGCATGACCTCCACCACGACCTTCCCCCGCGAAGAGTCGGGCCGCCCCTCGAATTCAGACGAACCGGTTACCCCTGCCACATTGCGAATCAAGGTCTCGCCGGTCCCCGGATCCTTGAACTCCTCCTTCAAAATCTCGGTCGCCGCCGTGATACGCTCCACGTAGGCATGAGTCCTCTCGATGGGAAGATCGTTGGGAAGATTCAAATCAGCAGAAATGCGCAGATTCTCGACGGAAGGAAAAGATGCGAACCCCATCCGACCGCCGGCCCAATACCCGACCATTGCCAACGCCATCGCCATGAACAAGGCCAGCACGGAGAAGCGATATCTGACCGCCACTTTCAAGAGGGGCGTATAAGCATGATCCACCAGCCACTCCAAGCCGTCGGCAAAGCTCTTCTGAAATCGACCAAACCAACCGATCTTGTCCCCCCGCAAACGGACGTGCTTCAAGTGAGCGGGAAGAATGAACTTGGATTCAATAAGCGAGAACAAGAGAACCGGAATCACCACCGGAGGAATCTGTTTGGCAAAGTCTCCCCAACCGCCGCTGACGTGGGACAAGGGCACGAAAGCCGCAATCGTCGTAAGAATGCCAAAGGTCACCGGCACCGCTACTTCCTTGGTCCCAGATACCGCGGCCTCCAGTGGATTCATTCCAGTCTTCAGCTTCGAATAGACATTCTCGCCCGTCACGATGGCATCATCCACCACCACCCCGAGGACAATGATGAAGCCGAACAAGCTCATCACGTTGGCGGTCACCGGGTAGATCTCGAAGAAAGGAAGGTCCATCGACATCACCAACACCCCGCCGGCAAAACTAATGGGAATCCCAAGTACCACCCACACTGCGACCTGCGGGCGCAGGAACAGCCCCAGCAAAATGAACACCAGCACGCATCCCTGCAACAAGGAGCTGGCCAAGGTTCCCAGGCGCCCTCGAATCGACAACGAACTGTCGTTCCAGGTATAAAGATGGGTTCCCTCCGGAGCCCGCGTGGCAACGTAATCCTTCACCTGATCTGAAATCTCGATCGCATCTTCACCCCGCGCCCTCCGCACCTGGATGAACATCGCCGGACGTCCATTGAACTCGACGATCTTTTGATCCTCCTCGAAGCCATCATGAACCTTGGCGACCTCTCCCAGCATGACATCCGAGCCATTGGCAGCACGGATCGGAATGCGCTCGAACTCAGCAGCCCGGTAGGCCTGCCCACGGGTCTTGACAACCAGGCGGCCACTTTTGCTCCGAATCGTCCCGGCCGTCAGGTTGATGGACGAATTGCGAATCGCTTCAGCCAATTCCCGAAAGGTCAGTTGGTAGGCCTGCAATTTCGCCAGATCCGCCTCGATCGAAATCTCGGTCTTGCGGATTCCCTGAATGTCCGCCCGACTCACTCCGTCCAGCTCCAGAATTTCACGCTGTACTTTCCTCGTCGCCTGAAGCAGAGCCGCCTCGTCAAGATCACCCGTCACCGCGACACTCAAAACCGGAAGCCGACCGCTGGAGTCGGGAATGATGATCTTGGGGCGTTCGGTCTCACCGGGAAAGGTCGAGATCGTGGCAACCCGGCTTTTGACTTCGTCCAGCAGCTTGTCGAGATCAACCCCGTCCTCCGCCTTGAAGTAAAACTTCGCCATCCCCGGCATGGCATCGGAGTTCACCTCCCGGATACCGCTGATTCCTTCGAGCGCCCGCTCAACCGGAATCAGCACGTTCTCTTCGATGTCCTTCGGAGTACCTCCACGATAAGGCATCTCCATGTAAACGATCTCCCAGGCGCTCGATTCAGGAACGACCTCAAGCGGGACCTTGTTCAAGGCCGCATTGATCCCCGCCGCAAGGATGGCGATCATCAAAAGATTGGCAGCAATGCCGTTGTTGGCGAACCAGCGAATCATTGCCCGTTTTTGCCGGAGGTGACGACAGAAGTTTCCTCTTCCTCGGAAGAGTCCGGGAGAATCTCGACCTTGGTTCCTTCCGGGGAGTATGTCAGAAAGGCGGTCGCCAACCAGGTCCCGTCCACCAAGGTCTCATCCCTGATGATGAGGTGGGTGTCGTTCTCCCAAATGGGGACCACTGTTCGCTTGCTGATCGTAAGGGTTTCCGGATCGACCACCGTGATCCTCGACAATTGACGAACCGCCGCGCGCGGGATCGCGATAACCTTGGGAAGGAGACGACCGGGCACCTTGGCTGTCACCGGCTGACCAATCCGCAACGGAGCCGCCCCGGATTTCCGGCCAAAAGGATCGTCGATCCGGGCGATCGCAAACAAGTCGAGCGATTGGGCATTGAGAGCTCCTTCCGTCCGCACGATACGTCCCTTCCATTCCGTCTCATTGGCCGCATCCAGAGCATCGCGTAAAACGACGTCGACCGGTTCGTCGCTCGCCTCCTCGGGTAGATCCAGAAACCGCATCTGGGTGGCTCCGATGGGCAAGCGAACCTCGGCATAGTCCACCGCAAAAATATTTGCGAGCGCCGTACCCACTCCAATGGTCTGACTGACTCCGACCATCCGCTGTCTCACCCGGCCATCGAAAGGCGCGCGAACCAAACATCGTTCCAGGTCACGCTCTGCCTGCTCGAGTTGAGCCGTCGCGGCATCCACCCGGGCTTTCGCTCCCCGCAACTGGGGAAGACGCAGCACAAGCTCACTGGGCTCCTCTTCATAACCGAGGTCCTCCCAATCGAGACGCGCCTGCTCGGAACGAACTTCCTCCTGGGCATGCGTCGCCGTCGCTTGGGCGAGTTGCGCTTTGGCACCCGCAACAGCCATCTTGAAATCCGCCTTATCAAGCTCCACCAGAACCGTCCCGGCCTCAAAGTAAGCCCCGTCTTCGAACTGTGGGTGAACGCTGACAATACGACCACCCACTTGCGACGTCAGGGTAATCTCATTGTGGGCCCTCACCACACCGCTCGTCTCAATCCGGGGCTCAAAATCCACAACCTCAAGTTCTACAACCTTGGTCTTGGGAGCTTGAGGCATCCCCGGAGCCTTCTTCTCCTTGGTCTCCGGCTTGATCCAATGGGAAAATGCAAACCACCCGATAACCAGCAAGGCGACCGGCAGAACCAGCCGCATTATTCTCCCGATGACTCCCATTTCGCGGGAACCCGAAGAAACGGAGGAAGGGTTGGATTCGTTATCGGCCGGTGTTCCCATCTGCGAGGACTTTCGATTGAAGGTGAGTATCTAGTACTTCGACGATCTCAAACTCAAGGGCGTATGAGAGTCTCAGGCTCTGACCAAAGGAAGTGGCTCTCACTGGTTTTTTCATCTTAGGAACGACTCGGGGACCACATCGATCCCTCTTGGAATCGACACAACCGGTGATTCCCGAACAACAAACATCCGAAAAACTTCCCTCTTACTACTGATCCTCAGCTTTCGCCTCCTTGATCAATTTGGCCAAAGCCAAATCCAGGTCGTCCTTGGGCAAATCGATGTGGCGAATCACTCCCTTGTGATCGAGAACATATACCGTAGGCCAACCGGAGATCCCCCATTTGGCGGAGATTTCTCCTCCCACCCGCTCGTCCCGAAAATTCCGCCAAGTCGTGGTGCCATCCTTCACCATTCTTGAAAGCCTCTCCGGAGGGTCGGTATTCACCCCGACAATCGCGAAGGGATCATTCTTCCACTTCTCCACCAGCGACCGCTCGTAGGGAAGCATGGACCGGCAAGGCCCTCACCAAAAGCCCCAGAAGGGCAGCAACACGACCTTTCCCCGATAGTCACTGAGTCGGAATTTCTTGCCATCGTGATCCACCCCTTCGATTTCCGGAGCCTCACAGCCGACCACCAAGTGAGTGACCCTGTATAACAAGTCATCCACCCACCTCTCGACAAATTCATCGAGCTCCTTCTCCTCCTTCAGTTTCTTCAAATGATCAGCGGCCTCCTGATTCCGGTTGGCGCGTTCCTCATCGGTAAGGATCAAATTCCTCTCCGCGTCCTCAGCAATCGACAGAGCCAACCGGAACTTTGCTTCTTGTTGCACCCGTCCTTTCTTGGCCTTCCCGATCATTGCCTTCAAATGCTCCCTCTCCCCGTAGAAGGCCAGCACCTGAACGTACTTGAGCATCAACTTGTCGTTGTCCGGCACCCCTGTCACGAGGTCTCCCACTCGTTTCCGTTCCTTCACTCCTCCATTCTCGATGGCCCACCCCAGAACCTGATCCACTCCCTTCTCGGTCAAATCTCCACTCACCAAGTCGAGGACCTTCATCACATCCACTTCGTCCTTCTTCGACTCAAGAACCAGCTTCTTCGCGGCCTCGACTCCGCTTCCAAAGGCGGGACCGATCGCCAACCCCATGATCACCATCGCCACACGCATTTTCATCCGCCGACCGTAGCAATCATCGGGCGGGAATAAAACCTCCATCTCCCGTGATCAAAAACATTCATCCAGCCTATCTCAATTTGGGTGGCCCGTTTTCGCCAAAAAAAACGAGTAACCCAATGACGCCTGAACTCCCGGCGATCACACCCAACATTGATCACCCAACCACAAAGCAATGAAAAACCATAGCCGTCCACTTCACGAAGTCTTCACCAAGAGAGGGAAACGATTCAACCATGACCGCCCGCTGGACGCTCAATGGACGGTTTCTCCGCGATCCGGAGTCCGCCTCTCCCAAGATCCAGCATCCATTTCCACCCCTTCCAAAAAGCTTCAAAAACCGCAGTAGAAGGCCCCAATTCGGGGCCGTTCCATGACTTGCCAGAAGACCCGGCCGGGGCCATCGTCCGGCATGGCAAATCTCAACGTTCTGGGCGAACCCCTGGTCACTTGCTCGACCGACCCGATGACCGGCTTCTTTCGCGACGGGTGCTGCCGGACAGGTGGAGGCGATCACGGCCTCCACTGCGTGTGCGCCGTCATGACCCCGGAATTTCTCGAATTCAGCCGCAAACAAGGCAACGACCTCATCACCCCGCGGCCTGAATTTTCATTCCCAGGCCTGAAACCTGGAGATTCCTGGTGCCTCTGCGTCCTGCGCTGGAAAGAGGCCTTTGATCAAGACTGCGCGCCCAAAGTCAACTTGGACGCCACATCGATCGTGACTCTCGAATTTGTAGACCTCGAAGACCTGAAGGCGCTCGCGGTGTAAAAGGAATCACCGCGAGCGATCGCGAAAAAACGGGAACCTGACTCCCTTACTTCGAACGGAGCTCTTTTTCGGTCCACGGAGCGGTTCGCTTGCCGTGCTTGGCCCGAAAGCCCTTCACTTCCTCGGCCGTAATCTGATCCGCCTGATTTCCCCAAGCGTTGCGGACGTATGTCAGCGTGTCAGCCATCTGTTGATCGTTGAGGAACATGTGAGGCGGCATGATGGGCGGGACATTGGTCACCTCCTTGCCATTGATCTTGATCGGTCCGGTCAGGCCATTCATGGCCACCCCGATCAGAACATCAGGCTCGCCGGTGACCCAGTCACTTTTCACCAGAGTGGGAGCCATGTTCGTCAACCCTTTTCCGGTGGGTTGGTGACAGGCTGCACAGTATTGGGTGTAGGTGGTCAGTCCGGAACGATACGCCCGGTCCAGATTCTTATCCTTCTTCACCCGGTCAGGCATCTTGTCCTTGTAGACTGATGCGAAGCGGTTCGGGTAACCACTCTCCGCGAGCTTTCGGGCATAATCTGCCACCAATGTCACCTTGCCCTTGGCAAGCTTGTCTGCCGCTGAATTGAACTGCGCGGGGAAGGCATGCGGATTGCCCGTGGATTCGCCGGCAAGACGCAAGGCAGTAAGATTCACAAACCAATCCTTCGATGAAAGGTTGTGGTGAACCACCTTGGGGTCGAGAGACTGAATCCCGGCAAGAGTCCACATGGCGTGCACCCGACCGTGGACGGAACCGTTCATGGCGAGTTCCGTCAGCTCGGGCACAAGCTTGGTCATATTCCCCTCCACAATCCGCTTCTGACTGGCCAGACGCCACCAAAGGTAGTCGTGGGAAAGAGCTTCCATGAAATCTTTCGGAGCCGCCTTCGGCTTGTGGTTCTCCGGAACGACTCTCCAGATCCGGCCGACTCCGATGTGTTGGTCCAACTCCCGCTCTTCGGATTGACGACGCAGGTAGCTGGTCAGGAATTTCTTGTCCTGGATGATGCCGCGGTTCATGTCCACAATGTAGAGACAACCATCAGGTCCGAAGGAGCCATTGACCGGGCGGAAACGCTCGTCGGTGCTGGCGATGAACTCACGTTTGGTCCACTTCTTGTCGTCGTATTGACGGTGCTTGAATCCTTTGGTCTCCGGCATCGGAGCATCTGGGAGAAAGGCGCCGACCGTATTCGTTCCAGGGCTGAAGCTGAAAATCGCCCCTTCCCATTCTTTGCCAAACGCTCCACTGCTGTGAACGGCAAGTCCACTGACCGAGGTCACGCTATTGATGCGACCGTCTTCCTGAATCATCCCGGGATTGTAGGCCCGGTTGAGAGCGGTATTGGTGCGGATGGCCCGAACTCCCCGGCCCGGTGCACCCGGCTCGCCGTAAAGACGGTCATAAATTTCAGAATCCGTGCGGAACCAGTTGCTGTTGCTGTTGTGATAAAGACGGCCATATGAATCGGAAGCCATTCCCCATTGCCCACGCGACTTGGTCCCTTCGCTGATGATTTTTCCGTCGCGCCACTGAAGTCGACGGCTCGACTTGGAGCTATACATCCAGTTGTCGATCGCATAGTGCAGCCCATTCTCGGCATGCTCGATGTTTCCGGGGGCTGCCGTGGCATATTCTGCCACCGGAGTCCGTTTATCGGCCACGAGATCGCCATCGGTATCTTCGCAAAACAAGAGGTTTCCGTCTCCAGCCGCCACCAAAGCACCACCCTCCACGATCGAAACACTCCGAGGATTGACCACATTATCGAGGAAGGTCGTCGCCTTGTCCATCCGGCCGTCACCATCGGTATCCTCGAGAACCTGCACCCGGCTGATCGGATCTTGCGTATTCGAACCGTCGGCATCCCGCATGTAGGACTGGAATTCGCAGACCCAGAGGCGTCCCTTCATATCGAACTCGGCAAAGACAGGGTCTTTGATCATCGGATGCGACGCCACTAGCTCGACCCGGAACCCGGGCGCCACCTTGAACGATTCGGCGGTTTCCTCAGGCTTGAGAAACGGAGCAGGATCGGGAGCCCACTTCCGCCAGTTGGTCGACGTCAGAAGGTGCTTGTTCTTTTCCTTCTTATCGCCGTTCTGTGCGAGCGCGACGGTCGGGGTCAACAGGACAACAGGGAGACTGAGAACAAGAGCCGGGAGATTCTTCATAATACGGAATTTGGGGTTTCAATGTGGTGGGTTTGACACGCATTAGCTATCTTACAAACCCCTCCAGCTTCATATTTCTTGCAAAAATGTCAATGCCCCCAAATAGAACGATCTCCTGACAGCACCGAAACGACAGACAGATCCAAGGTTCCAACGTCCTTTCACTTCGAAATCGCCTCCGCCCCGATTCGACGCTAGAGTCAGCTTTCATGCTGGACCGCCGTTCTTTCCTTCGTGCCACAGCCACCTCGGCTCTCGTTCCCATGCTGCCCCAAACCGGGCAGGCTCGTGGCATTCAAATGAACGACATTCCGAAGGGAGAACGCCCACCACAAGATCCCGAGGTCACTTTCCTTTCACCGCGGGGACGAGCCCCGCTTTCCTTCATCATCGACGACTCCACCTGTCTCGTCAACATGGGCCACTATTGCATGCCTCAGTTTGCCGCAGCCTTTCCCAACCGGAAAGACTACCAAAAACCTTGGCGCGATTGGCCCCGCGAAATCCCCGACCGATTTGTCCGAAAATTCGGCGAGTGGTGCCGCACACAGGGCGTCAAAGGCAAATACTCAGTCGTCCCCTACCCCGCCTGTGTCGGCTGGGTGGACCGATTTCTCCCCGGGTGGTCGAAAAAGGAACTCGCTGACTCGCTTTCCCTCGTTCGCGATTTCATGGCGCCCGACTGGGACATCCACTCCGAAATGATCTCCCATACCCGAGTTCTCGACCTCAAGACCGGACGCCCGTTCCCCGAAATCTCCCGCCATACCATGGAGAACTCCTTTCCGGACAAGCCGGTCTCGGTTGACCACCTCACCGATTACATCGCCTGCTCGCTCCAGATTCTCAAGAACGCCGGTCTTCATTGCGATGGTTTCACCACGCCGGGAGGCTTCGGCAACCTCGTAAAATCCGAGCTCTCCCTCGCCGCCCACCAAGCCGTGCGATCAGTCTACAACACCGAAATCCCCCACTACTTCAAATACCTCCACACCGACCCGACTCGATCGACCAATCCTCGCCTCGAACACGTTTCCGGACTGAAGACGCCGGACCCCAAATGCACCGTCAACATCATGGCCGGCACCGGAGATTGGTTCGGCGGATGGGATGGCGTCTCGGCCGGAGACATCGATCAATCAGCCGACAAGTTCATCACCGAAGACGGCAAGTCCGGACGCATGGTCGAAATGATCGAACGCAACGAGCCCGCCATCATGCTCTGTCATTGGCCCGGCATCTATTGCAATGGAGAGGAAACCGGATTCACTATTTTTCAAAAGGCCGTCGAGCGCCTGAACCATCACTTCTCAGACCGGACAGCTTGGATGAAACTTTCCGAGATCGCCCGCTACTACGCCGCCAAAGAGCTCACTGCGTCTTCACTTTTATCGGACAAAAAGACCCTCACTCTGAACGCCCCCTTTGCCGCTCCCAATTTCACCTTGCGTGTCCCGGGAATCCAACCTCCCGCCGGCTTCACCCAAGTAGCCTCACTGGAAAGCCTCAAGGCCAAAAGCTATCACCGCGAAGACAACTCGCTGACCCTCTGCTTCGACCTTCAAAAAGGGCGTTCTCAAATCGCTCTCCGATAGCCCGCTCCAGCCATTGGCCCGACATGAGAGCCCCTCTGTGTTTCAGTAATGCCACATGATGGCATTCGTCGGTGGTAGCCCGGCCATCGGACTCTGGCTCGAAGTGCCGAAGCCGAACCTTTCATCAAAGGGATGGTCTCTGGTCGCGGTAGCCTCTGCCTTTGCGACCTACTACTGCATGTACGGGTTCAGGAAACCGTTCACCGTCCTGGCATTCGAAGGCGATTGGTGGGGAGGAGTTCAACTCAAAACAGCCATCGTCACCTCCCAGCTTATCGGATACTTCGCCGCCAAGATCCTCGGAACCAGAATCTGCTCGGGACTTCACCGTGAGCGGATTTTTCCAGCCCTCATGATCTGTATTCTCGGTGCCCTTGGTTCACTGGCGCTTCTCCCCCTCCTCCCATGGAATCTCGGAGTCCTTGCCCTGGCCCTGAACGGCTTGGCCCTTGGGATGGTCTGGGGGATGGTCATGCGGCCTCTCGAGGGAAGAGGCAACTCGGAGTTCCTTCTCGCCGGTCTGTGCTGTTCTTTCATCATCGCCAGCGGGGATGTCAAAACAGTCGGCAACCAGGTTCTCGTGTCATCATGGTTTGCCGACTACTTCGGCTCCGATCTCTGGATGCCTTTCGCGACTGCCTGCCTCTACCTCGTCCCCTTCGCAATAGCCGCATTCGCTCTTTCAAAGGTCCCCATGCCGGGAACCAACGAGTGCATCGAACGACACGAACGACACGCCATGAATCGCGAGGATCGATGGCAGTTCATCAGAAGCCTCTGGCTCCCCTTGCTTCCCCTGGCCATCACCTTCTTCCTGCTGACTTCCTTTCGCGACTACCGTGACAACTTCCAGGCGGATCTCTTCATCGAAGTCGGGGTAAGCCTGAACGATAATACCAGGGCATTCTCGAACTCCGAACGCCTGATCGCCTTTGCCGTTGTGTCCGTGACCGCCCTGGTAATGCTGATCAAGCGCCACCTCCTTGCCCTCCAGACCACCCATATCGTCATGGCGGTGGCCTTGTCTCTTCCCGCCGTGGCGGTCTTTCTGAGGGAATCAGGAATCATCGATGGTTTTACCTGGATGATTCTCAGTGGGACCGGTGCCTACATTCCTTATATTCTCATTCACTGTGTGATCTTCGAACGCCTGGTCGCATTCACCAAGGTGACCGGCAACTCGGTCTTCGCCCTCATGCTCTTCGATGCCATCGGCTACGTCGGCCCCATCCTCATGATTCCACTGAGTGACTGGCTCGGTTCGAGCTCCCGACTCGCCGTTTTTGACACTTTTACCTTCCTTCTTAGTGCCGTGGGAATTCTATGTATGTTGCTTTCCATATTCCTCACACCACGTCTTCAAAAAGACCATGTCTGATCAGTCCCAACAAGCCTGCGACCTACTTGTCATCGGAGGAGGAGTCCTCGGCACCTTCCATGCCTACCATGCGGCTCGCTCCGGATTGAAGGTCGCCGTGCTCGAGCAACATCTCGCTCCGCGGGGAGCCACCACCCGGAATTTCGGACAAGTCGTTCCCTCCGGAATGGCCGAACCCTGGCAAACCCTCGGTCGACGCAGCCTCGAGATCTATTCCGGGATCCAGGATCAGTTCGACATCAGCGTGCGTCAGAACGGAAGCATCTATCTCGCGTCCAACGACGAAGAAGTGACCTTGATCGACGAGCTGGCCGCACTCAACGAAACACGCGGCTATCAATCAGAAAGATGGTCGGCGGAAAAATGCCGGAACAAGTATCCCAATTTACGAGCTGATTACTGCCGGGGCGGTCTCTACTTCCCGCAAGAAGTCTCGGTGAATCCGCGACAGATGATTCATCGACTCCACCGGTTTTTGGAGGAACAATGCCGAGTTGAGTTCTTCTATCAACGTCTGGCTGTGAGACTTGAGGAAAACATCGATGGAACCTCGACCGTCTTAACCAGTGACGGAACGAGCTTCTCAGCGGAGAAAGTCGTCGTCTGCTCGGGAAGTGAATTTCAGACCCTCTTCCCCGAATTGTTCGAGCAGAGCGCTCTGGAGGTGGTCAAACTTCAGATGCTTCGACTTGCTCCGCTCATGGACGTCTCGATGCCGGGCAACATCCTCACTGGATTGAGCATCCGTCGGTACGAAAGCTTCGCCGAATGCCCCTCCTATCAAACGATCGTGCGGCACCAACCGGAGGAATCATTCTGGAAGAAGTGGGGAGTTCACATTCTCTTCAAACAGGAAGCGGATGGCGGCATAATCCTCGGAGATTCCCATGAATACGCCCCGGCGGCCCGGGCAGACGACTTGGACTTCGATCTGCGGGAAGACATTAATCGCTACTTTGTCGAGGAAGCTCGTAAGATCTTCGACTTGCCTTCTTGGGAGATCGAAGCCGCGTGGTACGGACTCTACTCGCAGACCGACGAAGAAGGCGGAATCTTTCAGCGACAGATCGGTGAACGAATTCACATCGTGACCGGGATCGGAGGAAAAGGGATGACCGGCAGCGCAGCTTTTGCCGAGAAACACATCAAGGAAATCACCAGATGAAAGTAGAGATGATCGTCTTCGACATGGCTGGCACCACTGTCGATGAAAACAATGTGGTCTATAAAACAGTGCGCAGCGCCATCAACACTGCAGGCTACCGGTTCACCCAGGAGGAGGTTCAGGCTGCAGGCGCTGGAAAAGAAAAATCGCAGGCAATCCGGGACGTCCTCGCGCTCGATGGCAACGCGCACTCCGAGGATGAAGTGCAGCGCATTTTCTCAGATTTTAAGACCAGTCTGTCCGAAGCCTACCGGAACCTCGACGTCGACGAACAACCAGGCGCAAGCGAAGTCTTTTTGCAGCTCAAGCAAAGAGGCATTAAGGTAATTCTCAACACGGGTTACGATCGGGCTACTGCCGAAGGATTGGTCAATAAGCTGGACTGGAAGGTTGGAACCGAGATCGACGAACTGATCACTGCCTCCGATGTCACCAAGGGCCGACCTCACCCGGAGATGATTCAATTGGCCATGTCAAAATTCAACCTCCGGGATCCCGGTCGCGTCGCCAAAATCGGAGACTCGGTCATCGATATCGAGGAAGGTAAAAATGCCGGCTGTGGCTACACCTTCGGGATTACCACCGGAGCCCAATCCCGACAACAACTCGAGTCAATTCAACCGACCGCCATCGTCGACAACCTCAGAGAGATGCTGGACTACCTGAGATAACCAAGCGCCTGAAGCATCACTTTTCAGACCGGACAGTTTGGATGAAGCTTTCCGAGGTCGCCCGCTATGGCCGACGCCGGAAAAAGTCCTCACCGTCTCGCCCGGAGAAACCACGCGGAAATTCTGATCGATAAGATCAACAGTTGAATCGTTCGAAAGCGAATCAGTCCCTCTGGCCCAAGAGGCGGACTAGACAGTGATGAGATTGCCGTTGAACCCCGTAAACTGAAGATCAAATCGACCTTCGTTGTATGTCTCCTTTTGCTCCTTCAGGTAACTGATTGCCACTTGCTCTCCCAGCAGCATCCCCTCGGTTCCATCAGTCCGCCAGTGAACGCCTGCAATATCCCGTCCCAGGGAAATGTTGTTGGCCAGCTTGTTCAGCTCGTTTCCAACCGTCAGGACCTCGCCCCCGGTATAGGCCCGGATCTCGCTGCCATCGGATCCCGGAGTGACTTCAACCGCTTCACTGAGAATTTCGCTCTCGTCGAAAAAGGCCTTCAGAACGGTCACACAGGCACCCGCGATCACGGCGTGCCCCGCAGGATAAGCAGGATGAGTGGGCGAGCCCTCCGGATAGGACATTGGAAGAAGGTAAGTCCCTTCACCCGACGTCATGAGGTCATTTTGGGCGAAAACATCATCCAGAATGCTGGAATCCATGATCTCACGACTGATCGGATAACTTGTTGAACCAATCTTGTTATTGTGAATCCGTCCCGAGAAGACTTCTGGGCGGAGGCGACGATGCACTGACCACTTTTGATACCAGGTTGCCTTGAGCCCGATGAGCGCAACATTGGCAATCGTGGTTAGAATTTCTGCCCCACCAAAGGTGACAAAGGCTCCTTGGTTGGAAAGATTCAGGTAGGGGTTGTTCGGCTGGGAGGCCGTGCCGCGACCAGCAAGAATCAAGGCTGCCTGCAAATAGGCCTGATAAGAATAGTCGGTATGCACAAAGTTTGCCAGATCTCGTCCGGTCGCGATATATCGGGGCTCGGCTTCAAAGGTGTTCGCAGTCGTTGGAGCACCTCCCCTGAGGATGTTGAGCCAATCACTGTAGCGCACCATGTGGTCAAAGCCCTGGATTGGCGTAGGGTAAAGCTGCTCGCGGGTCGTCCCGGACTCCGAAATTGGAAGGAGCAGAAACTGGGAAATGTAATTTCCGATCAAGTCTCCAGCCGTCTCGCCCCGAAATAGCGTTCCCGCCGTAACTTCCCCACCCTCCTTGGGACCACGGAAGTCGCTGAATTCATTCATCTGGGCGACCGCCCGATCCACCGCAGGCGATGCCCCAAAGTCATCAAAAGCAACATCGCGCAAGACGGCATGAAGATAGACCTCCCCCATCTCGGAAGCTTCCCAGGCACTTGAGAAAGCTGGAGCGGCAGGCATCGCAAACCGATGACTGTCTCCCCCCTGGAACGTGTATGCGAGAGCTGCCTGCGGATTGGCAAGTCGGGCCGAAGCTCCAGGCGAAAGCGGGATGTTTTCGAAGTCCCCGGGCTCTCCGGTTCTCAGCGCCTCAGTGAGTTGCCCATAGGCGGCGGGATCCACTTCTCCCAACTCATTGTGAGGAAGGGTCTTGGTGAAACTTCCGATGTAGCTGGAGAAAGTTTCTTCATCGGTGTTCGGCGTTGGAAGAGTCACACCAGCGCGATACTCCGCACGAGCCGCTTCTTCCCGCGCATGATAGACCCAATTACGACGTCGGGCCAGCAACCGGCCCAGGCCGGGATTCCCCCTCAACCGAAAAGAGCGATTCCGATGGCGCCAAATCCAAAAACTATTCCCGTGACTGGAAGCCGTGGCAACTCCGAGAGCGGCAGCCGCTGCTCCAGCACTTCCCAAAAACCTGCGACGAGACAAAGGCAGACGTCTATTCATGACAATTTCCAGTTTTTTCTACTTCTGTTAGATCCAAAAAAACGCACTGAAAGTGCGCCTTCGGCAGACTGACAGAGTCTTGCTCCCTGTCACTGACAATTGCGGTTCACAGAGAAAAAACGCTATCCTGAGCCCCCAGAAACTCGGGTAGGCGTGACAGGGCTACCAACAATCAAGCCGTGTGGAAGGAGAACAACGATGCCATCAATCGCGAGATGACCCACCGAATGATGACCGGCCAGGCGGGAGATGGATGGTAAAACGGCGATCAGTCACTCAATCCCTCCTCCTGCTTTCGATGACTTGATTTGAGGGAGAGGTGGAAGCCTTAAAGACGTCGCGGCAATGACAGTTTACGATCCCCGCCTGACTTTATAATGGTTTCCACAGCAACACTCCTTCATCCTCTCCCCCACTATGGACAATCACCTTTATATCGGCGTGAAGGGCCACGTCGTTTGTCTCGACAAACGAACGGGAAGCATCATTTGGAAAACCCACCTCAAAAGCAGTGGGCTGACCAACCTGGTGATTCAGGACCCTCTCATTATCGCCCATACCAAAGGCGAGCTCTACGCTCTCAATTGTCCCAACGGTTCGATCTTGTGGAACAATCCTCTCACCGGTCTTGGATACGGGCATTGCCTGATTGCCAACAACCACCAAAACAACGTCTCTGTCATCGCCCAAGCCGATTCTGAACAAGCCGCTGCCGCATTCGGAGACGCGGGCGGAGCGAGTTGACGAGCCTGCACATCCTCCACCACCTTATTGAAAAGCAAGACACCAAGGTTATCCACTTCGCTTCTGTTAGATGCATTTTACATGATAACAAAAAATTTCCGGATCATAGACTTTTCTCACCCGGAATATGATTTCCCTCTTGCTTCATCGGGCTCCTCATCAAACCCATCACCACATAAAACGTGAAATTCCTGTGACCAAGATCGGCACTTGAGCGTCAAAATCATAGCGATTTCCGGTTCATTGACTATAATTAGCGATTCGGATCACTTAAAAAAACCCCTTTCCCGATGATCAAGCATCACGCTCCGCTTCTCGCTACAGTTTCCGTTCTCCTGATTTTCGTTTGTTTGATTGAAGACGATTCCAGCTCCCCAAGGGGCGAGCACCTCACGAGCAAGCCAACCAGAGTTCTTCACGAGACCGGTCTGGACCGTCGGGGAAACGGAAGCGAACCGCTTCATCGGTTACGAAACCTCGAGACCTCCCCACTGACGCTCCGCTCAATGCCCTCTGGGGATGATCGAACGACAAGAGAAACCCGGCCCTCGACGCGCCCCGCTCGATCTCTCGCCCAGGAAATGCGTGCCCTCGCCCGCCTTTCAGATGAAGAACTACTGCGGCGGCTTCCCGAGGAAGAGCGCCGTCAATTGGCTGGTTATCGACAGCTATTGAATCGAACTGCTCCAAATAGCCACCACTACATCTGCTGGAGTCCGGGGACCGATCCTGTCATTGTGGAGTCCTACCGCCGCGTGGAGCAGGAGTTCGGGATGTCGGCCGGCGGGCCTCGAATTCTGGCAGAGCAGTTTCTCGGAACCGGGCACTGGGGCGCCACTGCAACCAATGGTAGCAACCAAGGAGTGCAGGGGCGGCCGGTCACGGTGACCTGGAGCATCGTGCCGGACGGAACCTCAGCCCCGGACCGGAACGGGGGCGCCGCAGAGGGCTCCAACCTTCAGGCCTGGCTTGGCAGCATCTACGGAACGGCACCGGGGGACCCGGAGGACCAGCCGTGGTTCCCGCTCATTGAGGAGGCCTTTGACAACATCGCCGCCCAGAGCGGCTTGAACTTCGTTTATGAACCCAACGACGACGGCCAGGCCATTACCACCTTCACCAACTCTCCCGCAGGAGCTCTCGGAGTGAGAGGTGACATCCGCCTCTCGGCCCGATCGATCGATGGAGATTTCGGCACTCTGGCCTTCGCTTTCTCACCCAACCACGGCGACGTGGTCATTGACTCGACGGATGGCTTTTTCAATGGCACCGGCGGAAACTCACTCCGATTCGTCAACACGCTGACTCACGAACTCGGTCACTCCAACGGACTGGCCCACGTTTGTCCGATCAACCAGACCAAACTCATGGAGCCGTTTCTCTCCACTGCCTTTCGCGGGTGCCAGTTCGATGATACCTACTCGTTCCAGCGCCAGTATGGCGACGAACTCGAAGTGCACTCCGGCTTCCGCGACAACGACTCGGCGACCAGAGCCACCCCGATCTCGCTGACTCCGGGCACCATGGCAACATGGCGATGGCTGAGTTATGATGACAGCAGCGATGTCGACTACCTCAGGTTTTCGGGACTTGCCAATCAGGAGCTGACGGTGAGTGTGATTCCCTCCGATCCCATCGCGCCCAATGATCCGGATGTCGACACCTACCTCGAAGGACCACAGAATTCCGACAGCACTTGTTCAACTGGAAGCAATTTCGACCCAACCACCCGGCAGAATCTGACCCTTGAACTACTGGACGGGAACGGCTCAACGGTTCTGGCCTCCTCAACCTCGGCGCCGGCCGGTGAAATCGAATCCATCACCGGATTCTCACTGCCTTCCAATGACGACTTCTATCTTCGGATCAACGGCGGATCAAACGATGCTGCCCAGCTGTATCAACTGCAAGTGCTCGTGGTCAACCCGCTGCCGACACCCCGCCTACAAGTTGATGCCACAAGGGTGATCGCCGAATCGAACAGCGGTGGCAACGGCGTCCCCGATCCTGGTGAAACGATCCGACTTGGAGTGACCATTACCAATGTTGGGGACCTTCCCGCGAACAACCTTTCCACTACCCTGACCGGTCAAACCGGCTTTGTCCCTTTCGATACCACCGACGGCACCTCCTCCCTCGCTGCATCCGCGAGTACTGAATTGCAATTCCTCTTCTCACCCGATGGGGATTGCGGAGATACCATCAACCTTTCTCTCGATGTGAGTGACGACAGCGGCTACACCGATACCCTGGGGATTCCGCTGACTCTGGGTGTCGCTTCAAGAGCCCCACTGATCGATGAAGGATTCGACACCTCTTTGTCCCTCCCGACAGGTTGGACCCAATCAACGAGCAACGGAGGAAGCCCCTGGGTGGTAAGTTCGGCGAGCACAGACACACCACCGAATGCGGCCTTCTCGGCCGGGGTAAGTTCCGTCGGCGACGCCTTCCTGGTCTCTCCTGCGAAGGTGATCACCGGGAGCGGATCCACCTTGACCTTCCGCCACTCGTATAACCTGCAAAACGGGCAGGATGGGGCAGTTCTGGAGTATTCACTCAATGGCGGTTCCTCATGGGCTGACCTTCTGCAATCGGCCGCCACGGTCACTGCAGGAGGCTACAACGGCACTGTCGACGGCGGGGGACGACCAACAAACAGACCATCCATCGGCGGGCGAAGCGCCTGGACCGGTTCCTCCGGTGGATTCATCACGACCTCCATCGACCTTCCATCGGCGTGGGTGAACGAGACCTTGCAACTCCGCTGGCGCCTCTCGCACGATGGCAGCACGGCCGGCACCGGATGGTATGTCGATTCAGTAAATCTCGGTGGCGGCGAGATCTTCACCTGCGATCCTTTCCGGCCCACCCTCACCCTGAGTGCCTCGGACACCACCCTGAGCGAAGGCGACATCTCCTCAACCATCGATCTCACTCTTGCCACCCCGCTTCCCCTTGCGTCCGATGTAAATGTCGTCCCGGTCATCTCGGGCACGGCGGATGCCAGTGATCTAGATGCCGCTCCTTCCTTTCTATTGAGCAGCGGAAGTACCTCGACCGCCTTCACCATTTCAGCGGTCGCGGATGCTGCCAGCGAAGGAGCCGAAGAGATCACCTTTTCACTACCCTCATCCGATCCGGGCTTTTCCGCCGGTTCGCCATCCGCCGCTACCGTGAGTATCGACGAAGGAACCCTGACCGCTACCCTGACTCTCGACGATCTCACCACAGTCTACAATGAAGGACCTCAGGGGGTCACCGTGACGACAGAACCAGCCGGTCTTTCAACCAGTGTGACCTACGATGGATCTTCCGCGGAGCCCACCAATGCGGGGAGCTACGCAGTGTTTGTCACTGTCACCGAATCAGGATATTCGGGAAGTACCTCAGGCACCTTCGTCATCAATCCTGCCAGTGCCAGCGTTGCAATCAGCGATCTGAACCAAACCTACAACGGCAGCCCTCAAGGGGCGACGGTGACCACCAATCCCGGCGGACTCGCTACCACAGTGACATACAACGGTTCAAATACCCTTCCAACGAATGTTGGGACTTACACAATTTCCGCTACGGTCACCGACCCCAACTACACGGGCTCGGGAAGCGACACCTTAACCATCTCTCCGGCCTCCGCGACAGTGACTTTGGAGAACCTCTTGCAGACTTTTGACGGCTCACCAAGAACCGTCTCGGCGACGACGGATCCAACCGGCTTGGCAGTTGAGATCACCTACAACGGAAATACAACCGCACCGACTGAAGGTGGAAACTACGCGGTCGAAGCCACGGTGACCGATCCGAATTATACAGGCTCGGCGAGCGACACACTGGAGGTGTCCATCAGCTATGATATTTGGATGGAGACATTTATCACTCCGGCTCCCGGTCCAGCCGATGACATTGACAAGGACGGTTGGTCCAATCTGTCCGAGTATGTGCTCGGAACCGATCCCACCCTGCCCGATTCAGTGCCCTCGATCGATCCGGTCATTGGACCATCCAGCTATGAGCTGCGACTCCCCCCTTACACACCCAGACCAGACGTGACAGTAGGCGCCCAAAGTTCGACCAATTTTGGTGCATGGACCAGTGATGATGTCACCGAAACGCCAGAGGGGTTTGCGATCCCGACCGACGACGCCATCCGCTTCCTCAGGATATCATTCACCCTGAATCCTTAGCTCCTCGCCATGGGCACCATGATTTCTGAGTGAAGGACGAAGCCATTTGTTTCAATTCAACGAACGGGAATCGTGATCAGGCAAACCCACCTCAAGAGTCGGGGGGCTGACCAATCTGGTCGTTAAGGACAACCTCATCATCGCTCATACCAAGGGAGAGCTCTTTGCCTTGGAGAAGAGCAATGGCTCCATCCTTTGGAACAACCCCCTCGAAAGTCTGGGATACGGATATTGCCTGATTGCCAACAACCACCAAAATAACGTCTCCATCATCGCTCAAACCGAATCAGAACAAGCGGCTGCCGCATCCGGAGGCGCGAGCGGGGCAGGTTGAGGACTCCCCCAAGATTTTCGCTACGCCCTCCGACGATCGCGAATCGAAGACCATTCTGAAGGGGATTGCACAAATCACGAGCGATCACAGACCAAACAGAAGACCAGCAAAAAGAATCAACCTCTGGCCAGACAAGTTCAGCTATCGTTTCTGTCCAACTCGCATTCTCTCAAGTCTACCTGGCCGCCGCCAGAGAAAATGGTCCACGTTGAGTGAGAGGATTTTCAAACAGCTCAAGGCATTGGGAGCCAAAACGACCAGCCTCGGGCGGAAATCCTTCAATTTTTCAATGAATTGATAGGGTTTTGATTTAACCAAATCTTATCACCCAACATTGCTTTCCTTTAATGGGTTAGGGGAATTATGATGCGAACAGGGCTGTGGTTAATTCGCTGATTCCAAATTATTTAAGAATAATTGATGAATTGTGCTTGACAAATCAATGAATGCTTTTCATTTTGCGATCGATATGAGTTTAAATAAAACACTGTCGCTAGCTGGACTTTCACTTGTATTTGCTGGTTTTGCCAGCGCTGAGGTTGAGAGTAGTATCTCCGCGGGTTATAACTCGGATTACGTTTATCGTGGTGTTAACTTCGGTGCAGATCAGGTTAGCCTTAGCCTCGATGCTTCTGGGGCTGCCGCCGGTTTTGATTGGAACGTTGGATTGTTCCACGGATCCAGTGAAGCTGATTTCACTGCCCTTGGCCTGGGAGCCGCTAGCTTGGACGAGACTCGGATTACCGCTGGTCTTTCTCGTGGTCTTGCTGAGGGAATCGACCTGGATGTCGGGGTGATCAACACTTCATACAATCTCCTTGCGTCCGATCGTTTAGAGATCTACGCAGGTTTGTCTGGCACCATCGCGTGCATTGATGTCAGCGCGACTGCTTTCTTTAACACGACCGACGCTTATACTGGGGATGTTTACTACGAAATCTCAGCAAGCTACTCTGTCGACGTGGCAGACAATGTCTCTGCTACTCTCGGAGCGACTTATGGTAACTGGGACGAAGATCCTTTCGGGGGAGCTCTTGAAGACGTAGACTTCGTTTCTCTCTCTGCTACTCTCAATATCAGCCTTGACGATAACACCAGCGCAAGCGTCGGTGTCACTCACGTGATTACTGACACTGCTCTCACCGAGGACGAGACCGTTATTGGTGCCTCTCTTTCGTTTGGTTTCTAGAGTTTTAAAGTAGTTCTTACTACCTTATTTCACTTGTTAAAAAGGGGAGCCAGCAGGCTCCCCTTTTTTACGTGGCGAAAACTCCAAATTTGAGATTATCTTACCATCCTTAAAAAGTTAAGAGAGCCCCGACTCACTGCAAATATTGGGCTAAGGGGTGATGGGAGAATCGATAGAGGCTTAGAATGTTGATTTAGAGACCTGGCTCAAATTCTGACTTCAGCTCGACATGCAGGTGGAGCTCTTTGTCTAGGGAAGCCTGAAGGATTTGGTAACCCTTCAGGCCTAGTTTTGGTTAATTAATATCGGGGACATGATGGGGGTCTCGTCTCATGTCCCCAATTTTTGCCGGAGAGCCGCTTTTTGTTTGTGGACGGTGCTGGGCGCAAGCGACGTCGAGACTGGGTGTTAGGCTCCCCTCTTCGAATTGAGTCGAGAGATCTTCATTTTCTGGAACTTCACCCAACCTGCATGACCTTCGGCACCATAGGTTTGAATCGCAAGAGGACCGGACTTGAGATGTTCCGCAAGTCGTTTCTTGTCCTCAAAATCGACGATTTTCTGTCCGTTGAGCCAGACCTCGATATGAGCACCGACGGCTTTGATACGGAGGGCGTTCCACTCTTTAGGTTTTCGGAACTTGTCTATG
>JBMHCW010000125.1:0-27572 GCA_049889715.1 Akkermansiaceae bacterium | reverse complement strand
AAGAACCGGAGACTTTGAAAGCTCGCTGATGAAGATTCCGTCAGGCGAGCTTTTTGGGTTTCTCGGTTGCAGCCGGCAGCGGCTGCGGGGGCAACCCTAATGATTTCACGTTCCACGTCAATCTTTTTGAAGAGAGATTTTCATCAATTTTTTTCAAGCACCCCACAAAGCCCTAAAGGACGGGAAAAAAAGGGCTCATCACCACGAAAAAAAGTTTCAGACGAAACCAGATTCACGTCCTTTCCGTGCACGATTCCTATGGAATGCGAAAACAATCCCCCCTGAACCTCACCCTTCCACGGCTTCCACCATCCGAAGGGCCTGTTCATTTTCCCGCACGCGGTGGACGCGATGAATCATCGCCCCCTTCATCCTCGTCAGAACCGTGAGAGTCTGGGTGGGCGCCTCTCGTCTGGAAAGATCTCCGTCCCCCAGCAAATGACCAATGAACGATTTTCGGGACAAGCCCATGAGAATAGGTCGGCCGTGGACCAGGTAGTCTCCAACTCCGTTGATGAGGGCTAAATTATGCTCCAAGGTCTTGCCGAACCCGATCCCGGGATCAAAGACGATCCTCTCCGCGTCAATCCCAGCCTTGGTCAAGGTGGCGAACCTCTCCTCGAAGAACTCTCTGACCTCACCAACGACATCGCGGTAGTCCGCCAGGCCCTGCATGGTTTCAGGCGTTCCCTTCATGTGCATGACCACCACCCCACAATCGGAATCCGCACAAACATCAATCATGCCTGGATCCCGCAGGCCGCTGACATCATTGACGATATGGGCGCCCGATTCCAACGCCGCCGACGCCACTGCCGCTTTGCAGGTATCCACGGAGATCGCGACCTCCGATTGCCGACGAATTTCCCGGATCACCGGGATCACCCGCTCCCGCTCTTCATCCAGGGAAACCGGCGGGGCACCGGGCCGGGTCGATTCTCCACCAATATCGAGGATATCCGCTCCTTCCTCAATCAGTCCATGTGCAGCCTTCAACACCTCATCCGTGGAATCAAACCTCCCGCCATCTGAAAATGAATCCGGTGTCACGTTCAGGATTCCCATCACGAGAGCTCGTGATTCAAGCACCCATTCGAGCCCTCCTGCCTTCCAAATCACCGCGTCCCCGCTTCCGTGGTTGCACTCGTTCATCCGATTTCCCATACTTTCGGGCACACCCACACCTTCTCAATGAAAAAACTCAATCGATTGATCGCCTTTCTCGCTGTCACCATCCTGCCGGTTTCCGCCGACAATGACCTCTGGGAATCCAAGGGACCCCATGTTCGTATCAAACGCAACGACCAGGATGGCTCCTATGTTGTTTTCGAAAGGACCCCCGATGACCGCAAGCTCGTCAAGACCACCAGGGATCAGAACGACCGCATCAAGATGCAGGCCACCTACTATCGTGACAGCAAGGGATACCTGAAGACCGGCCGGATTCACGACGGCCAGGGAGCTCCTCTTTACAAGGTCAAATACGGATACGACAAGGTCACCCATCTCCTCGTGGCCGAAGACATGTTCGATGCCCGGGTCAAACGATACTATCCCCCGAACATCCGAAACGCCGATGGGACATTGAAGGAGATGCCGATCCGGAGAGTCTACTATTTCTACGATGCCGACGGCAACCAGAGTAAGGCGATCTCCCTCGTTCCGAACAAGGGCAAGACCGCCGAACAGGTGTTCGACCGAAAGGTCCAGGGGCGGATGACCCCGGAAGACCGCAAGCACTTCCAACAGGATACCAACTTCAACCCGAATCATTCTTCAAACCCCAACGACAACCCCTTCGACAATGATCGAAGGAAGAAACAACCTGCCGGGCGATGAATCCCGAGCGCGTCTTCCAAACCCTCTCCGCCATCGGCTTGATTGCAGGGGGATGGTTTTACGGTGAATACTGGAAAAGCACCGTACGGTTCGGAGCAACCAGCGAGGAGCTTGCCGAGCTTCGGGCGCGGAACACTGCACTGACCCTGCAACTCGATGAACGGGAGGATGAGTTGGCGCAAGTCCGGTCCATGCTGACCAAGGGTCCGTTTGCCGTTCCCGAAGATCTTATTGCTTGGGTGGAACAAGACTTCGGGATGGTCTTTCTCAAGCCACCCAAGGTTCGCCTCGCCACCCCTGATGATCTTAGAAACGCGGCCGAGCGCAACCTGCGACTCATCCACGGGGACAACGGACTGGACCTTGAAAACAGAGCCTGGGAATTAGTCGGATTGCTCCCGGAAGGACACCGGCTGCTCGCCCAATGGATGATGTTGGAGAGTTCAGGTGTGCGGGGAATCTTTGATCTGGAGAAGGAGGAAGTTCTTTTGGCGGAAACCTATGACCCAGACAGTATTCCCGATTCCGGAGTGTTGGCCCGGTTGCTCGCCAGACAACTTGCCTATCAAAACCACCCACGAACAACCTGGGGGAACCGCGATCAATGGCAGGCTTGGCAGGCGACTCATATCGGAGCGGCAGCCAGCCTTCAATCCCGCTACCTCCGAAGACAATCCGCCTCGAATGAGGCTGAGTTCAAGGATCCGGAAACGGAACGTGAAGAACTTCTGATGACCCTGTCCCCCGCGCTGCAGGGCTTCGCCAACTTTCCCTTTGTGGAAGGAAACGATTATGCCCGCAGTTTTTACATCAAGTCCCGGGAAGCTTGGGGCGCAATGTTCCGGAATCCCCCGACCAACACCGCCAGCATCATCTATCCCGAGAAGCCGGTGGAGACGGAAGACAAGATCACTCTCGAGCCACCGGGGAACGTGATCGGAGAGAACAATCTGGGGATGCTGGGTCTCAGACTTTGGCTCGAACCATTTCTGGGGACGGAAGTCGCATCAGAGCTTGCCGACACCTGGAAAAATGATCTCTACCAACTGTCCGGAGACCCGGAGAGGCCAGCCTTGACCTGGGTCATCGAATTGACCGATCAGGCAGCCGTTCAAAAACTGATCGAAGAGGTGCGACAATCGATGATGGACCATTTGGCTGAAACCCAACCCGGCAGAGCCATCGAACTCAAGTCAGACGGATCTCGCTTCATTTTCCAGAACAATCCCTGAAGGTAATGGTCGCGCGAAAAGTCATCTTTGAAGGACGGGTCCAAGGAGTCGGATTCCGATACTCCACCAAACAAATCGCTCTGGGATTCGATCTGGTCGGCACCGTTCGCAACCTCACCGATGGCACAGTCGAATTGAAGATCATGGGTGACAAAGAAGAAGTGGAAGAATTCATCCAGGAAATTGTCGAGGAATCAGACCTTGCCGGCTTGATCAAAGACCATCAGGTCTGGGACATTGATACTTTGAAAAACTGTTCCGGATTTTCGATCTCGGGCTAGTCCTTCACCACCCTGAAGAATCCGGCCGGCTCGGAGACCGAAAGATTGTTTGGGTCGACAAATCCGGGAGTTCCCGAAACCCAGGTGGTTGATCCCGGTTGTCCCAAAACCGAGGGAGTCACATCACTCCACTGGCTGGCATCAAACGAAGTTTGAATTCGATAATTCTCTCCGGCTTGCGAGTCGAACTCGAGAACGAAGTGCCCGGCGGGACTCACCGAAAACTGGAGATCGATGACTTGAGGTGGAGGTGGGTCGGAATCAATCACACTCCAACCCAGGTCCTTCAAGGCTCCCACCTCGACATTGGTAATCTCCTTTCGACGGACCTGGTCGGTAAACTCGACCGTGGCTGACATCAACACTTCCTGCAGCACTCCCGGGCCCACCGTCGAAAGATAGTTGGGATCGCCATAGGGAAAAATCATCGATTCGACCTCCCCGTCCTTCCAGTGATAATCCGGACGTCCGTGAATGATTCCAGCAATTGGCAAAGACATCGCTCCCAATCCATTGTCAGCCTGATAAGCCGACACCGCATTTGCGCCCAAATACCTCCAATCGGTGATCAAGGCATCCCACTCCACCACTTCCGTCGAGCCAATACCGAAACAATGGCCGACCTCGTGAAGCGCAATCGAATAGAAGTCGATCTTCCCGTCACCCGGAACTTCGAGAGGATTGAAATGCCAATCAGTGCCGGTATCGAAGGCCACTACGCCGCCGAGAACGTTGAGACTTCCGAACTTGGGATCCGGGTTGAATCCCCGATTCAGAAGCCCGTCCACCTCCTCGAAAACGGGATCAAAATTGGTTCCTCCTCCCATCGGACCAGCCAATGCCAGCGGAGCCAGATTTCGCGCTCCAACAAACAGGAGATAGGTATCTTCCTCGACCTCGATTCCATTCCAATATTGATCGGCTCGAGGAGCGCCCGAACTGACCAAAAAGTCGGTGTCCGCACCAGCCGCCGAACTGATCTGAATCAACTTTCCGGTCGAGGGATCTTTCAGTGCGAAGCGACGATCCAGATTGTCGTCCACTGAATTGACCGCCGCCAATGGCTGATCGATGATCCGGCTCCAACGTGCCGCCACAGCCTCAATGGCCGCTCTCGCCTGCGGGTTATTGAAAAAGCCGCTGGAATCAAATCGATAATCAACCTTGATCGTCAGGCCCCACGTAGGGACGACGAGCAAAAAGAGGACCGGAAAGACGCGCATTTTGGGTAAATTTTATCAAAATGGGGGGGTGCCGCCTTTCGCGGCCCCCTCAATATAACAAAAATTTATCTTTAGACAAATATTTATTGTCCCTGCTTTTTCTGGATCAGTAACTGATCTTCCTCCGAGAGATTCTTGATCTCGTAGATGTGTGTCTTACCCGTCCCGAGGCGAAAGATCAGCTTGTCACCCGAAATCTCGGTCACTGATGCTTCAATTTTTTTCCCTTCCTTGTTGGTCCAGGTCCGGGTGGGAATGAGATCCTTCGAAGCCGGCTTGGGGTTGGCAACAACCGGTGCCGGCTTCACGACCTTGACGTCCTTGACCGCCTCACGAATGGCTTTTTCAAAGTCTTCCGAAGCAGGCCGCCCTTTGAAGACGATTCTGCCTTCGGCGTCAAAGACCAGGGCATGTGGAAAACCACCCACCGAAACCGGGCCGGACATCCCCTTGGTCACGGTAAAATCAATATCAAACCGGTCCACCACTTCTCCGATCCGCTCCTTCGGACTCTCCCGCATCTCACCGGCAATCACTCTTAAACCCTTGTTCCGGTACTTGCGGTCCATCTCGACAAGATGAGGCATACTCTCAAGACACGCACCGCAGCCCGTCCCCCAATACTCAATGGCCACCACCTTGCCCCTGAGTTCCTGCATGTTTACCTCATCGCCAAAGATGGCCTCCCCGAAAGACCATCCGGTAAGCCGGTCTTTCGGAAGCTCCCCCTCGCCAGCACCGCTGGTTCCGGTGACAAAGCAAATCACCACCCCGATTTTGAGGAAACTCAGGAATTGAGCCATTTTCATCCCGCATAGCTACCCAACCGAATTTCAAAAACTTTCACTCCTTTGTTCTCCCGAACATTTTGAAAAGAGCCCTGAAAAACACCCCCAGTCCGCCCACCAGAAACAAGCCGGGGAACCAGATCGAATATCCGGGCGCCCGGGTATCGTGTTCAAGAACGGCTTCTTCCGGTTTTTCCGGGTTCACCCAGGCCTCGACTTTCTCACCCAGCTTCCATCGTTCCACTTCGGCCTCGATTTTCGCTTTGGACTTGAGATGAGGATTCTCCCTCCTTTTTGTCCGGTCGCCCCGATAAAAGTTGCCCTCCCATCGATATTCGTAGACCAGATCGTGTTGATACTCGACGGGAACGCTCGGACCAATTTTCCGCTCGCCGACCTTGGACTCCATGATGACCACCTCGACCTTGTCCCACGACATCGTTTCCCGGGCGGTGAGATAACCCCGACCCAAAATCACCACGAACAAGGCTCCCATCCCGGCCAAAGCCAGCCCGATGAATGCCAGATAGAGGAGCCCTCCCATCCCTTGCGTTTGCACTCCGCATCCCTATCACAAACCTGCCCTCCCGCAAGACCAGGGCTTGCACCTGTCCACCATTCAGGCGAAAACCTCCTCATGAGCACATTCGCCGAAACCGTCATGGAAGATCTCAAGGCCGCCATGAAAGCCAAGGATTCCGTCGCCCTGACAACTCTCCGCGCCCTTAAAACCGCCCTCACCAACGCTGCCATCGAGTCAGGCAACAAGGACAATGTCGTTGATGATGCCACGGCCCTCGCCCTCGTGCGCAAACAGATCAAACAACGTCAGGATTCCATCGAACAATTTGAATCGGCCAATCGGCCGGAACTCGCCGAAAGTGAAAAGGCCGAAATAACCGTTCTTGAAAAATACCTGCCCGCTGCCCTCAGCGACGAAGAGGTCAGCGCCATCGTTTCCGCAGCCATCGAGGAAACCGGTGCCACCAGTCGTGCTGACATGGGAAAGGTAATGGGCATTGTCCAAGCCAAGGCCGCCGGACGGGCAGACGGTAAGACCTTGTCCCAGGCCGTCATGAAGCACCTGTCCTGATTTCGTCATGAGCTTTGCGGCCATCATCGTTGCCTCAGGCTCCAGCCGGCGAATGGGGTTCGACAAGCTGGCGGCACCCATCGACGGCAAGCCCGTCCTTTGGCACAGCGTGAGAGCGTTTTCTTCCCTCGTTGAGATTTCTCAAGTCATTGTCGTCGCCCCTCCCGAACGATTCGAGTGGCTCGCAGACCTTGGGGAAAAATTGAGCCGAGTGGATGGCGGAAAGGAGCGCGCCGACTCCGTGGCTGCGGGACTGTCCGCTCTCGATCAAAACATCACCCATGTCGCCATTCATGATGGCGCACGCCCCATGGTTTCGGCCGACTCCATCATGGCCACCTTTCGGGCAGCGCACGCATCGGGAGCTGCCAGCGTGGCCCGGAAGGTCACCGAAACTCTCAAACGAGCCACCCCCGATGGGATCACCACCGAGTCAGTTTCCAGAGAAGATCTTTGGATCATGGAAACGCCTCAAATCTTTTCCAAAGATCTCATCACTGAAGCCTATCAAAAAGTGAAAGCAGGCGACGCCGACATCACCGATGAAGTCTCGGCCCTCCAATTACTAGGCCACGGGACGACCCTCGTTGAGAACCATTCTCCCAACCCCAAGATCACTGTTCAGTCCGATCTTGAAAATCTTCCGCCTCGAATCTGACCCGCTGAATCCGATCAAGAAATCGCTCCGGACCTTTCCAAAACACCGCTTCTCTGTCACACCCATGGTATGAAACGGAGATCGTTCGTCCTCTCATTTCCTTCCGTCATTTTGATGCCATCCTGCTCCACCGGAACTCGAACTCCGGTCTCAACCTCCCGGGCGCTGGAGCAAGATTGGGGAAAGATCCAGGCGTCCATTGAAGCCCAGCGCCGGGCGGGGCACCCAGGCTACAACCCCAAGTTGGATCTATGTGGTGGATCCCGCCACCCAAAGAATGCTCGTGGTCTCGGCGACAACCCGGAGCGTTCAAGAAACCTTGCGCTGCGGAACCGGCAAACGCGGATTGGGATTTGCCTACGCACAAACGCCACCCGGTTTTTTCGTCATGGGAGGAGTGAGGATCGCTCGCAATGCCGACGCCTCCATCCAGACCGGCGATACCAAAAAGGGAGTGAGCGGAGTGTATGCTGAGATCGTTTATCCACCCACTCATCCCAATCCCCGTCTGCGAGGGTATGTTCCCAATGGCGTGGTCATCCACTCCTACAATCCGGACGCCAGCTCGATGCTTCGCCAAAGGCGGTCTCAAAAAATGATCGGCCGCGTTCCTTGTACCACCGGATGCCCTGTTCCCGACACCGACGAAGTCCACAAGCTCATCAAATATCTCAAGCAGTCAGCCGGACAATTCGATCCAACGTCGCGCCCCAATGCCAACCTTCGTCGTTTGATCCGGGAGGGCAAAGTCAAGATCTACAGCCGCCGTCAACTCGGCGATCCGATCTACATTCTTAACAGGCGATAAGGGACTGGCCCGACTACAAATAGGGAGAAAACATCTGGCTGATTCCATCGCGGAGACGAACCGGAATCGACCGACCCTCGATGTCCTCGAGAGAAACCTCTTCAGCGTCTTGAATCCGTTCGTTGACCAGCTCCTCGAGCCGTTCCGCCAGAGCCTCGTCATAGCACTCGATGTTATACTCAAAATTGAGACGCAAACTGCGTGGATCCCAGTTGGTGGAACCAACCAAAGACCAAACTCCGTCGACCAACATGACCTTGGTATGATCGAAAGGTTCAGGTGACTTGTGAACTCGACAACCTTTCTCAAGAAGGAAGGACAACTGGGGAACAGTCGCCCAGTCCATGAGGCGGATATTATTCTTCTTCGGGATCACGATATCGATTTTCACGCCTCTCATGGCAGCAACTGCCAACGCCCACTGGACAGGCTCGTCAGGGAGAAAATAAGGGGTCACCACCATGACCCGATGACGGGCCGCGGTCAAAGCACCCAGGATGATCTCCGACATCTTGTCGAGGTCTTCATCGGGGCCATCCGAAACACCTCTCGCCCCGACCTCACCCACATGTTCATTCATGTGAAACCAGGGAGGTCCCTTCAAAACTTCGCCATCAGCAAAGGCCCAATCGTTGGCAAAAGCCTCCTGCAAGTGGCTCACCACCGGACCTTCAAAGCGGAAGTGCAGGCACCTCACCGGAAATTTCGGGTTCAAATTAAGGCAGTGGCCTTCGCGAATGTTCGTTCCTCCGGTGAACCCCACCCGACCGTCGACGACAAGAATCTTTCGGTGATTCCGGAGGTTGGCAAAGCGAAGGAAGCCGGCTTTACCGGTCGGCAGGAAACTGGCCACGTTCACTCCGGCATCCCGGAGCCGCTTGACCATCGTCGGCTTGCTGTATCGGGATCCCACATGATCAATGAGCACCCGCACATCCACTCCCCGGTCCTTGGCGGCCACCAGAGATTTGAGAAACTGCTCGCCCGCCCGGTCGCTATCGAAAATATAACTCAACAAGTTCACTGACTCCTTGGCGTGATCAATCTCCGCCAACATTGAAGGATAGGCTTCGTCTCCATCAATCAGGGGGTCCACCTTGTTTCCCGGAAGGAGCTTCCTGCCGGTCACCTGACTTCCCAATTGGACCAACCCTCTGAGGGACGAATGTCGTCCCGCCATCTCCTTCCAACGTTCGAGTTCGGCCGGACTGGGCTTCTCGGCTACCGCCCCCAAACGAGACTCCGCGATTCCAAGAGCGGCCCCTTTCCTCTCAATCCGGTTGATCCCGAAACACAAATAAGTCAGCGATCCGAGGACCGGCGAAAACCATGCCAAGCCGATCCACGCCACCAGCGCCTTACTTTGACGAGGCCTTAGAATCACGTGCATCGTGACAAAAGTCGCCCCAGCGACGTGAACTACCAGCACGAGGTAAGGCCAGAGATCCTGCAACCATTCCCACATCGGCCTTCCTATACATTGTCGCGGCGTCGAGGGGGACCAAAAACGCCCTCCCAAAAACCAAGGGTTTCAAGATGCGCCCTCCCACTCATTGCCTGCCCTAAAAGACGAGCACGAGGCCAATGATGACCAAAACGATCACGCCAAGGACAATCCGACCGGATTTCTTCTCGGCTGCCTTACAGAGGAGTCACAACATGGCTGAGATTCGACCCAATTCAATGAAACGCAAGCCCCGGTCCGACGATTCTGTTCCCGCGACCACCCGGGGTTACCGTTTGATTCTAAAAAAGAGCCGCTTTGAGCCCTCAACCGGATTGTCGAACGGTCCGAAAGTCGTCATCTCTCCGCCTGAAGGGATGTCCTCCTCAACACTCGCGGCAAATTTACCATCAAGTTTGGGATCATAGACAATGGTGAAGCGGTCGTCGGGCCGGGAGGTCCAAGTGAGGGTAAAACGGTCGTTCTCTTTGTCATGGATCACGTCCGTAATCATGAGTTCGCCTGCTCCCTCGACAGGGATCTCGACCACGCCATGAACCTCGTCATAAAAAAAGGAAACACCGGGAAATCCAATGAGATCGTTCCACGTCCCATCGTCCCAGTCCTTGCGGATGTGGGCATAGTGTTCGTACTGGTTTCCATTGTTGGGTGGTCCCCCTCCGGGTGACCAATTCTCATAATCGGGAGTCTCTCCATTGGCCCACACCCAGGTCCCCTCTGTCTCGGCGTCGTTATATCCGAGCCAGAGGCTGCGATTTTCGCCACCAAAAGTCCCGAATGTCTCCATCAACCAGTCATTCTCATTTTCGTTGTTCACGGTGATCAGATCACCACCCAACTGGAGTGCCGCCACCCGGGCCATGCTCCAAGAGGAATATTCAAGCAGATGATAAGTGTGCCCGTTGGCTGGGTTGACAGCCGTTGACATGATGGACGGTGGGTCCATCTCCTCGATGGTAAAGACCCCGTTTGTGTAGTTCCCCGTGGAGGAATTCCCGATCCGGAAAAGATACTCGGTTCCTTCCTCGGCTCCGAACGAGGGGTAGGCCCGGATTCCTCCCCCGACCTCGGCTCCAATCCGCGCGGCAATCGCGCGACCGGAACCAGTGGGACAGCCATATTTGTAAATGGCCACCGCTGTGGCACCGTTGGTCTCAATATAATTGGTATTGAGTTCGAAGACAGCTGTCTTGGGCGCGACCCAACGAAACCAGACATCATTATACATCTGCCGTAAACGTGGCGTGTGTTCTAGTCCCTCTTCGAAGCCATCGGTGGTCGCTCCGTCATTGGTGCGAAACGGATGTGGACCGGGTCCAAAGACGAGTTGTGCCTCCGCACAATTGTCCGATCCCTGGGCCAGCACCGGGGCGACAAGGAGAGGGATGGATAGGAAAGCGAGGGACTTGATGTGTTTCATCGGAAGTGAACGATTTGATTCGGAATAAGAAATTGGAATATTTGCTCAGGGGGCTTCTTCGATTCGGTAAAATGCTGCGGGTCCTGTCGGCATCGGATCTGAGACAATCTCGACGGATGAATCCGGCGTAAAGGGTTCTCCGACCGTTAAGAACGTTTCAAGATCGAGGGATCTCTTCAACACGTATGATTTCTCAGGATTCAATCCCCCCACCGTCATGCTGACACCATCCCCTGAATAATCAGTGTCGAGAATTCTCAAGCGAGAAGCCAAGGGATCTGTCGGTTCTCCTGCCCCGGTAATAGCAAAAGACAAGTCCCGCCCGTCACCCAATTCCGACTCCAATGACCAACCTTCTCCCTCCGAATAAGGATCCCCTTGCGAAAAACAGATCGCAAACAGCCAGGTATCACTTCCAGCACTTTGACTATCCATGCTGATCCGGAAACGGCTTTCGCCAGCCGGAAGAACCAAAGCCGAGCTGGAAAGATCCCATTTCATCCAATAGGGAGGCGCCCCGAACCCGGGCGGAGTGTCGGAAAAACGATCTCCGCTGAAGTCGACCTCATCGAGAGTCACGGTCTCGACAATCTCGTCGCTCCCATCGTTTCCAGCATCCACCCTGATCGTCAGAACCCCTGACTTGGCGGTGGCAAACCGACCTCCATCGTCGAACCCCCGATAACCGATGACAATGGCCCCAAGCTCTGTCGCTTGATCAAGAGAGAAGGATTGCGCGACCTCATCTCCCGCACTCATTCCCACAAAGCCTGAAAAATTCCCGGTATAACCAGTCAGCAAGTCGCCAGGTTCCCCCGCACCCAGGTCAGAGACACTCACCTCTCCACTTGCCACTCTTAATGAAAGAAACAACGAGGCGACCAAAGCGCCCGATAGGCGAACCTGACGAACAGTCCCGATCTGACTCAGAATAGGAGTAGTGGAAATGAGCTTCGATATCTTCATGATCATGCATTGGATTGGAAAAACTCTTTCGAAACTGACGGGATACCGCCAATCAACTTTCAGACCCAACCTCAGGAAAAATCTAATGATGACTGTCGAAGAACAACATTTTTCCTTTGGGGAATCGATCACACGATTCCGGAACCGCCACTCAACCATGGGGCTACGACCGCCATCGCGCGGCCTCCAAATCACCCCTTTCCCGACGCCTGTAATCTGAAATCCGAGGGAGCCATTCCCGTGTGACGGTTATAGAAATTGTAAAAGGCCCCGGGGGATGCAAAGCCGCAAGCCGTCGCGATTTCCGTCATCGATGAATCACCCTCCAACAACCTGTTGGCCGCTTCGATCCTCAACCTTCTCAACTGCTCGGTCGGAGTCTCGCCAAAGGCCTCGGCATAACGACGACGCAGAACCTTTTGCGACATCCCGGAAGAAGTGGCCAACTCCTCGAAGGTCACACCCTTGAGTGCTCCGAGTTCGATTTTGCGCCGTGTCCGCTCAAGTGCGACTTCCAGGCTCTTCCCGACCGTACTTTCCCTCGGGATCAATTCGGTCGCCGGGATCTGAATCCGCTCCGCAGGCATCGCCTCCCCTGCCCAATTCCTGCTGATGAGTTGAAAAGCCTGTTCACCAATCTCCCGTCCCGGAAGCCGGATGGTGGAAATCGGTGGTTCGCCCAGACGTCCAACGACATCATCACTGGCCCCAAGAACCGCCAGATCCTCCGGCATCCTGATCCCCGCGAGCTTGGCAAGATTGCATGCCAGACGAGCAAAATGATCATCTTCACAGAAAAGCGCGAGCGGTAGATCATGCTTCTGGAAACACTTAAGTAGTTTTTTTTCGCTCTGGGGATTCAACAACCTTGAGAGACTTTGATTCGGGGGGACGCCCCCAACCTCGATGAAACCCGTTTCAATTCCAAACGGAGCGGCCCTCCCGGCAAGGGCCTCGACAAACTTGATCCGCCCCTCGCTGGACGAGACCAGTTGGCCAAAGAACTTCAGTCGGGGAATCGAAAGATCGCGGCAATGCGATACCGCCAATTCCAACAGGGAAACCATTTGAACTGCCACGGCCCCGAGTTTTTCTGACGGCTCCCAATCACCACCACAATTCACAATCGGAACCCCGGCTTCGGAAACCTCCTTGATCCATTTCTGGCGACCGTCGGCCCACGTCACGATTCCATCCAGCGATTCCATACCGCGTTTCATCGGTCGGGCCCCCGATGTTTGAAACGGCATCTCGATGACCTGGACTCCTCCGAACTTTTCAGCGGCTTGCAAGACGCCCTCGCGGATGCCGGAACGATAGGTCGGAACCACCGGCTGCAACACAAGAGCGACTGTCTTCACCAACGTATTCTGACAGCCCTGATCTCATTGTCCAGACCACCGCACCTTTCCCCACGCCCCTTGCACGCCCCTCTTCATTTCCTGATTTTCAAAGGCCGGCCTTGGCCTTCCCTTCCAGATTGTATAAATCCCTCGCGTGCCTGTTTCAGACTACATCGTCACCATCGGACTCGAGGTTCACTGCCAGATCAAAACCCGGACCAAAATGTTCTGCGGTTGCGAAACCTCCTTCGCCGACGAACCCAACACCCACACCTGCCCCACCTGCCTCGGCCTCCCCGGCGCTCTCCCCGTTCTCAACGAATTTGCCATCGAACGCACCATCCTCGCCGGCATGCTCCTCGGCTGCTCCACCCCGCCCACCGTCGTCTGGGACCGGAAGAACTACTTCTACCCCGACATGCCCAAGGACTACCAGATCACCCAGATGGACCTCCCCCTCTGTCTCGGCGGCGGCGTCCCCCTCTACGATCACAATTACCCCAAGGACGCGCAGAAAAACATCGCCAACCCCGGCAAGACCGTCGAACTCAACCGCATCCACCTCGAAGAAGACGTCGCCAAATCCACCCACCTCGCCAACACCACCCTCATCGATTTCAATCGCGCCGGAACTCCTCTCATGGAGATTGTTTCCGAACCCGACATCGCCTCCGCCGAAGAAACCTTCGCCTACCTCAAATCACTCCAGCAAATCCTCATCGCCGGTGGCATCTCCGATGCCGACATGGACAAGGGACAAATGCGCTGCGACGTGAACATCTCCGTTCGCAAAAATGAGAGCGATCCCCTCGGTACCAAGATCGAACTCAAGAACATGAATTCGACCTCCGCCGTCCGCCGGGCCATCCACTACGAAGTCGCCCGACAGTGCGAAGCTCTCGACAACGGAGAAGCCCTCGTCCAGTCAACCCGACGATGGGACGACGATCTCGGAGAAACCTCCGAAATGCGGACCAAGGAAGACGCCCACGATTATCGCTACCTTCCCGACCCCGACCTTCTTCCGGTAACGACCGCGGATTACATCGAAAAAGTCCGCCCGCTTGTTCCAGAACTTCCACACGAAAAAGCGGCACGCTTCGAAAACGAACTTGGCCTCACCCGTTACGATGCCTCCGTTCTCACTTCCGACATCCACCTCTGCCGTTTCTTTGAAGAGGCCGAGGCTGAAGCCAACGCACCCGGCAAGAAAGTGGCCAACTGGATAATCAACAATCTTCTCGGACTCCTCAACGAACAGTCGCTGGCCATTACGGATTCTCCGGTCGGCCCCGCCAAACTGGCCGGGATTCTCAATCTTCTCGATGCCAACACGATCTCTGGCAAACAAGCCAAGGACCTCTTCGCGGCTCTTTGGGACGCTCCCGAAAAAGACCCTGCTGCTCTCGCCAAGGAAATGGGATTCGAGCCCGCTGACGACAGCGCCATGGAAGGATTGATTGATGAAGTCATCGCCGCCAACCCCGATGAAGTTGCTGCCATCCAGGGAGGAAATGAAAAGCTTCTCAATTTCCTCACCGGTCAGGTCATGAAAGCCTCCCGGGGCAAGGCCAACCCCAAGGCTGCCACCGATGCACTCCGTGCCAAGCTTTTGTGAATCGAAACCCCGGTCAGCGGGATATCAGCGTCCCTCCGTCTGGCCGCGACTCGAAACTCAAGCCCTCGGCCGAAGTCCCAAAAGCATCCTCCCAGTCCGCGGCAGTCCATTTGCCCTTGAGTTCCAGAGCACCTGCTTGGAGCTGATAGAAACCCCCGTCAACTTTCAATTCGGACGCCCGGACGACTCCCCCGGTCTGGATGATCATTGCTCTTGCAGCACCCCGACCCAGTTCCAAGCTCTCCACCTCGATCAAGCCGTTTTCCAAACGTAAGGTGGCCTCGTCATTGATCAACCTCAAGGACCCTGCCTTCAAACGTCCTCCCTCCGAAATCACCAACTCACTGCTGGTCTCCACCTCGCTGTCGTATTGGGAAAGAGTCACCCTCCTGGTAGTCTCTAACAGACCACCATCAATCCGCAACAAGGTTCGACGATTGTTTCTTCCAATCATCACCTCTCCTTGGGAATGGACTTCCCCTTTCAGGATCACTTCAGCCTCACTTCCAGGGTTATAGCCCAATAGAAATTCCCGGCTCCCCAATTCAAGTCGCCCGGACTCTTCAATAGTGAGCCGACCCTGATGATCGGAGTCACGCGCCACAATCAGGGACGTCTCCGGGAGAACAACGTGTCCAGAAATGACGGCGTGACCTCCCTGAATGACGGCATCTTCATTTCCCGATGGAAGGACATTCTCACTCCATTTCCCTTCCACTTCCCAATTCCCTTCCCCACCCCGCCAATAGCGGCTGCGGGTGGACGACTGTCGATCGGCAAAAAATCTCAGCTGAATCTCGTCGACAAAATGTCCGTCCAACTCAACCTTGCCGACCTCCTCTTCATTGCGGACATTTTCAAAGGCCCCCAACATCAACACCAGATATCGCAAGTCCGGTGGCACGATCATTTCGAGATCAGCCCGCTCCCAGGACTCCGGGTCACCATCCGTGAGAACTGAGGTCTGCCGACCGGATCGGTCCCACTCGAATCGCGCTCCTCCTGCGTTGGCCTCCCACATTCCCATGATAAACCGCGAGTCGGTGTCACTCCCGCCACGAACCCGGTTGAACCAACCAGACAGCGTCACTCGTTCGGGCCGTCGCCCCATTTTACGGGATACCTCTTCGAGATCCACCACCCTCCAGATCTCCCCCGCCACATTTGAGGCCGAGACATCTCCCTTGGAATGCGTCGCGACAAACTGCAGCATTCCCGATCCCGACTTCGGTTGAATGCCAGCCGACGCGGTTCGCAATTCACAGTGATCTCCAGACCAAACATCGACCTTCTCAGGCTTTCCGGCACCAAAACCTTTTCCTCCGTTGAAGCCCCCCGCTACCGGCCACCCCAAATCACTGCGGGGCATGGGAAAGGCCCTCTCGTCCGCGCCCGAAACCACCGCGCCCCGCCTCTTTTCATCCAGCCAGAGCGAGGCCCGCCCCTCCATTCGATGAGTTTCTTCACCGAGAACCACGTCGATCCGACCATCAAACACCTCTGCCCTGGCCACTCCGAATTCCCCGACCTCCAGACCGAATCGCGTTCCAAAATCCACCACACGCCCATCCGGAGTATCCACCGTAAAGCCCTCGGCACCCTTCGGGACCTCCACTCCGATCCGCCCTTTCAGCAACCGCATCCGGTCCTCGGAAATCAACTCCAACCGCGCCGCCCCTTCAATCGCAACTCTCGCCCCTCCTCGAAAAACCAACTCCACCGACTTGCTTGCCCCCACTTCAAATATACCTGCCTCCATGAAAGTCATGGCTCCCCGGCCATCCTCCATCGTTGCCACCACCACTTCTTGCACAGGACTAACAGTTTCCCCCTGCCACCAGAGAGCGAACAAGAGCGCCAGAGAGGCAGCCACTCCCATCATGACGACCGCCCTGCGACGGAAGAAGTTGGAAGGTTGTTCCGAAACACCGTCAAGAATCACTCGATCCATCCCACCACGCTCTTCCCCACAGACCTCTGACAACATTCCGTGAACTTCGGCAACCTCCCAATAGATCTGACGAGCCTCTCGAGAGCGGCGGAGCTCCGTCTCCAGTTCCTCCAGATCTTCTCGATCCAATCCGCCATCGAAATATCGATTCAATAACTCCCTCAACTGACCCGACGTCATACCGTCCCCCTCTCCACTTTCCGCTCGATGCATTGACGCAGACTCGACCTCGCCCGACTCAACGTCACGTAGACCGAATTGGCTTTCCATCCCGACTTCTCAGCAATCCTTTCTGGTTTCAATCCCCCGTCATAGCGATCCGCCAACATCCGTTGGACCCGCGGACTCAGCGTCTTCAAACACACCCGCAAGGCCTCCATCTTCCGGTTCTCCCCCAATTCGACAGGACCTTCATCAATCAACATCTCCAAAACATCATCACCCAACAAAGCCTCCTTCTTCTTTCCGGCCCGGAAAAACTCCAACACCTTGAATCTGGCAATCGTCATGGCCCAAGCGACAAAATTACTCCCCTGTTCAAAGTCACCGGCCTTGGCCGTCACCACCAAAAAGACCTCCTGCACCAGATCATCGACTTCAGGTCGCCCCGGCACCAGAGAGGCCACATATCCTCTGATCCGTGACGAATGCTTGACGAAAAGCCCTTGGACTTCCCTGACGTGCTCCAACTCCGTTAATGGTGGGTTCGACATTTGAGATACCCAACTATGACCCGAATTGAAAAAACCTTGGCAGAAAATCAGACAGATTTCACTCCTGTCCCCGGGCCGGAGCCTCCCCGGAACCCCTTCCCTTACTCCTTCTCCTTTTCTTTCTCTTTTTCCTTTTCAGAAATCTGACGTTTCAGCTCGAGAATAATTCCTTCCAGTCTGGAAGACTCCAAGCGCGCTGCCTTGGCCAATTCAAAGAGCTCATCGGCCTTGCCTTCTGCCTGGGAGGCAAGACGTTCACGGGACTTGCGGCCCGAGGCTGTCCGAGCGGCGGAAATACTCTTCCAATAACGCGCAGCCCGCTCCCTCCAGGCGTCACTCTCCTTGCGGTACTTGGCTTGTTCATCATGGGCCCTGGTCACCAACTTTCGCGCCTTGACCAGTTGATCCTCCAATTTCCCACCTGAAGATTCTTGGGCGGATTCTTCCGCACGGGCCCTCTTCCATTCCCGATAAACCTTCGCCCGCGCAGCATCCGATTTGGCCATTGCCGCGGCATATCGGGCGGCTTCATCAGCCTCGAACTGAAAGCGATCCTGAATGTCGGCGGGAAGTTCTTGGAAAGGAATACCCTCCGATCCTGTCGGACGCCTGATGCGAAGGTGAAGAGGACTGATTCCCAAAACCTCACACTCCTTGTATTCCTCTCCTTTGGTCGATGACAAATCAAGAATCTCACCTTTGGCAGATTCACGTTCAGCCTTACGATACTGATTGCGATAGGCCTCGAAAGCCAATTGGACGGCTGAGACCTCATCGCCTGCCAACGTCTTCTTCTCCTCCAGATCAACCAACTTCCGCTTGGCCGCTTCCAACTCCTCCTGAAGCTTCTCGATCTCGGCAAGAACTTGCTGATACCCTTGATACATCTCCAGCTCCTCTTTCTTGCGGGCATGCCGGCGAGTCACCCCGTCGAGTATCCCTTGCTCGATTGCCAGCTCGCTCTCCAGCGAGCCGGGACGCCCCTCACCAACAGCTGGAACAACCATGACAAGCATAGCGGACAAGACGATCAATGACCCGCTTCGTATCGATGGTTTGATTCTGATCTGCATGACAATGACTCGGACTACTGTTCAGAAGGCAAGGGATACTTGGCGCGATAGGACTCAAAGGACTTTTCGGCCTCCTTCCGGGCTTCTTCAATCTCAACCACCTGAGCTTCCAAGGCCGTCTGATCTTCCTCGATTTTCTTGAATTCTTTTTTCAATCCGACCAATTGATCCGAGGGGTCATTCATTCTGATTCTTTTAATCTCCTCTTCCATGGAAGAGATCTCATCCTCCATCGTGGCCACCTCCTCCCGGGTCTCCTCCAACTTCTTTGCCACATCCGGATCCTCCTTCGGGCCGCACCCTATCAGGAAGCTGGAAAGAAGAACGGGAATGATGACTTGTTTCGCTAACATCAATAAATTTCTACCGGGATGGCAGAGGTTATCTTACGCCAATTCTCTTGTCTGCGAAAGGAACATTTGCTCGACGATACGCTCAAGAGATGTTCGACAGGCTCCGATCATTCTGAGAGTTTCAGAGGATGAAATTTTTCCCCGCCCTAGGAACCCTTCTCCTGGCCATGTCCCCTCTGATAGCTCAGGAGAAGCTCAGCGATATTGATCGCGAACTCCTTCTCGAGCGATTGAAGGAAATCCAGGAAACCTCCAACACCACCGTCAAGAGCCGGTTTGGCGCCGCCATTGCCGCTTTCAAAGAGGGCATGTCCAGTGACACCGCCGCCAATGATCTCTATCTCAAATGCATCGAGAAAGTCCGCTTCCAGGACGAAGCCAAAAAGACCAACGAATTCCGGGAGTGGAAGCGACGCCACAAGGATCGGACCGACAGCGCCGGATTCCGCCGGGCTCTTCGTCATCAACTCCACTGGATTGTCATCACCCTCGAAGCCGCCCAAGATCCTGAAAGCATTCCGGCCATGGGCACCCGAGGAAAGGCGGTGATCGAGGCCATTCTCAAAGACGCCGATGTTCTCAAGGGACAGGAACGCCTTCTGCGGGGCAAGGCCATGGAATCGGTGTTCGCCACTGCCTATAGCGTCAACAACGCCGCCCCGGCAGCTTGGCCGACCTCGCCACTCGATATTGCCACGATTTACGAAGTCCTCGTCCTTCCCCCTCTCAGAACCCCGGAAACCCTGCAGTCGCTCCGACAGGGTTGGCTGAAGCGGATCGAACACGAAGGCCTCATCCTCGAGAGCTGGACCGAGGAAGGTTCCGACGGAAAAGACCGTAAGCCCGCCTTTGAAAAATGGCTCATGAAAGGGCGTCACGATCTGACCTGGGCCATGGAAATTGATCTCTTCAACAATGGCGACCAAAAGAAGGCCGCGATCCGAATGCTGGACCACCTCAAGGAAAATCTGAATCACGAGTCCGCCCCGAAATGGATCAAACAATTCACCGCTCTGGTCAAAGGAGAACCCCTCGTTCCAGAGGAAGAAGAGGAATGAAATTGCTGATTCTGGCGCTGGCAATTCTCCCTCTCTCGGCCCGGGAAGAGGGACAACCCGCCCCCGGGGTCCAGACTTCCTCGTTGCCCGCCGCCAGTGATCCGGTCCAAATGTTCACCCGAGGGACCGCCCTCGGCCACGTCGGCGATGACGCTTCCCGCCCCTACCGCAGACTGATCCAGAGAACCATCATGTTGGACTAGCCACGTCCTCCTTATGGCGCGATTCTCACCTTTGACGATCAACTCACCCCCGCCCTTCCGGGAGACTCCAGCGCGATGGAGGTCGCCAAGGATCTCGCAGGATACAATGCCAAAGCTTTTTTCTTCGCCAACGTTCCGGACAACTCCAAAAAGAATCTGGAAAAAATTCTGGCTGCCAAGGATCCCGAAAAAGCCGCCCGGGATTTTCTCGCCAGACTGAAGCTCTCGTTCGTCAAAACCATCCGCTCGCTTCTCAAATTGAAAAAGGGTGACCAGTTCATCTGCGAGGTCTTCAATCACTCCGCCTTCCATCAGGATATGACCTCAATGAAGGCTGGCACTCCCCGATTCAAAGTGTGCCTCGAAGGGGTTCGCTTCATCGAGGAATGTCTCGACTCCGCCTACACCTTGGAACGCCCGAAACAAGCAAGGAGCAGGTATTTCCGCTTCCCCTTTCTCCACGTCCCGTCCGAAACCGCCACCCGGGCCGAACTCAATCTCCTGTTCACCCAACTTGGATTACTCAGCCTCGGAGAAACGCAGGATTCCAAAGACGTTCTGAGCTTCAGCCCGGATCTCGCTTACGATGCTCTCATCGCCGCGCAGAACAACCAGCGCTTCAGTCCAGACCTGAAAGCCCACGGTAGTGCCGACCAACCCATCGCCCTCTTTCACACCCGGAGTTGGAGCAAAATCAAAACCGGTGTGATCAAGGCCATCGCTCCCGAAGAGAAAAAGGCTCCGGCTCCTTCCGACTAAAGCATCATTGATATCAAGATGTCGGCTTGCGCTCGAGCCATCGGCAGGTTTTCTTATCCCCCAATGAAAGTCGGTATTTTCATCACTTTGATCGGAGCCTCCCTGGCCTCTTTCGGAGCCCCCCTCAAAGTCGGCTCCCCAAGGGTCGAACATCGCGTCAACCCCGTCGGGGTTTCTTCGTCCCCTCGCTTCTCCTGGCACCTCATTTCAGAAGAGCGATCAAAGCGGCAAATCGGGTATCAAATCCTGGCCGCCTCAAAGAAAGAACTTCTCTCAGAGGACAAGGCAGACCTCTGGAACAGCTCTGCGGTGAAATCAGGCCATCGCAAACTCATTCTCTGGAAAGGAAAAGAGCTCAAGGACGGCCAGACCGTGTTCTGGAAAGTCCGCGTGACCGATGAATCGAAGGAAGTCGGCGAGTGGTCGGAAGTCGCGCAATTCACGGTGGGAACAGAAAGCACGCTTGACCAACCTGTCCGGATCTCCGGCTTTGAAAGCAGTTCTCCGGAACTCAACAAACTCTATCAGGACAGCATCACGATCCTTGAAAAAAGACTCAGCGCCTTCGCCAAGGGTGAGATCACCGCTTTGGGAGATGGAGCCGACCTTCAGCTCTCCGCGCGCGAATACCTCTATCACTTTGATTCGGTGAGCCATCTCAGCCAATGGATCAGACTGATGGATGCCGGCAGAACGAAGGAGGGATTCTTCCCCGTCCAACCCGGCTCAAAGAACTTCGGCTCGGTCTCTTCGGATGCCGCCATCACCGTCCACTATCCCGTTTGGAGAATGGGGGGCGACGATGCCTTCGTGAAAAGCCGGTGGACGATCTTCGAGGAATACATGATGGCCCGGGAAAAGGCCGATCAGAAATTTGAAGGGCACAAGTGGAGCGGATATTCCGCCCGGGACGTCACCCCCGAGTTCCTCGACCTCACCAACCTCGGCTACACCACGCGCCTGATTCGCTTTCTTTCAACCCCTGCTCAGGAACCTCTCAATGTCATCCGGTTCAAGGACTTCGCCGCCCGCATCCGGGCCAGCTTCAAAGAACAATACCTCACCGAAGAGTTCTCTCTCAAGACGCCTTCCCAAACCGCACAGCTCCTGGCATTGAGATGCGGAGTTCTCCCCGAAAACAAAAAGGAACAAAAAATTCCGGAGTATCAGGAAACAATCATCAAAAACCTTCTCGCCTCGCTCAAAAAAGATGGGCCTCAAGTCGGTCCCATCGGAGCACACTTCCTGCTCCAGGTCCTTCCCTTGATCGGGGCACAGGACGAAGCAATTCGCCTTGTCCTTGATCTCACGGAAGAGCAGCGCTCCACCTTTCTTGGGAAAGGAACGACCGAATGGATGATGAGCCAATTGGCCGGGATCGATGCCGCCTCGCGAGGCTTCGACGAAGTCCGCATCGCACCCAGAATTCCGGCCAGTGACTCAATCAAGTGGGTCAAAGCCCATCACGATTCGGTTGCCGGAAGAATCGGCTCCCGATGGGAAAAGTTGGAAGGCGGTGGGCTCAAACTAGAAATCTCGATTCCCGCCGGAATCGTTTCCCGCGTTCTTCTTCCAATCAAGAAGGGTCAATCCATTACTGAATCCGGAAAAGACATCAACGTTGCCGGTAAAAAAGGAAAAGACACCGAAGCCGAAGGAGTGACCATTCTCGGTCAGTCGGACACCTTTGTCAGCTTGATCACCCAATCGGGCGATTACTCCTTTGAGATTCGTTAGCAAGTCCAAGGAAAGCCGCTTTTTATCGGCGGGAGTCGCTCAACGCCACTGGATGCGACCGCGACTGCTGCCCTGAAGAAGGATCCATCCCTTCATACTGCCATTTCAAAGGTTCGAGCAATCCTGTCCGCGGCGGCCCCCAGCGGGGATCCACGCTACAACTGGTCAGAGGCAACCCCAGGGAGAGGACGAGGAGAATTCGGATCTTCATGGTCGACAAAAGGTCTATGGGAACATGCTTTTTAAATAAATTGAGCCGAATAGTCAATTATTTTAAATATTTCGCGACAGCCAAGCTTGCGCGCCCTCAAGCGCCCTCGCCCGATGACTCAAAGAGTTCTTCACCTCGTCTCCCAGATCAGCGAAAGACTCTTGATAACCCTCCGGGACAAACAGCGGGTCGTATCCAAACCCCCCCTCGCCACAGGCCACCTTCTCAATGCGGCCTTCGACAGCCCCTGAAAAGTCAGCAAGAGCCCGCCCCTGCCGGGCGATCACGATGACGCATCGAAATCTCGCGGCCCGTTCGTCCTTGCCATCCAGCTCTCTTAACAACTTGGCATTATTCAGCGCATCGTTTCCTTCCTCTCCGGCGTAGCGAGAAGAATACACACCCGGTTCTCCCCCCAACGCATCCACCTCCAGGCCCGAGTCATCCGACAGAACCCAGTCTTCCGTCAACGCACTGATCGCTTCCGCCTTCAATGTGGCATTGGCCAGAAAGGTCGTCCCCGTTTCTTCAACTTCGGGAGGATTCTCAATCACCGAAAGGTCACAAACTTCAAACCCTGAGAGAATCGCCCTGATCTCCTCCACCTTGTGGGCATTTCTGGTGGCAACAATGAGTCGTGGTTTCACGGACCGGAATTAACAGGACCTGAAAAAAATTCGACAAATTTGGAATAAATCATCTCATGGAAACGCCTAAGTTCATGATGACCAAATTCCAAACCATCACCCTTGCTCTTCTTTCCTTCGCCTCCATCAGTTTCGCGCAGGCGGGAGACTACCTCACCAGCTTCGAAGACGGGAAAGCCAAAGCACAGAAGGAGAAAAAATCCCTTCTGGTCAAATTCACCGGATCGGATTGGTGCCCCCCCTGCAAACTCTTGCAAGACGAGGTTTTCTCTAAAGAGGATTTCAAATCAGAAATTGAAAAGGACTTCGTCGTGGTTGTCCTCGATTTTCCAAGGAAGAAGGAACTCCCCGAGGAAGAGAAGAAAGCCAATGCCGAAGTTCGTGATCAGTATCAAGTCTCGGGGTACCCGACCGTCCTGCTGATGGACGCTCAGGGGAAGGTCTACAAGCGGACCGGATATCAACCAGGTGGAGTCAAACCTTACCTCAAGATGATCAAGACCTCTTTGAAAGCCCGGAGATTCCGCTAGGAACCCCCGGACTCTCAATCTCCCGGCGACTCCTCCAAGGGAATCCGCCGGGAACCTAGGCCTCGTTGCGGTGATTGGTGCTACCGCAACGGGGTTTTTTCGGCCTAGCCCAGAGGGCGCAGGCCGATGACTGTTTCAAGATTGTGGGAGCCATTGGGCCGGAGATTGGGTTTATCCGTCCCGGCATTCGCACACTCCACGCAGACAAATTCCTTATAGCCTTTGTCGGGAAGATCGGCCAGAGCCTTGGACTTCTCCTTCCACGGATTCCAGATCACAGTGGACCGCGACCCGGCCTTGTCGACAAAGACCGAGCGGTTCCGGTCAAGATCTCTCACCAGAACTGACGACATTGACTGATAAATCCGGTCGACCTCTCCTTTGATCTGCAAATTCTTTTCCTGATACACTGCCTCCTCGCCGTCGCCAAGCTGATCCATGTAGTGCGATCCCTTGACCCCTTCCAACTGAATACGCTCGATATCCCCCACCGAGAGATAGGTATGCAGAGCGCAACTCACCCGGTAAATCTCTTCCCCGGTATTCTTCATGTTGAGTTTCACCCTGAGCTTGTCAGAGACGCGGATCGTCACTGTCAGCTCAAAGTCATGGGGAAACAGCTTCTTCGTCTCATCATTCGAAATGAGTTTGAAGACAATGGTCGCCTCCTTTCCGAATGCCTCTCCCGATACCAATTCCCAAAAACGATTCCGGGCAAACCCGTGGGAAGGCAGGGAAGCATCGTCCGGATGGGCATTGAACCAAGGCCAACAGATTGGAATTCCCCCTCGCAACGGAGTCCCCTCAATCATTTTCGCTTTGGGACTGACATACAGGACCGGAGGATGTCCGGTGGGAGCCCAAGTCAGGACTTGGGCGCCATGGAGGGCAATGGTCGCCTCGGAAACCGAAGTCCTCACTTCTAGCACCGGAAAACCGGGTTCCGGTTCGGTGACGGAAATCTCGGGACACTCACACAGGATCGCATTCAGATCATCGATGGATTGGAACATGGCTGGGAAAACGTTAACCTTGATCGCAACCTGTGCCACACAAACGCGATATTGGGAACTATAGAATGAAAGAAATCACCCCCGACGCCAGACACTCGTCAGAGGCGCTCCCGCGAAAAATCTTTCTCTCTCGAACTTCACCGGGATTCCATCCCATCGCCAAGTCAGACATTGACTAACTTTTCCGGCTTTCTTAATTATCTCCTCTTAATTGGCAGTGTTTGAACCGCCTTGATCCAAGCCCCGAAGTTATTGCCAACCCCGATTCTAAGAATGCCCACCAGAAGAAAAAGAGGGAGATGGCGCAAGTCCTCGGAAATCCGCAAAAAAAGAATCTTGATTTCGAACAGCAAGATCTCGCTCCCCCTACCAAGCTCGGGTCCGGCCCCATCAATTTGGTGGCAACCCTCGTGATCGGAGGGATCATCGCAGCATTCTTTTTCATTCCCTGAAAAGAACCCAAATCGAAGTCCCGCAAGCCTCAAGAGCTTCCCACAGTCAGGGAAGATCCCATGGAAGACTGGGATCTTCCCCTACCCAAGGATCTCATTGGAGCCTTTCGGGAACCAGAAAGCATCGAGGACCGCCTTACCCACCTTTACCGCAGAGAGATTGTCGAAGACCGTGCTCGGGACTTTTTTTTGAATGGACCGGGCAAGGACGAAAAGATCGTTTCCATTACCTTGGTCCCTGAGTTCAGCCACCTCGGACCCGAATCATCGGTCCGATACCTTGCTCAACTCGAGGACGGACCACCGCGCCTGATCAATCTGATGATTCCTCCGGAAGCGAATCCCTCAATCGATTTCGATTTCTATTCACGATATTGTGATCCATCTTTGAGCGAACTGCTTGATGGCGAGGCCCTGAGTTCACGGGAATCACGAGTGGTTCTCGAGCAGGACCACTACTACGATGGCGAGTTTACCGACGATGAGATCTGGCAATCCTTCAGGGCCCGTTCGCCGGACATGGATCACTCCATCATGGTTTACCTGAAGCGGGATTCCCCCTGGTTTGACCGGACCAACGAAGTCGTGTCAAAGCGACGCGTGCACGCAAACCTCCAACTCAAAACCTCCCCGAAAAGCAAGGAGACCAAGCAATTTGAAATTCTTCAGATCAATGCCTTGAACTGGAGAACCCTGAAGCCGGACAACGCACAATAAGCCGCAGTCCGGCTTTCTACTCCTCCGATTTCCTCCAGACCTCGGCGACAATTTTTTTCTTCAGTTCCATCGGATCAACCTGACCCGAATGCTCGAACAGCACCTTGCCATCCGGTCCCACCAAAACGGTATAAGGCAGGGCCCCGTTCCAATCCGTCCCCAATGCCTTGGCCAAATCCTCGGTATCACCATCAAAGATGTAATTGTTGGTTTTGCGGCCCTCCTTCTCAAGCAAGGGCTTGGTGCGTGAGGCCAGACCACACTCATGCTGCTTCAAAAAATCCGTGACCTTCTTCAAGTCGTCGGGCTCATCAAGACTCACCGGAATAAACTCAAATTCCTGCCACGAATACTGGCGATAGATCGCAGCCAGATCCGGAAATTCAGCGACACACGGACCGCAGGTCGTCGACCAGAGATTGATCAGGCGCATCCCTGTGCGTCCTTTGTTCGCCACCAGTTTGCCAATAACCTCGGCCTTGGCCAACTCAACCGTAACGGGCTGCTCCTTCCACTTCTTGTCTTCATTGGCCACCATCGCAGCCTTCTCCTTCCACTTGGTCGAACATCCCACCGGGCGGGTCTTGACGACCTCGATTTTCTCGCCGGCCAGAATCGCTTCAATGGCATCGCGGGCCTCGTTCTTTTCCACCGGCCCCAGACGTCGCTTTCCGTTGTCCATTCGGCCATTGTAACGAAGTTTTAAGCTTTCATCGAAGATGAAGACATGAGGGGTCGCTACAGCCCCGTAGGCCTTGGCCACCTCCTGTGTGGCACCATCGTAGAGGTAGGGAAGATTGAATTTTGAATCCTTGGCAATCAACTTCATGTGCTCGAATCCATCGTCATAAACCGTCCAGCCGAGCTCGGGGGGATGAAGTCCTTCCGGCGAATTGCTATTAATGGCAACAAAATGAACCTTCTTGCCCTTGAAATGATCAACCAGCGCGATCATGCGGCCATGCGAAGCAATGGCATCGGGACAATGGTTGGTGGTAAAAATCACCGCGAGCGCTTTGCCTCCTGAAAAATCCTTCAAGCTGTAGGTTTTCCCATCGACTCCGGGCAAAGAGAAATCGGGAGCTTTGGCCCCTTCAGTGAGTGTCACCGGCTTGTAGGCATGGGCAATCGACGTTGCCAGAACAGTCAAGAGGGCAAGAATTCGCATGCTTCAAATACGCCCCATCGAGGCCTTTTTAGCAAGCACTTGTGCCACCGGAAAACCGAGAAGAATCCCGAACAACATCCCTGTGATATGGGCCAGCGTATCGACTCCCGGACTGCCACTCTTCCAGTTTATGGCCCACTCAGAGTGAGAAGATCGGTGCCTCTGGTTAGTCCTTTCAGACTCGATGTCAACAGGCTTCCGGAGTGAAGGGCGGAGGCCGAAACGGAGGAAGCCTGTTGTGCGCGCCACCTCT
>JBMHCW010000124.1:0-34268 GCA_049889715.1 Akkermansiaceae bacterium | reverse complement strand
GATCGACACCGAGATCAGCGCTGTCGGCCAGACTGTTCAAAGCTTTCAGTCCTACTTCGACTAGACGGTCAGCAGCATGGCTGAAAATCCCTACGCGGCACCGGAGGCAGAAGACCTTCTGGCCGAGGACACCCACGAAGTTGTCGTCCGCAAAAGCCATCTCGGCCACGAGACCTCAATCAAATCGATCGCCTATCTGGATTACCTGGCAGTCTTGGTTTTTATCGCGGGCATTCTCGATTCGCGATTGCGGACTTCCTTCGCCAACTCCGCAGAAGAAATCGTATATTTCTCGTCGCTGGTCCTCATTCCGGTGCTCTTGATCTGGGCCGGTCGATCCATCCGCAAACTGAAAACCTCGGGGCGCATCCTCAACGTCATCCTGTTCGGAATTTCGCTGATTGGGTTTCCGATAGGCACCCTGATCGGAGTCTACGCCCTCTATCTTCTCCTCGGGCCGAAGAGCTGGACCGTCTTTTCGGCAGACTATCGCGAGATCATCACTGCGACACCCCAGATCAAATACCGCACTTCGAGGATTTCGTGGATCCTGCTGGCCGCCCTCCTGTTCGTTCTCGCCTTCGTCGTCGGAGAAACGATCGCTCTTCGCTAACCGGCCTATGCCAGGATCTCTTTCAAGACGCGGGATTTCTCCACTCCGGTTAACTTCATATCCAAGCCCTGGAATTTATAAGTGAAGCGATTGTGATCGATTCCCAACAAGTGAAGCATGGTGGCATGCAGGTCATGGACCGAGACCACGTTTTCAACCGCATTGTAGCCGAAATCATCGGTCGCCCCGTACGTCACGCCACCTTTGATTCCGCCCCCCGCCATCCAGATCGAAAATCCTTTGATGTGATGATCGCGCCCCGGATTGTTGCCACCGCCCTGCGACATCGGCGTCCGACCGAATTCTCCTCCCCAAACCACCAGGGTATCGTCCAGCATCCCGCGCTGGCGTAAATCTTCCACCAGGGCCCAACTTCCTTGATCCACCAGCTTGGCTGTCTTGGCCACCCCTCCTTTGACCCCGCCGTGGTGATCCCACCCGCGGTGGTAAAGATGCACAAAGCGAACCCCTCGCTCCACCAAACGGCGGGCCAACAGGCAATTGCTCGCAAAGGAACCATCGCCCGGGGTGGCACCATACATCTCGAGAGTGGCTTTTGATTCCCCCTTCAAATCCACCAGATCCGGGACACTGGCCTGCATCCGGAAAGCCATCTCATATTGGGAAATCTTGGTGGCAATCTCGGGATCATCGACCAGATCATTGCGCATCTCATTCAGTCCATTGACTGCATCGATGACCTGACGCTGGTCGTCGCGGGAGACCCCCGCCGGGTTCCCGACATAGAGCACGGGATCACCCTTGGAGTGAAAATGCACTCCCTGGTATTTGCTCGGAAGGAAACCGCTGTGCCATTGGCGCGACGCAATGGGCTGGCTTTGGCCTCCCCCTACCGAGGTCAGGACCACAAAGCCCGGTAAATCCTTGGTCTCGGCACCCAGACCATACTGGATCCACGATCCCATACACGGACGCCCGGAGATCTGGGTCCCGCAATTCATGAAGGTATGTGCCGGATCATGGTTGATCTGCTTCGTCGTCATGGAGCGGATGATGGCCATCTTATCGGCAATCTTAGAAAGATGCGGAAACTGCGAAGACATCTCCTGGCCTGATTGGCCATGTTTTTGGAAATCCCATTGCGGCCCAAGGCATTTGAGCTCCTTACCCTGAAGTTGTGCGATCGGCTGCCCCTTCGTGATCGACTCAGGCATGGGCTGACCGTGCATTTTGGCAAGAGTCGGCTTGTAATCGAATGTTTCCAAATGCGAGGGCCCACCCGCCATGCAGAGGAAGATAACGCGCTTTGCCTTGGGCATGCCAGCCAAGCGAATCCCCGAGGGGAGAGCCTCTCCCAAGAGTTGGTCTTGCAATGCAAGAGCTCCAATGCCCACGGTTGCTTGGTTAATGAAGGTGCGCCGGTCGATCATAATAACGCTTACTCGACTACTACGTATCAACTCACGCAATTCTTTACGAGAGTTGTTTAATCATCAGAGCAACCGGTGATTTGTCAGCCGATCATGATAGTGAGCCATCGAAAGGGAGCTCCTAAGCAAGGTTCAAAACCGATCAGACCAAAGACTGCTGATGAGTGTGTTTGACTCACTCACCACAACACGGCTTCTCAAAGGCCCTCTTTCGCCGACGCTCAAGCAAGGCTTCGCAAGCTATGAGCGTCTCCGGCGCGTGAGCGCAGCAAGCCCCACCAAAGTCAGCAGACAAGTCGAAGGCTCAGGAATGGCTCCGACATCGAGCGGCTCATCTGAAAAGGCGAAGGAATGAATGACTCCCTCGGTCCCATCGTTATTGAGCGTGACCGACATCCACCCGTAGGTTGGAGTGGTTGTTTGGTCGAGCACGAAGCCAATGTATCCCTGTTGTCCAGATTGGAACTGTCCAGCATTCAATCCAATATGGTTTCCACTCGTGGAAATTCCTCCTCCTCCCCCAGAACCTGTTCCCGATCCTCCATAGGCTGGAGTGGTCAAGGGAAGGGCTCCTGTTGCGGTCGCAGTGACTCCATCAATCGTGTCCTCTATACCAAGAGCATGCACTGCTGAGAGCTGGTCACTTGAGTCCTCACGGTAAGGGTTTGCTGAGGAATTGTGCGCAATCCCAGCTCCCCCGAAGAAGAAGTTGAAATCCCACTGGTCTGATGCTGGCTCGCTAGAGCTAATGGTGTAGCTCGTAGCTGCAGAGCTTTCTGAGGCGCTAGCCGTTGCGCTGGAGTTGCTGACGAGGTCGAGGTAGATCCCCTCGAAGGTCGCGGGGATCAGGATGTTGACATCTTCGAAGGCGGTAATGGCAGCATGCGCATTGCCCAACGAGGTTGCTAAAAGGGTGAGCCCAACAAAACGTGATGTGTTCATGATAGTTAGATAATTGAGGGTTGGGTATTTTTGGCGGTTTAGTCGACACTTTCAACAAGGACACGGAAGAAACGAGCCTTCTTGCCATCTGGAGTAAAGAAGGGATAAGCCACTTCCACCACTTCGTAATCGGCATTTGCTGAGGAATCAGCAACGACAGTCGGAGTATCCGAGCTATCAAACCAAGTGGTAAGGTCTGAACTAAACTGAGCTGTGTAGGAAAGACTTCCTGACTGGCCTGCATCGTCTCTCCTCACGAAGACTCCAGTGAAATCGACTCCATCGCCAGAGAAGTCAACCGTCACGGTGGGCGTTCCGTTACTCGAGCCGTCAAGAGCAAGTTGAGCTTGGTCTGAGACGTTTGGATTTGTTCCAAAGGCAAATTCAAGGAAGTTTGAAATTCCGTCTGAGTCGCCGGCATCGGAATCGTTTGCTCCATTGCCTAAGTTTGCAGACGAGCCAAAGTTGGCCAAGCGCCATGCACCAATGGTATTCTGAGCTCCTGGAGAGAGCACGATATCGTTTCCGTCTCCGCCATCGCTGCTGGTTTCCAAGAGTAAGCCTGAGCCAAGGAATTCGACATTATAATCTCCACCACTGAAGGTTCCAGGCAGACCACCGGTGTCACTACTCGCGATGATGGTGATCGTATTTGGAGGATCTTCGACCGTATCGGATTGAGAAACACTCAGGGCACTAGTGGTATCGCTGATTGTTACCGTTCCTGTGACATTGACTTGGTCCCAATCGATCCCCGCAGCTCCTGTCGTATTGCTGACATCGATGGCAAGAGTTCCGTCGAGAGTGAGATTTCCAACACTCAAGGTGCCCACACCTCCGTTGCCCGGAGAGAGGGTGGCTGCAGCTCCCACTGTGAGGGCTGAATCGGTTGATCCGCTTCCAGCGAGTGTGCCTGCAGTGACATTATAATCGGCGCCACCTGTGTGAGTTCCATCGAAGACCAAGGTCCCCGTGGTCACCGTGGTTGCTCCCGTGTAGGTGTTCGTGCCAGAAAGGGTCACGACACCGTCATCGAAGCTGTCTTGGAGAAGAACAGGGAAAGGACCGCTGATGTCACCCGTCACGGTCCAAGTTCCGTTATCACGTCCGTTACTTCCCTCGAAGTTGATCTGCCCTCCGCTATTGTCCACATTACCGCTGATCACTAGGTCGCAGCCTTCGAGCCCGTAGTTTCCGAATCCGCGAGTCTGGTTATCAATGGTGGCAATATCTCCACTGAGCTCATAGCCGATGGTTCCTCCACAACGGAAGCCACCTCCCGTGATCTGGATCTCATTGGGAATGACTAGTCCGGCAGTGCCCGCTTGAAGTTGAGCTCCTTTCGAGAGGACGAGTCCAGCACCAAGGTGGCCGTTGTGATTGACCACGACAAAACCTTCAGAGTTCCCTTGGTCCACACCGTTGTAGTTCGAGGTCTGGCCATCTCCCAAATAGAAGATTCCGGTGAAGGTGTTGCCCGCTGCGCCGTCGAAGACAAGGTATCCATTATCAAGCTTCGAGACACTTCCATCTCCACTGATCACTCCGGTCTGAGTTTGGGTCATTCCGCGTCCGGCGTTAAACTCGAGAGATCCTGGGTCATTGACGATGATGGCTCCGTCGCCTTCCCAATTGCCCACGTTTCCTTTCACAGAGTCATATCCGAGTCGGAGCTGTCCGGCATTGACGGTGGTTGTTCCGGTGTAGGTCATGCTATTTCGGACCACCCAGCGGCCGCTTCCATTTTTGACAATGTCTCCGCTTCCGATGATTCCTCCGTCGAAGGCCCCTCCCCCATCATTGTCTCCGATGATGAGAGTTTCATCAGCGAGATCAATCGTTGAGGTCAGTGAGGTTGTGTCCGTTCCGGTCACTTGGTTAATGGAAATGGTTGATGATCCCGTTCCGGTAAGTTGCAGCGTGACTTCGTTGGTGAGGTCGATGTTTTCTGAACTATAATCTCCACCATTGACGATGATCGTTCCACCGACAGCCAGATTGGCAACGGCATCTGCGATAGTCGCAAACGAATCTAAACCAAAGGTGCCTGCAACAACAGGAGTTCCAGTGTCTGAATCAGCGATCAGATCTCCAAAGGATAATCCAGAGAAATCGTCATCCACGTAGAGTGGGTTCGGAGTGGTCGAGACGATGAAGAGAGCGGTCGTCAGAGCGCTTCCTCCATCTTCATTTCCGTCTTCTAGGGAGACGTTGATGCGAGTGGGGTCAGCCGTGCCGGCTCCAGAAACAAACTCAACAGAGGCAAGAGCCGCACTCGTGCTTACAGCGTCAGCAGTAATGCTCCAAACTCCATTGGCATAGGTTTCTCCGTTTCCAGAATTTGCGGTCAGATCACCCGCTCCTGCAACCCATCCATCGATCGTTAAGGTGAGAGTCACCTCATCCAAATCTCCAGCTGCGCTGGTTGTCAGGCTGCCTGTTGATTCGTTCCAGAACCTCGAGCAAGCGATGGCACTTGGTCCCCCAGAGAGATTGAGGATCTCCCGATCGGTAAACGGTGTTCCTGCGACATTGGTATTTCCACCAATCCCGGTTCCGGCATTGCGTCCGAAGTTGACCGTGTGGTCTCCGCGCCAGTTGTTGGCATCGTTGTTGAGAAGAGTGACGGTTGCTGGGTCTGCTCCATTGGTTGAATACTCAACAGTGTCGTTGGCATCACTAAAGATCAGAGCGATCCGAGCGGGAGCTCCTGGCTGAAGAGCCGTTGCCCCGAGAGGAACGACAATGGTATCATCGCCAGCCCAATCCAAATCGTTGAAAGCCCCTGCAATGGTGTTGTCATTGGTAGGAACATCCCCAGGGCCTCCGCCAGCTTTGACGAGGAGGTGTGGGATTCCTTCAATCAAGAGAAGGGCGGTTCCATTACTACTTCCACCAATTTCCCAGACGAGAACCGATCCGCTCAAGTCGGACTCGGCGACGGAGAACTCGATGTCCATTGAAAATCCTGCGTTTGCATTGAGAGCTGGTCCTGTCCCGTCAATGTCAAAACTCGAATCATCTTGTGAGCGCGCATCGCCAAAGATCGTGACGTCATTGCTACCGTTGAAGGTGTAATGAGGCGTTGAAACACTCGAAATTACGGATCGATAGCCTGTGTCTGGGTCGAGGGTTGACAAGCCAGAGAGAGCGATGGTTCCCGAACCACTAAAAATATTTGAAGTGGTATCAAAAACGGGATTGCTGTTACTGCCATCCTCAACCTCAACGACATTGTTGTTGGAGGTTCCCGCAGAGGCACTGAGTTCTCCACCACTGAGAGTCCCGATGGAGGCGATAATGGATTCGCAGCCTTCATAAAGTCCATCATCGACGACGCTGAAGTCGACATCAACCGAGGTGTTTCCAGGCGTGATTGAGACGCTAGTGACTCCACTAAAGTCGCTGCCATCAGAGGCGGTGCCTGAGTAGGTGATGCCGATGACCAGATCGGAACCAGTCGGTGCTGCCGAAGAGGTCACGGTCCAACTAGCTGTTGCCCCTTCGCTCACATTCCCGTTACTCGCGATGGTGATGGTCGCATCAGGATATTTCACATCGATGACAAACGAGCCACTTGCGGAAGCGTTCCCATCTGAGACGGTGAAATCAAAGCCACCCGTCGTTGTCGAGGCTCCCCCGGTGAACTGGATCTCATTGTTATCAATTTGAGCTTGGGTGAAAGTTGAGCCATTCCCCAGAGCACCGTTGACAGTCGAGGAGAGGGTCCCTCCCACTGGGTCTGAAGTGATGGTGTAGGTCAGCCCGGAAGCAGCGGTATTTGCGTCGAATGTCTCCAAATACTCAGTCGTGATCGTGGAGGTTCCATTCGGAACAATCTCGATAGGAAGATTTGTCGCGACTGCAGGATCAGCCGAGGGCGAGAGGCTTGCGATACTCAGACCTGAGAGGTAGACCGTGCTTGCTGCTCCCGTCTCGGTTCCAGCAAAGGCTTGAGAGGTCATTTCGACCGTCTGCCCGCTCGTCAGAGGAATGATTGCTCCATTCCAGCTTCCGCTTGTCCGAGCGTTGCCATTGTCCCGGTTGTAGGCACCTCCGCGTCCCCGAAGAATTCTTCCGCCAGCACCGTCGATCTGCCAACCATGGTGTGGGACAATCCGGTCTTGGTTGTCGTTGGTGCCGTCACTCGAGGTAAAGACCGATCCGAAGAAAAGATAGTCGTCATCAGTATTGGCGGTAATCGCGCTCGTGCCCGCGGTGTGGCTAAAGTCAGAGCTACTGGCATTGACCAAGTCAAAGGTCATCGCGGTCTCCGAACCTCGATTGACCTCTTGGCTCGTCGAGTCTCCTAAAGCGATCGTTTTGACCGTAGGTGGGAGTTTGATAATGGTGAGAGCGGTCTCATTTCCTTGAATCGTTGAATTCACGCCGCCAGCTTCTTTGACCACTTCGACATTGAGAGTTTGTCCGGCAGCGGCCGCAAGAATGGTTCCGATGGCGGCGACTCCGCTATTGGCCCCTTCTCCATTAGCGTTTCCTCGCATGTAGGTGGTGGTTCGTGTCCCGGCCACTTCTGAACCATCCAGCGTCAGGAATTGCTGGAAATTAGTCCGTGTTCCATCGTTGGGCTTTTCAAGTCTGGTATTGGCAAAGAGGAGGTAGTTCCCGGTTTCATTAAGGGTGACATCTCCGGAGCCTGCGGTGAAGGTGAAGGCGCTTCCCAAGCTAGAATCTGCTTCAAGGGTGTCGTAGACGACATCCACCGCCGTTGTTCCGACAGTGCCACCTTGATTGCTGCTGCGACTCGCACTCAGGAAGTCCCAAGAATCATCGAGCTTGAGGAGCTGAATCGCCGTGCCGTTGGCTGCCCTGACCGTTGTGGGCGTTCCGGCACTAGGGTTACTATCAGAGCGCTGGGTGGAGAGAGTGAGGAGCTGATCATCTGCTGCAACAGTGATAATTCCTCCACCAGACATGATCGCCTCATCATTTCCAGAGAGACGACGCAGAAACCCTTGGGAGCGACCAATGGCAAGAGGAGAACCATTTAAGGTCAGATATGAGAGGAATTCAGAACGGTTGCTGCCACCCACTCTGTCAAATCGAGTATCATAGAGAACGAGATGGCGTCCCGAGCTCAAGGCGATGGTTGAGGGTGCGGTGAGCTCGTAGCTCGCATCTGCAAAGACGGTGGTGTCGAAATCATGGACCAGAGCAGCGCCTAAGCCACCGACTCCGCTTGCCACCGCGGGAGATTCGCCTCCGGTGACTTCAATAAAAGCGGCGTTATCGCCGAGTGTTCCGCCAGGGGTGACGGCTCCAGGAGAGGTTAAAAGTAAAAGGAGAGAACTGAGGCTCCCGGTGATCAACGTTCTTTGGCGTCGGTTGCTGAGGTGCATAAGAATAAGAGTGTGTGTGTCAAATTCCACATAAGTGGAGGGCATCTGAAATATGGCCCCCAACCATGCTCAACCCGCATGCTAGGTCAATCTAATTCGTCGCATTGGTCAGCAAATGCTTGTTTCTGATGGGGGATAAAAGGGGGGGGCTCGCAGAATTGTCCCTAAAGGGACAAAAAATAAGCAAAAGAGATGCAGCTGGCTGATTCCATACAGCCTTTCATTTCATACTTGTCCCATTTTTGATCGAGAGAATGATCTTAAAAATGAAGTTTGTAAGCATCGCATCCCATTTGCAGCCCTATCTTTTTGAGATTTGTCTGGCTCAAACCGTCGCTCTATTAGTCCTCTGCAGCCATCGGATTGATCGCTGGTTTCGCAAGTTTCTTAACCCGCATCATTTTCTGATCCGAGTCACTGCTTTATCCTCTTAAATGCGGCCGGATATGGATTTGCTTCGTTCGCTGGTGCAAGAATCTTAATTGATCTCTATTTACAAATCGAAATCACCCTGAGATATCCAATCATTTTGTCAGTGTTTATGATCATTGGCCTCATCGCAGAGAGAATGAAGCGCTGCTAAGCTTCTGATACGCCAGAATTCAATTTGGTGACCTGTGAGACACAGAGTCACTCAAAGAAGACATCTCTGGTCTGACTCCACCTTAACGGATCCAAAACCAGAGATGTGATCAATCGATGAATCGAGATGGGCCTAACGTCCAGGCCGTCTTGCTCGATCAAAACCTCGGAACCCACCTCCACGTGGTTCAGTAATGGATTGGACCTCTTGCTCAGAGAGACTCGCCGCGTTGATCCACTCTTGCGCAGCGGCCTGATCGTTACGATACCAATCACGAGCAACATCGATTTCCGCTCCTTTACGAATCTCCGAATCTGAAATGGTCTTTGCCCACTCCATTGCTGCGACGGGATCCTCACGTGAGACTCTTGTCGCGTACCCTTCCACAGCCGCATCACGCTCTGGAGAAGAGGCGAGATTGGCGAGATAAGCGCCAGCGGCTTCAGGATCTGCTTGAGTCCACGATCCCATGGCTTGTCCATAAGCTTCGACCTTCGCTTGTCCGGAAAGGTTATCGGCCCAAGTCAGCACCGCTTGAGGGTCTTCGCGAGCCAAGGAATCAGCGAGGCGATTGACCGCTGGAGCAGCCGCTTCCTCGTTTCCGTATTTGGCAATCCAATCCGCGGCAGCCTGTCGGTCCTCTCTCATGATTTCCATCGCCACGCGAGTAAGAGCACCAGAACGCAATGCTGGGTCTTGGACGGAATCCACCCATCCCTTCGCTTGATCGAGTCCCTGCTCTAACATCTCACTGGTAATCATCCCCATGAGCATTCCTTTCGAGCGGTCATCACCCTCTGCTTCGGGGAGGGACTGAACAAAACTTAAGGCCTCATCAACCCCATTGACCAGCATCCCCTGCAAAACTCCGAAGGAAGCATAACGCTTCTCACGATCGTCCTCAATTCCGTTGAGATAAGCGCTCGCTCCGGCACCATCCACAGTCGCCCAACCAGTTAAGACGCTCATCATTTCTCCAGACAAGCCTCCTGGTCCTCCTCCTGGCCCTCTTCCGCCACGACCTCCCCTGCCGCCGCGGTCTTCATTGCCGCTCTGCTCGGCCATTTCCTTCAAAGCCGCCATTGCTCCAGAACCATCGATGCGCCCCCAAGCATTTGCAAGGAGACGCAACTGCTCGTCATTGCCCCGTCCCGGGCCACCACGGCGGTTCTCACGCAAGGCCTCAAAGGCATCCCTTGCATTCTCGGCGGTGAGATTTTCAAGCAAGACCGCAAACATCTTCTGCCGCTGCAATGGATCGTTGGTTTCCGAAATCTTCTTGATCGCCTCTCTCATGGCGTCCGGCAAAATCTTTCCATCGACCAGATACTCACGAAGAAATTCCCGCTCAGGTGCTCCATCGAATGACCCGGTCCGGGCACTGGATCCGGAACGACCCGGGCTCCCCCGTCGATTACTTTCACTTTGGTTGGCCGACGCATCGTCGCCGGATGATTGATCGGGTGCGGGCTTGGCCACCCAACCCAGCCCAAAGGCTGCTGCTGCCGTGACGGCGATGATCGGAAGAGTCTTGGAGCTGCTCATGGTCTGAAAAAATTCGAAAGAGTCGCCCCGTGGAACCCCGGACCGCAGATAAAGTTGCAAAATCTACTAAAAAACGTCAATTCCATGTTCTCAGTATCGAAAGGGAACCCCGCCCACCCCGTATCTAACTACTTATGAAATTCCTCATCGCTCTTCTTCTACCCTTTTCTACCCTCGCCGGCGAATCCCTGTTCAATGGCAAGGACCTCAGCCAATGGCGGATCGATTCCAAAAGCAAAGCCACCCACTGGACGGTCAAAGACGGCCTCATTCACTGTCAGTCCGATCCCAAACAAGCCGGCTCCCTCCTCTGGACCAAAAAGGAGTTCACCGACTTCACCCTCACTCTGGATTTCAAATACGGAGAAGGCACCATCGATTCGGGAGTCATGGTAAAGAAGGCTCACGACCAGATCCAGATCGGCATCTCGGGCTCACTCAAACGTGACCTCACCGCCTCTCCCTACATTCCGGGCAAGGGGTACCCCGTTGAAGGGAAAGAAGCGATCGCCGCCGTCAAACAGAAGGACTGGAATACCCTCAAGATCGAGGTGAAGGGCGACACCTACAAAACCTGGCTCAACGGCGTCGAAGGCGTAACTTATACCTCAAAGACCGCCGAGAAAACCGGCCCGCTTGGCCTTCAGCTCCACGCAAAACGCAACATGTCGATCTCCTTCCGCAATATCGAGATCACCGAGCACAAGTAAGGCCAAAATTCCTCCTCATTCACCAAAAGAAAGCCCTCCGGCCAACGACCGGAGGGCTTTTTATTTTTAGGTCGGTTTGGGTAGGGAAATCTACTTGCTCCAGGCGCCCCAGACTTTCTGGATCTCGGCCGGGGCGGGAAGCTCACCATCCACGATGAGGAAGGCGTAGTTCACGGTGAGCGACTCACCTTGCTTGACGTCTTTTTCAAAGAAGGCCCCGAAACGTCCGTAGTCGCGGTAGGCCGAGTGAACCGTGCCCTTCGGATTACCCGGATGGTTCATGTGGACCACGCCATAACGCTTTTCATTGAGTGTGTAGTTCTCAGCGGCCCAAGGAAGGTCCTTCTGCCCCTTCACCTGGGTCACGCCTTCGGGGAAGACATACTTCGTCTTCTTCTTATCCACTTCATTGGCCGGACGATACTGGATCCCCGCATGCTCGGGATCTCCCTTGAGGGAGACATCGCCGCGCACCGGAGTCAGCTTGGACTGAAAGTCAATCAAGGCCCGCCCGCCGTGCGCTCCCGCGGTCACGGTAAAGGTCCTCTCTTCTTCGAGGAAAGCCTCGCCCTTCTCGTCCATCCAATGGGTCACCGATGTAAACACCGCTGCTCCGCCCTTCACTTCCTGGTTCGAAAACTTCTGGTGAACAATGTCGCCCCCCTTCATGTGCCAGCGATCGTATCGCTTGCCATTGAACCCGATTTTGCTCCACCCGATAAATATCCCGCGGTGATGGGTAAATTGCCCGCCCGGCCCCTTGGTAATGGGCGCCTTTCCTTCGGCATCAAAGACATGAAGGTAGGGTTTGTATGTGGCGTGATGCGTCTCCTTCGTCGAAGTGTCATGCGCATACATGTAGCGAACGAGGATTTTCCCGTCCGAAAGGACATCCAGATGCTTCCCTTTGGTATCCTTGAATTCCAGAGCCCCGAATCCTGGCAGAACCATCAGTCCGGCCAACGTACATGCAATTTTTGTCATGCACCTTGAGACGATCCCAACGAAGCGATTATTTCATCGCCCGCCCGATCCGCGGCCTAAAAATCAGTGTCCTTGTCATCCAAATCCAACTCCTTGATCCAGATATTACGATAACGCACATCATGCCCTTCGCATTGAAGCTTCAGACCACCCGGCGTGTTGGTGATGCCAAAGCCCTTGTTGTTTCCGCCATCCAGGCCGGAATTCGGCCCTCCCCAGACCTTGTTGATCTCAACCTCCTTGTGAACCTTCTTCCCATTGAAATACATCGTAACCTTCGGCTTCTCGGTCATCTTGCCATCTTCGCCGAAGCGGGCCGCCCGGAAGACAATGTCGTAGCTGTTCCACTTTCCGAGGCCCCGATAAGAGTCATAAGGTGACTCGGTCTCATTGATCACCGCACCCATGCCATGCTTGGTCTTGTCCCCGTCCAACACTTGAATCTCGAAGCGGTTCTGAAGATACACCCCGCTGTTTCCCCCCTTGTTGACGATGAGAAACTCCACGTGCAGCCGGCAGTCGCGGTACTTCTTCTTGGTCACCACGTCCGCCGTTCCATATTTCCCCCCGGCTGCCGCAGGATCATCACTCTGAAGAACCGTTCCTTCATCCACCGGATCGTCGACAATCTTCCACTTGATCGGCAGAGACGATGAAAAACGCGGCCCCTTCCAGTAAGTCCATTTTTCATCAAGCATCTTGCGCGAACCATCGAAGATGACCTCGGCTCCTTCAATCGGCTTGGCCCCCACACCAACATGATTGTCGGCCGAAAGAGGAAGAAGAGAGAAGGCCAAGGGCAGGAAGAACTGGAGAGCTTTCATGGTCTGAAATGAGCGAAGTTGACTGAAAAGTCCCGGAAAGCAGAGTTTTCGGGGCTGAAAGATTAACAGGACTAAAACCGTTCAGAAATTGGCTTCCTTTCGATTACATGAAAAAATCTTATCTGATCCATGGCGGCTGGGCCCTCGTCGTCGCCGTCACCTATTTCATCGGATCTCAGTCGGATTCTGCAACTTCCTCCGACGCGGCGAACAACCCGTCCCAAGCCTCGTCCGAGTCTCAGGGTCTGTCCACCCGCTCATCGGGGAATGGCGCCGCCTCCTCGGCAAGCCGTGCCACCCGCAGTTCGGCAAGCCGGCCGGCCGGCCAATTCCAGGCCACCGCCACTCTCAGCCAAGGGGAGATCGCCCAACTCGGAGTCGATATCCGTAATGCCCGCAACCCTCTCGAACGACGCAAGCTCTTCTCGAAATTCCTCTCCAACCTCACTCCGGAGAATGCCAAATTCATGCGCGAACAAATCGTGGATCTCGATTCCGACAGCTCCGAGTTTCGCGACTTCCACTACGCCTGGGGAGCCATGGCCGGTGAGGAAGCCGTTCTCCACGGCGCGGAAACTCCCAAGCGTGACATGGCGGTGACCCTCGCTGGATGGGCCCAAGCCGACCCCAACAGCGCCTTGGCCTATTACAACGGGCTTTCAGACGAGGAGAAAAAGAACAACGAGCTCAAGTGGGGAACCGCCAAGGGACTGGCTGATGCCGACCCCGACCTCGCTCTTTCCTTCGCCCTCGACCGCCATCAATCCGGGGACCGCGATGCCAGCCGCCTCGTCGACATGGCCACTCGCGAAGTCCTTCGCGGAGGAGACGTCGAGGACGCCGCCGCTTGGGCCACCAACATTCCGGATGGACCGATGCAAGCTGCTGCCGTCTCACGTGTCTCACGCGAGTATGCCGATGAAAATCCTTCCGGAGCCGCCCAGTGGGCCTCCACTCTTCCTGCGGGCGACTCCAAGAACCGGGCCCTCTGGACTTCCTTCCGCGAATGGGCTGGCGATGATCCCGAAGCGGCCGCCAACAAGCTCAACAACATGAGCAACTCCACCGAAAAGGATTCCGCCACCTACGGTTATATCAACCGCATCGCCTGGGAGGATCCCGCCGCAGCCATCGACTGGGTCAATACCATCTCCAATGAAAAGACCCGCCAGCGCGCCCTCTATGACTCCGCCCGTACCTTTTACCGCAAGGACCCAAAGGCAGCGAAAGAATGGCTCCCGAGCAGTGGCTTGAGCGAAAAACAACAGGCCGAAATTACCCGCCGACGCGGCTAGGGCCGACTTGCCCGCCAACGTTCCTTCTCTAACAGGACCTTGGGTTTTCAAAGCTCAGGCGAGTTCAACGCCGGCAAAAGCTTGGCTTCTCGCCGCCGATTTTTCCGTCGATTCCGCTCACGGACCAGCGATTGAAAAGAAGCCTCCAATGCTCTTCCACTTCATGGACCCGGCGATTCATGATTCCCGAAGAGTCGCTCGGACAGTGCCGAAATCTCCGTGGTGTAATCATCGTGATCAATCTCTTCGAGGCTGATTCCGAGCGCCCGCTACCAACTCATCGCAGCAAGATAAGCCGCCTTGGCTTCATCCTTCCGACACGCTTCCAACAAGTCTTTTGACGTGACGACTTCCGGCCGATGCCGCCACTTCTGCCAATCGTGATACCACTCTGAAAGTTGCTGACGGCGAAACCACAGCGCAACGACCAGCGTAACCACCCCCAACAACCAAGGCCAGATCTTCCTCTCTTCTTTCACTCCCGCTACCGCAGCTTCACTCATCCGCACGGTCACCGTTTCCCCAGGCAACACCTCCTGTTCCAGCTTGCCGGTCTTCGGGTCCCACCACGAAATCGTCAGGTCGGGCAGGGTGTAGGTTCCCGCCCGCACAAACTGATACCTTAGCGTTTCTTCCCGCTTCGCCGAAATCACCCCTCGCTCGGTCTTGTCCTCCACCACCGGATCTTCCCCGTAAACCTTCACTCCATCCGGAGCTCCATTGTCGATCGGCGGGAAAATCATGGCCGTCGTATCAGCGGCACTCCGCGTCACCGTCCTCCGCAAGACATCCCCGGCGTCCACTTCACGCCCTTCGGATGAACTCCAGGTTTGGGACACCTTCATCCCGGTCACTGTCACTACCACTCCGATGCCCTCGGTTCCCTCGGGACGCTTCGATTGAAAGGTGAGCTCCGGAGTCTTGCCTTCCATCGCCTCGGCCTCACTTGTGAAATCTTTCTTTCCGGAGAAGCGAACCAGAAACGAAGGGATTACCACCTTGCCCTCTTGCTGGGAGTAGACCGAGAACTGATGAGTCTGTGTAAAGAAACTCTTCCCCTCCACCTCCTCGTTCCCAACAACCGGATTCCCAAATTTCAAAAAGGCCGTTTTCGAAACTTCCAGCAAATCAAAAGCCGCCGTGCCGCTAAACGGCCCCGGTGATCTCAGCTTGATCACCATCGGCACGCCTTCTCCGGTCCAGGCCTCTTCTTTCTACTACTCACCCGTCACGTTCTGCCCTTCCTGGGCCATGACGACTCCCCCGAGAAGACATGCCATGAAAACAATCACAGCCCGATTCATTCCGCTTCCTCCTCTCCCACGCTCAGCTGATAGGAAAACTTGGCTTTCAAAAACTCAGAAGGCTTGGTCTGCACCTTGCGCAACCAGAGTGACTGCATCGCCTGATCACTGCTCTCCTTTCCGGATTTTGATTCCTCGCGACGAAACTGGCTCAGCATCAGGACCACCAACACCGGAACAAGCCACCACCCCGCTTCCTGCCAACGGGCACCCTCGCCCTGCATCGCCACGGAAACCGGCATGTTGGCCGTCCGACGAATCAGGGTGTCCACGTCGCGGTCATCGACACTCATCAAGCCCCCAACGCAGAAGCAACCTTGTTGATCGACTCCAATTCGGTCGATCCCTCCCGAGCCACCGCCAAAATCTCCACAGGAATGCCATTTCCCTTCCGATAAGCCTCCAGCTCACTGGACTGATCCTGGACGATGGTATCCAGAACCGCCACGATCACTCCGCCGGTCTCCTTCAATTTGCCAGCCGCCAACTCGAGAGCCGAAGACAAGTCACTCCCCGGACGCGGCATGATCTCGGGACTGATTTCGATCGCCATGTCGGCCACGATCCCCGTGTCTTGCGTCGGAAGCAGAACGAGATGAGGCGAACCGGCATACGCCACCAATCCCAAGGGCAATCCATCTCTTGCCTTCGCAAAATCCGCAATTTTGAGGTGGATCCGCTCAAGCCGGATCGGTTGGATGTCCGCCACATTCATCGACTCGCCCACATTGAGCAACATCATAATGATCCTGAAATCTCCAGTTCGTGGGTTCGTGGATCGACCCGGACGCGGGCCATCGATTCAACGGCAGCCTCTTCCCGCCGACTTCTCAACAGCTGATAAGCCTGAATTGCCAGAGACAACACGAGCGCTGCTCCCAGAGGCCAGAAGTAGAGATCACTCCGTGGACGAAAACTCACGGTCTTTGTCTCACTTGTTTCGATCTTGTTCAGTTCATCATAGACGCCGTCCAATTCCTGACGACCCAACGCCAGAAAGAAGCGCCCGCCTGTCTCCTTGGCCACATTCTCCAGGGCGGTCTCATCCAACTTCTCCTCGCCCACCGTTTCCGGGTCTCCCATCCCCACGGTGTAGACGGTAATTCCGCGATCGCGGGCCACCTTGGCGGCCTCGATGGGCGGCAACGAACTCGACGTGTCATTGCCGTCGGTCAATACGATCATGGTTTTCGCGGGTGCCGTGCTGTCTTCGAAGAGCCGGATCCCGAGCCCGATGGCATCGCCAAAGGCCGTGCGCAAACCCGCCATACGCACTGCAGTTTCATCTAACAGCTGTCGGCTCAACTCCAGATCAGTCGTGAAGGGCGCCAGCAAAAATGGCGAATTTCCGAAGACCACAAGTCCAACCCGGTCCCCTTCCCGTTCGGTCAGAAATTCTCCCAACACTTCCTTCACCGCGGTCAGGCGATCGACCATCTTGCCCGATTCTCCCGCAAAATCATCCTTCTCCATCGACCCCGAAAGATCCACGGCCAACAAAAGATCCCGCGTGGGCACGGCCCGTTCAATCGGCTCCTCGACCCACACCGGCCGGACCAAGGCGACAATCAAAAACATCCAGAGAAGGCCTCGCCCCACCCAGGGCAGATGCTGCCTCTTGAGCACAGGCCCATCGGACTCATCTAAAGAATGCCTCACCCGATGAAAAAACGGCACCCTGACCGCAGGCTTCCGCTCGCGCACAACCGGCACAAACCTCCCTCGCTGCTCGTTCTCAACGAACCCGAAAACAGTCTCAATCCCGCCCTCTTCCCCGCACTCGTCCGGCTCATTCAACTCGCCAACGAATCCTCCCAGATTCTCGTCATCACCCACTCCACCAGTCTTTCCCAGTCGCTCGTCGAAGAACTCGATGCCACCTCCCGCCAGCTGGCCATTCAGGAGGGAGCCACCAGATTCCAGAAAGATCTCGGCCCGAAAAGAGTCTGGAATTTCGAAGACTGAAACACCCATCCCTAACCGGTTGATCTTTTGCTTTCTGCCAAATTCTTTGTTCGCATTTTCGCCCAGGCAGCGATTATTCACCCAGCCCTTTCCTCCGTCATGCAAGCCCTCGTAGTATCCCTCCTCCTGATTCTTCCTCTCTCCTCCCAGGAAAGCTGGCCCTCTTTTAGAGGCGCCGATTCCCGTGGAGTTTCCGAAAACACCAACCTTCCCGAAACCTGGTCCGCCACCGAAAACGTGGCCTGGAAAACCGACATCCCGGGCCGTGGCTGGTCCTCACCTGTCGTCTGGGACAAGAAGGTTTTCCTCACCACCGTGATCAATGAAGGCGACACCGAAGCTCCCAAAAAAGGACTCTACTTCGGAGGAAACCGACCCGGCATCCCCGATACAACCCACCTCTGGAAAGTCTTCTGCCTCGACCTCGATTCCGGCAAGATCCTCTGGGAAAAGGAAGTCCACCGCGGCAAGCCGAAGTCATCCATTCACCTCAAAAACTCCTACGCCTCCGAGACACCCGTAACCGACGGCCAACTCGTCTATTGCTGCTTCGGCAGCCTGGGAATCTACGCTCTCGACTTTGATGGCAAGGTCGTCTGGAACCACGAATTACCGGCTTACAAGACCCGTTACGGATGGGGCACTTCCGCCTCCCCGGTTCTTCACCAGGACCGCCTCTACTACGTCCACGACAACGACGAAAGCTCCTACCTCCTCGCCCTCGACAAAGCCACTGGCAAGGAAGTGTTCAAGACTCCCCGGGATGAAAAATCCAATTGGTCAAATCCCTACATCTGGCAGCACAAAGAGCGCACCGAAATCATTGTTCCCGGTTCAGGTCGCACCCGCTCCTACGACCTCAACGGGAAGGAACTCTGGTCCTTCAAAGGGATGTCCAGTATCACCATTGCGACTCCCTACTCGCACAACGACCTTCTCTTTTTATCCTCGGGATACGTCGGAGACAGAACCCGGCCGGTCTACGCCATCCGCCCCGGAGCCAGCGGCGACATTTCAGTTTCCGCGAAAGAAACCTCCAACAAATTCATCGCCTGGAGTAACTGGAAGGCCGCTCCCTACAACCCCTCGACTCTGGTCTACCGCGATCAACTCTATGTCCTTCTCGATCGCGGCTACCTCTCGTCTTTCAACCCAAAAACCGGCGAGGAGATCTACGGCAAACAACGTCTCCCCGGCTCCACCGGATTCACCGCGTCCCCCTTCGCCTACCAAGGAAAAATCTTCTGCTTCAACGAAGACGGTGGCACCAATGTCTGCAAGGCCGGCAAGACTTTCGAACTCCTCCACACCAACCAACTTGCCGATGACGACATGGGCATGGCCACTCCCGCCATCGCCGGCAACAGCCTCCTCATCCGCACCTCCGCCCGCATCTATTGCATCAGGAAGTAGACTCCTTGGGCAGGGGCGGCGTGCGATACTTTCGCCCATTCAAAACCGCGCCAATCCAAGTGTAACGAACGAAGTATTCATAGACGACCAACAACACCCCGGTCACCGAGAGGCAGATCAGAGGGAATTTGATCAAGGCTGGAAACTCCCAATTGCTCAGCCAAATCTGCAGCGCCAGAATCAGGGGCATGTGCGCCAGATACAGCCAATAGGAGGAATCGGACAAGTATCGGAATCCCGGGTGACCAACGTTCAGGTATCGACGGAACAAACCCATGAAGCCCACAATCATCAACCAGACATAAACCACCGCACACACCTGACCGGCGAAGGGATCGTCGTCGTGAATCCACTGCCTCCCGAACCAGAAGACCGGGAGAGCCACCAACAGCCAAGCCCACCAAATCTTACCCGCCTTGTCTTCCCACCAGCCTTGCCCGAAACACATCGCTCCAAAGAAAAAGAAAATCGCATAATATCCCAGTTTCGTTCCCCACGGAAAGATCCCGATGGCCGTTCCCGGTCCGAACAGACCCGGCATGTGCATCTGCGGCCACAACGTCAAGGGAATCAACCAAAGCAAACAACCCGGCGTTCTGATCATCCAATCTGGAATCCTCCAGCCAAGCTTTCGCCACACCAGTGCCACCGGCACAAAAATGGCCACCAGCCACAGCAGATAGTAGAGGAACCAAAGGTGGTGAAAAATCGGAGCAAACACCCCCATCCAATACCAGTCCATCGAATGGTCCTTGTCATCGGATGCTCCCGCCACTCGAAGCATCTCCGCACATTCCTCCCTTCGTTCCGCCATCCCCTCATCGATCGGAATGGCCAGAGCCTCCCCCACCATCTTGACCACTGAGAAATCCATCGTGGCGGTATCGAGCACGGTGTTCCCCTGCTTGTTCTGCGCATTCACATCAGCACCCTTCGCGATCAACACCCGCACCGTCTCCACTCTCCCGAAAAAGGCGGCCGACATCAGGGCCGTTCCTCCGTCCATCCCCTCACCATCCACCTCGGCTCCGGCCTCGATCAAGCGCTCGGCGATTTCGGCCCGACCCATTGTGGCCGCCAAATGCAACACTCTGCTGCCACCCTCATCTTTTTCGTTGGCATCCGCCCCTTGATTCAAAAGCCCCTCAACCCGCCCGAGATCATTCTCGAGAATGGCAGACCTAAGACCATTCCCCATTGGGGCCTCCCTCCGCTCGGCCTTGACCTGCCCACCCCAGTATCCCAATGCCATGATCATCGGGACCAACACAATCGTTCCCACCACCAAAGGAACTCCGATCCGCAAAGCCCGCTGTTTCACCAAGCCCTTGGCCCCTCTTTTTTTCCACATCATGGCGGTGAAAAAACCACTCACCATAAAGAACAAGGGCATGCGGAATCCGTGGATGGCATCAAAAAGAACCCAGAAGAAATCCGGATTGGATTCGACATCCACCACCGGCCAAATGGGGAACTCCAAGAAGGACATCAACCCATGCAAGACAATCCCCAGCAGCATCGCCACCCCTCGCAGACCGTCCAAAAAATGATACCTTTTTCCCGTCATCGATCCGCTGATCATGCCTGAAACCCGGGACAAAACCAACCTCCTTCTTTTTTCTCCAAAAACCTGTTCGCTTCCATCACTCTGCGACGATCTTTCCCCGAACGTGCCGCCCACCGATCATCAACTCCTGAAGCTACACCAGAGCGATCCCTCCGGGAACGCCTTTGGCCAGCTTGTCGATCGTTATCTCGGGCTCGTTCACTCCGTCGCCCGACGCGTCACCAACAATGACGAAGCCGCACGCGACATCTCACAAACCGTGTTTCTTCGCCTCGCCAAAAAGGCGCCGGACATTCCCGAAACCCTCCCGCTCACCGCCTGGTTTCACCGGGAAACTCACAGCGCCTCGGTTGACCACGTTCGCTCCGAAGTTCGACGCCAAAAACGTGAACAAATCTCAGCCACCCTCGACACCATGAATGCCGACTCCTGCCAATGGGACGAGATCGCCCCTGAAATCGACGACGCCCTCAACGAGCTTGAAGAAGAAGATCGCGCACTCGTCCTCTTCCGGTTTTACGAAAACAAGAGCCATCCCGAGATTGGACGCGCCCTCGGAATCAGCCAGGATGCCGCCCGCATGCGGACCCGTCGTGCCCTCGACAAGCTCAAGTCCTCTCTTGGCAAACGAGGCATCACCACCACGGCCGCCATCCTCGGCACCAGCCTCTCCGCCAATGCCATCACCGCTCCTCCAGCCGGTCTTGCCGCCACCATTTCAGCGACCGCCGGAGCAGCCGCTCCCCTCGGACTGCTGGGTCTCGCCAAAGCCAACCTCATTGCTCTCGGAACCCTCGCCGTTGCCATCCCCGTCATCGTCACCCAGCAAGTCAAAATTCAGGACCTGTCCTCCTCAGAACCACGCCAGGAACTCTCTACCCCAACCGCAACATCTTCGAACTCGGAACGAACCACTTCCTCAACACGAACAACAAGTCGAGAGCCCGAAGACCTCCTCGCCATCTTTTCCAATCCGGATCCCACCGACCGGATCGCCTCCTTGCACAACTTCGCACTCCGGATCGATCCTGCAGCCATTCCCGCGGCCCTCGATCTTCTCCATCAAAAGACTCCCGAATGGGATCGGGAAGCGAACATGCTCTCCCACCTGCTCCTTGCAAAATGGGTCAAGCACGACCCCGAGGCCGCCTTCGCCTCCCTCGATGTCGCCGACTTCACCAAGATGCGGGGGCACACCACCAGCATCCTCTCGGCCCTCGCTGCATACGACCCCAAGAGAGCCGCCGACTGGCTCGGGGAACCCGGCAATGCCTTCGGCTTCTATCCCAAGCTTGGTCATATTCTCGCGGGAACAATTGCCCGCGAATGGGCCCGGCAGGACCTCGATTCCGCCCTGGCCTGGGCCAAGGAACTTCCCACCCAGCAGCAGGCCGGCGCCTATACCGGAATCCTCAAGCCTCTTGCCTCCGTCGATCCGGAGCAGGCCTCGTCACTTGCCCTCTCGCTCGAAGATAGTGACACCCGCCAATATCTCTTGAGCGAGATCGCAGAAGCCTGGGCTCTTAGCGCTCCTCTCGACACTCTGACCTGGGCCGACTCCCTTCCTTCACAAGATCGAAAAGAAGCCACTCTTTCGGCCCTCTACACTTGGGCTCAGGATCAGCCCCAGGAGGTCGCCTCCTACCTCGATTCACAACCCGAAGTTCAAGCGAACTTCCTCCCGCTCGTCTCCGATTCCTGGTCTCGTCGCCAGCCCCTCAAGGCTGCCGACTGGATTGTTTCCAAACCCGACAGCAGCCAGCGGAATACCGCGATTCGCAAAGCTTTCTGGAATTGGACCACTCAGAATCCCTCCTCGGCCGCCGACTGGATCGACGGCCAAGCGTCCGGCTCTGCCCGCGACCATGCCATCGCCGGCTTTACCACCGCGGCCGCAGAATTCAATCCCCCCACCGCGCTGGAATGGACTGGAAAAATCTCCAATCCCGAACTACGTAGTGATCTCCGAACACGAATCCTCGATTCGTGGAGCCACCGCGATCCAGAGGCTGCTGCCGCCTGGCGTAAAAACCATACCGTCATTTCTACCAAGTAGATTCCATCCCGATGAAACCTCTCCTCTTTGGTCTCTTCGCCATCCTCGGATCCGTCACCGGCATCTGGCTCCTCTCCGCGTCTGATACCCCCGCCCAGAAGGCAGGACGCCCGGCCCCACCCGCAAAGGTCGGTCATCCGTCCTTTCTGAGCCCTCACTTCAAGCCCATCGTCCTTCACCAAGATCTCCTCTTCGTCGCCAATACTCCCTCGGACACCGTCGACGTCATCGACCCCGCGACCAGGGAAATCGTCAACCGCATCCCCGTCGGCATCGAACCCGTCAGCCTCGCCGTCCGGCCTGACGGACTCGAACTCTGGGTCAGCAACCACATTTCGGATTCGGTCAGTATCATCGATACCGACCCGAAAAGCAAAAGCCACCTCCACGTCATTGGGACCGTCCAAGACATCGATCAAAAGAAGCGCTCGACCAACTTCGATGAACCCGTCGGCATCGCGTTCGCCAGCAACGAGAAAGCCTACGTCGCCCTTTCATCCGAAAACAAGATCGCCGTTATCGACGTCAAGTCGCGACGGGTCACCAAGCACCTCGCCATCCCCGCCCAGGACCCACGCGCCATCGCCGTGCGCCATGGAAAACTCTACGTGGTCCCCTTCGAATCACACAACAAAACCCAACTCTCCGGCGGCTACAAAATCGATGGTGATCTCGTCACGTTCAATGCCCATGAACACAGCATTGCCAACAACAACATTCTCTCGCTGGGGCACGTCGTGGACATCGTCAAACACCCCGACGTTCCCGACAAGGACCTCTTCATCTTCGACACCGAAACCGACGAGCTGGTCGAAACCGTCGATACCCTCGGCACCCTTCTCTACGGGCTGACCGTCGATTCCAAAGGCACGGTCTTCATTGCCCAGACCGATGCCCGCAATGATGCCAACGGACGATCCGGAACCAAGAAACATAGCCTGAAAGAACTCCAGAACCGGCCGTTCCTCAACCAGGTCACCCGCGTCGACTTCGAGAACAACAAGGCTGACAAATCAACCTTCATCGATCTCGAACCCCTGCCCTCCGAACTCCTCATCCCGACACATCCTCTGGCCACGCCCTATGCCATCGAGGTCAGCCCCAATGACAAGATGGTCGTCGCCACCGCAGCCAGCTCCAACAAGCTCTTCACCGTCGACACCGCCACCGGAAAACCTCTCGGCCAAATCAAGGTCGGCTCGGTACCCCGTGGCATCGCCCTCGAATCCGACAAGGCTGGAACGCCCACCAAAGCCTGGGTCCTCAACGCCGTCGACAACAGGGTCTCCCTGGTCGATCTGGCCAACCCAGCCCGGCCGAGTCTGACCACTTCGATTCCCCTCGAAGACCCCACTCCTCCTCCCTTCAGGCGTGGTCGCATGGCCTTCAACAATGCGGAAGCTTCGTCGTCGGAAACCTTCTCCTGTGCCAGCTGCCATCCCGACGGACACACCGACCAACTCCTCTGGGTCCTTGACACTCCCGTGGTGTCCGGCGCCGATCAGATCCAACCCCGTTCCACCATGCCGGTTCGTGGATTGCGCGACACCGCACCCTTCCACTGGGACGGCATTCCCGGTGATCCCTACGGAGGAAACAACAGCGCCAACGTCCACGGCCACACTCCGCCCAATGTTGAGGGCGACGATCCCACTTACGCCATCCGCCATCTCATCGACGGAGCGCTCAGCACTACCATGGCCATGCCCGGCACCACCATCGAGTATGGCGATCTCCTCGACCGGAATGACCGCTACTACATGTCCCACTTCCTCCTCGGCATTCCCTATCCACCCGCGCAAAAGAGATCCTACGACAACGTTCTTTCCGAGAAAGCCGAAGAGGGCTTCGAACTCTTCCACCTGAAGGGCAACCACGAAGGCAAACCCCAGCCCAACGTCTGTGGTGACTGCCACCGCATGCCCTTCTGGGTCAGCACCAACACCCCTGGCAGTGGAATGGATGCCCCCACCTGGCGCGGCGCCTACGACCGATTCCTCATCCTGCCCCAGGGACGTCTCAACATCATCGACTTCGATTTCTACCGCCACGTCGCCGAGCGAGGGATTCCCGAACGGGACCTCTGGCGATTCTCCTGGCGCAGCAAGGCCCGATTCGATCCCGTCTGGGACATGGTCCTCGAAGGAAGCACGGGCTACTCCGGGTCCTTTGCCCGTCAGGTCACCCTTGATCAGAAAACCTACGACGAGCCCCTCACCCTCGACCTTCTTCCCGCCCTCGAATCATCCGCCCATGAAGGCGCGGTCGTCCTGCAAGTCGATGCTCTCTTCCTCAACGATAAAGCCGACACCACTCTGCAATTTCAGGATGGCTTCTACACCGAAGTTGATGGAAACCGCCGTAGTTTCACGCGCGACGATCTCATCAGACTTGCCAAAGAAGGCTCCTTCGTCGGCACCTTCACCGGACGCCATGGAGCAGAAGAAGGCTTCGTCAATCCCCAGCCCGCGCTCTGGACCCTCAGCCCCATTCATGCCCAGTCAGGCCGGCAGAAATTTCCCGTGCTCACCGCTCAGGAGAAGTCCATGACCATCAATGCCCGGCATGTGACCGACGAGGCCCATGTCGTGGTCAACGGACGCCGTGTGCCTGCCACCATCACCCACGGAGAGAAGGAAAACATCACCATCACCCTCGAATCCATTCCCCCGAAAGGTCTTCATTTCCTTCAGGTTCAAAACGCCGAGGGCCTCTTCAGTAACGACTTCATCTTCCACGTCACCGATAAGAAAGAAGACATCGCCAAAACCCAAAACACCGACCGAACCCAACTCCGCAATCAACTCGAAACGGCGATCCAACAAGCGGACCCCGCTGGCGTCAAACGACTGCTCGATCGCGGTGCCCCCATCAATGGCCGGCACGCTGACAATGGCATGACCCCGCTCGCCAGCGCCGCCTTCCACGGACGCCCCCAGATCATCAATCTCCTCCTCGAACGGAAAGCCGACCTGACGAAGACGAACCGCGACGGCAACACCCCGCTTCACATCGCAGCGTTCATGTGCCGCGAACAAATCATCCGCACCTTCCTCAAAAACGGAGCCTCCATCACCACGCGCAACCACCGCCGCGAGTCACCAATCGACGTCGTTGCCGGAGAATGGTCCAAGGAACTTTCCGACCTCTATCAATTCCTGAACAACGTGGCCCAACTCGGGCTCAATCTTGATGAACTCAAAAAGCAACGGCCCAGAATGGCTTCCCTTCTTCGCGAAGAGCTCAAAAAGTAGGCCCCAATCCGCCCTTTAAAAACCAGATTGTCGAAGGCCTCCTCATCCTCTAACATCCTTCGCCAATTCCCGACCTCTGCCCTTCCATGAACAAGAACCACCTCCATCACCTCATCTGGGCCGCGGTCGCTGCCGGAGCCTTCTTCGTGGGATCCCGGTCCGACTCGGCCAAGGCAGACTCCTCCGCTTCTTCAAGCCGTGGATCATCAGGTAACGCCCCTCCACTTTCCTCCCGCCAATCAGCGACCACTTCTCCTGACAACTCCAACACTTCAGGAGTGAGTTCGACTCGCCAAGACGGAACACTGCGCTCTCTCTCGTCGGTCAACCTCAGCGAACAGGACATCGCCCGCCTTGGCGAAGAATTCCGCTCCGCCAAAGGACCCATCGCCCGACGCCTCGCCTTCTCCGAACTCCTCAAGGGAATGACTCCGGAGAATGCCAAACTGATGCGCGAACAGATCGCCCACATGCCTCAGGACTCACCCGAGTTCCGCGAATTCCACTACGCCTGGGGATCCATGGCCGGCGAAGAAGCCGTTCTCCACGGCAAGGATACCCCCAAGCGGGACATGGCTGCTACTCTTGCCGGATGGGCCAGCAGCAATCCCGATGCCGCCATCGCCTACTTCGACACGCTGAGTCCCGAAGAACAAAACGGAGGCACCCACATGAAATGGGGAGCCGCCTTCGGCTTGGCCGATGCCGATCCCAATCTCGCGGCCCAATTCGCCGCCGACCGCCACGCCGATGGCGACAAGGACGCCGGCCGAATGATTCACATCGCCGCCGGAGCAGTCTTCCGCGGAGGCGATCCCGAAGCGGCCAAGGATTGGGCCCGCAACGTTCCCGAAGGTCCTCTTCAGGGCGAGGCGACCGCCCGCGTCGCCAACGAAATTTCCAAACAAGATCCGCAGGAAGCCATTTCCTGGGCACAAACCTTGCCAGATGGTGACAGCAAGAACCGAGCGATCGGTTCTTCCTTCTCCACTTGGGCCGGCAAGGATCCCGAAGCCGCCGCCGCTCAAATCTCCACCCTTTCCGGCCCCGAAAAGGACGCCGCCACCTACGGATACGCCACCCGCGTCGCTCACGATGATCCCGCCGTCGGAGTCGAATGGGCCTCCACCATCTCCGACGAAAATTCGCGCCACGGCGCTCTCGTCGACACCGGCCGCACCTTCTTCCGCAAGAACCCCGAAGCCGCCTCACAGTGGCTTCCCAACAGCGGCCTTCCTGCTGACGTTCAGGCCAAAATCACCAGCGCAAAATGAAATCTCATCTGCTCTGGCTCACGATCTCCATCAGCCTTTACCTGGCCGGAACCCTGGCGAGGAATCCTTCCCCTCCTGCTGCGGGAACGACCGAAAACAAAGCGGGGCAAAGCACCGCCGCTTCGCCAGCTTTGCCTTCGAACTCTTCGAAGTCCGAACGACTTTCCGGAACGACAGATCAGGCCGGTTCCGGATTCGCAGTGGAACATTCCGGATTCGCTTCAAACGGCGTTCCATCAATTGCCCCTTCTCTCTCAAAGCAAGAGTCAGGTTCCGCCACCTCGAACAGCCCTGCAAATACCCGCGCCAACAAGAGAGCGGGAATTTCCACTTCCACCGAAGGCTCCTCCACGCCTGCCACGCGACCAAACCTCACCCCGGAGCAAATCGACACCCTGGTTGCCGAAGCCGTCAAGGCCTCCGATCCTATTTCCCGGCGCCTCGCCTTCGACGAACTGCTGAAGTCCATCGATGATTCCACCGCGATTCCAATCAGAACCGCCTTGGCAAAGAACAAAGCCACCGGTGAACATTGGCGGCTCTTCGACTACGCCTGGTCATCCGGAAATCCCGAGGTGGTGAAAACTTATCTCCCGAACACCGCCGACCAACACAAGATGGGCTTCATTTCAAACTCGCTTCCCGGTTGGGCATTTTCCGATCCAGTGGGCGCCGCCGAATACGTCAACAACTACGAACCGGGCCCCACTCAGGACCTGTTTCGCAACCGTCTCATCGAGGGACTCGCTGACAACGACATTGATATGGCCACCGAGTTTGTCCTCGAGATTGCCAACGACAATCATCCCCAAACTCCTCAATACATTCAGACCGTCGCCAAGGAGGTTCTCGAAACCAAAGGCCCGACCGGATTCAAAACCTGGTCCGATACTCTTCCCGAAGGCTCGGTTCGCAACGCCGCTCTTTCCGCTCTTCCGAAAAGCGAACCAAAATGAATGCGGGCTAGGACCTACTCGCCGGCGGGACTCCCAAAGGCAACTTTGTCAATCCCTCCCTTCGCAGCCAGCCGGATCAGTCGACGAACATGTGAAAAATCAGTCTCTTTGTGTGCCTTGATCCGAAGGACCACACTCTCACACTTCGCATCGTCAGCCTTCCCAACCTCCTTGGCAAACAAGCTAAGAAGATCCTCCTCTGATTTCTCTTTGCCCCCATGAAGAAACTTTCCCTCTTTCGAAATCGTGACGAGAACCTTCAGATGATTCCCTGCTTTCTCTGCGTCCGCCACCGGAGGAACTATTTTAGGATCAATCTTGATCGGCCTCAGATTCAACTGGCGAACGTCTTCGTTAAAGCGGTCAACGGCCTTTTTGAATCGATCCCGCTTCACGTAGCCGTCATCCTGAAGCGGACGACCCAAATCCCACTTTGCGACTGAAAACTCTCTCCTGATCGTCGACGAGACACGCAACTCGTAACTCCCTTTTTCAGTCAGAACGAAAAAACCAGATCGAACTCGCCGCTCTTCCTCATCGTCCGAATCAGGATACCTCACCTGAATCCCCAGGAGCGGTTTCGGAAGAGTCGCCATCCGGACCGGATGTTCCTGGGGATCAATCCTGGTATCCAACCCTGGCACCCGCATGAGATTCTCAAGCTTGGACTCTCCCTTGGTCTTCCAGATCTTGACCTTGCTGAACCCATCCTCACTTTCCCACGCTCCCAAAAATTGACCGTCTTGCTGATTCTCTCCCTTAAGCGGCTTCCACCCCTCCGGAGCCTGAGCCATCGCACTCACCGTGGCCGCTAAGCCGAAAAGCAATGCCAGAGTCTTCTTCATCGAGGTCAATCTACCCGGGGCCCTCCCTTGAATTCAAGGGCCATCGGACCAGCCCTTTCCACAGCCGGCCACATTCCACCCTTCCATTTCCCGTCAATTCCCCTTATCTCCCGCGCGCGGAAAGACCAAAACCCTTCGCATCTTCGCGCCTTCGCGGTTAACCTCCCGCCAGCCAGACCACCATGTCCGTCGAACTCACCCGTAATTTCTCCATCATCGCTCACATCGATCATGGCAAAACGACCCTGTCCGACCGTCTCCTCGAGCACACCCAGACCATTTCCCAGCGCGAAGCCCAGGACCAGCTTCTCGACGCCATGGATCTGGAACGAGAAAAAGGGATCACCATCAAATCCCATCCCGTCACGATGTTCTACAAGGCCCGCGACGGAAAAACCTACAAGCTCAACCTCCTCGACACCCCCGGACACGTCGATTTCTCTTACGAAGTCTCCCGCTCCCTCGCCGCGTGCGAAGGCGCCATCCTGATCATCGATGCTGCCCAAGGCGTGGAAGCCCAGACCATGGCCAACGTCAATCTGGCCCTCGATCAGGACCTCTCCATCGTTCCCGTTCTCAACAAGATCGACCTCCCCGCTGCCGATGTCGACAAGTGCCGTCAGCAGCTCGAAGACATCCTCGCCATCCCCGGCGAGCACGGGATTCCCGCTTCGGCCAAAATGGGGATCGGCATCGAGGACATCCTCGAAGCGGTCGTCGAACTCGTTCCTCCACCACCCGTCGAAGAAGACGGACTCCTCCGCGCTTCGGTGTTTGATTCCCTCTACGATGCCTACCGCGGTGTCATTTCCTACGTCCGCGTCATGTCGGGCGAGGTGAAAAAGGGCGACAAGATCAAACTCTTCCACACCCCCAACAATTACGAGATCAAGGAAGTCGGTCACTTCACTCCGAAGATGACCAAGACCGACGTCCTCCAGACCGGCGACGTAGGATACGTCATCGCCAACATGAAGTCCTCCGCCGAAGTCAAAATCGGCGACACCATCACCCACAAGGACAAGCCCTGTCCCGAAGCCCTTCCCGGCTTCAAGGAAATCCGTCCCATGGTCTTCTCGGGCATCTATCCCGTCGATACCTCGGACTACGAAGCCCTCAAGACTGCCATGGGCAAACTCCAGATCAACGACGCGGCCTTCACCTACCAGACCGAAAGCTCGACCGCTCTCGGCTTTGGCTTCCGCTGCGGCTTCCTCGGACTACTTCACATGGAAATCATCCAGGAACGTCTTCGTCGTGAATTCGACATGGACGTCATCTCGACCTATCCCTCGGTGATTTACGAAGTCCGCAAGACCGATGGCGAAGAACTGATCATCGACAACCCTTCCTACCTTCCCGAAGCGCAGGAGATCGAAGAGATCCGTGAACCCATGGTCCGCATCTTCGTGATGGTCCCGGGCGACTACATTGGCGACGTCATGCAGCTCATCGCCGAGAAACGAGGCGACCTCGAGAACACCGAAACCATCGACCAGTTCCGCGTCATGCTCACCGCCGTCGTTCCGCTCGCCGACATCCTTGTCGATTTCAACGACCGCCTCAAATCCATGACCCGCGGTTACGGATCGATGGATTACGAACACGCCGGATACCGCGCCGCCAAGATGGTCAAAATGGACATGCTCATCGCTGGCGAACCCGTCGAAGCCTTCTCCACCATCGTCCACCGCGACAAGGCCCAGGGCCGCGGCCGCGAACTCGCCGGCAAACTCAAGGAAGTCATTCCCCAGCAAATGTTCGTGGTCGCCATTCAGGCCGCCATCGGAGGCAACATCATCGCCCGCGAAAGCATCTCGGCCATGCGCAAAAACGTGACCGCCAAGTGTTACGGCGGTGACATCTCCCGGAAGCGCAAACTCCTCGAGAAGCAGAAAAAAGGTAAAGCCAAGATGAAAGCCTTCGGAAAGGTCAACATCCCGCAGGAAGCCTTTATCAAGGTGCTGAAGTCAGGAGACTAACTCGGTCTGCGATTCTGGCTGCACTGGCTCTCCAATCCGGCCAAATGGGCATTGGCCAGGAAACGTCGAATTCGTCAGCCTCTCCAAGCTTCATCAATCTACGTAGCAAGGTCGTCTTGGGAAGTTTCGAGTCAATGTGCCCGGTGGCTGGGTCACGCCACTCGCTCAAAAACCAACCTTCTGGACCCACATAACAGATCCTCTCCCAATGATAGAGGAACTCAGAAAAGGAAGGAGAGATCACTTCACAACCTCCGTAGATTCCCAAGTAAACGACCGGCGGGTTCTCCACATTCTTGGAGGTAAGAAGAGCCAGGCTATCCCCATTGCCAACCTGAACGAACGGAAAAGCCGAACCCCAAAGATCCCGACCTATTCTCGATTCCTGATCATCCCCGGTAAAGTAAGTCGCAGTCTCTTTGGCCATCTCCTGGAGCGACGCCAACTCTGCTCCAAGACATAGAGTCGCACCTCCTTCAAGATAGTCCTCGTCTTCAATCACCTCCGCAAAATCTGCAATCAAACTATCGTCTGGTTCCCAGACATAATTGCATTCACAAGAGGCCGAACCTTGAGACAAGAAATCTTTGATGACATTAGGCAACCCCAGCGGTAGCCCTTTCGCCAGAAGGTCCACTTCATGACGGGTCATTGAGGGTTTGACCTCGATAGTCACCTCCATCTCCCCAGGCAATCCTCTCACGTCCTCTATAAACCCTTTGGCGCGCTCAACCCACTTGGAGTAGTCCATGGCTCCATCTCAGGGCAATTCTCCCGTCAGGGCAACGAACAATCCGGGGCCCGTTCTCCCGGCTTCAGGAAACACGCATGTCAGTTCCACTCGAGAAACTCCGAGCTACGTTTTACTTGGGCGTCGTGATATTCTTCGGAAATGAAAAACCTGATCGCGCCCCTCGTGCTGCTCGCCGCCCTGCACTCGATTGCCTTCGGCGACGGCAAGGTCATGCCGCCTCGTGATTATAAAGGCTCGCTCGAAGAAAAGGCTCAGGAAGCCATCATCGTCTTCACGCCCGGCACTGCTGAAAAGAGCGCGGTCCAGGATCTCATCATCAAAATCCAGGTTGCGGGCAAGGTCGATGACTTTGCCTGGGTCGTGCCCTTCCCCACCAAGCCGACCACGCACGAGGAAGACGCCACTCTCTTCAAGGAATGCTTCAACTACGTCGCAGCCCGTCGCAGCCCTCAATCGAAACCGAAGGCTCTTGGCACCAAGGGCGAAGCAGCCAACGAGGCCCGGCCCACACCGGCCGGAGTCGAGGTCCTCTCGCGCGAGGTCGTCGGCAGCTACGACGTCGCCATCGTCAAAGAGAACGCCGCCGGCGCCTTGAATGTCTGGCTGAAGAAAGAGGGCTTTCAGGAGCTAAAAGACGCCGAAGACGTCATCGGGTTCTACCGCAACAAGGGATACGTCTTCGCCTGCATGAAGGTCGCCAATACCAAGCTCTCCAAAACCGGCACTGCCGACCTGCATCCATTGCGATTCACCTTCGAAACCGGCGGGCGCGACGGAATCTATTTTCCCATGAAAATGACGAGTCTTCAAAACGATCCCTTCGATGTGAATCTCTACATCTTCTATCAGGCTTGGCTGAACGATCACATCAACGGCTACGGATTCGAGCATCGCGGATTCGATCTCAAGTGGCGCGACTATGACACCAAGCTCTGCAAGGCCAATGCCGGCAAAACCTGGTCCGCTCCCAAGAGCGATCCTTACTTGAAAGGCTACGCCGGTCGGATCCCCGAGCTCACCCGATTCTTCCAAGCACGCCATGCGGGAAAACGGTTCTACCTCACCAACATCACCGCCCGTGGCCTTAAACCAAAGCGCGTCCGCACCTGGGACAACGATCTCTGGATGTTCCCCTACTATACCGATCGCAAGATGGTTCCTTATGACGCCCGCGATGGCGGAGCTGCTGCAAGCAAACGTTGAGCCTCCTAGTCCCTGATCTGCTCAATCGTCCAGAACCCTTGTTCGCCCTGCACAGCGAGAGGGATCTCCACTCGCTCCACCTGACGCCCGGGCGTCCGGCCCCGGGCCACTTCCCGACCGTGTCTGGGATCCTGCAGGTCCTGACTAAATCGCACGATATACAAATGCCCCGGTCGGGCATCAATTACCACCACCGGCTGATCCGGTTTCGCAAAATCAAACTTGGCCGCCACTCCCACGGTTCCGATCACCGGACTGCTGTGATCGACCGCCTCGCGCCACTGGATGTAGCTATCGATGTCGACTGTATCCGCGATCCCCAAGCCATCCTCCACCATCGTCAGCGCTGAATGAAAGCTGCTCAGATTCGGCCAAACCTCACCCGCTCCCACCGCCGAACGCATCCCCACTCTGGCCTTGGTCGGAAGCGTCGTCGACCGCTCATAGTCTGTCGCATCATCAATGTCCGCGAGGTTATCCTGTTCAAAAGACAAAATGGAAACGCCGTCGACAATGGCGTGAAGGTTCCCAAACCAGGTGTCTCGCTCTGCCGCACTGGCCCAACCGATCAATCCTCCATCCACCGGAAGGACATCCCAATCCTCGGCGATGTCCGCATACAAGGGAACATGGCCATATCCACCGGTATCCAACAAAGCTCGCGCGTCGGACAAAAAGACCAGTATTGTCCCAAGTTCAGCCTTTCGTCATGAAGCCGACATGGTGGCCCAAGTCGCAGCCTTCTGAGGAGCCAGATGAAGCCGCAAGGCATCAAACTTCGAGGGATCATCCATCCCGAGGGCATCGTTGAAATCGATAAAGGAGTTCTGAATTCGGGCCAGCATCGCGAGCTTGTCGACCAAGGTGAGGCTTTGCGTAGCAATCATGCTCTGTGAATCGATGTGAGCCTGATGCAATTTGGTATTTCAAGCTGCGATCACCGACGGTTCGGTTTGAGGGCGATCACTGTATTCGCCAAACAAGCGCCGCACCTGACGATTTGCCATGAAGTCCACCGCTTCATTTTCCCGAACAGCATGACCGACCACACTGAGGGATCCATGGATATGCACGGTGGCATGATCGAAGGGATTGTATTCCCAGAACCAAAGACCGCGATTCCTCATCGTGAATCCCAGTCCGGTCGTGTCGATGACATGACGCCAGAAAGCCAGATTCTCGATGTCAGTCGTTTCGTCTTCCTCGACCAGATCTTCGAGGTCGTTCAGCACCCCAAGGAACGTGGGATAGTCCGGCCAGATGATCGAAGGCGGATCCACCACACCAACCTTGGGTTGAATCCCGATCCTTGAAAAACCATCCAGCACGCCAGCTCGTTCGTATGCCGTAGCGACATCCAGCTCGGGCGCGGTATCCTTGGAAAAGGTCATGATGGACAAACCATCGAGCACGTTCTTCACATCCAGAAACCAACCATCGCGGTCGGC
>JBMHCW010000123.1:0-5467 GCA_049889715.1 Akkermansiaceae bacterium | reverse complement strand
CGAGCCTGACCTTCTTCTTGACCACGCCAAAAAGAAGAACAAGTCATCCAGCCATTGGAAAGCCGAACTCGTTCCCGGTCTGCGCATCGACCACATCTTCACTTCTCCGTCCTTCAAAGAGGCAACCGTTGTCGTCGATTCCAATGGCGACAAAGAAGGGAATGCTGCATCAGACCATCACCCGGTCCGCCTGGAGTTCTCCATCAAATAATCCCTTCGACTTTTCAAGAGAGGATCAGATTAGGATGCGCAGCGCATGCTCTGCTTGATCGACGATCCAACAACCCCGGTTGAGGCAAGATGAACCAGATAGCGGGCGGTGTTTATGGAGCTAGCCGCAGAGCTGCAGCAAGAAACGGGCTTTTTTTGTTAAGATCATGAAAGGGGGCCACATTTGGCGGGGCCACCCTTGACCGGTCAAGGAAGCGCCCGCAATGCACTTCATCACGCAGAAGCCGACCAAGCACAGTGACCATCGAATCCACTTGGACTGGTTCTTCCTTACATTTTCATCGTCAAACAACCACATCCACGCTCAAACTGAGACGAATGAGAACCGTCGCCGTTACCGCACCCGGCCAAGTCGAAATCATCGACACCCCTGTGCCTTCGCCCGGCCCCTATCAGGCTCTCGTTCGCACTGAGTACGCTTGCGTTTGTAACAGCACCGATAGCGAGCTCGTCCACGGTCGCTTTCCCGGCATGGAAGACGCCTTCCCTTTCGCCCTCGGCCACGAAAGCGTAGGCATGGTAGAGGAAATCGGTCACAAGGTTCGCAACTTCCAGGTGGGCTCGCGAGCGGTGAGCGGACTGCTCTTTGACCTACAGGACGACAAGATCAAAACCGGCTGGGGTGGCTTTTGCGACTATGTCCTCGCAAACGACCACGAGGCTATGGTCGAGGATGGCGTGGCAGACGAGGAGCACGGCTGGTTCGAATGCTACGAGATCCAAACCCCACTCGCCGACGACATCCCGCCGCAGGAGGCGGTCCTCCTCTGCACTTGGCGCGAAGTCCTCGGCGCCTTCCGCGACTTTCACCTCAAACCTGGCGACGACGTCCTCATCATTGGCGGCGGCCCGGTCGGACTCAGCTTCGTGAAACTCGGCCGCCTCTTCGGCCTCGGCTGGATCGGCCTCGTCGACCGGCACCCCGAAAAGCGTGCCCTCGCAGAACAATTCGGCGCCAGCGCCACCTTCGACCGTGACGCGCCCGAGATTACTGCTCTGCCCGAATCACGCGGCAAGCTCGATGCGGTCATTGATGCTGTTGGCAAACCAGACATCATCAACACAGGCCTTCCTCTTATCAAACGCGGCGGCTCCATCGGCGTGTATGGCGTCTACGCCAACGTGAAAGAGTTTACAGTCGGCAACAGCCTCGCAGATTTCAATTACAACCTCTACATTCACCAGTGGCCCACCCGTCTTTACGAGAAGGAAGCACAAGGCCCTCTCTGTGAATGGATGAGGGAAGGAAAGCTCTCTGCCTCCGAATTCATCACGCACCGATTCTACATTAACGACATCGCGGATGCCCTTTCCGCAGTGCAAGAGCGCAAGGTGATCAAGGCCCTGCTCAAATATTGAAAAACAACAACCCATAGATACCCATGACTGACACCAACGCCTCCAACAAGAGGCTTTTCTGGGCGTGCTTTGTCGCCCTCGTAGCCACCTCCTTCGTCTTCGGACTCCGCGCCAGTATCATTGGCGACTGGCAGACCGAATTCGGTCTCAGTGAAGCCGACAAGGGCCGTATTTTCGGAGTCGGCCTCTGGCCATTCGCCATCAGCATCATCATCTTCAGCCTCATCATCGATAAGATCGGCTACAAGACCACGGCCTATATCGCCATGGCCTGCCACATCGCATCACTCCTGCTCACCCTTTTTGCCAAGACCGGCGAAACCCTCTACTGGAGCGTCTTCCTCATCGCCATCGCCAACGGGATGGTGGAAGCCTTTATCAACCCGGTAGTGGCCACCGCCTTCCCCAAGGAGAAGTCCAAGTGGCTCAACATCCTCCACGCCGGCTGGCCTGCCGGACTGGCTCTCGGGGCCCTCGCTGCCATCATTCTCGGCGATGCGGGATGGCAAGTGAAGTACGCCATGTGCTTCATTCCGGTGGTCATCTACGCCATCCTCATCCTCCCTTGCAAATTCCCGGTCAACGAGCGGGTCGCCGCCCAAGTACCCTACCGTGACATGCTCGGACAAGTTGGGGCCATCGGCTTCTTCATTTTTGCATTCATGCTCATCCTCGGAGTGGTCCAAATCGGAGCCAGCATGAATCCCGATTTCAGCCTCTCTCTGCCGGTCGTCATCGGCCTTTCCGCGGTCATCGCAGTCATCGCCGGCATCTACACCAAGAGCCTTGGCCACTGGATGTTCCTGCTCATCCTCATCACCATGGGCCCGCTGGCCACGACTGAGCTGGGCACAGACAGCTGGATGCCCGACCTCCTCAGCGCAGACTTCACTCCTGCACAGGCCGGATGGATCTTCATCTACGTCTCGACCATCATGACCATTCTACGGTTTTACGCTGGTCCCATCGTGCACCGCTTCAATCCGATCGGACTCCTCGTCATCAGCGCCATCGTGGCCATCGTCGGCCTCCTCTTTCTCTCCAAGGCCGCCGCCTTCATGATCATTGTGGCCGCCACCGTCTATGCCCTGGGTAAGACCTTTCTCTGGTCCACCACTCTCGGCCTCGTTTCCGAGCAATTTCCAAAGGGCGGAGCACTCACCCTCAACGGCGTCTCCGCCATAGGCGTGCTCGGTATGGGCCTTCTCGGCACGCCCATCATGGGCGGACTTCAGGACAGAGGGATTGGCGAGGATCTCAAACAAAACCACCCCGCCATTTTTGCCAAGGTTGCCAACGATCCCCAAAGCACCCTCGTGGGAGAAGTCTACACCCTCGACGCTGATAAGGTCAGCTCGCTCAGCGAAGAGGAACAGGCGATTATTACCAAAACCAAGTATCCTCACAAAAAGGCCGCCTTCTGGCAGGTCTCCGTCCTCCCGGCCTTCATGCTGGTGTGCTACCTCATTATCTTCTTCTACTTCAAGGCCCGCGGCGGCTATCAAGCGGAAAAGCTGGGAGATCACTGACGAGGCTGACCACCGTCTTTTGTCACCACCTCCAGCACTCCGTCAAGCGACTGCCAATCGACAAGCTCCACGGCCGTGCTCGGTCCTTTGACTCCTTCCGGCCTCCCCTGTCATGGAAGGGTTGTCGAGTGTCCCTGATGTCATCGAACCTCCGACAAAGGCGACCGACAAACCTCTCGCAATTCCTAAAACAGGGGTTTGCTCATCTCGCCATTCAGCCTCTCCCAAATCTTAACCAGCTCGGCAAGACGATCGGACTCCTTACCCGCAAGATTGTGCTCCTCGGAGAGATCGGTCGCGAGATCGTAGAGTTCCCATTTGGCGCCTTTGGATTCACGATAACTTCCCATCTTAACCAGCTTCCAATCCTGATGTCGCAGAGCGGTTCTTCCGCCCTGCCTCCAAAAGAAAGTTTCGTGGGGAACGCCGTCATCTTTTCCGGTCAGGTAGGGGATTAGATCAACCCCCTCCACTTGTCTTGGAGCGGAAACGCCATGGCTGTTGGCCGCAGCCGTTGCGAAGATGTCGAAAGAACTGACAGGCTTTTCGAAGACGACCCCGGCTGGCACCTTACCCTTCCACTGCATCATGAAGGGAACGCGGAGCGCTCCTTCATACATCTGACCTTTCCCTCCCCGCAGGGGCAAATTTGAAGAGGTCAGTTCTTTGGTCGGACCACCATTGTCACTCAGGAAAAAAATCATGGTGTCCTCCTCGATTCCTGATTTCCGGATCTGCTCCAACACCTTACCCACACTGTCATCCATGTTTGCCAACATCGCCGCAAAAATTCGACGCTGAAGGTTTTCGATATGAGCAAACTTCCTCATGTAGGCATCCGCACCCTGCAAGGGACTGTGCACCGCATTGTAGGCTAGGTAGAGAAAGAAGGGTTTGTCTTCATGACGGTCGATGAAATCAACAGCCTCTCGAGTCAGGGCATCGGTAAGATATTCAGTCTCCACCACTGGCTGTCCGCCGCGAACGATGGGATTATTGGCATCATAGTCCGGCTCGTTGGAACCCATGATGTCATGGTAGTGGAGTCCACCCTGCCCCATCCAAAGCCCCTTCGCTCCACCCGGAAGAGTTTTGCGTCGCAACAAGGTGGTCACGCCTTTGTAGGGAGGAGGAACGAAGTAGTGCCCTTCGTGCGTGAAGCCGAAGAACTCGTCAAAACCGTGCCGGAATGGATGAAACTTCGCCGCTCCACCCTGATGCCATTTACCGATAAGACCGGTCGTGTAGCCTCCATCGTAAAGGGCTTCGGCAATTGTAATCTCCTTGGCTGGCAAACCGTGGTCAGGTTCTTCGTTGCGGGCACCGATCGGGTTAAACTCGTATCCAAAACGCGTGGGCGTTCGCCCGGTAAGCAATCCAGCCCGCGAAGGACTGCAATTCGGTCCCGCTACGTAACCAGCCGTGAATCGCACACCATTTTTCGCAATGGAATCGATATGCGGAGTCGGAATCTCCGGGTTCCCCTGACATCCCAACTCTCCATAACCGAGGTCATCAGCCAAAAGAACGACGATGTTGGGGGAGCTCCCCTCTGCTGCAAGTGTTTCGGCAAAAGGCAACAACCCGAAGATTAGAAGAATGAAAATTCGTTGGGTCATCCGATAACGTGAATTCGGTTTTCTACACTCATTCAGTGACAGACGCAAATCTCCGATTCTTCCCGGACCATGCGTCCCTAAACACTCATCTCCACCACATCCTATTTCTTTTGGAACACCTTGTGCTTCTTGTTCCCGCCTGAAACCAGATAGGCCATCAGATCTTTGAGTTCGTTCTCGTTCATCGAGAAGATCGTTCCCATCGGCATCATGGAGGTTTGGGAGGGCTCGATGGATTTCACCGACCCTGCCGGCTTCTTCACCAATTCTCCAAGATTGTAGGGATTGGGCGCAACCACGATCTCCTTGTCATTCTTGTAGATCACCCGACCGTAGAGACTCCCTCCCTCCTTCAAGTGAACTTCACTGGCGTAATACTGCTCCGAAACGGAATCACTCGGCTCACAAATTGAGACCAGAATATCGCGAATGGAGAACCGTTGCCCCACCGAACCCAAATCCGGTCCACTGTAGCCTCCCTCACCCTGGAAGCGATGGCAGGCAATGCACTTCCCGGCTAAGAACATCTTCTTGCCATTCTCAAAGTCTCTCCCGCTCAGCTCCTCCTTGAAATGGACCATCGCAGAGTCCACCGTCCACGCCACAGGCGGACCCTTGGCAACCGGCAACTTGCTCAGATCGATTGTCGCGACGTCTCCCAACAACCACGAAACCGCCGCGGCATCTTCCTTCGGCAAATGCTGAATGGCGTCCTCACGAATGGCTCGA
>JBMHCW010000122.1:0-9064 GCA_049889715.1 Akkermansiaceae bacterium | reverse complement strand
GGAATGTTGAGGGTTTCGAACCCTTGCTCGTTGAGATAAGCGGCCAACCCGTCCATGGCCCAAACGCTTCTCCAGAGTCCGTGCAACAGGATCACTCGTTCACCTTCTCCGGAGCGAAGGCGAGGTTGATGCCAGGGCATCGGGGGAAGCATGGAGAGCAGTTGTTGCATTGCTCGATAAAACCACGGGTGCTTCAAAAAGGGGAAATCGAAAAACCTGAAATCACTATCGAGTAAAGTGATTTTTAAAAAAATCTTGTTACAGAATTTTCTGGTGCAATCGGCGATCTCTGGTTGCCTAGGGATTGCTGAAAGCTGAAGACTTTCGCACACGCAATCCGGAAAGACCCGCATCTTCAATGGTGCGGGTTTTTCTTTGCCGGGGTCCGCCGGCAAAGAATCGCTGTTACTCGATGAGATTTACAAAGGCGATGTTCTGGATCCCGAGTTTCGTCAGGACGTTGAGAACTTCCACGACCCGCCCTTGGATCGCGGCGTCATCGACATTGATTTGAACCATGGCGCCAGGATGTTCCTTGATCCATTTGGCGAGGGCTTCAGCGTCCATCTTTTCGGCAGTGCCGAAGGTTTTGGCATCCTCTTTGCCGGAATGTCCGGTGACCACGCCTTTGGCATTGATCTTGAGAAGGATCGGGGGCTTCGCAGGAACGGCCGGTGCGGCTTGCTGTTGACGCTGGGGATCAGGAAGGGCCAACGCAATCTCTTCGGGATCGGAATCGCGGAGGCCGAAGAAAAAAGCGATGAGAGTGAGGAGGCCCATGAGTTAAAGAGCTTAGCGGTCGACGTTGGTGAAGACGGCTTGCACGTCTTCGTCGTCTTCCAGTTTGTCGATGAGGGAATCGATTTCCTCCAGCTGTGCTTCTGAAAACGGCTGGGGATTGTTGGAAATCCGCTCAAGGCTGGCCTTGGTCACTTCGACATTGTGCTTCTCCATGACGGCAGTGAGCTTTCCGAAGGAGGTGTAGTCTCCGTAGACCAGCCCCATGTCGCCTTCGACTTCCATCTCTTCGAGATCGGCGTCCATGAGTTCAAGTTCCAGCTCCTCGAGGTCGACGCCTTCGGGGTTGAACTCGATGACGCTCTTGCGGTCGAACATGAATTCGAGCGAGCCCCCGTTGACGAGTTCACCGCCGTTCTTATTGAAGATGGTGCGGACGTTGGTGTAGGAGCGGTTGGTGTTCTCGGTGGCACATTCGACGTAGATCAGGCAACCGTGCGGCCCTTTGCCTTCGTAGTTGATTTCGGTGATTTCGCCGAGGTCCTTGCCCGAGGCCCGTTTGATGGCTTTGTCGATGTTGTCCTTGGGCATGTTCTCCGCCTTGGCATTCATGATGGCGGTGCGGAGCTTGGCATTGGAATCGGGGTCGGGTCCGCCCTCCTTGGCGGCCATCGTGATCGATTTGGCCAGCTTTGGAAAAATGCGGGACATTTTCCCCCAACGCGCCTCCTTCGAGGCCTTCCGATATTCAAATGCTCTTCCCATGGTGAGTTGTTCTGCTGGGGTCAAGGTAACGGCCTGCGGGAGATTTCAAATCCCAAAGTTTTGCCAGTCGGGATTCCCGCTGGTCGGCTGGGGGTGGAGGCGGCTAGAGTGATCGTTTGAAAAAGAAGGGCAAAAAGGGGAAGAAGGTGATCTTTGCTTTGATGGTGTTGGTTGGCCTTGGGCTGGCGGTGCATCAGACGGTGATTTACTTCCGATATTTTGATTGGGTGCACGTTGAGTCGGTGAGCATTAATGAATTCGAGGGTGATGCGAATTTCGAGTTATCTGCCGAGGACCGCTTGTATTGGCTGGGGAATGAAGAGGAGGACGTGCAGGAAAATCGCTTCAAGGCGATGGGAGTGGCCAGTAAGATGTTTTGCGAAGAGGAAAAATACTGGGTGGCTCGAAATGTCATGTGGGATCCCGATCCTGTCTCGACGACTCAAGCGGTGAGGGCGATTGAAGTTGGCTATCGGAAAGAAGTCCGAGGAGTCCTGCAGGCTCTCCCTGAAGTTCTGTTTGAGTAGGGCGTTCGCCAACGGCTCAAATTCGGACGCGTTTGGTGACCTCCATTTCGCCCTTCCAGTTTCGTTCCAGCGAGATTCGTTCGCGGGTGGTTTCCGACTTTTTGGGTGACCCGTGTTCGATGAGGAGGGTGGCCCGGGTGGTTTTGACGAGGATTTCGCGAACGCGGAAAACAGGCTCAGTGCGGGTGCGGAGGAAGGCGTGGAGGGAGACATCCCAGTGGTCGGCATTCCAGAGATAGGCGGAAGGGGGGAAATCCTGGAGGCGGGACATCGCGAGGAAGATCTCGCGGATAGCGGCTTCGCCGTGGCCCTTGATCAACAGGCGTGCGGCCCGTTTGTTGAGGAGTCCTTCAAGGTAGCCGGCGATGGGATTCCAATGATACTCCTCGGCCTCTTCAAGGAGGGCCATTTGATGTTGCTTCATGAGGCGCTGCATTTCCTCGCGTTTGATCTTTCCCTGCTGCCATTGCTCGATGAGAAGGTCAGGGGTGGGAAAGGGAGCCAGCTTCATCAAGGCAAGGCGTAACATTACCAGTGCCACTTGTCCAATCAGGGAAGCGGTGTTAATGCTCCGCCATGCAGGTGCAGAAAGTGAAATACGCCATTTGGGCGGCCGACCATCTTCGGGCGATCAAATTCTATCAAGAGACCTTCGGGGCCGAATTGATGTTCGAAATGGAAGTCTGGAGCGAAGTGGTGGTTTGTGGTTCGACGATTGGGATTCACGGCGGTGGGGAAGGCAAGCGGACCTGGACCGGCCTCAGTTTCCAGTGTGACGATATTCTCGAGGGAGTGGAGTTGGTGAAAGCCAACGGCGGAGGACTGGTGAGGGAGCCCGAGGAAGAGGATGGTCAGGTGCATTTGGCCTTTTGTTTCGACACCGAAGGCAATGAAATCATGCTCACCCAGAAACGATCCTGAATTCGATGAATCTTCTGTTCTCACTCCGCATTGCCTCGCTGCTCGACGGTCTCTCTTTCGTGATCCTTCTTTACTACGCGATCTACGAAAAACGCATCCTCGGCGATGACACCGCAGTGCGGATTCCCGGCATGATCCACGGAGGGATTTTCACCGTGTTCCTGATTCTGCTTTACTTCACGATGGAGAAGCGCAAATGGCCCATCAAACGGGCGGGACTGGTCTTTGTCTGTTCCTTGATCCCCTTTGCGCCCTTTTTCCTAGAACCTTCGCTGAAGCGTGAGCAACATGGGGCGTCATGAAAAAACTCCTCGTCATTTTTGCCTCCCTCGTTCCCGTTCTCGCCATGGCTGATCATCACAAGGACAAGAAGTCTGCTAAAATCGAAGCATCGAAAGGTGCCTACCGTCACGTGGTGATCTTCAAGTTCAAGGACGATGCCACCAAGGAGCAGATCAAGAAGGTCGAAACGGAATTCGGCAAGTTGCCCGAGAAGATTGAGACCATCACTGGTTACGAGTGGGGAACCAACGTCAGCCCTGAGAATCATGATCAGGGTTACACCCATTGTTTCATCGTGAGCTTCAAGGACCGGGCGGGACTTGACGTCTATCTGCCGCACAAGGCCCACAAGGAATTTGTGGAGGTCCTCAAGCCCATCCTCGACAAGGTCATGGTGATCGACTTTGTCGCGCAGTAAAAAATCATCCGGCGGAGGATTCTTTTCGAAGGATCACTCCGCCGTCTCCCACTTTTGCACTTGTGAGAGGGTGGGGATGCCGGGCAGGACCTCGAGAATCTCTCCGCGTTCATTGGTCAGCACCGTGGAGGGGAGAGGGGCGCCCGTTCGTTTTAGAAGTGAGCTGATCAGGCCGTCGATCTGTTCTTTGTCCGCGACGCTCAAGTCTTTGATCATTTCGTAAGGAGGCTGTTTCTCGGCGAGGTAAGTGTCGAGCTTTCCGGTGTCATCGTCGGGATCCAAGGGGACTCCGTAGAGGGCGATATCGTGCTTCTTGAGTGCTTCGAGAGCTGGCAGATGACCCGCGCAGGCTGCGCACCAGGTCGCCATGGTGGTGTAAACCCTGATCCCTTTCTTTTCTGAATCGGACTTAATCGGAAAGCGCGGGCGGACGATGGGTCGCGGCTTGGTTTTGTCAGGAGAAACCAGATAGGGCTTCTGCTCGAAAGCTCCTTCTTCCCGGGATTCGTGCGCGATCACGAGGGTGCCGGCAGGGATGTTCTCCAACGAAGTTTTCTTTCCCGAGGGCCAGCGAACTGTCAGTGATTCCACGTTGTCGCGATCACCGATCCCGACGAGCATGGTCCGGCTGTTTTGGGCGGCGTAGCCTTCGCCACAATGATGTTCCCTTTTGATGGTCTTCCCGTTGGAAAGCTTCAATTCGACAAAGGCTCCATAGCCGTCGCGATTGCTCATCGTTGATTCGCGGGCGGTCTGGTTGCCACCGACAAATCTGATCGCAATCACCTTGCCACCGTTTTCGTTGAGCTGACCGAATTGGTTGTGGAAAAGCTGGGTCAGAGGTTGGTTGGCGTTGACGAGGGCGATGTCCAGAAATCCGTCCCGATCGTAGTCGAGAAGCCCAAAGCTTCGGGAGTCCGACTCGGAATCCAGGCCGGACAAGCCGGACAGGTCGGTGAAGGTTTTGCCTGATTCACCATTCAGGAAGAAGTGATTGCGTTCCTTGCCGCTGAGGGAATGGACTTCGAGTTCTCCATCGCTTCCTTTCTGATCACCGACGATGAGACGGTTGTCGATGTCGGGGTCCAGTTCGGCCCCTTCTTCGGGGCGTTTCCATTCCTGCGACTTGGCGATGGAATCGTTGTCGACGGCGTCGTCCATGCGCACGACCGTGCGCCAGAGGTTACTTCACAAATCGATTTCGGATGCGACCTCATCCGGAGCAGTGAAGTAACCGCTCAAGGCGTAGAGATCGAGATCGCTATCGTTGTCGAAGTCTGCGAACTGCCCGCCCCACGACCAGCCGGCTTTGGCGACGAGAAGAGCGGGAGGTTCGAGGCCTGAAACGTGTTCGAATGCTCCGTCTTGGGTGCGTCGGTAGAGGACATTGCCTTGGACGGATTTGACGTAGTTTTCGCCGATGCCGTCGAACTGAGAAAGGATCCGTCGGCCGGCCTTGCTGAACATGTTGGAGACGTAGAGGTCCTGCTGTCCGTCTCCGTCGTAGTCGCCAAAGCTGGCTCCCATGCCGAAGCCGTAGACATTGGCTCCGACTTCATCCGCGACTTCGACAAAGCCCTTTTCCCTGTCGTTGCGGAAAAAGCAGTCGGGCGCAAAGTCGTTGGCGATGTAGAGATCGGGATCGCCATCCTCATCGTAGTCCACCCAGGTGGCCTGAAGGGAGTTTTCCCAGATGCCGGTCTCCTTGTTGGCTTCCGCGATTTCGAACGAACCGTTTCCCCGATTGATCCAGAGGGAATTCGGTGGACCGACTTGATCGAGGAAGTTGTGATCGGTCTCGCGATGCAGCCGCATGTATTCTTTGGCATCTTCTTCGTTCAGGAATCGATCCGGCCAGCTCAGTCCGGTATTGCCACTTCCTCCGTTGCCTACGAGTCCCGGATTGGAATCGCCAAGGGCTTCGGGCCGGTAAGTGCAGATGTAAAAGTCGAGGAGACCGTCGTTGTTGAAATCGGCTGCGGAAATTGACGAGGCCAGCGAGGGAAGATCCTTCGTCCATGGATCCTCAACGCGTTTGAACCAGAAGCCATCGTTCTCAAAGTAGAGGCTCGGCTTGAGACTGCGTCCGAGGATGAGGTCGGGGTCGCCGTCGTTGTCAAAGTCCGCGAAGATGCCGCAGGTCGAATTCCCCTCAATCGCCAGCTCCTGATCGGCGGCCACTTCCTTGAAAGTGCCATCGCCTTGATTGTGGAGGAGTAGGTTCTGCCCCATGCGGACCATGATGTAGATGTCGTCAAAGCCATCGTTGTCAAAATCCACGATCGAAAGCGCTGGCTTCTGGTTCATCGCGATGGGTGCGAAGTCGTGGGAACGGGCCCGGGTTTTTCCGCTGTGGTAATACTTCACCAGTTCCTCTTGATGGATCGAATGTCTGGCCTGATGCCGGTCGCCTGGATCGGGCAAGGCTTCATCGAGCTGGTCGGTAAAGAGCCTTTGGGAGACCTTGGTGGCGGTCATCGACTGCATTTTCCAGGAGTTAATGAGCCATTCGTCCTCTGTTTTCTGCCAGGTGACCTTCTGCTTTCCGGACAATCCCAACCACTCTCCGGACTTGGCGCGGGCCAATCCGGAAAAGTAAACCGACCCTTCGAACTCGTTGCTGCTTCCTTCCTTGAAGGAGCCCTTGACCAATTTCATCGAGGTCTGCTCGAAGTAGTCGACTTGGTCGAGGAGGGGACGCCAGAGGCTCAATTCTTCGCGAGAGACGTTCGCTGACCCTTTTGTGGTGCCATAGTGTCCCTTCCCAACGGTCTCCTGGCCCGCGAGGGGAGTGACTTCCTGAGGAGAAGAGGAGAGATCGAGAACGAGGATTTGATCCGAAAAGAGCCCGCCATCGGTTTGGAGGTCAGGAAATGACAAGTTCATCAGGCTGCGGGAGAGTCGCTGCAACTTGGGAGTGAGTTCGAGAATGACCTCTTCGCTATCCACCACTCCCCGGACGACACCGTCGGCTGAGGCTTTTTCTTCGCGATCCCTGAAAGTCATGAAAACAAAAGCTCCTGCGCCGATTCCAACCAAGAGGAAGGCAATCCAGTGGGCGGGTTTGAGCCTTTTGAAAACAGGGGTGGGCATGATTGTCAGAGAGTCCTGAATAAGATTCGAATCGGAGGCCTCAAAATCGAGCAAAAAAGTGCAACTTCTAGATTGAAAGAAGGGGCTTCGACTGTTACCAAGCCTGATCGAAAGTTCCCCCAGACGGAATTTTCATCTGCGAACCGCGCACACGACAAGCAATATGAAAAACAAAACCTTGATGACCTTGGGCGCCCTGGCCTTGGGTGCAACCAACAGTTTCGGTGCCATTGCCTGGAGAATCGGGACCGACGACGCTCCGGAACAAAGATTGGCCCCTGAGACCTTTGAGATCTACGGAACAACGGGAACAACAACCTTCGTTCAAGAGAACAACAATGCGGCTGATGCCTTGCCGGGCGACCCCAGCAGTCCTGCTACCAACCAAGCAGCCGATGACGATTTCTACTTCGCCGGGCTTTACACCAATCAGGTCGACGGTGGGGCCGCCTACAGTCCTTTGGGACTTGTGACGGCAACTGAGGTCGCCATTGAGCGGGCTGTGACTGGTGGTGATCCCAGTAACCGGATTCACTTCAATTTTTCGAACATTCACACCGCGTCCGATGTTTTCACCTTCTCGTTCGCCATGCTGGATATTAACGACAACGGGACAGGGACAGGTCAGTATGACTTCGATCTTTTCATGAACGGGGTGAATATTGGGTCGGCTTCGCACAATGCAGGCACGATTGGAACTCGCTTCAGCAGTAATCCGTTTACGCTGGCAGATGTCGGTGCGACCGCAGGAGCTGACGATGACAACTATGTCGAGTTGGTGGCCAACAACGGTGGTAGCACAGCCCGCTGGGCCAACTTCGACTACTTTGTCTTGGAGTATGAAGCTGTTCCGGAGCCCAGCTCGGTGACCTTCCTTGCCGCTTTGGCTGGACTCGGTCTGATCCGTCGTCGTCGCTAGGAACACATACAGAACTTTTGACAACCGGAGTTCCCTGACGGGGCTCCGGTTTTCTGTTTCCGGGGAGAAGGATTGCCGTTGTCCCTTTGGGTGTTTTTGTGGTGCGAACTCTGGAAGGACTCTTCGGCGGGGACGTTCTTAGAGGCGATGGAGAGCCATCGAGGCGAGGTTGAGGACGAGGAAGAAACCGCACATGTCGGTGCAGGTAGTGAGGATGGGGCCGGAGGCGAGGGCCGGGTCGGCTTTGAAGCGTTTGAGAACGAGAGGGATCAATCCTCCGAGGAGAACCGAGAGGATGGTGTTGAACGCGAGCGCCGAGCCGATGACAAGCCCGAGAAACAGGCTTCCTTTCCAGAGGGCCGCGATGGTGCCGAGGACGATGCCCAGGACGATTCCGTTGGTGATCCCCAGCAATCCTTCCTTGATGATCACGCGGAGATAGTCGCGAGGTTGCAGGATGCCGAGAGTGAGTTCGCGGATGGAGACGGCGACCGCTTGATTGCCGGAGCAACCGCTCATATCGGATACCATGGGGAGGAAGATCGCGAGGGCGATGGCGGCCTCGAGGGTGTCTTCGTAAGTCGCGATGACGCTGGCGGCGAGAAGGTTGAGCAAGATGTTCGGCCCGAGCCACGCGAGTCGTCGCAGACTGCGGTGGCGGAGGGGCATGGAGCGGAGTTCTTCACCACCGACAATACCGGCCGCTTTCAGGTAGTCTCCGGTCTGATTGTTGGCGATGGCTTCATCAACAGAGTGTCGTGAGACCACGCCGCGGAGTCGTCCTTGTTCGTCAACAACGGGAAAGCCGAAGTAGCTCTTTTCTTCGAAGAGATCCTCGAGCTCTTCGAGGGTCGTCGAGACCTTGACCGAAAGCGGATCGGGGCGCATCAAGGATTCAATGGCGATGTGGCGTTGACCAAGGACCAGGTCGCGCAGACTGAGGACACCCTTCAACCGTCTCTCAGGATCCACGACGTAAAAGTATTGCACATCGGAGTCCGAGTATTTTTCGGCGTTCTCCTCGAGGTCATCGAGAACATTGCGCACGGTGGCATCAATGGGAAAAGAATGAACCTGGTCCGACATCAGACCGATGGCGCAATCGGCGGGGCAGGCCGCCCGTTCCCTCAGGTCCTGAGAGTCCTCTTCATCTTCAATCTCCGAGAGAATCGCTTCGGTCTCTTCTTCATCGAGTTCCCGAAGAAGGTCACCACCGGCTTCGGCATCCATTTTCTCGACAATGTCGGCCGCGATTTCAACGGGGATGGATTCGAGGAGGTCGATGGCCTGGGCGTCGGCAAGGTGCTCGAGCAAGTCCGCGACTTCGGGAGGAGGGAGAAGTTCGCAGAGTTGTTCCCGGATGTCGGCATCGAGTTGCGAGATGATGCGGCGTTGGTCTTC
>JBMHCW010000121.1:0-4318 GCA_049889715.1 Akkermansiaceae bacterium | reverse complement strand
ATCGACTACGAACCATTTACGACCACCTTGCCGGCCCACCGTGATGAGGAGACTTTGGAATATGGTCTCGAAGTGCAGAAAACCCTCTCTCCCAACTGGGCGCTGCTGGCGACCGGAGCGTATGTCGACGGATACTCTGATCATCGCTCGATCTGGATTTCTGAGTTTTATGATCAATCCAACGGATTGAATCCGGCCTACCGCGAGGTTGATCCCGGTTCAGTGGCTTTTTCGGTTGGGGGACAGTGGTCGTATCGTCCCGGCCTCGGGTCGGTGCAGTTGACGGCCGGATTTTCGCGGGCAGATATTGTCCCGGGATGGGGACGGGAGTTCAACCCGGACACGGGAAGATTCGAGCTCGTGTCAACGGACCCCGAGCTTGATACCTACTCCGGAAGTCTGGTGTGGCAGGCGGCGGTGAATCCCAGAACGATGTCAAAGCACACGCTTCGGTTCTCGGAATCGGAGGGACGGGAGTTGCGAACTCATTTGCAGACCGAATGGGCTTTCGCGCTGACCAATTCATTGACCTTGCGTGCCCAATTGGGAGGAGCGGAGGAGGCGCCGGATTTTGATTCGATCTATGGCGGATTGTCTCTGGTGTATGATCTCGGTCCGGAATGGCAGATTGATTTGGGGTATCGCTATTATGAGGACAGCGGAGAGATCAACGATTCCAATTTCAACACCGCGGCGCCCGGGGTCCAATCACAGGAAATCTCGCTTGGGGTTCTCTGGAGCCGGGGCGCGACATCGGTCCGGGCATCGGCCGGGTTTTATGATACTGACTTCGATGAGATCACCAACCCGGACAACGACGTCTTCACCAATCTCTATCAGGACCGGGAATTTCTCTCGGCTCGCTTCGCAATTTCCCATCGATTTTAACCCTCATGAAAACCCCGACACACAAACTGCTGGCTCTCTTGCTGGCCTCGGCCGGCTCGGCGGCAGGGCAAATGACTCTGCCGGAAGGAAGCATCATTCCCGAATCCCTCACCGTGACTCTGGGCGAGCCCAACGGATCAAATTCCCGGCTGGTCAATCAGCGTGAGGTTTCGATGCGACAGGAATACGACGGAAAAGTCGTGGTGATGGTCTACCACGCGTCGTGGTGACCGATCTGACGTTCTGCAGTCTCGCAGTTAGCGGGATCAGTAAACAGTGAGTTCCAAGATGACAATCTTAACAACAACGGGGTGCCGTATGTTTCGGCGTTGGTCAATATCGCGATCCAGACCTTCGACGATCCCCAGTTGATTTCGAATGCCATCAGCCTCGGGGCAGGCTCGAACCGAAGTTATCAGGATGTCGGCGTGGACAGTTCGCCCGACCGCATCGGGAAACCCCGGTATGGCTTCAATTACTTCTTCCGCAGTCTCATGAACGACAATTCGGGGATTCCGGGTGACCGCCGTCGGGTGGTGGTTTTTGATGGCACGACCGGTGAGATTCTTCTCAATGAGAGCGCTGACGGTGATTTCAGCCAGTCGCAGCGAATCATCGAGCGGGTGAATTCCGTGGAGTCGGCTCCGATGGAAAGTTTTGCCCTGTGGGCTGCTGGTCAGTCGCTGCCTGCCGGGGAAATGGGCGAGAACGATGATCCCGATGGAGATGAGATCACCAACCTTCTCGAGTATGCCTACGGGACCAACCCGATGATGGCCGATGGAAATCTGGGGCCCTGGATCGACGTGACGGGCGGGCAACGGAGATTGGTCTATCAGCGCAGCAAGACGGCGGCGGTGAATCCGATCGAGATTGAAACCGCAACGAATCTGGCCTCATTCGGCAGTTTTTCTCCGGACCCTGGCGAAATTGAGGTCGTCGATCAGGGTGAAACCGAGCGGGTCTCGGTGCTTCTCCCGGAAGGGGCGGGCCGTCTTTTTGTCCGCCTCAGGACAAGTGCGCAATGAGTTGACCGGAAAGGATCCCGCCTTAAGATCCCTTCATGGCAAACGCGATTGATGATGCGAAGGAAGCTCTGGAGAGCATGCTGGGGAAACTTGGATTTGAGTTCGAAGTCGAAGTTCTCGGAGAGTCGGGTCACGAGACCTTGAATATTGTCTCGGAATATTCGGCTCTCTTGATTGGCAAGAATGGCGATCGTCTGGATGACCTGCAATACCTCGTCAATCGTATCGTCCGTGGGAAACATCGAGATGCTCCGCGGGTGCGGGTGGACTGTGACGGCTATCGCGGCCAACAGGAGGAGCGGGTGGCCGACAAGGCCCGTAAACTTGCCGAAAAGGTTAAGGACAGCGGGCGGGAACTCTGGATGAATCCCATGAATTCCTATCACCGCCGGCTCGTGCACAATGCTCTTGTCGATGACCCCGAGATCGAATCGATTTCCGAGGACACCAATCGCCGGAACAAGAAGATCTTGATCCGGTTGAAGTAGAATTCGCGATGGAGACCCACCGCCTCGTTCTGCCGGAGGACCTCAATCAGTATGGGTTCTTGTTCGGTGGGAGGTTGTTGGGTTGGATTGATGAGGCCAGTTGGATTGCCGCCAGCCTAGATCATCCCGAGTGTCATTTTGTGACCATTGGGATGAACGAAGTGGTTTTCCGCCACAGCGTCCGGGAAGGATCGATCCTGTCCATTCAATCCGATTTGCTTCGTCGGGGTGACACTTCGGTGACCTATGGCGTGAAGGTCTTCCGGGGAAAGGCGGACAAGAACACGCTCATTTTCACCACCGAGGTGACGTTTGTGAATGTTGACGCCGAGGGCCAAAAAACTACGGTTGTTGTATGAGTGCCTTCGGATTGCCGGAATTGATCGTCATGTTCTTCATGTTTCTAGGAACGCTGTTGAAGTCGTTCTCATTCTTATTCCTCGGGTTTTAGCGCATGTTTGAAGTTCGCGAGAAGCCGGACATGGTCGAGAAGGCCATGCTCGTTGGTTTCTGTTTTGATAAGACGGAAGAGCCCGAGACGCGGACTCTTCTTCTGGAGCTCGAAGAGCTGGTCGACACTCTGGGGATCGGCGTGGTCGGGATGGAGTTGGTCCGGATTCGAGAGGGCAACAAGCGCTTTATCTGTGGAACCGGAAAAGCCGACGAGCTGGTGCAATTGGCCCGCGACCGGGGATGTGATTGCATTGTTTTCGACAATGAACTCTCGCCCATGCAGCAGCGGAATTGGGAGGGCTTGGCTGACATGACGGTGATCGACCGGGAGGAGGTCATTCTGGATATTTTTGCCCAACGGGCCCGGACCAAGGAAGCGCGTCTTCAGGTGCAGTTGGCCCGAATGCAATATGCCTTGCCGCGGATGGCGAGAATGTGGGGCCACCTCGACCGGGAAGGCGGAGGAGGGGGATCCGGTGGCGGAGGAGGCGCCGCGCGAGGAATGGGAGAACAGCAGATTGAGATCGACCGCCGGTTGGCTCGCAAAAAGATCACCGCCATCAAGTCGGAGCTCGAGGCTGTTCGCAAACAGCGCGCAACGCAACGCAAGGAGCGGGAGCGTTCCGATGCCGCCACGGCCGCGATCGTCGGTTACACCAACGCGGGAAAGTCGACCTTGCTCAACAAACTTTCGGGTGCCGAGGTCCTGGAGGCCGATATGCTCTTTGCGACTCTCGATCCGACCACGCGGAGGATCGAGTTGGAAGATGGTCAGGACTTGTTGCTCAGCGATACGGTGGGATTCGTGCGCAACCTGCCTCACCGATTGGTGGAGTCATTCAAGGCGACCCTGGAGGAAGCGATCATCGCTGATTTTTTGATCCACGTTCTCGATGCCTCCTCGGAGGAAATCTATGATCACTACAAAACCACCCGCAAGGTTCTCGGTGAGCTGGGAGCGGATGAAAAGCGGGTGATTGTGGTCTTGAACAAGATCGATTGTGTCGAGGAACCCGAAGTGCTCGCGGGCTTGCGAGCCGAGTTTCCCGGGGCGGTGGAAGTTTCCGCTTTGACCGGGGAAGGTTTGGAAGACCTCACCGCCAGGTTCAGTGATTTCCTTGCGGATCGGGTCAAGAAACTAAGCTACCGCATTCCCCAGGCCCGGGGCGATGTCTCGGGCTTAATCCACCGCGAGGGCAAAGTTCTCTCAACCGACTACGAAGGAAACGACATTCTTCTCACCGCGGTGGTGCCTCGAACAATCGAAGGGCAGCTCGCTCAGTTTCTCGTCGAGAAGGATTAGAGCCCGAGCTTGGTTTTGGCTTCGGTGACGAGGTCTCCGGCTTTGTCGCGATCCCCGGCAGCACCGCGGGCCATGTCGGGTTTTCCACCACCTTTGCCGCCGGCGATGGGGGCGAGGTCCTTGATGAGATTTCCGGCGCCATGTCCGGCGTTGTTTCC
>JBMHCW010000120.1:0-4502 GCA_049889715.1 Akkermansiaceae bacterium | reverse complement strand
AGATATTGCGGTGAGCCCAACGGAGATGAAAACGGTAAACGGAATTCCATTTCCCATACTTCTCAGGGAGTTGATTCCACTGGCTCCCGGTGACCATGATCCACCAAATTCCATTCAGTGTTTTTCTGAGATCAGATGGTGTTCTTCCGCTCCCAAAAATGTTAGTTGCTGACTTCCGCCGGGAGTTAAGTTAATTTTTTTAGGCACTGAAACAGTGCGTCTGGCATTGCTGCCGCATAACTTTCTTTCACCGCGGCAGCATGCCAGACTTCTTTGATTATTCAAGGATTCCAAACAATCCCGGACACTTTTCCATTTTGTCCACACGGCCTAGTAATATCCATGAAAACGCTGCCTTCCCTGATCCTGGCCATTGCGGGTCTGAGCATTCTTCCCGCGACGGCCAGCCTGCGAACCTTCACCAATACCGAAGGCAAAACCCTGGAGGCCGAGCTGGTCAAAGCCGACAAGTCCACCGCCACCCTCCGCATCAAGGGAGGCCGGCTCGCCACCGTGAAACTCGCCACCCTCAGCGAGAACGACCGGCTCTTCATTCAGAAGTGGCTCAGCGATAAAGTGCCCGACCTCACCATCACCCCGGACTTCGACCGCGGAAATTCCAAGGACCGCGTTCCCGGTTCCAGCCAACCCACCGGGACCAACACCCAGACCTTCGGCTTCAGCCTCAAGATCAAAAACTACAGCCCCGACAAAACCCTCGAACCCACCGAAGTGGTCTATTACATCGTCGGAAAATCCCTGCAGAACGACACTTATAAGATTCTCTCCCGACAGAGCCAGGAAGTCACGATTGGCCCCGGAGAAACAAAGTCCCTTCGCTTCAAAACCATCAAAAACAAATACAGTGATTCCCCTCGGGAGTGGAACAAAAATAAGGAAGGTTATCGCGGCCTCGGATATGTTCTGCAAGTCCAACGCCTGCGCGACATGCGCCTGATCTATCTTGAATCACCCACCAAGACCCTCTCCAATTCCAAGGAGCAGATCGTCGCCCTTGTCGAAGGCGATATCACCAAGGGCGACTTCATCAAGCCACCGGAAAAACCGAAGGAGCTGGTCGTCGAAGAGGTTTCCAAACCCGAGGTGATCACCATCAAGTAAGCTCCTCACTCCGGCTTGTTGCGGAGAAAATCGGCGACCTGGGCGAAAAATTCCAGGATCTGCCGCCGAATTTCAGGATCGGCGACCACTTCATCGGCCGCTCGTCCCATCAGGGTCATCCACCGCTTAGCCTCGGCTTTTCCGATTTCAAAAGGCAGGTGCCGTCCCCTCAATCGCGGGTGCCCCCGCTTGACCAAATAGCGTTGATCCCCCCCAAAGCGGAACAGGAAAAAATCCCGCAAACGCTCTTCCGCCCCGGCCCAATCCTGATCGGGATACATCGGCCCGATGAGATCATCCTCCCTCACCCGCCGGTAAAACGCCGCCGTCAAACGGGTGAACCCCTCCTCCCCCATCGTAGTATAGATCAACTCCTCATTCATTCCATCAAGCAATCAGATGAATGATGATGTCGAATCCCCTTAATTTCAAGGATTGCCGGAGCAGTCACAATCAGTCATTCTTTCGAGACACCAACAGATCCTCTCTTATCTATCAATGAGTGACCCCATCGCATTCGATCCCCCGAAACCCGACGAACTGAGCGCCATGCTCAGCGGCTATGACGTCATCGACCTCATCGCCACCGGTGGGATGGGAGCCGTTTACCGCGCCAACCAGGTGTCTCTCGACCGGCCCGTTGCCATCAAGCTCCTGCCCAGCGAGCTCAATGACCCGGCCTTCCGCGAGCAGTTCCAGGCCGAGGCCCGCGCCATGGCCAAGCTCAACCACCCGAACCTCATCGGCATCTATGATTTCGGTCAGGCCGACGGCATGCCCTACATCGTCATGGAGCTGGTTTCCGGGAAATCACTTTATTACTCGAGCTACGGCAAGGCCATTGACCAGACCACCGCTTGCGAAATCGTGATCGGAATCTGCCGGGGCCTCGCCCACGCACATGCGGCCGACATCGTCCACCGGGATATCAAGCCCGCCAACATTCTCCTCGACTCCGACGCCAATCCTAAAATCGGCGACTTCGGTCTCGCCTCGGCTTCCGATTCCGACAACGACGGAGGAGCCGTCTACGGAACCCCCGGATATGCCGCTCCCGAAATTTTGGCCAGCGCCAAGGCCATCGGCATCCCGTCCGACCTTTACGCCGTTGGTGTCATTCTCTACCAGCTTCTCACGGGCAAAATGCCGGATGAACCGGCCCGCCCACCTTCCGCTCTTTCGAGTTGCGACTCACGGCTCGACCCGATTTTCCGTCGGTCCACCCGACGTAACCCCGCCATGCGCTACCAAAGTGCCGATGATCTGGCGGATGATCTCGAAAAGCTGCTGCCCAACTTGGGGAAGGCCGCCCGGCCCGCCATGCGCACCGGGTCAGGTTCCAAATCCGGAGGCTCGGCAACAATCAAGCGCAACACGAAGGGTCCTGCCGGGTCAGCTGCCGCCAAGGTCGCCAAACTTGCCGAGTCCGGCCCCGGCCAACGCAAGCTCAGCACTGCCTCGGACTCCAAAAAGACCACCACTCCGGCCAAGGTCAAACTGACCCCCGCTTCCGAACGACGCCCCGAGCTGGCGACATCGGACGACAACAAGGGAGAGGAAGAGGACGCACCGCCCATTACCCCGCAAATCGCTCCGATCGAGACGGCCAGCAACTGGCCGATCATCCGGAACCTGATGATCATTGCGGTTCTCATTCCCGCGATCATTTTTGCCTGGGGCAAGTATAAGAACAAACAAGCGCGCCTCGAAAAAGAACGCAACGAGCAGGAACTTAAGGACAAGGCCGCCGCCGCTCTCCGGGAAGCCAAGTTCAAAAAAGAACGAGAAGAAGCCAAAGAACGCGCCCGCCTCGCCGAAGAGCGCCGAAAGCGTCAGGCTGCCTTCACCAACAAAGGGTCCGGCTCAACCACCGACGATGGCAACCCGGCTCCCCCTCCCAAAAAGAGCCCGCTCGAACAACTGGCTGATCTCCGCATCAAACTGGCCGGGGGAAGCCGCTACAGTTACCCCGAAGGCACCATCGACCGCTCGACCTATGCCATTTTCATCGTGGAAACCCCGATGACCTGGTCCGAGGCCTCGAAATTTGCCGAAGACCACGGTGGTCACCTCGCCACTCCACTGAACAACGCCGACCGCGACGTCATCACCAGTCGCATGACCGGCAAGTTCGAACGCATGTGGATTGGCGGAGGAGCACGCGGGAAAGATGAATGGGCCTGGGTCACCGGAGCCGAGTGGACTTATCGGAATCCCGCCACCACTTTGGGATCCTGCGCCGCCCTGACCCGAACCGGAATCATCAAGGCCCGGCCGAATGGAGAGAAGAACCCCTTCGTCATTCAATGGTCCGCCGACGGATCCAATCCCGGCTCCGTGACCGCCCAGCTCCAACGTCTCGCCCCGACTCTGGAAACCCCGAGCCCGGCGTGGCCACCCACTGCGGTCACACAGGACAACCGGGTCTTCCTCATCGTTCAAAAATCCGTCTCGTGGGACGAAGCCGATTTCATCGCCAGCACCGGAGGCGGACACCTCGCTGTCGCTTCCAACCCGATCGAAACCTCCTTTATCAACGACCACCTCAACGCCTCGCTCAGCATCGGCTCCTCGATTTGGCTCGGGGGACGTAAAAACGGAGACCTTTGGACCTGGTTAACAGGCGAACCATGGAATCAGGCCACATGGAAAACCAATTCTCCGGACGGAGGACCCAACGACACCGCACTTCGCTACGTCAAGGAATCCGCCGACTCGGGATGGGATGACATCTCGCCTTCTCCGGGCAGCACGGACGGTTTTCTCATCGAGTGGAGCACTGATGCCGAGCACGCCAAAGCCAGTGGCACCACCACCGAGACAACGCAGGGCGACGGCGACATCGCCAACCTCCGCAGTATTGGCCGACGGGTGGTCAACAAACAAATCGAGGAACACAAGGACCGCTTGAAACAAAACCAACGCACGCTGATGATCGACCTCAACAGCTGGCTGAGGGTCCAGTCAAAGTCCACACGCAATCAGTTTGCCGGCCCCATCACCAATCTTGAAGAAGCCCTCGACCCCGACGGCGTTCTTCCCGAAGGACTTCCGGTGGCCAATCTTCCACCGATCACCAAGAAGTACTACACCAGTGCTCTCGAACGTCAGGCCCGCTTCATCAAGCAGCATGGCGACACCATGGAAAATCTTCGCCAAAGCTTTCTGACCAGACTCCTGAAGTTGCGTGACGAATTCGAATCCAGCGGCCAGAAGAGCAAGATCGAGAAGATCAAGAAGATCGACACCGAGATCAGCGCTGTCGGCCAGACTGTTCAAAGCTTTCAGTCCTACTTCGACTAGACGGTCAGCAGCATGGCTGAAAATCCCTACGCGGCACCGGAGGCAGAAGACCTTCTGGCCGAGGACACCCACGAAGT
>JBMHCW010000119.1:0-9270 GCA_049889715.1 Akkermansiaceae bacterium | reverse complement strand
TGGTGCCATCACCGGTCTGGCAGGGGCGGCATTCGATGAAGATCCCGAGGCCTCGCTTTCGTGGGCCACCAAAATCAGCAACGAGGATCTGCGAAACCTTTCGGTCAACGTCGGTCTTGGAGCGTGGATCCAACGGGATCGCGAAGCGGCTGCGGCTTGGGCCGAAGCCAACGACATCCCCCTCCCCGGCAACAATCCGGAAGAGTAGTCAGCAAACGCCATTCTTGCGTTGAAACAGAAGGCCGGCCCATACGCAGGCCTAACATGATCATCGGGCGATCTCTTCAGCAAATGGTCTCTTGCTTCGGCGCACTCCTTGCCTTCCGGAGTTCAGCCGCCTGCGCTGGCTCTCGGCTAAAGATGGCCGCGTTCTCGATGAGCAATCGTTGGACAACCCCGCGCGCGCATGTCTGCTGGGGGCGGACGCCTCAACTTTGGTTGCTTCGGGCAACATCATCATCCAGACCGCGCCCGGGACGATGCCTAAAAAGAAAGCCGGCCTCAACGGGCAAATCGTCGCCATGGACTACGTCCCCACCCGGAAAGAACTCTGGGTTGTGCTCAATAGATATCAAATTGTGCGACTGGATCAGCAATTCAAAGCCGTTCAAACATACGGTAAGGCACCGAGGCCCGACGGAACTTTCCGTCCTGAAGAATTCAACGGCCTTCATGATATCGCCGCAGACCTCAAGGGCGGCTGCTACGCAGCCGAACCGACTCATGCTCCCCTCCGACCGGTTCACCTCGGCCGGAATGGCTCCATCAAGGGACAGTGGTTCGGCGGCATGTCATTCTATGTCCACGGATGCTTCGATCCGGAAGACCCTTCCCTGCTCTATGGCATCGCTCCGGAAGGATCCGTCAATGTCTATCGGATCGATTACCAAAACCAATCCTGGGAGATTGTAGAGACCTATCGAACCGGGCGGTTGGGCGATGGGCTTTTTCCCTTTACCGGCTCGTTCCGCGTGGTTCGCAAGGCTGGAAAGACCTTTCTCTACAGCCGGGTCATTCCCTCGGTCATCCAGCTGGATCCCGAGAAAGGAGCCCTGCCGGTCGCTATCGCCGGAACGGTTCGCAACCGAGGACGCAGTCTGGGCCAATTTGCGGGCACCGGAAGGGACGGCTATCCCAAACCCTGGGTCACCGCAGCCGAGCATCATGGCTTCAAGGATCTCAAGAAAGCCCCCAAGCTTTTTCCTGGGCCGATACCAATGGCGACGCTCAATTCGACCCCGAAGAATTTCGATTTCATCCCAACGTCGATCCCAAGCTCGCCTCGCAAAGTGTCGGTGACTTCACTGCACGTTCCGACTTCCTCTCGAGCGGTAAAGGCACCACGGCCCTTCGCCATCTGCCGGTCAGCAACTGGGAAGGCCCTTCCAAAACCGCCCCACGGTGGAATTGGGACCAGGCCCGCTTCGTCGGAGAAATCAAAGCAGACACCTACGGGTTCAGCTCACCGCGAGGCCTCAGTGTGGGAACTGACGACTCGGTCAGCCTCGCCTATCAGGCCGGCATCATGATCAAGGGGCATGGACAGTATGAGGGCGGCGGCTGGCCTGAAATGGCGGCCAAGGGAAGCCGACTGTTAGGGTTTCATCCGGACTTTTCACCTCACTTCTCGGTTGGCCGGCAATCCAAAATCGGAGCCGAAGCAAACAGCGGCATCCTCTACTATCCCATGACAACCTTTCCCGGGCCGAATCAATCCATTGTCGTCAATGACCAAACCAAACAGCCCGCTCAGGTCTGGAGCAAAGACGGTCTGTACCTCGGAGGATTCTTCAACCAGAGAGCCGATGACGGCATGCCCGACGGATTCTACCAAGTCCATGGCGACGACAACCAGGGAGGCGCTCTGGTGACAACCAAAGACAATCTTACCTACTGGCTTATGCCTTACATCGGACAAAACCGCCTCTACGAAATCACGGGTTGGAATGACTGGACCCGTCAAAGCGGCAAGGTCAAACGACCGGACCGGCCGGCCAAGGCTACCCGCACCGGAACCGGCCTGAAGGCTCGCTATCGGGCAGGAGGAAAGGTGGTCTTCGAAACAACCGAAGCGCCTCTCTATTTCGAACCCTTTGGCGGCGAACCCCACACCGACAAAGTCAAAGCGCCCTATCAAGTGGAGTGGTCCGGATTTCTGGAAGTACCAGTCAGCGACCGCTTTCAATTTCACGCGCTCCTCGGAAAAGAGGAATCCCTCACAATCGAGATCAGAGATCAGCTCGTCTATTCCAAAGAAAAGAAGATCCCCATCGATCTCGCGGTAGGCCGGAAAGCTCCCATCAAGATCTCCTACACCAACCCCGAAGGGAGGGCCGAACTCAAAGTTCTTTGGAAAAGTCGGATCATTGACCCTCAGCGGATCGATCCAGCCTTCCTCTACCCCGGATCGTGATGGCGATCGTGACTACGCTGCTCCTGAAACAATCCTGACCCGGAGATCTGTCAGGGGAACCATCTCGGTGGCATGCTCGAAGAAATGATTCTTCACCTGCGGAAACGTACGGGCCAACGGATTGAGCGGATAGCAGACCGCAGAAACCCGGTCCAAGGGATCAGAAACCTCTGCCTTGAATTGGAGCGAGATCCACTGACGAATGCGATATCCCAACAGAAAATGTTTTCTTTCCAGTCTGGGGAGCAGCTTGAAAAACCGTGAAACGAGCCGACCCGGATGGGAGTTTTGAAAAACCTGCCGCAGTTCGAGAAGGACATCATCCGCACGGTGCCAGCGGCCATGGGAGGCTTCCTGGAGCTCCCGGTCAATCCAATCAAGAACAGGCTCGGATTGGGGCAGATGCGGAGAGGATGGGCGTTTTTCCGAAAAGATCGCTGGCATATCGGTTTCTTTGTGCGGACGTTCGCGCCCGAAGCCGCCGGTGTCAATGCATTTATTGAGATCGAGTCGCAATAACAGTTAACATTCCTGAAATGGCGAAAACGATCTGTGATTGGTCCCGCAAGGACCTCGAAAAGAAGAGTGCCAAGCTGTGGAAGCTCACTCGGGACCCCTGCTTTTACTGTCGGAAATGTGGTCGGGTCGCGAACACAAACAAAGTCCTCTGCAAGGCAAAGGACTTTGATTTAGAGAGTTGGAAGGAAGACTGAGCTATTTGAGATAGCTGTTCAGGAACCAGACCGCTTTTTGGTGGGTCTTGACCCTTCCAATCAGGAGGTCCTCGGTTTCGGCATCACCCGCAGCAGCAGCCGCCTTCCGACCCGCCACCGCAGTTTCAATGACCACCTCATGGGCAATCAGCACCGCTGAAATGAAATCCTTGTCCGAAGCCGCAGCCGCCGAAGGAGCTTCGGCAACATTTGACATTCCAGCAAATCGCTTGACGCCGCCCTCGGCATACTTTCCGAGAGCCCGGACTCGCTCGGCAATTTCATCAATCGCCGTAAAGAGCTCTTCATACTGGGCTTGGAACATCTCGTGGAGCGGAAGGAAATTACTGCCTTCGACATTCCAGTGAGCCAGATGCAACTGCCCCAGAAGTCCGTATGAATCAGCAACAAGCTGGTTCAAATGACCGGCAATTCCGTCGATAGCGGAGGCCTCAATATTCTCGATCGCTTTGGTAGCACTTATGATACTATGAGATAGCCAAAATCCCCGGGATCTCAACTCTTTTAAGCTCTTGGAGTCGAACCAATTACGCCCCGCCCTTGAGCATCCGGAAATCTCCATTGCGGATGGTGATGCCATCGCGGTCCAGACGTTCTAACAGAGGCATGATCACCTTGCGGGAGGTATCGAGATGCTGTCGCAATTCGGACGCCGTTCCCTGACCATTCTCTTCGAGGAAGCTCCTCACCTGATCAACGGTCGCCTGAAAGACCTTGCCTCCCAAAGTGACCTTGGGATCGAGCGGAATGATCTGTCGGGTTCTTGATAGAAACTTGTAAGCCGCAAGATCGTTGGAGGTCGTCTGCAATTCGGTGGGCAGAGGAGGATTGAGTCCCGCGGCATCGAGAGTTCTCAGAATTTCCTCCGCGGGTCCTTCGAGCTCCGGAGGAAGTTCCAGCGAGTGCGAACTATGGGCCACCAGATTGTCTCCCACCTTGAACTTCTTCTCGCTCAATTGAATCAACAAAGCATCGGTGAGTCCGGGAATGCCGGTGGCGGCTCCGAGATTCTTCTTCAAAAGTTCCACCGCCATACCGACGTGATCCGGATGACTCTTGTGGTAATCCTGAACGGTCTTGGAAGCCTTCTGGACCAATTCCTTCCAGTAAGGTCCATAGGCCACATACTTGTCGCCCAGGGCAATCGCCTCCCCGCCTTTCATCAATTTCTTGAGAGCCGCTTGAACCGCCGCTTTGGTAAAGGGCAGGGAGCGGGAGAGGTCGGTGTGGGGAATGAAATGATCGCGCTCGAGGTGCGTCCTCAGCAAAACGGCCAAATCCCCGGGGGCTTCGGCGCGTTTCAGCAGGAATTCCTGTCGAACCTCTGACCGGAACTGCCGTCGCGTCGGGTGAGGGTCGAGAACCGTCGCTCCGGCCAGGGTCGCCTCTCCCGAGAGTTCGCGAATCACCAGCCGCTCCCCGACCAAGGCATGTACCGGGTGATCAAATCTCAGCTGGGCAATCGAGGTATCCCCTGGATTCAACACAATTTCTTCGGGAAACAAGACCCGTGCCTGGGTCCGGCCGGAACCGTGATGCACGAACACCCGATGGTTCGACTTGAGCGGACGCAGGGTACCCTTTTGCCCCGGAATGGGTCGCTTGGCCCGGGTGATTTCCACATCGATTTCAAAGGTCGCTTCTCCGGTCTTTCCTCCCACAAGCAGGTGGCCCCTCGAGACCCCTTTCTTTCCTTTGGCGGAAAGCGGGAGATCCGGAAGATTCAAGGCCGTCCGCATTCCCGGGACCGCCTCCTCGATGGACGAACTATGGTTCTGAATGGACCGGACATGGGTCTTCAAGCCCGATGGAAAAGCCGTGAGTGACTCCCCGACCTTGAGCTGCCCTCCCGCCAAGGTTCCCGTCACCACCGTTCCCACTCCCTTCGGAGAGAACGCGCGGTCCACCGCCAGGCGAGGCTGTTCGAAATCCCTTGGCGCCGGCGTGTTGGCGAGGACTTCTGCAATGGTCTGCTTCAACTCATCCATACCCTGGCCGGTGGGAGCAGAAACAGGAACAATGGGCGCTCCCTCGAGAGGCGTCCCCTGCAAATCATCAGCCAGAATGGCAATGGCGAAGTCAAGGTCTTCGACGAGATCAGCCTTGGTCAAAGCCACCACAAAATTGGTAATTCCGAGATAAGACAGAATCTGCAGGTGCTCCTCGGACTGGGGCATCCAGGTGTCATCTCCCGCCACAATGAAAATCGCGAGATCGATGGATCCCACCCCCGCCACCATATTGTTCACAAAATCCGCGTGTCCCGGCACGTCAACCACTCCGATTTCGAAGGTGTCCGATGAGGTTTCCGGGACCGGGAGGGAGAAATGAGCAAAGCCCAATTCAATCGTCACACCCCTCTCCTTTTCCTCGGGAAGGCGGTCCGGATTGGTTCCAGTCAGAGTTTGGACCAAAGTTGACTTGCCGTGATCGATATGACCGGCGGTTCCAATGATAAAGTGACGGGGCATGAGCTTGGCTACTTGAAATCTACGATTCGTCCTTTCTCGAAGTCAAAGGGGGTCATCTCCAGAGAAACCCGGGTTCCCGGGACAATTTGATCCTTCCGGTCGGCGAGAGCCTTGGCGGGATGACCGATGATTTCCTTCCCATTCGGGAGACTGACTTTGAACGCATTTTCACTGTATCTGTGGAGAACTTCCCCCGTAGTCGTGATCGGGTCAACTGGCACGTCGGAAAGATTGGCGAGCGGATTCGGAATAGTGAAGGGAAATTAAGCATGTCCGGCTCCAGCCCTATTCCGGACAAATTCACTCCACTTCCTCTAATTTTTGCTGGCCGTGTCGCGTTTTCAAAGGCAGAAATCCCCTTCACACCTACCTTAAAATTTTAGCCCTCCCATGAGCCTGCACGCAGACCTGACTCCAGAAACCCGCGATCGACTTGCCCGCCAGCGCCGGACTTCAACCATTACCAGCCTGCTCATCGGCATTCTGACGACCATTTTGATTGGCATTATCCTTCTTGCCATCGCCATGGCAACCCAGGTGAAGGAAATCCCACAGCTGGTCTCCTATTCCGCCGGCAACGATCCGGACGACAAACTCAAGGTCAAGAAGGTCCAGACCCAAGTCGAGAAGAAGCCTGCCGCACCGTCTTCCTCGATGGCCCGCGTCATCGCGTCCAATACCGCTTCTCCGGTTGCCGTCCCGGTTCCTGAAATTGATGTCCCGGAAGTGAGCGTGGAATTCGGAGACGGAGAGGGATTCGGAGGTGGATGGGGGAACGGCGACGGCTTCGGTTCGGGTGGTGGCGGAAACTTCTTCGGACAAAAGGTTTCGGCCGAGCGCATCGTCTACGTCATCGACTACTCCTCTTCCATGAAATCGGGAAAGCGCGAACCTCTCATGCGCGAGGAAATGAAAAATTCCCTCAACAGCCTGATGCCCGGCACCCAGTATCAGATCATTTTCTTCTCAGGCCCTGCCTGGGTGGCTGGAAACACGGTCAAGCACAGCGGCGACAAGCGCAGTGCTACCGTGACCGCTGGAACCAAGAAATATGAATGGGCCGGCAAAGGCGCCGGAGGCTGGGCGCCCAAAGGGAAAAAGCAGGTGCCCGAGTGGCTGACCTGCACCGAACCCCAACTCAAGAAGTCCCAGAAGATCGTCAAGGAATCCAAGCTTTCCTTTGGAACGAGCTGGGAAGGACCTCTCGAGATGGCTCTTTCCATGGATCCCCTGCCTCAGGCCATTCTCTTCATGACAGATGGTGTTTCCGGCAAGGAGTCCGCGGAAATCGCCAAGCGGATCGCCGCCAAAGCCAAGTCCAAGGACGTCACCATCAACACTGTGGCCTTGATGGAACCACGGGCTCAGGAAGCCATGGGCACTTTGGCCAAGCGGACCGGAGGCCAGTTCACCATCGTTCACGAAAACGGCAAGCGTGAGCACGTGATGCTCAAATAAGGCCCGGTTCGCGATCTAGTTTCCGAGGCAATAAAGATAGCCATTTTTGGATCCTGCGTAGACCCGGCCGTTCCAAACCACGGGGGTAGCGTCAAACATCGGCCCGTTCAATCGGTCCAGACGAACCAACTTTCCGGCAGCCGTCACCTGGTAAAGGTCCATTCCGTTGTCATATCCGACAACGATTTTGTCCCCGACAAACAACGGAGTTGAGATAGACCCCTCCGGCAGCGTCACGGTATCGAGCACCAGCGGCGCGGGATATTGCTTCTGCCTGCGGGGTCCCCTAACCTTCTTGCCGGGTTGCAACTTCTTGTGATTCACCAGGGTCAACTTGCCATCAATCCCAACGAAGCAGGCCAGATCGCGCGAAATATTGGTGGCATAGCGATGATTCACCGCCGGCGAGCCAACCAATCCTCCGTTCCAGGTATACCATTTCCGGTCAGGCAAAGGATGGTACCAGGCCACCGTCCCGTTGGGCTTGAACTTCATCACGCCCCCCTGCCCCGCAATGAACTGCTTCTCGATCCCGAGCAACAAGTGGCCGTCGTTGGTTAATGGCATCGATCCGTTGAGGTCGCCTCCGCAATCAAGTTTGGGTTTGGCTCCCCCGAACATTCCGGTGCCGCAGGCATACACCCTCCCCACACCGGCGGCCACATAGGCCGTGCTCCCGATCATGGTCGGTGAGGATTCGCAACAAAGTTCACTTCCATAAATCCGGCGGTCGGCATCGCGAAAAAGAGTATACTGCTTCGAGATTCGCGGAGCGGGAATTGCCCCCGCGGCCCGGGCCTTGCGGACATCGGGCGAGAAAATGGTGAAGTAACCATTCTCGAGGGGAATGGCTGCCTTGCTCCCAAGCACCACCGCCGAAGCATCGCAATCACGGCTATTGGAAGCGGTGGCCCTCGAGTTATGGCGCCAAAGAATCTTCCCCGTGGTGTAGGAAATCCCATGAAGACTGAACGCCGTGCCGGTGCGCCAATGCTGGCCATAACCACTGCGACTTCCAACAATCAAGGTATAGCGCGACGAGGCTGGACCGCCCACATCGATGAAAGAAGGCGTTCCCTTGATGACATCGCCGACATTGGTCGACCAAATGACCTTGCCATCGCGGGCTCTGATCTTTTTGAGATGATGACTCAAGGTTCCCTGGATCAGATAAAGCTCACTTCCCTCTTGGATGACGAGAGGTTGACCAGTCCAACCGGCCCCCTTCCATGTCCGGACATCCTTCGTTCCAAACATTGTTTTCCCACTCCCCAAGGGAACGCGCCATTTCACCCGAAGTTTGGACGGGGCGACATTGCCATAAAAATTCCGCTGGTTGTCTCCCAGATAGGTTCCCACCAGGGGCTTGACCTGGGCGTGCAGAGTGGCGAGTGAAAAGAGTAGAGGGAGCAGCAGTTTCATAAGGCAGATTCAATGAAGGAAAGAGGGATGGTATCAGGGTAGGCCTTGTAACGTCGATCCGTGAAATGCCACCACTCGTTGGGAAGAGGATAAAAGCCCGCCTTGGTCATGGCCTGCTGGAGGATTTGCTTCCGCCTCAAGATCTCAGGGTCGGGATGGCGGTATGCGGCCGCCGCCTCGGGGGTGAAACTATCAAAACCCGTCGGCATCTTCACCGCTTTGCCATCCTTGGTGACCAAAGTCACATCGACGGCCGTCCCACAGGAATGCTGAGACGGCTTGCTGTAAGGATTGGCCACAAAGCGGTCGTCGTATCCTGAAGCCTCCCACAAGACCAATTGTGCGGCCGGAGGACGATAAGCATCCCATACCTGGATACGGTATCCGTACTGTTTGACATAGTCGTTGGCCCGACGAAGACGCACCGCGGTCTCCGGCCGGAGCAGAGCCCGCATGTTGGGCTTGTAGAGCGGGCGACGGGCGATCACCGATTCCCGGGTATAACGAAGGTCAATGGAGATGGTCGGATCCACCTCTTCGATCTCGATCAAGTCGGCTTTCGCGAAAGCGACATTGGAGGACTTTGGCAAAGAAGAAGAAACCGGATCGCGCCCATTCCACTTGGGGGCTGTCGAACAGGCCACGATCAGGATACTGGCAAACAATGAAAAGGGGAGAGCCTTTCTCACCCCGACACAATAGGGGGCCGATCACCCAGCGACAAGTTCAAGGTAGGTCACCTCGTCACTGGCCTCGACCCGAAGTCCGAGGA
>JBMHCW010000118.1:0-2973 GCA_049889715.1 Akkermansiaceae bacterium | reverse complement strand
TGATTTCTATCGCTTTTTGGCGAGGTGGACCTTGGGAGATCCTTTTTCGAAGGTGTAGGGATCGGGATCGACGTCGAACCATGACGACTTGCGAATCCGCTCCTTGTTGTAAGGCGGAGCAAAGATGTCGATGAGTTGGGTCAGTTCCTTGGCCTGGACCTTATGGATGTTGCGCTCTTTGGAGGTGAGGGTGGAGACGTGGCCTTTCTTGAGAAGGTCGTGATTGGTCTCCCGGAGGAGAACGTGTTCCTTGTCAGGCTTTTCACCGATGAGGTCGTAGTTCCAGGCTTCGATTTCTCCCGAGGCGCAGAGGATGACGCCCGTCATCTCGGGGTGGTCGTGATGAGGAATGGCTTCTTCCTTCTCGAATTGAAGAAGGGTGACGTGAAAGTCCTGTTGCTTCTCAAGGGGTTCAAAGTCGACACGTTTGTTTCCCAGTCCCTTTTGGGCGCTCTTGAAGGCTTTGAGAAGATGTTCGTCCTTGAGGTTGAGACGAGCGCAGAGTTGGGAGGCCTTTTCAACGTAGGCCGCTTCGTCCCAGTCATCGAGGTGCTGCTTCTTTGACTCCTTTTCCACGGCGTCGAGAAAGGCGTCCCAGTTGATCGTTTCTCCTTTCAAGAGCCGGCCGTTGCAAGCGTTGGCACGGGTGGCCAGAGCGGTCAAGCCAGGGAGAGCCATGGTCAACCCGAGGAAACCTGGCAGGGAAGTTCGAATGAAATGCCGTCGATCATATTCGTCCATGCGCGAGTTTACCGTTCATCGGGGCAGCTCGCAAGAGGACGTTGCCCGGGGCGCTAGCGGAAGGTCACCGGAAGGGCCTTCTCAAGGTGGGCGCGGAGTTTGTCGTGGGCGGTATCGACCTCCTTCTGCTTGAGTGTTCCTTTGTTGGAACGGTAGGTGAAGGAGTAGGCAATGGACTTCTTATCCGCCGGCATTTTCTCGCCGGTGGGGTCGTTGAACTGATCGAAGCAGGTGGCCGAGACAAGGAGGGGCTCCTGATGTTTGGCGAGGGCCTTTTCGATTTCGGCGTTGGAGGTCTTGACGGGAAGCTCCATGGCGATGTCGCGGCTTGATCCTGGAAATTGGGGGAGAGGTTCGACCTGGAACATGTCCTTGGCGAGGCCGAGGACTTTTTTAAGATCGAGTTCGGCCAGATAAACCGGCGACGAGAAGCCCAGCTCGCGAACGCGGGAAGGAAGGACCTGGGCGTAGGTTCCGATGGGTTTCCCAGCCAGCTGAATGTCGCCGGCGAGGAGGAAACCATCGCGTGGGCGGGGAGCAAACTGAACGACCTCGCCACCCAAGGTAGCCTGAATGGCGCCCTTAAGATCGTAGAGGTCGAGCTGACGTCCGTGGCTAGCGGTCCAGGCTGGAGGCAGCGCTTCGCCTCCGATGAGCAGAGCGAGGGAGTCGGCTTCGATGTCCTTGGCTTTGCCTCCCCCGGCATTACGGAATTGGCGGCCGGCTTCGAAGAAACGAAGCGACTTGGCTCCCTGGCGAAGATTGTTTTCGGCGGTCGCGATGAGGCCGGGAGTCAGGGAGGGGCGCAAGATGGCGTGGTCTTCGCTGAGCGGGCGGGCGACTTTGACGAGATCTCCGTCCTGGAGAGGGCGGATGGGAAGACAGTCGCGTAGCTGGGAATCGGCGATGAGCTTGATGGTTTGGGCTTCGTAGAACCCGAGCGAGGCCAGTTTCTTTTTTAGATCGAGAGTCCGGTCGTAATCGCGATCTATGGGGCTCTCATCAACGGCTGTACCGCCGGTGCGGGAAGGAACGTTGTCGAGTCCGTGCACCCGGGCAATTTCCTCAACAAGATCCGCGGAGCGTTCGAGGTCGGCCCGCCAGCTCGGAATGTTCCAGATGTTTCCTTCACCGGCGGTGATGCCGAGACGGGTGAGAATGGTTCCAGCGTCCTCCAGGGAAATACTGTGGTCCATCAGCTGGAGCATACGATCGACATCGAGCTCGACGGATGGGAGCTCGCCGGGAAGTTGTCCGGCGGTGTAGGTTTCGGATGATGCTTCGCCACCGGCAATCTCAAGGATGAGGGCCGTGGCCAGAGCGGAGGCCGGAAGGACCTGCTGAGGATCGACGCCACGTTCGAAACGGTAGGAGGAATCGGAAGTCAGGAAGAGACGACGGGACGTCCGGCGGATTTCTGAAGTTGTGAAATAAGCCGACTCGAGAATGATGTCGGTTGTCGTTTCAGTGACCCCGCTGTCCAGGCCACCCATCACGCCGGCGAGGGCGAGAGGAGTTCCGGCGTCGTCGGAGATGACGCAATCGATTTCCTTCAGCTCGTAGGTTTCTTCGTCGAGCGCGAGGAACTTTTCTCCATCGTGCGCCTGGCGGACCTTGATGGGAAGTTCGACTTTGGAGGCATCAAAAGCATGCAAGGGCTGACCCAATTCGTGGAGCACGTAGTTGGTGATGTCCACGATGTTGTTGATGGGGCGCAGGCCGATGGCGGTGAGTTTTTTGGCTAGCCATTCCGGGCTGGGGCCGACCTTGACTCCTTTAATGGAGATGGCGGAATAGAAGGGGCAGGTCTCGGAATAGACCGAGACTTCATTCGGATCGCCGGCGAGGGTGGTGGTCTGGTTGATCTCGACTGGTTTCGTTTCGGTGTGAAGAAGCGCGGCGAGCTCGCGGGCAAGACCGGAGTGAGAGAGAAGGTCGGGGCGGTTGGGAGTAATCTCAACTTCGATGAGAGTATCGGCATCGAAGAGTTCCTTGACCGGAGTGCCGATCTTGAAGTCGGGATCGAGGATGAGAAGTCCGTCTTCTTCGTCTTCCAATCCGATTTCGGATCCGGCGGCCAGCATGCCTTTGGATTCGACACCGCGCATCTTTGTTTCGCCAATCACGAATCCTCCGAGGTCGGCTCCGGGAAGGCAGCAGGGGACTTTGTCTCCGACCTTGTAGTTCTTCGCGCCACAGACGATCTGACGGAGAGAGCCTTCGCCCGCATCA
>JBMHCW010000117.1:0-50071 GCA_049889715.1 Akkermansiaceae bacterium | reverse complement strand
CGATCCGGGAAGACTCATGTCGGGACGGCCAAAATTGTCATCGGGCATACCGGCTCCTTGCAGAATGGCACGGTAGAGTTGCGCAATGGTCCGATGTCCGGGTTCGCCCCAACCGGGCACGTGGACGTAGTTCCCCGACTTGAAGGCACCACCGACATTACCCAGGGCGATCATGGGCCACTCGTAGCAATTGGAGTGATGCTTTTCGCCGTGGTCGCTGAGATAAACAATCAGGGTATTGTCCAACATCGTGCCATCGCCTTCGGGCACGCTCTCAAGCTGCCCGGCCATCTTGGCCACCAGCTTCATGTGATAATCCATGATCAACTGACGGGTGGCAAACTCGCCCATCCCGTTCGCAAAATCCTGTCCACCGCCACTGGTATCGCCATCTTTTCCTTCGATCATGTGGCCAATGTGGTGCACCGTCTTGGTCCCGAGCCCCAACCCGGTCAAACGCATGCCAAGGTGGTCGGCCCGGATCGAGACCACTTGCGTGAGACCGCCGATCAAGGCGGAGCTCGCCAGATCGAAATGGGCCTCCAGACGTTCGGTTTCGATGTCCGACCCAAATCGATCATCCACCTTCGGAGCGACTTTCTTGAGAACGTCTTCCATCTCGGCAAGTCGCTTGCTGCGCAGCTGAAGCGCTTCAAAGCCATCGAGGTAATACTCCAGCTTCGCCTTCTCGCGCTCCGGAAGTCCTTTACGAACGCGCGCCACGTCGTCCCGCAGGTAATCGAGAATGTTCTTGTCGACCTTCACCGCGGCCTTGAGTTTTTCCTCGCTCACCACACTGCCGAACATGTCGGTGTAGGCCGTGATCGGATCGGCATAACAGGGCAATGGCTTGCCCGGTCCCGCGGCGAAGAGGTGAGGATACACCACCTGTGGTCCGGTGGCTTCCATCGCAAATCCGAGATGAGGAAAGGGACTGTCCAGACCATTCGCGAGCGCGCCGTCGAGCGTCGCGAAACTCGGCAACGCTCCCCCCTTGCCCGAGCGATACGCGCCGAGCGCGCCGTAAGCCGAGCCATGATCGCTGCTGGCCACCCGACCCGACAAGCCCTGGAAAATGCTCACCCGTTTTTTGAAGGGCTCGAGGCGCGCCATCCCTTTGCTCAGCTTGTGTTCCGCCAGCGACTCGACCCGCAGCTTTTTCTGACGCATCGGTGCACCGCGTGGCACGACCAAACCCGGCAGGGTTTCCGGCTGAATCTCGGTGGGCAGAATGCCATTGGCCCGCACGATGAAGACGAAGCGCTTTGGCAATTGTCCGGTCAGCTCACCGGACGGCTCCGCGAAGCCACGAAGAAAAGGAGCGAGGCCGAGCGATCCGGCCCCGAGGGATTTGAGCGCAGCGCGCCGGTTCATGGGAGTGATCATAGTGTTTTGCGGTAAAGGAATGAATCGGAGGTGAGAAGAGCGACGAGCGTTTCGCGAAAGCTGCCACTGCTTTCAACATACGCCTTGTCCATGGCCATCAAGGTTGGAGAATCGCTCAAGGTTTCATTGCGCCCCATCCAAAAGCGGAACATGTGGCGAATGATGGACTGACGCACGCGCACCGATTTGGCCAGTCGATGGGAAAGCTCGAATGCACTGTTCACTTCCCCGTCAATGCCTTCCTCACCCGTGCCATCGATGGCGCCTTTGGCATCGACCGGGATCTTGGTGAACTTTTCCGGCGGATGGTTTCGGGGATGTGAGTCGCGCCATTTGATCTGACGAATTCGCGAGAATGCTTCGAAGTAAGACGCCACGACCTTCCCGTCCTCGCCCACCAAATGATGATCCCGGTAGCGACCGAAGTCGTCGTATTTTTCAAAAGGATAACCGAGCGGATTCATCTTCTTGTGACAACGCCAGCACTCTTCCTTCTTCACGACATCGAAGCGCTGCCGAAGCGTGCGATGTGGTTCTTCCGGAAGCTGGGCCTCCACACCAATCGGCAAATCCGGAACCGCGCCGGCCAGCAAATGCTCGCGCACCCACTTCCCGCGACGCACCGGGTCGTTTTCGAAATTCCCGCTGTGCGCCGCCAGCCAGGCCGGATGAGTGAGCATGCCCGCGCGTTGTCCGTCGGGCATTTTATAGAATGTCTGCCGGTAATCACCCGGGGCCTTCTCCGGCCAGGGCGCGCCTTCCTCAAGATTATAGACTTTCTCCGAAGGACCCGAACCCTTCGGCCCTTTCTTTTTCACGCGATGCTCGACGTAGTAAAGGTCATCGGTCAACAATCGCGAAAACACTTCGCGATCATCCTTGAGAATCTTCAGCACAAACCAATCGGCGTCACCAATGCGTTTAAACGGATTGTGTAAATGCTCCCCGGCCCGCTGGTCGTCTTTGAAAACATCCGCCGCTTTGGTGTATCCAAAAAACTCACGCCAAAAACGAAGCAAGCGCGGATAAGAAGCATCCTTGTGCTTCGCAAAAACAATCCCCGCTCCTTTCCCCATGACCCAGAGATGATTTCCCACCGGCCCTCGCACCGAACGATCCGGCTCGCTCATCATGCGACGTACTTCGCGAGCGACGTCTTCCTTCGTCTTCAAACGCCCTTCGTCCGCGGCACTCAAGAGCTTGGGGTCCACGTAATCAAACAAGGCAAAGGACAAGGCATAGGCCATCTCCCGCGGAGCCAACATACGCCGTCCATCCGGAAGCTCTTCCCCCAATCCCAGTTCCATGCGGAAGAGAAACTCGGGCGACATCATCACGATCGTCAGCAAACCACGCAGGGCATGATATCTTCCGCTCTCTTTGAGATTCGGTTCAAAAAAACCTTCGAGGTAACGCTCCAGATCTTCCGGCCGGACTTTGCGATCGAGCAAAAACTTCAAGGTGAACGCGAGCACCTCTTCCATCTCCTCGCGACTCACTTCTCCTTCGCCTTCGAGAAACTCCTTGTAGACCCTGTGCCTCGATCCCTCGCGACCGCCCTGCTTTGTCTCAACCGTGCTACTACGGTTCCTGCCAGACTTGATTCTTCCTTCCAGGATTGTTGTGGCGGCCCGCTTGCAGTTCTGCAACATCGTCAGGATGGTCGCTTCGTCAGCGTAGAGATAAGAATAGTCGCCAAAGCCCTCGGTCCCCGCCGTTTGCAAGGGCGCGTTGAACTTGCGCGCCATGTCGATCTTGCTGGAGAAGCGCTGGTAAATTTCCGGACTGATCCTCCAAAGCCGCGACTCGGTATAAGCCGGTCCTTTGTGTTCGCCGCTGAAGAGTTTTTCGTGATCGAGCCGATTGCCATACTTGGGCAGATCAAACTGACCCGCGCTCCGACCGAGACCCGCCTTCTTAAGATGCGAGGTCATCCACTTGATTAACTTCTCGCGCTCCTCGGCACTCGGTTGCGGTTTGTCCTCCGGCGGCATGTCGCCGAGACTGATCATCTCGAGGCACTTCTCCCAACGCTCCAGATTGTCCCCGCCGGGATCGTCGACACTCAGATCATGAAGGGTCAACTTGGCCTTGGCCTTCTTCTGGCCGTGACAATCCACGCAATACTTCGTCATCAAGTCCTTCACCTCATTGGCTTTCAAGGCCAATGGAGCGACACAGGCAAGAGCGACGCTGCCAGCGAGCAGAAGACAATTGTAGTTGAGGAACATGCGGAAGAAGTGGGTGACAGATTGATACGACGAAATCCCGGTCACCTCTCAGATGGAGCGATATCAGGGTTTTCCTAGACCATCGGAAAAACCTATTCCTCGATGATCTTCATCAACTTCTCGACTTCTTCGTGGGCCTTCTTTCTGGCCGCCAGAGAACCTTTGGCAACTTCCCGGTGGAACGGGCTCAGCCCTCTCAGTCCATCGACCTGCCTGCGGGATCCTTCCACGATTCCCCGATAGTAGGCCGCAAACTTACGGGACACTCCCCGCGGGTCAGGCTTGATCTTCTTGGCCGCCAGCTCGGTATTCATCTTGATGAGTTCCTTCACCGCCGCCATATCTTGGTTCTCATTGAAAATCTGCATTGCGGATACCTGGCCGTTCACCACGGTGGTAAGACGTAATCCATTGGCCGTCGGACGAAGGACCGACAAGGCGAACAACAATCTCGTCGTCCGGTCGAATTCATTCAGAAGGTCCGGCTCCTTGAGAAACTGGGACAGGGAAATCTTGGTCCACTTGATCTCTCGATCGAGCCGCGCACCAAACCTCCGGATCTTGGTGAAACGTGTGTTGGAGGCCCAGACATCATCGCGCCCCTGGATCCCATGCGTCACCAACCCAAGGGCCACCGTGGTTCCCTTCCGGATGATCGGGCCGCCGCTGTTGCCCTGAATGACCTGGGCGGTGATTTCAAAGGACTCCGAGCCCACCGCCTGAATGATCCCTTCCGAATCATTGATCACCGAGCCACCACCGGAATTCCCCAGCGCCTGGATTTCCATATCCTGGCGAACCCCTCCCGAGCTTGTCAGGTCCAGGGCCAGAGGAGCGGTTCCCAAAACCTTGAGACGAACCATGTCGACATCCTGCGCCACTTCGAGCGTCCCGAACTTGCGAAACTCCCTTCCATCCGTGGTCTTGACCGTCAGTTTCTTGTTCCCGCTCAACACATGGGCCGCCGTGTAGAGATAAACCGCTCCCTCGGTTCTGACAAAGAAGCCCGTTCCGGCACCATCATCTCCTTCGATGAGAACGATGGCTTTCTTCGGATCAAAGCTCGCCCCCGAACCCGATGTGGCGGCCGGTGCTGGTTGGTCGTCGTCCGCTTTCACCACGGCCTGGGTTCCCTTGGTCTCTTCGGGAACATACTCCGACTTCTCGAAGAAGTATTTCTCCACCCACTGGATCGGTGCCGTGTTCTTATCAAGCGCAATATAGCCATTGCGATGCTTCACGCGGATCTCCTCCAAGTTGATGCCGACAATCTCGAGATCCTCCAGAAGCTTCCCGCCCACCCGGTGTGACGGCAGCTTCTCTCCAATCCCGTTCTTCTGGATCTTGGCGACATACTTCTCAATCGCACTCATCGCCCCCTTCTTGTAATCATCAAAGTCCTCGCGAACTTTGGCGAGCTCCTCTTCAACTGTCGTCAGGTCCCGCTGGGCTTTCTTGGTCGCCTTGGCGAGTTCCGTGTTGTCGACTTCGAGGTCGTCGATCATCTTCTTGTACTCCTCGCCCTGCCGCTCGGTTTCGGCATACAGATCTTCGAGACTCGCCTCGAGTTCGGTCACTTCCTTCGCCTTGTCCGAGGAATCACAGGAACTCAAAACCGGAAAAATCAGCAAGAGCAACCAACGGAACTCATTCATTGCGTCATCAAATCGCATCGCCGGAGATCGCACAAGGGAAATGGACGTCGTGATGATAAAGTCACTTTGATTTTATACCCACCGCATTCCATCCCGCTCCGCTTCCCACATGTATCATGAAAACCTACCTCAAGAAAAAGTGGCGCGCCTGGCGCGGAACCATCCTCCTTGTCACCTGCGTCATCCTGCCTGTCCGGGCCAGCATTGCCGCCATCAACTTCGTGCCCACCGGGTCGATGAATCCCACCATCCTCGAAGGCGACGTCGTCTTCTCAAATCAACTCGCCTACGGACTTAGAATTCCGCTGACCGAAAGGCGCCTGGCCACCTGGGCCGACCCGGAGCGAGGTGATATTGTCATCTGCTTCGAACCAAACGACGGAACCCGCCTCGTCAAACGAGTGATCGCCATCCCCGGAGATACCATTGCGATGAAGGACAACCGGGTCTTGATCAATGGCAAGACCCTCGACTATGGCCCGCTTGATCCCAAAGTCATCAAGGACCTCGATGACCGGCTCCGCCATCATGCCATTTTTGCCAGCGAATCGCATGACGATGGAGAACACGCCGTCATGGCCATTCAGGGTGCGACCTCCCTTCATCGATCCTTTCCCTCCAAAACCATGGGACCGGACGAGTACTTCCTCATGGGAGACAACCGGGACAACTCACAGGATTCCCGGATCTTCGGAATCATGCCCCGAAGCAAGATCGTCGGCCAAGCCACACACGTCGCTCTCTCCTTCGACAAACCAGACCTGTTTCAACCACGCTGGAGCCGCTTTTTCACTCCCCTCGATTAGTCCCCCTCACCGGGCTTTCGGTTCTCAGGGAAAGGCATGACTTGCGCCCGCTTGGCAAACTTTTGCCAGGCGGCGTCGAGTTCGACCACCAACTCCGGGTGATCACCGGCCAGGTTCTTGGTCTCGCTGCGATCCGTCCTCAAGTCATAGAGCTCCCATGTGATCGGTTTGCCCCGGTCATTATCGGTGACCGCCTTCCACTTGCCCCTTCTCACCGCGGCATGGGTTTCATGTTGCCAAAACAAGGTCCTCTCGGGGACCTTTGAGCGGCCATTCATCCACCCGGGCATCATACTGACGCCTTCCAGAGGAAGTCGACTCCTCCCATTGTAATCCGCCGGATAATCAACACCCGCCGCCTCCAGCAAGGTCGGCATGATATCGATCACATGAAATCCTCCGTCACCAGCACGGGGTTCTCCCTTTTTAATCTTCGCCGGCCAGTGGGCGATCAGTGGAGTCGCAATCCCCCCTTCATGAGCAAACTTCTTGTACTTTCTGAACGGAGAATTCGAATAGGACGCCCACCCCTGCCCGTTTGAAGTTGCCCAGCCGCTGGCCTTTTTCCAGAAGTGATAGTTGGCCTTTCCGTATCCCACTCCGCCCACCTTGTCTCTGGTCGACCAGGCATCGTTCTCCTTCTCGCCACCGGGAATGAATTTCCCATCCTCAAACCGCCCCTCGGTGTAGTCATATTTTCCGCCCGCAAAGTGGGTTCCGAAAACACCCATTTCTCCAGAACATCCATTATCGGAAAGAAAGAGAATCAGAGTGTTCTCCAGCGCGCCATTCTCCTTCAACTGATCGATCACCCGTCCGATATTCTCGTCCATGTTGTCAATCTGGGCGTTATAAATCGCCCGACGGAACAACATCTCTTCTTGGACATTCCCCGGAAGATCCCTCCACTTCGGAAGCACCCCGAACTCCACTCCGGTTTGCAGTCCCGGCATGACCCGCTTGTTATTGAAATAGTGAATCTCGGGAAGCGTCTGACCCGGTGGCACCACCCCAAGCTTCTTCTGACGGATCAATTTCTTCTCCCGCTGTTCATCCCATCCCTCTCCGAACTTCGCCACCCAATCGGGATCACCAAACTTCTCTTCATACTTCGCAATCGTCTGATCCGGAGCTTCCAAAGGGAAATGAGGAGCATTGTAGGCGAGATAAAGAAAGAATGGCTTCTCCTTCTCAGCCATCGCTTCGTCCAGATACTTCAAGGCCACGTCCGTGAAATACTCCGTGGTATAAAACTCCCTCTCAGGACGAAGCGGATTCATCAGAGATTCGTTCTCGCTGTCCCCTTCAATCAACAACTTGCCATCCTGATAAATGTCACAACCCTTGAGCACTTTCCAGTAGCTGTCGATGTGCGTCCTCACCACGGTTGAACGGTCAAACCCTCGATTCTCGGGCAGGGAATATGCCGGCGGACTTCGATGAGCAGCGACATGCCATTTGCCGACAGTCATGGTTTGATACCCACCTTTCTTGAGCGCTTCAGCCAAGGTTACCCCGTTTTCATTCAGCGAGCCTTCATAACCCGGTCCCCAATCGGCATAGATCATGAAGCCCACGCCCGCTTGATGAGGATAAAGCCCGGTAAGGAGGCTGGCCCGCGTCGGACAACAGCGACCCGCATTGTAGAAGTTGGACATCCGAACCCCTCCTCGCGCCAGCTCATCAAGACGCGGCGTTTCAATCTCACCGCCGTAGCATCCCAGATCCGAGTATCCTAGATCATCGGCGAGAATCACCACGATGTTGGGCTTCCGGGCTCCGCTTGAAATTCCCCCCAGGAGAACAAAGAAAAACAAACAGGCGGACTGTTGAAGAAAGGAGAGTCGATCCATCAAGGTATCATCCAAGCCCAGCACTCAAGCTCTGTCATGTTCAAACTCTGCCTCTTCCTGATCCTCACCTTCTCCTCGGTCTTTGCAACGGAGCCACCGCGACCCAACATTCTCTGGATCACGATCGAAGACTGGAGTCCCGACCTCTCGTGCTACGGGACCAAGGGCATCCACACCCCGCATGTCGATCAACTCGCCTCCGAAGGCATCCGCTATCAATGGGCCTTCACCACCTCACCGGTCTGCTCGACCTCGCGCTCGGCCATGATGACCGGGTTCCACCAAAACTACATCCGCGCGCACCAACATCGCACCGCAGACAAGAAATCCCTCCCCCACGGTATCAAGCCCATCCCTCATCTCTTCGCTGAAGCCGGATACCACACCTCCCTGATGAGCTGGAAGACGGACTGCAACTTCCTCCCCGATAAAAAGAAGGATCTCTTTCAGGGCACCGACTGGAACCAACGCGAGGAAGGCCAACCTTTCTTCGCGCGCATCACCTTTAGCGACACTCATCGCTCATGGAAGCGTGATCCCAATCGCCCCATCGACGCCAAGGACATTGAACTTCCGCCTTACTATGCCGATACCCCGCTCATCCGCCGCGACTGGGCCAACGGGCTCGAACAAATGCAGCTTGTTGATCGCGAGGTCGGGGCTCTTTTGAAACGGCTCAAAGACGAAGGGCTTGCTGGCAACACCCTCGTCTGCTTCATCGCCGACCACGGACGATGCCACATTCGCGGCAAGCAGTTTCTCTACGACGGCGGCACCCGTATTCCCATGATCATGCGTTGGCCCGGCAAGGTGAAGCCCGGACAAGTCAGTAACGACCTCGTCTACTCCATCGACATCTGTGCCACCATTCTCGAGGCCGCCGGCATCACTCCACCCGCACCCCTTCATGGCAAAAGCCTGTTCAGTGATAACATCAAGAACCGCAAATACATCTTCACCGCACGCGACAAGATGGACGAAACGCACGATGCCATGCGTGCCATCCGGTCGCAGGATTACAAGCTCATCGTCAATCTCATGCCCGAGCGCCCCTACTGCCAGTTCAACCGATACAAAGAAGGCGCCTACCCTGCTCTTGCCGAAATGAATATTCTCCATATCGAGGGCAAACTTACCCCGGCGCAAGCAGCCTTCATGTCACCCACGAAGCCTGCCATGGAACTCTTCGATCTCAGAAAAGACCCACACGAAATTCACAATCTTGCCGACAACCCCGCTTACGCGAAAATCAAGAAGACTCTCCTCGCCAAGCTCAATGACTGGCGCAGAAACGTCATCAACGACCAGGGAGTGGCCGATGAATTCCGCGGTCTTGCCGCTCCCTTCCCGAAAACCGTCCCCACCTCTACCGTCGCCGAATGGGCCTCACTGAACGCCGACAGCTACGACTTCGGCAAAACCGGTTGGCCCACTTGGTATCCCACCCGCACCTTGGAGGAATGGAAAAAAGCCCGCGAGCTTTGGAAGCCCTGGGTCTTCCGCGAGACAACCTCCAACATGGAACGCCCGGCCATTTCTTTCACCCAAAGGAAGAACAAAAAAAAGAAGAAGAAATAGGGAGAGCGGGCGTCCCGCCCTGCTCCCAACAGTATGAATAGCAGGGCGGGACGCCCGCTCTCCATATTGTGACTTTGCGGTTCATCGATAATCCGTCATTCTGATGGGCGCATGACGAAGCCCTGTAATTTTCGACCAATCGCTCTCCTCTGCGGAATCGTCACTTGCCTACTTGGCTTCCTCCTCAATCTCTCAGCCAATCCCAAAGCATCCGATCCGCAACTCCAGGCCGGCGCTTACATTCAGGATATCACCCCGCCTTTCGACTCCCTTCTCATCAACGGGGGCTTTACCGAAAGGCGCCGTGGAAAAATGAATCCGGGCGACCTGAAGGCCCGATGCTTCATTCTCGAAAAAGGCGAGACCACCATCGCGATCGCAGTCGTCGACAGCTGCATGATCCCTCGTGATGTCTGCAACGAAGCCAAAGACCTCGCCTCCAAAGCCACCGGTATTCCTCCCGAAAAGATCGTCATCGCCGCCACACACACCCACTCTGCGCCGAGCACGATGGACTATTGCCTCGGTACGATGGCGGACCCTGCCTACACCAAGTTCCTTCCGGGAAAAATTGCGGAGGGGATCATTCAGGCTCACAAGAAACTAGAGCCCGCCCGCATTGGGTGGACCCAGGTCAAAGCCTCCGAATTCACCCACTGCAGACGTTGGATCACGCGACCAGATAAGATGCTCACCGACCCCTTTGGCGAAAAAACCGTACGCGCCATGATGCATCCGGGCTTTCGTAATCCGGACTATATCGGACCTTCCGGTCCCGCTGACGACGACCTCTCCCTGGTTTCGATCCAAAGACACGATGGCAGCCTGCTGGGCGTCATCGCCAACTTTTCGATGCACTATCACGGAGGTGGCGGCGGTCCCGCCGACTATTTCGGACTCTTCTCCGACCGCCTTGCCAAGCAACTTACGATCGATGGAAAAGAGCCTATTTGCGCGATGACCCAGGGAACAAGTGGCGACCTCTACCTTCGAGATTACAGTGGGCCAAAGAAGACTTCCGAAATCTCTAGCTACACCGATGGCCTCGTGAAAGTCGCAAAAGAGGCCGCTGCCAAGATTGAGCACCGGGACAATCCCCCACTCGGGATGGACCAACAGATGCTTACCTTGAATCGCAGGCTTCCCGATGAGAAACGTCTCGCCTGGGCCGACAAACTTCTCGAGCCCATGAAAGGGCGCCGCCCCAAAACCCAACCCGAAGTTTACGCCGAGCAAGCGCGCTACATTCACGAGAACCCCACCGAGAAACTCGTCCTGCAAACTCTCCGCATTGGCGACCTCGGCATCACAGTCACACCCAACGAAGTTTACGCCATCACCGGTCTCAAACTCAAAGCGCGAAGCCCTTTCGCATCCACCTTCAACATCGAGTTGGCCAACGGCGCTGCCGGTTACATTCCCCCGCCCGAACAACATGCCCTCGGCGGCTACACCACCTGGCCCGCCAGGACCGCCGGGCTCGAAGTGCAAGCCGAACCAAAGATCGTCGAGTCACTTCTCACTTCTCTCGAATCCCTCTCCGGCAAACTGCGAAAAAAGCACACACCTCGAAGCAACAATTACGCCAAAACCATCCTCGCCGACAAACCACTCGCTTACTGGCAATGCGAGGAACTTGATGGAGGAAAACTCACCGACACCTCCGGCAACAATCGGATCGGAAAAATCGAAGGCAATGTCGCCTATCACCTCGCCGGGCCGGAAAGCAAAATCCTCTCTAACAACAATGCCCTTCAACTTGTCGGAGGAACTGTTTCTACCACCATCCCAAACGCCAACAGTCTCTCCTTCTGGTTCTGGAATGGCATGGTCGCCAACGCCCGCGACAACACCGGCGATCTCGTCCAGTTCGGCAACACCCGAGTCCGCATTGGAGGAAAGACCGACAAAAACAACAATGAACTGATCATCCAGAGTGGCAATCATACTGCCCGTGGTTCCTCCAAACTCAAACTTCATACCTGGCATCACGTCCTACTAACGTGGAGTGACACACAACTTTCTCTCTACCTCGACGGGATACCGCAACCCGAAGTCAACGCCAACAATCCAAGGGGCAATTTTTCAAACTTCCGTTTCGGAGGAACTCTTCCCATCGAGGGACGAATCGATGAAATCGCGTGGTTCGAAGAAACCATGACCGGCGAAGACGCTCAACGTTACTACGAAGCCTCCGGCGTCACCCGTCCACTGCAGCCGGCGAAATTCAAACGCGGCTCCACCGATGATTACGCCAAGACCATCATCGCTTCCTCTCCATCGGCCTATTGGCCCTTGAAGGATTCAGCAAAGAATCTCGTCACCAGCTCTCCAAGCTTGGTCATCGAAAAGGGAGTCGACAGCAACACCTTCAATGGCGGGAGGGTCCGTGCCGATCTCTCAGACATCACCGACACCTACAGCGTCGAGTTCTGGTTCCAAAATAATCTCCCCAATGACCGCCGCCCGGTGACTGCCTATCTCTTCTCGCGCGGCATTGATGGAGACAAGGATGCCGAAGGGGATTCACTGGGCATCGGAGGCACCTACTCCTCAGAAGGCCGACTCATCGTTTACCAGGGGAATCGAAGCAAAGGCCTTCTTTCGGGAAAGACACCGCTGGAACCGGAGAGCTGGCATCACGTCGTCATGACCCGCGAAGGCGACCGCCTCCGTGTTTACCTCAACGGCAATTCCACACCCGAGATCGATGGTTCATTCAAACGAAGCTACCCGGAAAACCACCCGCAGTTTTTCTTCGGCGGACGAAACGACAACTTCGCCAACCTTAATGGAAATCTCGATCACATCGCCGTTTACAATCGCGTACTCTCTCCGAAGGGAATCGAGGCTCATTTCAAAACCGTTTCTCTCGAGAAGGTCGCGAAGACCGAAGCTGAATCGAAACCAAGTTCACCAGCCGACTCGCTCAAGGCCATCCACGTCCCCAAAGGCTACAAGGTAGAGCTCGTCGCCAGTGAACCTCTCACCAAGGACCCCGTCGCCATCGACTGGGGGCCCGATGGAAAACTCTGGGTCGCAGAAATGGCGGATTATCCTTACGGCATCGATGATAAACCCGGAGGACGGGTTCGCTTTCTCGAAGACCTCGACGGTGACGGCAAATACGACAAGACCACTCTCTTTCTCGACGGCCTCAACTTCCCTGCCGGAGTGATGGCCTGGAAGAAAGGCGTTCTCATCGCGGCCGCTCCCGACATCATTTACGCCGAAGACACCACTGGCGACGGCAAAGCTGACAAGAAGGAAGTCCTCTTCACCGGATTCAAACAGGGTAACCAGCAACTTCGCGTCAACGGTCTCCACTGGGGACTCGACAACTGGGTTCATGGCGCCAATGGCAGCCACTACTCCGGCTATGCCAAGGGCACCGAGATCACTTCACCGACATCCGGGAAGACCTTCAAACTCGGCAGCTTCGATTTCCGCATCCAACCCGACCAAGGACTCATGGAGCCGCTCTCCGGACCTTCCCAATTCGGTCGCACTCGGGACGACTGGGGAAACTCATTCGGTGTGCAAAACAGCTTTCCCATCTGGCACTATGTCATTGAGCAGCGCTACCTCGGCCGCAACCCGGACTATCCTTCGCCTGATCCCCGCAACCAACTTCGCCCCCAAAACGCCCGCGTCTTCGCTGCTTCCAAACCACAAAAAAGGTTCCACAGTTTCAACAACTCCGGTCGCTTCACGAGTGCGTGCTCGCCGATGATCTATCGCGACAACCTGCTCTTCAGCGACGACGCCATCCATGCCTTCATCTGCGAACCATTCCACAATCTCGTTCAGCGAGTTACGCTCAAACATGATGGCTACAGCTTCTCCGCCGAACGCACCGAATCCGAAGGCGAACCCGACTTCTTCGCCTCTGAAGATCGATGGTGTCGTCCCGTCATGACCCGCACCGGACCGGACGGAGCCCTTTGGGTAGTCGATATGTATCGTTACATGATCGAGCATCCCGACTGGCTTCCCAAGGAAGGAAAGGCCGAAATGAAACCCCATGAACGAAAGGGAGAACACTCCGGTCGCATCTATCGTGTCGTTCCCGAGAAGGCGCCTCTCCGCAAGATGCCTGATCTCGCCAAAGCCAACTCTGAAGAATTGGTCAAGTCCCTCGCCAATCCAAATGGGATCATCCGTGATCTCGCCCACCGACTTCTGGTCGAACGCAAAGCGGTCTTTGTCACCGACCTTCTTGTCGAAATGACACAAAGCCATGACTTCCCTCAGGCCCGCCTTCATGCGCTTTGTGTCCTCGAGGGTATTGGCCGTCTTCATCACGACCTCCTTCGCCTGGCACTCTCTGATTCACATCCCCGGATTCGCCAGTATGCCCTCAAGCTCACTGAATCTCGCTGGAACGAGTCCCCGCTTCTCGTCGAGAATGCCATCCAAATGCTCAAGGATCCGGATCCCTCCATTCGACTGCAAGCCGCTTGTTCCCTCGGCACCTCAAGAGATCAAAAGGCCAGCGAAGCCCTCATTCGCTACGGCAATCTGCACTTCGACGACAAGTTCATCCGTGCCGTTGTCTTCAACTCCGCTCTCGCCACCACAGACCAATTCGCTGCAGCTGTCGTTTCCCACGAATACCTTCTCCATGATCTTATTCGCACGCCGGGGAAACACAGCCCATCAACCCGTGAACTGATCCTCGCTCACTTCAGGGCGATTGAAAGAGACCGCAAAACTGACCCTTTTCCTCTCGGTAGACTTCGCAACCTGGCCTCTTGGCTGGATCGCTATCCCGAGGATATTGTTCCACTTGAAGGAATGATCAACACAGCCCGGGAACTCTATCTCGAAGAACTGGTCCATGAACAGCAACGGGCGGACACCGCGCGCTTGCTGGGAAGGCAAAAAGAGCAACTGGTCGAAGACCAGAATACCCTCATCTCCTTCCTCAAGCTGCCTTTCTCCCCGATCCTCAGAAAAGCCTCGCTGGAATCGCTGACCCGAATCGGAAGCAATGAACTTCCGTCCCTTCTTTTCAAGTCCTGGCCGACCTACCCGCCTGCCACCCGCAGGGAGATCATTGATACCTTGCTTCAACGAAAGCCTTGGACACTTGCGACCTTGAGTGCCCTGGAAAAGGGCCGGATCTTACAAGGCGACTTCGACCACACTCGAAAGCAACAACTCCTCACCCACAAAGATCCCAACATTCGCAAAACCGCCGGGCGCGTATTCAATCAAACCCAGACCACCAAAAGAAAAGAACACCTCAATTCCTTCCGACCCGCTCTCAAACTCAAGGGTAGCCCGGAAAAAGGGAAAACCATCTTTGGTCAACGTTGCTCCGTCTGCCATCTTCCGGCAAATGGTCAGGCCCTCAACGGCCCGGACCTTCGAGCGATCACCGACCGCCGCAAGGAGGGACTCTTCACTTCCATTCTCGACCCCAACCAATCCGTCGATCCCAATTACCTGGGCTACACCATCAGCCTCAATGATGGATCCTCACTTTATGGACGAATCCTCTCAGAGACTCCAAATCATCTCACCATCCGCCTTCTCGACGGTTCGGACCGACAGCTCGCCCGACGCGACATCAAGTCCCTGACTGATAGCAAACTCTCCCTGATGCCGGAAGGACTCGAAGCCGGCCTCACCCATCAAGACCTTGCGAACCTGATCAGCTTCCTTCAATCCTTCGGGTCACAGTAGTCTCTCTCACAAGTCCAGCGAGTCCTCGGAATTGTCGCACATCACCCATCTTCCTCCTTGGCGAGACACCTGAATCGCGCCAATCTCCCTCCCATGCTCCTTCGCAGAATCATTCCTCTTTTCCTTGGTCTGACCCTTGGCCTTCAGGCCGCCGATCGACCCAATATTCTCTTCCTGTTCTCGGACGATCACGCCCCCAACGCCATCTCGTGTTACCCCGGTGGGCTCTTCGATGAAATCTCGCCCACGCCCGGCATCGACCGCATCGCCAAGGAAGGCATGCGCTTCGACCTCTCCTTTTGCGCCAACGGAATCTGCGGCCCCTCCCGCGCCAACATTCTCACCGGGAAACATTCCCACCTCAACGGATTCATCGACAACAACTCATCGTACTTTGATGGCCTCCAGCAGACCTTCCCCGACCTCCTCCGTCAGGCCGGCTACACCACCGCGATGATCGGCAAGTGGCACCTCCACTCCAATCCCATCGGATTCGACTACTGGGAAATCCTTCCCGGTCAGGGATCCTATTACAACCCCGACTTCATCCAGATGGACAATACGAGGAAGCGTTTCCAGGGACACTGCAATGACCTCGTGACCGAGAAAGGGATGGCTTGGCTGAAAGAAGCGACCAATTCCAAAAAGCCCTTCATGGCCATGGTTCAGTTCAAGGCTCCCCACCGCAACTGGTCACCCGCCTTCCGCCACCTCGATCTTTTCGACGGCATGGACCTGCCCGAGCCTCCCACCCTTTTCGATGACTATGCCAACCGCTCTTCCGTTCTCGGCGAGCACGCCATGGGGATCTACGATCACATGTATTGGGGATGGGACATGAAGTTCGAAGGCAAGAACCCCTTCCCCGAACACTTCATGAGCGGTCTCAGAAACGGCGAATACCAACGCCTTTCCGAAGAAGACAAGAAGATCCACTTCGCCGCCTACAACGATGAAAACCAGAAGTTCATCGAAGACATGAAGGCCGGCAAGCTCGACAAGAAAGCCATCACCAAGTGGAAGTATCAACGCTACATCAAGGACTACCTCCGCGTCATCCGCTCCATGGATGAAGGCATCGCCAAAATCCTCGACCACCTCGACGCCACCGGCCTCGCCGAAAACACCATCGTGATCTATTCCTCCGACCAAGGCTTCTATCTCGGCGAACACGGATGGTATGACAAGCGCTGGATGTTTGAGGAATCCTTCATGATGCCTTTCGTCGTTCGCTGGCCGGGACAGATCAAGCCCGGCTCGGTTTCCAAGGCCCTCATCCAGAACATCGACTACGCCCCCACCTTCCTCGATCTCGCCGGCGCCAAGATCCCCGAAGACATGCAGGGCAAATCGCTCGTCCCGCTCTTTAAGGAATCAGGAAAGAAGCCCGAAGGCTGGCGCGATTCCGTCTACTACACCTACTACGGGGAATCGACCCACCGCGTCGCCGCCCACGATGGCATCCGCACCGAAGACATGAAGCTCTTCTGGGTTCCCAAGACCCAGGAATACCAGCTCTTCGATCTCAAGAAGGATCCAAACGAACTGAAGTCCGTTCACAAGGATCCCGAGTACGCTTCCACTCTGGCCATGCTCAAGAACGAGCTCGAGAAAACCCGAGTCAAATATCGCGCCCACTCCGCCGTCCTGCCTGCGCCACCCAAGAAGGATAGCTGGAAGATGAAGCGTCATCAGGCCATGAACAAGCAGGCCAATTCCGGAACCCATGACCTGATTTTCATTGGCGACTCCATCACCCAGGGATGGGGAGGCAAAGGAAAAGGCATTTGGGAAAAATACTACGGCAAACGCAAAGCCCTCAACCTCGGCATTTCCGGCGACCGCACCGAGCAAGTCATCTGGCGTTTGAACAATGGCAACCTCAAGAAGCAGCGTGGAGCAAAAGCCGCGGTCGTCATGATCGGCACCAACAACACCGGTCACTCGCAGCAGGATCCCTCCGAAACCGCCGACGGCATCCAACGCATCGTCTCAACCCTCCGAGCCCGCTGCCCCAACGCCAAGATCCTTCTCCTCGGTGTCTTTCCGCGTGGAGCCAAAGCCGATGACAAACTCCGCAAGCTCAACGTCGCCATCAACGAGCGCATCTCCAAACTCCACAACGGAAAGCGCATCCACTACCTCGACATCTCCGACAAGTTCCTCGCCGAAGACGGCACCCTTCCCAAGGAGATCATGCCCGACCTTCTTCACCTCAACGAAAAGGGCTACGAAATTTGGGCTGAAGCCATCGAACCCAAACTCAAGGAGTTCGGTCTTTAATCACGAAGGTGGGCATCCTGCCCGCTATCAAAATCTCTCAAAAGCGGTGCTGTCGATGACGGCATCGCTTTTTTGATACCTCTCAAGACACATCTTAAATCTCGACGAATGAAAACATTCATCATTCCGTCAAAGGACTGATGAATCTGAAATGGCTCTCTCTTATCTTGCTTCCGTTCCTTTCGACCACGATTGCCACTCACTCCCAGCAGGATCCCTTCGCCGACGATGGTCCGGATAACTCTTCTCCCCGAATGATCCGAGTGCTGGCGGAATTCATCGAGATGCCGCAAAGCACTTACACTCAATTGGTGGCCCAGCCCAGAACAGGTACCAACAATGCCGATCTCCGGGCCAAGTGCGCCAAGCTGATTGAAGACAAGAAAGCCCGTATCGCTGAAACGTTCTCGGTAGTCACTCTTCCAGGGCAAGGTTCCACCATCGAATCAATCCGGGAAGTCATCTATCCAACTGAACCTGAATTATTCAACTCCCTTCCGGGAGGGCAACAACCAGCCCTTGCCAGAATCCCGAAGATCCTGGGAACCCCTCCGACACCGTCGGCCTTCGATACCCGAAACGTCGGCTCCACCTTTGAGGTCGAAGCTCAAATCGATCCCTCGAACAAAATCGTCGAGATGCGTCTCACTCCCAACATTGTTTACCACGCCGACACCAAGGTCTGGAGCACCTGGCAAGCCGGCGAAGCCAAGGTCGAGAAAACGACGCCCCTCTTCTATGTACTGACCACCAAAACCGGTCTCACCGTGGTTGATGGTCAAACCCACCTCGCCTCAACTTTGTCTCCTCAAAACGAACAAGGCCTCACCGACAGCTCCCGAAAGGTCATGTTCTTTGTGCGCGCCGACATCATCACCGTCGAACTCTAAGCCCTCCCAATTGCCCGCCATGAAATCTACCATTCTCCTTCTCACGATTGCCTTCAGCCTTCTCGCAACCGTCTTCACTCGTTCGCAGGAATCAAACCCCTTCGAGGGAGACGGCGATCAGAAGCACACGCCGCGGATGATCCGCATCCAGGCCGAGTTCATCGAAATGCCTCAGCCCACCTACACCAGCCTGATGGCCAAGCCCCGGACCTCGGCCAACGACACAAACCTCCGGGCTGAATGCGCCAAACTGATCGAGAAAGGCGAAGCCGGAATCCTCGAAACCTTGTGCCTGACCGCCCTTCCTGGACAAAGTGCCACCGTTGAATCGATTGCCGAACTCACTTACCCGACCGAGTACAACCCGGGCCGTGTTCCCGAACGCGTCAATGGCGCCACTCCCCCACCTGATACCCCGTGGGGATCGCCTCCAACTCCCAGCTCATTCGACACCAAAAACACCGGCTCGACTCTTGAGGTCGAAGCTCATATCGACTCCAACGGAAAGGTGGTCGAACTCCGGCTATCACCCACCATCGTCTACCACGTTGACACCATCAATTGGGGTTCTGAAAAAAGAGCAGGCGCAGCCGGTCCCATTGAAATGCCCGTGTTCTACGTTCTGAAGATGAGAACAGGTGTCATCCTCGTGGATGGCCAACCCTGCATGATTGCCGCGCAATCTCCGAAGGATGATAAAGGCTTCACCAACGGCTCCCGAAAAATCATGGTTTTCGTCCGCGCCGAGATCCTCAATGTTGGTCAGTAGTTCACTTAAAAGTGATACCGCGCTCCCACTCCCAAGGTCAGCCCGCTCAGGTCGACATCGAAGTCGCTGCCTCCCACTGAGTTTCGTAGAGACTCGTTCCAGTCATAGCGGGCATTGGCTTCTACCGACCAATCCTGGTTGATCTGATAGCGCAAGACCGCTTCAAGATAGAGCCCGACAAGCACATCGGTTCCAGAATTTCGGAAGGAGATGGCATCGATCTCAACGGGAGCCCCGCCATTGGTGACCTGAATCAAACGGTCGCTCCGGTTGGCCTCCCAATCCGCAAAGTTGACCACCACTCCGGCCCCGACTCCAGCCAGAAATCGCCCGTTGTCCGGCTGGTAAAACGCTTCGCCACCCACCGAGAGCCCGAAGAGATTCACGTCTAAGGACTCATTGATCGAATCACTGAAGATTGCGAGATCCGAACTCGCCAGCGTATCTTCAAAAGCCCGATCGAATGGCTCGATGGGCAAGAGAGGAGCTATTGCCCCGGGAGATCCCACGTATGGGGCGTTGGGCAATCTCAGGCCCGTGGAATCAAAGCGATCAATCGCTCTGACATCGTAGACGTCGAGACGTTCGCTGGCTGCAAGCGTACTGAGATTTCCCTGCCGGCCATCAACATTGGTAAAACTGAAATGAAAGGAAGGCCCCACGCTCCAGCCGTTCCCATAATCCGTCAGACGACTCAGGCTCAGGTAGGGCGAAATTTCCCACTCCCGGTCATCGTCCCAGCCAGTGGTTGAGCTCGACAGGGCATCCGTCACCACTCTCCGTTCACCTCCGGTGGCCGAGAATACCAGGTCGCTTCCTTCGATCTGACGTTGCTCGTCATAGCCGTAATCGGTGGTTCGCCCGGTGGCCCCCGCTCTTGGTCCGGGATTCACGAAGCCATCATCGTAGTTTCTCGCCACCAAGCCGGTTTCCGGTCCGATCCCGGGAGGCGGTGTGAAGGAACTCATCCCGAAGAGCCTTGGCACCGTCAGACTGGAGGCAGCGGTATCAAAACGCACCGAGCCGATGTTACGCAACGACAGTCCGGTCCCCAGACTCCAACGCGCTTGCCTGTCCGGAGCTGGCAGGACCGGATCAAGCACTCCTTTCGGAGCATCCTTTGCGGAGGAGTCCGGATCCAGTCCTCCCTTGGCCGAAGAGGAAACATCATCTCCGGAGCTGGCCGGAAGGATACAAAGAGTGGAAATAGTGAGGCAATGGGTCAGCTTCATGATCTTGAAAAGGGGTTATTCGGCAGTCTCCTTATTGAAGAGACGGTAGAAACGGCGTTTCTCTCCTGCGGGATGGGAAGCGGTTTTAGGCGGACCATTGTCGATCCACTGGACTCTGGTGCCGCCCGCCAGGACATCGGGCACGACATTGATCCAGGCCTCGCCGTCTTCGCTGTATTGCACCGTATAAAGGGCGCCCATCTCAGCCGCGAATTCGATGAGAACATCGCCATTGTCCAGCACTTCGCATCGGTCCACTTCGACTCCGGCAACAGCCGTGTCGACCTCAACCGCATCCACCAATTGGATCTCAAACTGCGCCTCGAATCCTCCGCTGGCATCGGCCTGGAAAAACTCGACGACCAAATCCACGCTCTCTCCCGCTGCGAGCACCTGATTGTAGAGGAGGAACGATTGGCCGTCGGCCGCTCCCTGGGCGTTGTGCACCGAAACTCCTTCTGGAAGACCGCTCACCAGAATCCGGAAGGCCGGAAGGTCGACCGGATTGCCATTCGTCACCTTCAAGGTTTGCTTGAAGAGCCCGGTCTGCAGATCCAATGCGATCGCTCCCGCTTCGATGCCCGCACTGGACGGGCTGACCACGCTGGTGGCGATACCCGAGGAATCATCTTCCGGATTGAGAAGAAGTTCGTTCGCATTTGCCACAACGGCATTGCTCGCAATCAAGTCGAGCCCTCCGATGACTTCGGCAGGAACACCGAAGGTATAGACCAAGGCGACCGACTGTCCGGACGCAAGACTGCCGACACTCCAGGTCTGATCATCGATGCTGGTTCCCGGAGCGGGAGTGAGCGATTCCACAACAGCGCCTTCAGGGACCAATCCACTGAGATCAATCTCCACTCCACTGGCATCACTGGGCCCGGAGTTACTCAGGGTGAAGCTGTGCAGCAGGTTGCCGGGCAAATCGAAGCCAGCAAGAACCGGATCCCTGGATTCATCCGCTGATAGCACCAGATCGATCTCGCGGGTAATGTCACTCGAAGATGAATCGCCCTCGTCTCCAAGGGCAATCTGGGTTTGATCCACCGCCGTCACTGCCGTTGTCCCCTCAAAGCCCGGGGCAGCCTCCGCAGCCGAAGAACGGACAGTAACCACAAAGGTCAAAGTTTCCGTGGCACCCACCGGCAAGGTCTCGATGGACCAAACCGGATCATCAAATACCCCTGCACCGGGCGTGACCGAATGAACTTCCACGCCGTCACCAAAGAGAAGATTGGACGTCAGCTCCACTCCGGTCGCAACCAAGGGCCCGTTGTTCGTCACCGACACGGTATAAGTCAGATTCTCCATTCCAGATCCTGCCACCACCACCTCATCCGAGACTTCAGTCGTGACCACCAGATCGACCCCGGCCAGAACCGATGTCTCCTCAACGGCCGAGTTGTTGGCTGGGTTGGAGTCGAGCCCAGAAAGTTCTTCGAGAGCAGCGGAGCTGGAAATCACGCTCTCATCGGGTGCCTCTCCTGTCACGGTGAGATTGATGTCAAGGGTCTCCAACTCTCCGACCGGAAGATTGAAGGTCCAAAGCCCGCCATTGGGATCAACCGAGGGTTCAAAGTCTCCCACACTTGGAACGACCGATTCAATAATCACTCCTGGAGGAAGGTTCAGGATTTCTCTCACCGAAACGCCGGCCGCGTCAGACGGACCCGAATTGGTCGCCGTGACGGTGTAAACCAAGTTGGACGGACCAGAGGCGGCAATCACCGGTTCGGCCGACTCTGCCATCTGTAGGGTAATATCAACCACCGAGACAATGTCGGCTGACGCCGAGGCGGCATCGTCGGAAGCATCAAGATCCGGTTGGTCCACGGCATCAAGACGGCCCGAAAGACGAATGCCCCCCAATCCTGTCGGGGCATTGCGTTCGACCGTAATTGTGTATGTCAGGGTCTCGGATTGACCTGCAGCCAGAATCGGAATGGACCACGAATCGATGTTGTAGGTGCCCCCGGTCTCGTTCACCCGCCAACCGACTCCTTCCGGAGCGAACATTTCCAGCGGAATCTCGATGCCCGTGGCCGATGACGGCCCATCATTTCTCACGGTGAGCGCAAGGATCAGGTTGTCCGGACCGGATCCTGCCACCACCGAATCGCGAGACCGGCTGGCCGTCAGGCCAACCGAAACGACGGCACGGACATCCAAGGTGTCGCTGGCAAATCCGCTCTCTCCCAATGAGCTGCTCAACTCCCCGCTGACATTAAGGAAAGACCCTCCCTCACGTCCGGTCACATTGACTCTGACCGTACAGATCACTCCTGCCGGCACCGACCCTCCCGTAAAGGTGATAAGGTCCGACAAAGGAACTGCAGAAAGAATGCCTCCTTCACAGGTCGAAACAGGATTGGAAGGGCTCGCCACTACCAAGCCTTCGGGAAGTTCGTGAACGAACGTGACATTGTCAGCCGGAACATTTGAGGCGGAGTTGTCGATCGTGAAAATCAAGGTCGAAAGCTGACCGGCATCAATGGATGCCGGCACAAACTCCATGAAAAATCCGGGCGGAGGATTCACGACGAGCTCAGCCGTTGCAGCTCCGCTTTGCCCCAGAGAAGACGTCAGAACTCCGCTGGTGTTGACAAAGTCACCCAAGCTCTCTCCCACGACATTTACCGCGACCGTGCAAATGTCACCGGACGGGACCGCCCCTTCTGCGAAATCAATCGTGGTTCCTCCCGGCACCGCCGTGACCACTCCCCCACACGTTGTCGAGATCCCGGGAACTTCGGCAATCACCAGCCCTTCAGGCAAGGTGTTGGTGAAGGAAAGATCAGCGGCTTCAAGAAAGCTCTCCCTGTTGTCGATGGTGAAGGTCAATCTCGAGACGCCACCCACGGCCACCCCTTCCGGTTCAAACGAAGCGGTGAACTGAGGGGGGATGGTCTCAACCAACAAGTCATCAGCCGCCGGCAGTCCGACCAACGTCTCCTGGCCGACCGTCGTGGAAATCAAGCTGGTGACATTCAAATACTCGCCGGATACCGCCGTGACCGGAACCTGAATGCCCACCCGGAACGAGCAGGATTGGCCGGGAGCCAGTTGCCCGCCCGTGAATTCGAGAACATCGCTGCCGACAATTTGCGATCCCTCCCCACAAATCTCCGCCGGAGTCGGCGCTGTTCCAATCTCGATGTCGTCAAACCACACTTGGGTCAATTCGGTCGCCTGCGATGACTTGCTGTTGAAAACCCCAAGCAAGATGGTGTGCTCACCTTCGGTGAGAAAAATGTCGGCCGAAAACGTCTGCCATCCCGTGTCCTGATCCGCACCGGTTCCTCCCACAAATTCCGCAAGCGAGTTGTTGGGTCCGTTTCCGTATCGAACCCCATCAAGCTCAAACAAGGCCCGCGACAATTCGTCATCCTCATAGGTTGAGTCGAAAACCATGCGATAGCGGAAACTCACCGGAATCACGCCGGCTTCATCCACCGTGAAGGTTCGCGACCAACCACCCGAGCTGGGCGGATTGAGAAAGGAGAAAAAACCCTTCCCTCCCGTGATGACCGTCAATCCACCCCCGGCAAAACCTCCCGCTTGATCAAGCGACCCATCTGAAAAGCCCGCATCGTTCGTTCCATCAAAAGTATCATCGGCGTACGAAAACCCGGCCGTTGGGGAGATGCTCGCCGGAAGGAGATCCAAAAAGAATCCGGCATCACTACTCTCCAGCGATGTCTGGTGCAGTTCCACCGCAATGGTGTTGGTTCCTTCCACCAAGAGACCCGAAAGATCAACCGGACTGGAGGTTCTCCCCGTCTCCTCTCCCAATCCGGAAAGAGTCAATGGCGAGACCGGGCCAAGGGGCATGCTCGGAGAGCGAAAGATCTCCACACCGTTGACATAGATGATCGCTCCGTCATCGAACACATAATCAACTAACCAATCCGTAATCTCCGATTGCGCCCGATCGAGATCGAACTCCTGGCGGAACAAGTAGGTCGTCACCAGATTCTGACCATTGGGCGCTGCGTCAATCCCGCCGAGAACCGACGGTGTTCCCGGAGGAAAGGCATCCACCTCCCCGCCTTGCAAGGGAGCATTGCCCGATGACCACGGCCCCACAGAAGAGGTCGCGGTGTCAAAGTCCGCTTCGTTCCAATCAACGCCTTCGTCATCCACCGGATAGTTGTCGCTTCGACCGTTTTCATTCTGCAGTCGGTCCAGATAATCCCAAGTTGGCCCTAGCAAGAAACCACCGGTTCCCTCGAAGTCCGCCTGAAGAAAATACCCGCCAGCCAAAGGAAGATCCACCGCCACGGCCCCCGGCAGCATCGCTCCAAGGTCATCTTGAAACTCAATCCCGGAGAAGGCCTCGGTCGCGCTGTTGTTGGTGATGGTAAACTCGAGAAGTCCGGTTCCTCCCGGGGTCATCGAGTCCTGCAGGAAGCTCTTGCTGAAGGAAATGTTCGCGAGGTCCTCAGGGGCGATCACTTCGAGGACCGCACAAGCCCGGCCCGACGTGACGGCCTCTTCACCCGGAAAGCTGGAAGAAATTTCTCCCGACTTGCTAAAGTTGCTTCCAGCAGTCAGCCCGACCACATCGAGGGAAATCGTGCATGTCTCCCCCGCCGCCAGAGTCCCGCCGCTCAAGACGATTTGCTGAGAACCGGCGATGGCGGTGAGGCTCGAATTCTCACAGCCATTCTCAATACCGGGATCGGGAGCCACCACAAGTCCGGGCGAAAGGTCGTCATCAAAAGCAATGCCAACCGCATCGGCATCGGACTGGTTCTGGATGGTATAAACCAATCTCGCTTGCCCCCCAAGGGAGATGGGTCCGGGTAGAAATCGTTTGGAGAACCCGAGGGAAGGACCATCAACCGGCACCCCCAAACTCGCGCTTGCTCCTCCCACGTTTCCTCCCGTGAACGTCAAATTGCTGGTCGTCAATTCGAAGGGCCCCGCCTCTTGCAGGATCAGACCAACCGATGCCTGGCAGGTCGTTCCTCCCTCGACCATCCCTCCGGTCAGGAAAACAGTCCTCCCTTCGTTGGAAATCCCGAAGACGCCTCCACAGTCATTCGACATCCCCGCCGGATGAGCCAGCGCAATCCCATCGGGGAAATTCAGAGCGAAAGCCAGCTGATCCACCGGAACCTGATCGGCATTCTGGATCTGGAAGGTCAGCTCAGCACAACTTCCAACTCCCACCGTCTCTGATGAGAAGCCCATCGAAAAAGAAATCGCCGGAGTCTGGGCCATGGACCGGCCCCCCAAGGTCACCGCCACGACTGCGAACAAGATCCGGATCGACTGAACAAAAGACGAGAAAACCGGCCGGTTGCCGGCAAAGAAACGAAGTTGGGATTTCATGGGAAAAAGGACGGGAATCCACCGCTTCCCACCGCCCATTCCACCGTCAGCCGATGATTGAACAATTAGGAAACAACGATCCGTTTCCAGCCCTACGGCTGACCAATCCGATTGGTTACAAAAATGTTTCTTTTCTAACAAAGGTCACGAGATCACTTCATTGATCGACATGGTTTCTGGATTTGAGTCAGCTTCCAGCTTCGTCACCCGGAAGATTGCCATCCGGATCGCATTCGGTATCACTCCGCCATGTTCATTCGCCTCCTCCTCGTCACATTGCTACTCGGCCCGGTCGCCGCTGTCCTGACCAGTTGCGCCGCCAAAAGAGCCGCCTCGACTGAATCCACCCTTTCGGCCGCCGGATTCAAGATCAGAACACCCGAGAATGCCAAACAGCAGGCCATTTACGACCAGTTGCCCGACTACAAGATCCAGCGTGGGAAACACGAAGGCAAAATTTTCTACGCCTACAAAGACGAAAAGCAAGGAGTAGCCTACGTGGGAGGCGAAGACGAATACCAGAAGTACCAGCAGCTCGCCACACAGCGCAACATCGCCCGCGATCGCCGCATGGCCGCCGAGATGCAAGGTGACATGTCCTACCGCTGGTACGGGGCCTACCATCCCTTCTACGGCCCCTATTTTTAGGAACCACCGCGGTTAAGACCGCGTGCCTGATCAACCCTTCCGGACAAAACCGGGAGGTTGGGCTTGGATTTCATGGCAGAGACGGGAGAATACGCCCGTACAAGCAAACCATGATCATCCAACCAAAAATTCGCGGCTTTATCTGTACCACCTCACACCCCGATGGATGTGCGGCTCATGTGCAGGAACAAATTGATTACGTCAAATCCAAGGGCCCGATCGAAAACGGCCCCAAGAGCGTGCTCGTGATCGGCGCTTCCGCCGGATACGGATTGGCCTCACGGATTGTCCCGGCCTTTGCTTCGGGAGCCAAAACCCTTGGGCTCTTTTTCGAGAAACCCGGCAGCGAAAAGCGCCCGGGCAGCGCCGGATGGTATAACACCGCTGCCTTTGAAAAGGCCGCCCACGCCGAAGGACTGTTCGCCAAGAGCCTCAATGGCGATGCTTTCTCCCACGAACTCAAAAGCCAGGCCATCGAGATCATCAAAAACGAAATGGGCGGCAAGGTCGACCTCGTCGTTTACAGCCTGGCTTCACCTCGTCGTACTGATCCCGACAGCGGCGAAGTTTTCAAATCCGTCCTCAAAACTACCGGCGGTGACTACACCAACAAGACCCTCAATACCGACAAGGGAGAGGTCGAAGAAGTGACCATCGGCGCCGCCACCGAAGAGGAAATCGCCCACACCGTGAAGGTGATGGGCGGCGAAGACTGGGAGCTCTGGATCAAGGCCCTCGCCGAAGCCGACGTGCTCGCGGATGGCGTCAAAACGGTCGCTTACTCCTACATCGGACCGGAACTCACCTGGCCAATTTACACCGATGGTACCATCGGTATGGCCAAGAAAGATGTCGAAGCCTCCTGCGCCCGCCTTCAATCGTCTCTGGCAGAGAACCTCGGCGGTTCTGCTTACGTCTCAGTCAACAAGGCCCTCGTCACCCAGGCGAGCTCGGCCATTCCCGTCGTGCCTCTATACATCTCCGTTCTTTACAAGGAAATGAAGGCCAAGGGCACGCACGAAGGTTGCATCGAACAAATGCAACGGCTCTTCGCCGACCGTCTGTATGCCGATCAGGTGGCCGTTGACGATCAAGGCCGGATCCGCGTCGACGACTGGGAAATGGAAGAAGACATCCAGGCCGCCGTGGCAGCGGCGTGGGACAAGGTTTCCACCGAAACGATCGACGACTTGACCGACTTCGCCGGCTATCAACAGGAGTTCCTCAAGCTCTTCGGCTTCGGTCTGGAGGGAGTCGACTATCAAGCCGACACCGATCCCACCACTGCACCTCCATCTTTGAGCGAAGGCTGAAAGTAGCCGACCTCACAAGCTGTAGTCCATCGTGCAGGCGAGGTAGATCCGCGGCGACATCGGATGATTCCGGGTCGCTTCAGTGAACTGTCTTGGATCTGTGGCTTCAACGTAGGCAAAGAACTTCCACTTCTCGGAAGTTCCCCTTTGTTCAGTGATCTTCTTGGTCCCCGGAATCAGCCAGAAGCGAAAATCAATCTTGGTGTTGTCGACGACAACGGTGAAAACCTCGCTCTTGTGATCGTGGATGACATAGCCGTAGGTCTCTTTCTCTTTCCTGACGTCAAACTCGTAGCTCTTTCCATCGATCGTAAACTTCACATACTTCACACCGGCTCCAATGTCGCTGGTGTGAAGCTCCAACAAGGTTCTTCCCGTGCCACTCGTCCCCTTGATGACTGCGGTGCCATCTGCTCCGGCCATCACGGGAAGAACAAGAAACAACAATAGAGCCAGCGAAAACCACTGAGACATCCATCGGCTCGACAGACCGTCGATTTTCCAAATAGCGAACACCTGCATGATGAATGATACGCCCGGATGATCGCAATTGATCATTCATGGGCGACGAACAACTCGAAAACCCTGGTCATTGAGGTCACGCCAAACATTCACCTCCGAGTATTCGTGGATATCCGAATCCGCGATCAACCACCCTCTCCGACGATTCGAGCATCTCGCTTCAAAGGCATTCTTGGTCCATGAACCACCACGAAGAACTTTCGATTCCCAGACCTTGTAGGGCCCTTTGGGATCAACCAGCTCGGATTCTGCGTAATAGTCATCTTTGAACGCGTCCCAACACCATTCCCAAACTCCTCCCGACATATCGTAAAGTCCGTACTGATTGGGCAAAAGACTGCCAGTCGGAACCGTGTAGGGCACATCAGCCTGACTGCTGGCGGGATGCCATCCAAACGTCAGACTGGTGTCGTAGAAGAAACGGCGATCACTGTAGTAGTTGGCCCAAAGATGACCGAGAGTGTCACCGTTGGGAAAACGTTTTCCCTTCAACCCTCCTCGAGCCGCCTTCTCCCACTCCGCTTCTGTCGGCAGACGATATCCGTTCGCCTCCCAATTGACCTTCTCATGATAGACCGTCAACCAATCATCACGGTGAACCAAGGTGAGGTCAAAGTCAGCATAATAACATGGAGTCAGCCCCTCCATTTCACTCCTGGCATTACACCACTTCATCGCATCCTGCCAAAAAATCGAATGCACGGCGTGATCCTCGTTCTTCCCGAATTCACGATCCAGATCATGATAACCATTCTCGCGGCCCCAGTCCCTGACCTCGTTCCACTGCTTGACCGTCACTTCCCTGGTCTCCATGTAAAACGAACTGACATAGACCGTATGCACAGGAAGCTCCCCGCTGTTCCCCTGCCGAAAAGGGTCTCCCATCTCAAAGGTGCCTTGAGGGATCAAAGCAAACCCTACCGGTGCAGCATCGATCCGAAAAAATCCCCTCGTTCCGACAACAAACTCATGCTCCATCGGTTCACCCGTCCCCTCCTTGGGATAACCCTCTACATGAAGAAACGGGTCAGCCAGGGTGTTCGAAAACCAAAGGTTGTAAGTCTTACCGGGCTCGGTCTCCCAGACCAGTTTCCCCGGCTCATTTTCTTCAATATCGAGAGACCATTTCACAAGTTCTGCCCGGCCGACCTGGGTAAAACAGGCGGCCATGAGAGGGAGGGCGACGAGATGAGCCATCGCCTTTAGGCTACCTGAAACAGCCCTGTGTGCATCATCAATTTCATCAATCTCGACTTCTGGCATTCCGATGGAGGACGATTGATATTCAGGCCCCTTCCACCATCTATCGAGCCTTGCTCCCTGGGCCATCGAGATGTCAGACACAGCCTGATCCCTGCATCCAGATTTACTCACATTGATCATCATGGGCGGCGAACGACCCGGAAGCCGTAGTCGTTTTGATTATCCCAATTGCTATCATCGTTCAAACCTATGGGAACACCGGAAGAGTTATACCAAGCTCTCCGACGATAGGCACATCGCCCTTCAAAAGCATACTTCGTCCATGATCCGCCCCGCGCCACCTTGGACTTCCAAACCTTATAGGGCCCCTTCGGATCCACGACATCCGATTCGCCATAATAGTCATCATCAAAGGCATCCCAACACCACTCCCACATTCCTCCCGACATGTCATAGAGCCCGTAATTGTTGGGCAAAAGACTCCCGGACGGAACGGTGTATGGAACATCCCTCTGAGTGCTGTCCGGATGCCAGCCAAATGTCAGACTGCCATCATAGAAGAAACGACGGTCGCTGTAGTAGTTGGCCCACTGATGACCGATGGTATCCCCATTGGGAAAACGCTTCCCCTGCAATCCACCCCGGGCCGCCTTCTCCCATTGAGCCTCGGTCGGCAGACGATACCCATTCGCCTCCCAATCGACTTTCTCATGATAGACCGTCAACCAATCATCACGGTGAACCAAGGTGAGGTCAAAATCAGCATAGTAACATGGGGTCAGTCCCTCCATTTCACTCCTGGCATTACACCACTTCATCGCATCCTGCCAAAAAATCGAATGCACGGCGTGATCCTCGTCCTTCCCGAATTCGCGGGGTAGATCATGATAACCATTCTCGCGGCCCCAGTCCCTGACCTCGTTCCACTTCCTGACCGTCACCTCCTTGGTCTCCATGTAGAAGGAGCTGACAAAGACGGTGTGCACCGGACGCTCCCCGCTGTTTCCTTCATTGAAGGAATCTCCCATCTCAAACGAACCCTGCGGGATGAAAGCAAATCCGGTTGGCGCAGTGTCGATCCGAAAGAAGCCGCGTGTTCCCGCATTGAACAGATGTTCCATCGGCTCGCCGTTTCCCTCTTTGGGGTAACCCTCGACATGAAGAAAGGGCTCAGCCAGATGATCAGAAAACCATAGATTATAGGTCGTCCCGGGCTCGCTCTCCCAAACCAGTTTGTCCGCCCCCTTTGCTTCAAGATCGAGGGACCAAGCCACGGGTTGGGCCAACCCAACTTGGAAACCAAAGGCAAGAATCAGTAGAAGGACCATGGGATTCGACATCACCCAAGATTACCGATCATCGGCCGATAAGTATCATCGATTCCATTGATCCCGGTATTCAGCCACCCGATGAAGGAGGCCATGTTACAGTCTGCAAAAACTCACCGAGTAGTTTGTCCGGGGCCATCAAGGTGCCGTTCCCAACCCACCGGCTGGGTCCACGCCTGCTCGCATTGATCCTTGTAGGAAGGATTCGGGTGGTCTCGCGATGAATTCACGACTGCCCGGACATAGAGTTCATCCCCCTCCAGCTGATACTCGGCCCTCGTTCCGGTCACGGTCGCAAACACCTCTCCGGTCTTCTCCGGCGTCTTCATGCGCGTGCCGATAAACTTGGTCTCGTAAGTCACGCCTTTCGCTCCGATGACCTCCAACTCTATCTTAGGCTGCTCCCGGTCATAATCGATGCTCTTCAACTCGACTCCGGACGAGGCATAGAACTCCCCCCGCTGCATCGCCACCACCAAACTGTCAGCCTCAAGTTCTTCGGACCAAACCATGACCCACCCGCGGCCCGGCGAAACATTGCCTCCGTGATAATAGTGGGAATCGTCGGTCGCCACTCCATATAGCGGCGGTGCATTGTGAACCAAAATTCGAAGGGTATTGGCGATGTCCCAAATCGCTTCATCACCCGGATGCTCATCGTCGCCCAGATGATTGATGCCGGGATGTCCGTTGTAGACTTCGAAGAACTGCTCCTCAACCACTTCGGCCAATTGCTGCGGCGTCACCGACCAATGGAAATTGGGGTGGTTGAGATGGGTCATGATGGGACGACCCAAGCGCTCTGACTGTTCCTTCACCGCCTTCAAATTATTTCGCATCGTCTCCACCACGGAATCTCCATGCTGTGGCTCAATCACTTCTCCGAGATTGATGGCATTGATGTGCACCTGAAATTGTTTGAAGCGATCCGTGATCTCCTCGGCTTCGACAAGCAGGAATCGGCCTTCTTCTTCAAAGCGCGGGCGAATCTCCTCCAGCGTCTTCAATCGAACCTCCCGCTCGCCTTCCGCACCCCGGAGCTCAACCCACTCTTCGCCGAACCGCTCGAGGTATTTGTCCAAGGTTCCCGTCTTGCCGACTTTTCGGCGCTTCTCAACATCGTTCACCTTCATCCACTTCTCACCCCGGCTGAGAATGTTGTGATCGGACAAGGCCAGGAAGTGATACCCCCTCTCCTTGTACCAATCGACAATCATGTCGGGAAAGTCATTTCCGTCGCTCCAGAGAGAATGGGTGTGGGTATTCCCTTTATACCAGGCTCCCTTTTTGCTCCAGGTCTGTGGCTCGTCTTCTTTCTCAGGCCAGCTGACAACGACTACGATCACGGAAACAACCAAAAGGATGGCCAGAGGAAGATAAATTCGGGTGCGCATTCAAAGAATACCAACTCGATTCCGAAGCTTTGTCAGGACAATTCCTTCAGCCCCGGAGAGCCGCCACCGATGAAACAAGCGCAGGATCAGAGGCATAAAGCACACCGCAGTGATTCATGAAGGTGCTTCCTTCCGGGTTAAGACGCAGGGGATTGCCTTCGACGTCACTCACCGGCAAACCAAGTTCGTTGAAAAAACAAGTGGTGGCCGCAAAGTCCCACAATGAGCCTCCGCCCGGCGTTGGCTTGGGAAATTTAAAATAAAGCGCCGGAGCCTCGTCCACCACCTGGCAGGCATTCAGCACGGCCCCGGCATGATCAAGAATGCGATAGCCCCCGCAACCCTGGGCAATCGCGACAGCCTCAAGTCGATCTCGAAACGCCGGAGCCGCCGCCGTTTCAATAAAGCTATTGTCGATCATCAAGGTGAGCGGAGCACCGGCTTCTCCTTGGCCTGGCACCCACGGGTCGCCATTCTTGCGGGCGCCTTGCCCCCGGACCGCATGATACAGCGTGTCGGTCACCGGATCATAAACCACTCCGATCCGGGGCACACCATCCCTTCCCACCAAAGCAATCACCACCGCATAGCCGGCTGTCCCTTTGGTAAACGCGAGCGTTCCGTCGAGGGGATCGATACACCAAAAATAATCCCTCACCAGCCGGCTCGAATCGTCCGGACTTTCCTCGGTCAAAAGCCCCAATTCAAACTGGCCCAGTGAATCCTCCAGCACCTCCAGAATCATCCCTTGGCTCTCGAGGTCGACCTCGGTGACAACCTGGGATGCGAGCGAACTTCCTCCTTCCTTCTGCAATACCTGATGCTCGCTCGCGGTCTTCGACCGGATCATCCCCCCGGCCTCCTTCGCAGCCTTGATCGCGAGAGATTCTAATTCGAAAAACTGATCCGTGCCGAGCTGCATGAATGACAGCTTAGAGGTTCGCCAGAACTTCGCGAGCAAGACGTTCGCTATATGAATGAATCTTCCAGTGTCCGGGACTCCAACCCTTCAGGAAACGATGGAAATCGGTCCACGCCACCGGGAAAAGATCCCGCCACTCCGATTCCACCGCCGCCGCATCAACCGAAGGATGTTTCGAAGCCAAGGCCTCTCCGAAGGTTTCGAAATAGCCATTGAGAAGTGCCTCCTCCTGCCGCTCGCACTCCGATTCATCGAGACACGATCCGATGAAGTAAGCGACATCCTTCATCCCGCAACCACCACCGACATACTGGAAATCAACGGCCGCCACTCCGTCACCCGATTCCGGAAAGCAGAAGTTTGCCAGCTTGGCATCCCCGTGCACGATAGTTTGGAAACGCGCTCCCGAAAGGGTCTCATCGATCACCGGAGCAGCCTCTTTCAACCGACGGTCGTCCAAAGCCGCCAGCTCTTCGCTTCGGGTGGCCAGATGCCAGTAGGTTCCGGTCTCCCAAAGTCCCTCGGGTTCAGTCCCAAGAAAGGCCGCATGAAAATTCGCCAACCAATCCAAACAACTCCTGAGCTGCGCGGTTGAGACCGAATTCAAACGGACGGGAAACCCGGCGGCGTCTAGGTCTTCGAGGAGGAGAAGAATCTCTCCCTTCTCCTGACCAAAGGCCAAAAAATCCGGAATACGAATCTCTCCTCCGCAATGATCACTCCACGAACGATACCAGGTCGTTTCCACCTGATAGGATTTCAGTTTCCGCTCGTGGGAGAGGCTGGAATTCCAGCCCCGGGGATGACGTCCCGCAGACTCCATCCTGATTTGCTTGGCAATCACTGAACCAACCCGGCCGCCTTCAAGTCGAAGGCGCAGAATCTGACCATAACCACTCCAAAGCTCCTGAATCACTTCCTCAACTTCAACCGACGAAGCACCTGCCGCCTCGCACACCAGTGACTGAAAGCTGGGGTTCAGAGGACAATCCATCGGTGTGGGCAAACTAAGACCTCACGCCTCTACTTGGAAGCCCGGTATTGCTTCATGCAAAACTTCCCAAAGAGAAAGAACCCGATCGTGCAAAGGCCGTAGAAGGCACAATCCTCATCAATCGCGAAAACCACCCAGAACAACAGAATCACCACAATCGGTAGCAAGAAGCTTCGCTTGGGGCCATGGTCTCTTTCAAACAAACCTATCTTTCAAATACTTCTGTGCCCGGCCAGCGGTCTTCCATTCTCTTCACTCGTTCTTCCGATGGCGGTTTGACGTTGGGCCAACCTTGGGCGCGGATGCGGACAATGCGACCGGGACGGAATCCTTCGAGGAGCAGAGGAACTTGAAAACGAATCGTGATCCCGCTGTCTCCGAAGACCGGGGTTCCCTCTTTCTTTTCGACCGCAATGATTCGCCCGTCCATGCCGTCGTGATCCTGCCACCAGGTTCGTAAAGTCTCTTCGGCCGCCGCCATCTTGGCGCCGGTGTTCGGTTTGAAGTCGGCGTAGAGGTCTGGATCCATTCCACCAAACAAGGTGGCGGTCACGATGCCCTTTCCAAACTTGTCATGTTCAAGAGCAATCACTCTCGCAGGCATCCAACGATGGCGCACATGACGGAGATGCTTCTGCCGTTGTTGTTCTGTCACCCGCTTGATCGACGCTTCATCAAGCCAAAGATCAGCCGCATGGAACTGTTGGTAGAGATACTTGGGATGCCAAGTCAGACCGAGCTGAATGGCTTGACCGTTCATGGGCTTCTTCCCTCCCGACGGCCACACTCCCTCGGCGACCAAGTCACCCAGCGAAATCAGCTCCTTGCCCCGCCAGATGCGCGTCGAACCGTCGACCGTAATCTTGTGCTCTCCGCCCAAGCCGTCTCCGCCATCCTTGCGGTCCAAAGTCGCAACCAGCAAACCACGGCCATCCTTGATCTCCACTTCCTTGAGCTTCCAGGCCTTGCCTTCGCGCAAACAAAGGCTCGGACCATCTTCAAGAAGAATGGCATAGTTCTCAGGTTTTCGCGTCGCACCTCCTTTTCCTCCCACCACGGGAACCAAGGACGCCTTGGGATCGGGAGGTAAAAAGAAATTCCCGTAGAGAACGGTGCCAAGCGGAATATCCTGCAAGGCGGCCGGCGCTCCCCGGTATCGGATCACGCCATAAGGAAGCATCGCAAAGTGGTGCAGTGGTCCTTCCTCGAAATGTCCGTCAACATGCAGGCGTAGGCTTCCGCGACGATTGACGTGATCAACAAAGACGAGCTCACCGCGATACGACTTGGCTTTCTCAAGCGGCGCAAAAGTCCCGGGCGTGGGGCGAACGGCTTCCTCGCTCTTGGCCGTCGCCAAGAGGAACAAGAAGAGAAGACCCTGCAAAACTCGCCTCATCCCAAATCAAGAGTGCGATTGCTGTCGCCAAAGCGCTCGGTCTCCACGCCCATCTTTTGCACCATGGTCAGGAGAAGGTTGCTCATGTGGGCCTCACTGTTCGCGGGGCGACCACAGAGACGATAATGAGACTTGTGGTCATCGAGCTTGTAGCCATCGAAGTGACCCTGGTTGAGATCGAGATGACGGCCGTGCTTGAATCCGCAACCCGCGCCGCCCGCCAACACAAGCGGCAGATTGGCATTTCCGTGACTGTGGCCATAGGCCATCCCGCTTCCGAAAAGGGTCATGGTATTGTCGAGCAACGGCTTGCCAGAGAGGTCCTTGGTTTCAGCCAGACGAGTCAGGAAATACCCAAACTGTTCGACGGCAAAGATATCACTTTGAGTCAGCTTTTCCATGTGGCCGGGATCGCCATTGTGGTGACTGAGCTCATGACGGGTCTGCGAAATTCCCAGCTCGGGAATGGGCAGCCCTTGTCCTTCCATCCCGCTACTGAAGGTCGCCACACGAGTGGCATCGGTCTGAAACGCCAGCACCATGAGATCATAAATCGTCCGGTAATACTCACCGGCCTGGGTTTGTGGAACATCACGGTCCGTGCGCTTGCGATCGACTTCGGCGATCTCGGGACGGGGAACATCAAGCCAGGCATCGGCCCGCTGGGTGCGGATCTCGGTTTCGCGAACCGAGGTCAGATATTGGTCCAAGCGGCCCTTGTCCTCTTTCCCCATCTTCTTTTCAAGCGAACGGACTTCGTCCAGATTGGAATCGAGCACACTTCCCTTGCGTCGTAGTGCTCGACGCTGGGCCTCGGTGCCGTTTTTGGGCTCCTCGAAAAGGTAAGCAAAAATTTCACGGCACCGACTCATTCCCGGAAGGCGGATCCCGTCGGCCGTCCAAGCCAGGGACTCCCCGCGGTTGGCAATTTCGAGTGAGTGGAAGCGGGTGTGCGGCGATGTCACCTCCGCCATTTGTTGATCGACTGAAATGGTATTGCGGTCGGTCGGCCCAAGCTTGCCGCCAGTCAGCCAGATCTTCTGGCAGTTGTGATGGTGCCCCAATCCACCCGGATGATGCAATCCACTGATCGGAGTGATCACTCCTCGATGCTTCTCAAGCGGCTTGAGCGAACGGGAAAAGGCATAATCTTCACCCGGTGCCGTGATTTGATAATCGAGCGTGTTCACTCCATTGGGCAGGTAAATGAAGGCGCTGCGGCGCGGACTCGCCGGCGCTTTCGATTCCGCCCTGACCATGCAGTTCAACATCGGGAGGGCGATCATACTGCCGAGACCGCGCAGCATGTGCCGACGGTCGATGAGCCAGGAGTGGGTCTGGATATTGCTCATGGGATGGAGAATCTAACGTTTTTTGAGGAGGTCGGACAAGGCCACGGTGCGAATGATGTCCTTGAGGCGATAGTCCTGCTGCTTGGCTTGCTCGACAATCGCGCGGATATCATCGCGATCATCGACGTTAAGAACCCGCCGCAAGGAATAGGTGCAAAGGTGTTCCACAAAGGCTTGCAGGAACTTCTCGCGATCATTGAGCAAAAGGGCTTTGAACTGACCGGCATCGGCGAAGCTCCGCCCGTCGGGCATCTTCCCGCTGGGATCAACGGCGGGATCCTCTCCCGTTCCCTTGTCGACGCGTTCATGGGTCCGCCAGGCCCCGATGGCATCAAATTGTTCAAAAGCCAGCCCGAGCGGATCAATGCCACGATGGCAGGCCGCGCAGTTGGGATCACTGGCATGAGCTTCGATCTTCTGACGAATCGTGGCCTTGGGACTATCCGGCGGATTGGGCTCAATGGGATCAACGTTAGCGGGCGGCGGCGGCGGAGTCTTCCCGAAGATGGCCTCGCTCACCCATACGCCGCGATGCACCGGCCGATGCCGCGTGCCATCCGAAGTCAGACTCAAAATCCCACCCATCGTGAGGAGTCCTCCACGATGATGCCCGTTCGGCAAAGCAACCCGCTGGAACCCCGGTTCTTGAGAAGCCGGCAATCCGTAAAACTCACTCAGCCGCGGGTTGGCCATGGTCCAATCCGAATCAAGAAAGGAATCGAGCGAGAGGTTGTTCGCAAACACTTCGCGGAAATAATGCCCCACTTCCTCCCGCATGCTCGCTTCGAGCCAGACATCATACTTCGGATACAACTTGCGGTCCGGAGGAAACATCCCCAGCCGATGCAACTGAAGCCACTGACGCGGGAAGTCATCCATGAACCGATCGATCTTCTCGTCGCCCAACATCCGCTCAACCTCGGCCGCCAACCCATCGCCGGCCAACCGGCCCTCACGCGCCGCCTTCATCAACGACTCGTCAGGCATTGAACTCCACAGGAAATACGACAAGCGCGACGCCAGTTCAAAGTCGTTCAAGCGCTCACGGGGATTCACGTCTCCTTCGACCAGATAAGTGAAGTGTCGCGAAGTCAGCACCCCGAGCAGCGCAACTTGAAAGGCCGGCTCCATCTCCTCGCCCGCCTCCCGCTCCGATTGATACGCCTTCAGATAGGGCTGTAATTCCTCCGCCGATACCGGCCGGCGCCACGCCCGGGTCGCGAATCGTTGCAAGTGTCCAGCGACGATTCCCGGCGTCGCCCCGGCAGGCGGAAGAAGACCTTCTCGGGTCGCCTTCTCCTCTTCACTGACCAGCGGCCCTTCCCACTCGATCCAATCAAGCAGAACCATCGAGTAAATCCCGTTCCCCTCGTCGTCGAACATCATCGGCGCGGTCGGATTGAGCAGGTGGGTCTCACTGGAATGAGTGAACATGTAGTTCGGGCTTCCCAGCGCATTGCGATAGTGGCCCCCTTTCTGCCGATCGATGATATCGGTTGCCACCGCGTTGAGATGCAACTGGGCCGGCATTTCCAGAAAGACTTCAAATTCGTAGACCTCCGGCTTGTCCTCCGGCGCGAGGATATCCAACTCGATCAATCCCTCGTTGGTTTCCTCTCCCGTTCGCTTCCCGATCCTCAAGTGCGCGGTCTGTCCTCCCGGCGGGCGAATACCGCTGGCCTGAATTCTCGCCCGATACAGTCCGCTGTGCTCGGGGCCCGTGCGACCAAACCAATGAGACGAAAGTCCCTGTTGCACTCGCCCTGGAAAGATGAGGGCCCGGAGCGGTCGCTTGATCCCGAAGCGGTCCAGATAGGCCTGCTGTTGCTTGCCGCCGCCATAGCGGATCTCGGCCGCCGTCTTTCGCACCTTGCGCGCTTCCACCGGCTTCTCCGGAAAGGCCCGGGCCAAGACTGTTTCGGCAGCTTTGTAGTAGCGCTCCACGTGCGACGGCGAGAGCGAGAGCTGTGAGCCAATCCGCTCGAAGCCATGCCATCGCGTGTCCTCATTCAACTCGCCGGGCTTGGTCGGATCATAGCGCACGCCCAGCAAATCATAGACCGTATTCTGATATTCCTTCCGGCTCAGCCGGTAGTGCGCCACCGATGGCCGAGCTGCCATTCTCGCCGCCCGACCTTCCCGGATCTTCGCATCAAGTTGTCCGATGACCGCCGCAATCTCAGTCTCCGTCGGCTGCTCTTCCTCCTCGGGTGGCATCTCCCCAGCATTGATTTTCTCCACAACTTCCGCCCAAGCCGATCCATCAAGGCCTGACTTGAAGTCCCTCGAAAGCTCATCAAGCTGCAAGTCGCCCTTCGACTTCTTCGCCCCATGGCACCGCACACAATGCGTCTCCAGAAATCCCTCGAAGGGCTCTTTCGCGGAAACCTCCCCCGCCAAAACCAGAGAGAGCCAAAAAAGTCCGAAACGCATCAGGGTAATTCAACGAATCAAGGCCGCTTTCTCTATCGCCATTCGACGACATGCGACGAAAAAGAAAGCAACAACAGAGGGTCGACAGGTGATGCCGTCCGAGTGAGTCTCGGAGACCATGAAACGATTGTCTACCCTCTGTGCTGCGATGCTCGGGCTCACAGCTGCGTTTACCTGGACGATATTCGGAAAGGACAAGGAAAGGACCAATAAGGAGCACTTGTCTTCGGTCGCTGCGTTCATCCAGCGCTACGAAACTGATCGCTCCGAACTCACGCGCTTTTATGGGAAGCGGGTTCTTTCTCAAGCTCATGAGGATCGGTTGAAAAAATTCTACGATAAGTGGACGGAATCTCTGCAGAAAGTGGAGTTTGACAAACTGCCGCAAGCAGGCCGTGTCGACTATATCTTAATGCGGCATCAGCTAGAATATCGGCGAAAAACACTGGAAACGAATCGAAAGAAGCTCGCCGAGATTGAAGCCTTCATCAACTTCAAGGATGACGTGTTGGATCTCTATGAGGGATATCGAAAACGCGATCCCATTGAAGAGCGCAAAGCTGTCACGAAGTTGGTGCAGATCAAAGAAGCCACCGCGAAGCTCAAGGAAAGAGTCTCACTTGAGGCGGGCGAAGAGAAACTCGTCACAACCGCAGTCATGGCCCGGCAGGCGGAAAGGGTCGTAGGAGATCTGAAGGGAAAACTGGACATCTGGTATAAGTTCTATGCTGGGTTTGATCCGCAGTTCTCCTGGTGGATGAAGCAACCTTATGCGGAAGTGGCAAGGAACCTAGATTCGTACCGAAAGAAGTTGAGGGATTTGGGAAACGGTGAAGTGGAGGGCGAAAAGTCTCCCTTGATCGGAGACCCCATTGGAGCAGAAGCGCTGGCCAACGATCTGGCCGTGGAAATGTTGGCCTATTCTCCGGCGGAACTACTGGCCATTGGCGAACGGGAATTCGCCTGGTGCCGGGCCGAGATGGAGAAGGCCGCCGCCGAAATGGGGTTGGGCAAGGACTGGCGCAAAGCCCTTGAAAAAGTAAAAGACGACTTCGTCCCTCCCGGGCAACAAGACGAACTGGCGAATGAGATTGCCAAGGATGCGATGGCCTTCCTCGACGATAGAAAACTCGTAAGCGTCCCCGGCTTGTGCGCCGAAACGTGGTATCTCAGAATGTTGGGGAAACACCAACAGGAGACGCTCCCATATGCCGTCTACTTCGGGCAGGCCATCGGGATCGCCTACCCCACCCATGACATGAGGGTTGAGAAAAAACTGATGAGCCTGCGTGGCAACAACCGACATTTTACGCGAGCGGTCATTCCTCATGAACTGATTCCCGGACATCACTTGCAGAAGTTCATGGCCAATCGCTACTCAACCCATCGTACGATTTTCAACACGCCCTTCTACGTCGAAGGCTGGGCACTGCACTGGGAAATGCTCCTCTATGAACTAGGCTACCCACGCACACCGGAGGAACGGATCGGCATGCTCTTCTGGCGGGCCCACCGCTGCGCAAGGATCATTGTTTCCTTGAAGTTTCACCTCGGAGAAATGAACCCCGAAGAGATGGTTACCTTCCTCGTCGAAGAAGTCGGCTTGGAGGAATCCGGAGCACGCAGCGAGGTTCGACGTTACATCGGCGACGCCTATTCTCCGCTCTATCAGTGCGGATACATGATTGGTGGTTTACAACTGAGAGCTCTCTACAAGCAGACTGTCGGCAAAGGAACAATGTCACCCCGCGACTTTCACGATGCCGTCTTGAAGATGGGATCCATCCCGATTGATATGGTCCGGGCCACTCTGCTGAATCAACCGCTGACACGCGATTACCAGGCCAGCTGGGATTTCTGATCCCTGCTTCGATCACTTCTTGGCAAGACTCTGCCAGTAGTCCCGGCTTTTCTTCTGGAGACGCTCGACGACTTCGGGATGCTTTTTCGCAAGGTTGTTGGCTTCACCGAGGTCGTTCGGGAGATCGAAAAGTTCCACCTTCTTTCCGTTGATCACCAACTTCCACTGCCCTTCCCGCACTGCGGTGGCCTTACCGGACTTCCAATGGAAGACCTCATGCGCCGTGGGCGCTTCGGCTGACTTGATCACCGGAAGCAGGCTCTTGCCGTCCAGCTTGTGACCGGAGGGCTGCACTTCGCACAACTCCATCAAGGTGGGATACCAATCGCAACCCGTGGCCACCTGATCGCGGGTCACGTTTTCAGGAAGTTTCCCCGGCCAGGAAATGATGGCGGGCACGCGAATACCGCCTTCATACAAACTGAACTTCGCGCCCCGATGCGGCCCGGCGTTTCCTCCCCCATTGTGAGCACGCACTTCTTCGGAAGCCCCATGATCGGATTGGAAGATGACAATGGTGTCCTTCGTCAATCCAGCATCGTCCACTTTCTTCAAGAGTTGGCCGATGTAGTCATCGGTCGTCGAAAGAAAGGCCGCGTAGAGATTGCGGGGATACGGGAGGTCTTTGTAGCGCTCCAGCCATTCGGGCGTTCCCTGATAGGGATAGTGCGGCGTGTTGAGCGCGAAGTAGATGAAGAAGGGCTTCTCCTTGTTTTGGTCGATGAACTGCCCCGCCTCCTTCACCATGAGCTCCGGGAAGAACTCGCCATTGTGGAAAACCCGTTTGCCATTCCGCCAGAGGTCATGCTTGTTCGGCCCGCTCCAGTAGAAGAAGTGCGAGTAGTTGTCGATACACCCCACGAGGTGGCCGAAGGAGTAGTCAAAACCCTGGCCATTCGGGACCGTTTCTTTGTGATGTCCCAGATGCCACTTCCCGATATGCGCCGTGGCGTAGCCTGCCTTCTTCAACTCCTCGGCAATCGTGATCTGACTCGACGGCATTCCCTCAGCCTCCAATCCCACGTTACCAATCAGCCCGCCATGCTGCGGCGTCCTTCCGGTTAACAAGCCCACTCGCGACGGTGAACAAACCGGCGCCGCAGAATAAAACTGAGTGAAGCGCACTCCTCGCTTCGCCAGACCATCCATCTGCGGCGTGACCAGATCTTTCGCTCCATAACAATTCATGTCGATGGTCCCCTGATCATCGGTAAAGATGATGATGACGTTCGGCTTCCGCGCCGTCAGAGGAGAAACCAAAATGGCTAAAGCAATCAGCGATCGATGGAAGAAACAGGTAGGCTTCATGGTTTGAATGGAGGATCGTAGCCACCCAAATTCCTCGCCACAAGCCAAGTGATGCCGATCACTTTAGGTGGATCCAAAAAACTCACTCCACGAATGGTGGAGGAATAGTCATTCGAAAATACTCTTTGGCAATTCCAGATCGGACTGGGTAACTGACTCGCTCGTAGCGACCTTCATCGGGGGTGATCACCTTGGAAAGATCACTGGCCACTCTTGTCCGTAGACGGCTCATCGATGTGGAAACGGCCAATCGCATCACAAACGATTCAAAAGCCCTTCAGGGCCAACTGGGGTGAAATGGGTGCGGAAGCCGGTGAGGTCGAGAATATTCCCAACCCATCAACAAGCGATGGACTCTGGTTGCCCGATACAATCAGGTGGTTGTCATCTCCGCTCTCTGTTGGCACAAGGTCCAGATACCGACGAGCAGTGCGAAGGGGGCAAGTGTAAAGAAGACGGAGGAATAGGAGCCTGAAGACTCGAAACTCCACGCAAAAAACAGGGGGCCGGTTCCCGAGGTGGCCACGGTCATTGCTTGGGCCACGCCTTGGATCTTACCAAGGTGACGTTTACCAAAAAGATCCGCGAACCCGGCAAAGAAGATCACGGTGACAGCTCCGCTACCGACGCCCAATGCCGCGGCAACGATGTAGATCAACCCAATCGACCCCGAGGCCAAAGTGAATCCAATGAGGCATGCGGCAAAGATGATCATCGATCCCCCGAAAATGTTGAGCACCGAAATCCTCTGCACAAGCCAGCCACAGATCAAGTTGCTGACCAGCCCGGAGGCCATCATGATCGCCAGGAACACGTTCCGGAGGTTCTTGCTAAAGTCCAAGGAGACTACCAATGATTCGCTGAAGAGCGTGATGCCGGTGAATGCGAAGTAGTAGATTCCAATGCCAATTGTAAGGGCCCAAAAGGCGGGCGACCGGAGAGCTTCGCGGAACGAGAGGCCTGTTGGAGAGACCTCATCTTCTACACGGCTTTCCTGCGCCTGTGGATCACGAATCAAGAATGCCACCAGCAAGCTAATGACCAAAATCACCGCGGCCAGAATCACCCAAACTTTCCTCCATCCCAGTTGGCCCAATATAGAGTCCACCGACGGAATGGCAGCAACAAAGAGAAGGCTCGTTGCCACGGCAAAGATTCCCATCGCTGTGCTCATTTTCTTGCGAAACGATTTTCCGACGATGGCGACCGCGCTCAGGGAAAGGCTGCTTTGCCCCAATCCCCTGGTTAAGATCAACACGGGTAGAAGCAATCCCGGTCCGGGAAGATTGGCGAGCCAGAACACGGTCCCTGAGAGTCCAGCCAGCACTGCCGCGGTCGTCCAACGGATACTGCGATCAAGCGCCGGACCCGTTGCAAAAATAAAGAGAGCCCCGATGAAAGTCGCCCAAAGATTCAGCTGGGCATAGGATGAGCGCGTCATCGCTAAATCAGCCAAAAGCTGTTCGGTAATTAATCCCAGTCCCACCGTCCGGCCGGGAAGAGTTGCAACCATCGCCAGAGAAGCGAGCAATAGGACCGTGCCTGCACTTCTGTTTTTCCGGGAAGGGCTATGAGTTGTCACCAAGAGGGTTCAATCAGTCCGCGTTGTGAGATGCAAATCAAGAAGCAAGTGCTCCGCGCATTCACGAGGGAGGAATCCATAGGGCGTCCTACACTCTCTCCAACGCTCCGGTGAAACCGCCGAAGGTCTCGGTCTCGACTCCGAGACGTTGCAAGATGGTGACGAAGAGATGCGACAGCGGGAGCTCCTCAACTTCCACTTTGCTACGCCAGCCTTTGTCGCTGACGATTCCGGCGCCGGCCTGGTTGTCTTCGTTGCCTTTGCCAAACTTGAGATAACGTCCGTTTTCAAAACCGAGGTTTTTTCCGCCGGCAGAGATGATGGGATAGTTGCGCGAGAGGTGGAAACTACTCGAAGCCGACCCGTGCATGGCGAAGGTGTTATCCAGCAGGTTGCCCTGTCCGTTCGGCTCCCTGGTATCCTTGAGCTTCTTGATGAAGCGGCCGAACTCCTCGGCTTGATAGCGATTGTAGGTGCCGAGGTTCTCCCAACCCTTCGGCTTCTTGACGGCATGCGTCAGTCCGTGGGCATTTCCCAGACCGACCGCTTTTGAAAGCAAATCGTGATGACCACCACCATTCTCACGACCGAGCTGGAAGGTGGCCACACGAGTGGAGTCACTGAGGAAGGAGAGATAAATCAACTCATACATCGTCTCGAAATAGAGGCGTGCTTCCTTCGGGTCGGCGTCGAGGGTAAGATTGCTCGTATCGACTTTGGGCACCGGCGTGTCGATCCACTTACGGGCCTTTTGCAACTTCACCTCGGTATCGCGAACGGCATCGAGGTATTGTTCGAGAGTCTGCTGGTCGTGCTTGGAAAGCTTGCGTCCCAGCGCGCGGGTATTGGCGATGAGAAGGTCGAGCGCGCTTTTGCTGCGCGCCAGCTTGGCCGCCGCTTCGCGACCACTGGTCACGAAAAGCATGTCGAAAATCTGCTTGGGATTATTCATCGCCGGGATGGGACGGCCTTGGCGATTGAACGATTGGGTCTGCGCACCGCGTGGTCCACCGACACCCCCATTGGTCGACAGGACAAGCGAGGAATGACGGGTTTCGTCGCCGGCATGGGCCGCGTAAACCTGATCGACCGAAACGGTATTCTGGTAGGCGCCGTGTCCACCCGTCGCAGCTCCAGTGAGATATTGGTCGGCATTGGAATGACCGTGCACCGTGCGCGCCGCGGGGTGCGAAAGGCCGGAATAAATCGTGATGTCCTGACGCAAGGGCTCGAGCACATCGAGCACTTTGGTCAGTTCAAAATCCCGCTCGCCACCGCGTGGAAACCAGCTCCAATCCTTCCACGCCGGATCTTCGCGGACCGGCAGGCCCACGCCATCGGGATGATAGATGCTCACGAAACGCCGCGGAGTCGTGTCGCGTTTGGAGTCACTCGCGGCAAAGGTTTCAAACCACGGTAGGGCCAGGGAAACTCCGGCACCGTGCAGGAATCTCCGTCGATTGAGCAAGCTGGCGTTGGACGACATCATGACTTCGAGTGGAAGATACTGCTCTTGACGATCAAGTGTATCAAATCACCGAGGCGATCTTCACTTTTTCGAAACTCCCCCACCAGCTTGTCGATCTCAGCATGATCGCTGAAGTTCAGTGGTCGTCCGAGGGCATAGGAGGTCATCTTGTGCACCATGGCCCGCGCAAACTGATCCTGTCGATCGGCGAGAAGGTATCTCTTCAAGCCCTCCATCCCGGCGAGCTCCTGTTTGTTGAAGAGTGCCGAGGTGGCATCGACCGGCTTGTTGTTGACTTTGGTCCGGAAGGCACCCAACGCGTCGTAGTTTTCGAAAGCAATCCCCCAGGGATCAATCTTGGCATGGCAGGAGATACAGGCCGGCTTGTTACGATGGTCGGCAAGTCGTTCTTTGAGAGTCATTTGGAGGATACGGGGATCGGTCAGATCCACCTCAGGGACATTGGGCGGAGCAGGTGGTGGCGGATCGTGCAGCACGCGTTCCAACATCCAGATCCCGCGTTTCAGTGGGTGCGAATCCTTCCCATCGGAATTCATGGTGAGGATGGCGGCATTGGTCAAAATGCCGCCGCGGTTCAGTTCCGGTTTGATCGCGACCTTGCGAAAGTGCGGCCCGAAAACATCTCTCATCCGGTAGTGACGTGCGAGGCTTTCGTTGACCACGGCGTAATCCGAATGAAGGAAGTCCATCACGCTCTTGTTCTCACCAAGCACTTCTCTGAAGAAGGCGACCGGCTCCTCCTTCATGGAAGCCATGAGCGCGGCATCCTTCACATGCGTCACACTGTTCATCCCGTCGAGACCCAACCACTGCTGCACAAAATTCTGCGCAAAACGCTTCCCGCGCGGATCGGCCAACATGCGTTCGACCTGTGCATCGAGCACCTCGGGTTTGCTGAGCGTTCCCTTCTTGGCGGGGCCCATCAGTTCTTCATCGGGAATACTCGACCAGAGGAAAAACGAGAGCCGGCTCGCCAACTCGACATCAGTGATCCCTCGCGCTCCCTTGGACTCGCCTTCGGACTGTCGTTGGGTGAGATAGAGAAACTCCGGCGACGCCAGCACGGTCGCGAGAACTTCCAACATCGTCTCTTCAAAGCTGGAAAACTCCGGACGGTAGGTCGCGAACAGTTTCATGAAGGGCGCCACTTCCTCCGCCGTCACCGGGCGACGCCACGCCCGCTCCATGAATCGCGCAAGCACCTGACGTCCATACTCTTGCTCGTCCGCATTCTCCTTGCTCTCAAAAAAGATCTTCCGATGGCTCTGCGGCGGCCATTGATCGAAATGCGGCGCGCTCACTTCGATGACATCCATTACCACCTCAAGCGACTCTTTGCCGCGTGTCGTGATGCTCGACTCGATGGTGAGGAATTCATCACGTCGCGGAAAGTTCGTCTTATTCTTCCGGAAGGGATTGCGCTGGATCTCGCTGAGCGGAATGTCGAAATGAATGAGCTCCGGCTTGTCGACCGAAGCCGTGACCTGCACGTCGCGCTCCGTGATCACCTGGGCGAAGTTGGCGTTATTACTCGTATGCGCACTGAAGATCAAACGCAGGCTGACAAACTCATCCGGGTTCACGGTGGTACGACCCGCACGCAAAGTGATCCGCATGATGCCTTCGTCGGGAAGATGATTGCTCAGGTTGAACTTCACTGAAGACTTTCGGCGATCAAACGTGACGCTTTTGGGCTGCGGCTGGCCTTTCTTCACCTGTTGCTTGAGCTCGTGGAAATTGCCGGCATCGCTTTCCGCAATCGCAGAGCCCGCCCCGTCATCTTCCGGTAAACGATACACCACCATCTTGGGTCGCTCGCCGATCACGGTGGCATGCTTGAGCGCCTTGAGTCCGGTCTCGCGATAGATCTCAAATTGCATCCCCGACATCTGGAGCATCTCAGAGCTGTTTTTGAAGCCGTCTTCCGAGGCTGTCTCCGGCGGCAACGTCCCCGCGAGCGAATACGGCAGGCCGAGAAGATCCTGCAAAGCGTAGCCGTATTCGTAGCGCGCCATGCGACGGAAGGACGAATGCCCGCCTTCGTTGCGACGCGCGGTCGACGCCTTTTGGATTTCGTCATTCAACCACTCGACGATCTTGCTGAGTTCTTCCTCGGACAACTGCACGTCGGCATCCTCTGGCGGCATCTCGCCATTGCTCAACACATCGAGAACCTCCAGCCACCAATCGACATCGCCACCCTTCAAGAAATCCGGATCGAGAGTATCAACACGGAACTTGGCCTTCGCCTTCTCCGGTCCGTGACATTCCACACAGGTCTTTTGCAACAAGGGCGCAATGTGCGTTTTAAAATCCGCAAGACCGGAAGTAGGAGCCACTTCCTGCTCGGGCGAAGCGTCAGCCAGGAATGCCGACTTCAAGCGACCCACTTCCCTCGCCTTTTCGAGCGGCGGCAACTCGGAAGCGATTCCCACCAAAGCACCCAAAATCCATCCCGCTGCAAAAATCCCGCTGCGCTTCCAAATCATAAGGTCCATCATTTCGCCAGCAACTGGCGTGCTCTCTCTACTGTCATCTACCCCGCCGATCTATCGTTCAAAAAAAGAAAGGCCAACCAATCGGCTGACCTTTCCATGAATAGGATGGACCGTTCTTCTCTCTAATTCTCCACGACCACCTTACCCATCGCTTTTCCACTTTCGAGACGAGCGTAGGCCTCGCCCACTTGATCGAGGGAAAAGTTCTCTTCATCAAGCATCGGCTTGAGCCCTCCTTCCTCACAAATCCGTGCCAGGCTTTTGAGGATGTCGGCATGATCGGAACGACGATGATTGTGCAGCATCGGAATGAGCATGAAAACGACATGCAGGGACAGGCCTTTGAAGTGAGCCACGGTCAGATCCAACTCGCACATCGCGACCGTGGTGGCGATCTGGCCATTGAGCGCAGCCGCTTGAAAGGAATTCGCCATGTTGGCTCCGCCTACGGAATCGAAGACGACATCGAAGCCTGCGCCGCCGGTATGCTTCTCGACGTAGTCATCAACGCTCTCTGTTTTGTAGTTCACAGGAGTCGCTCCGAGTTCTTCGATCAAGGCCAACTGTTTGTCACCGCCACCGGTAGAATAAACGTCCGCGCCAAAATGCTTCGCGAGCTGCAGGGCGACGTGCCCCACTCCGCCGGAACCACCGTGCACGAGAACTTTCTGCCCAGCCTTGGTTCCGGCACGCACCAATCCTTCATAGGCCGTAATCGCGACCAGAGGTAAAGCCGCTGCTTCCTTCATCGAGAGATTCTTCGGCTTGTGCGCGAGCAAGTCGGCATCGGCGACCAGGTAGTCCGCCAAGGTTCCTGGCAGGTCGGCCAGTCCTCCGGCGCAACCGTAGACTTCGTCGCCCACGGCATATCCGGAAACTCCTTCGCCCACCGCTTCGACCGTTCCGGCAAAATCCATTCCAAAAATGGCGGGCGTTTCCAGAGACAAGGGGAGCTCGGGACCCATCCGGCGAATCATGGTGTCGACGGTATTCACGCTCGAAGCGGCGATCTTTACCAGGACATGTCCCGGGCAAACCTCAGGAGTGTCCACGTCAGCGGCTTCAAAAACTGCGTTCTCTCCATAGGAGTTGATCAACATGGCTTTCATGGTTCGATAATCTGGGTAGTTCGTTTTTTAGGTTTCAAACCATCGTATAGGGGATACTCTCGTTTCACACAAGTAGGCACAATTTGAGCTAGTAGTTACACAATGGATACCAACAAGGGAAATCGTCGGCATACATCTTACACGCGCCCGGCCTGTCCGGTCGAAGCGACCCTCGAACTGATTGGCGGAAAGTGGAAGGGCATCGTGCTCTATTACCTGCTCGATGGAAAAATGCGCTTCAGCGAATTAATGCGCGCCATCGGTTGCGTCACCCAGCGCATGCTCACCAAACAACTCCGCGAGCTCGAGGCCTGCGGACTGATCAACCGCATCGTCTACGCCGAGGTTCCTCCGCGGGTGGAATACGAACTCACCAAGGAAGGCAAGTCCCTCAAACCCATCATCATGTCCCTCAAGCAATGGGGTGAGACTCACGCCGGAAGATTGCTCGACCTACGGGATGCCTGAGATGACCGGAAGAGTCATCGCAGACGAGTCCGAGCTGCCACCTCAATTGCAGCTCTACATGAAAGGATTGCGCACGCACGACATAGAAAAAATCGGCGCCAGTTTTTCCGCCGACATCAAGTTCATCACGCCTACCAAAACGATGGAGAGAGCGGAGATCCTCGATTTTCTGACCGCGCTCTATCGCGGATTTCCGGATTGGAGGTATGACAATGATCCGCCGATCCTTTGCGAAGATGATCGCTACGGCGTGAAGTGGCGACAAGGCGGCACGCATACCGCAACGCTCGAGTTTCCCGGCTTCGATGCCTACGCGGCCACAGACCGCAGGGTGACCATTCCCGAGCACTACTTCTTCTACCGGGTCGATGATCAAGGCTTGTGCGAAATCCATCCCGACCCGGTGCCCGGCGGCGCACCACGCGGGATCTTCGAGCAGATTGGCGTGGAACTGCCCCCACTCTAGCTAAATCGTTCCCGCTTACTCTCACTCTTGATATCTTTACGGATTTCAGACAAATAGATCTCCTATCAACG